>NZ_LGJH01000018.1 GCF_001298105.1 Novosphingobium sp. ST904 | reverse complement strand
GGCCGGCCCAGCGGCATCAGACAGGAAACTTCCTCGGCATGCACATCGGCCACGGTGCCGGGCATGACGCCATGCTGGATATCGCTCCATTGGGCGATGCATTGCTCTTCCAGCCAGGCGTTCAGCTCAGCCAGGCCCGGAAAACTTGGCATCGGTTGCCACAACCGGCGCCGAGCGTCCTGGACGTTCTTCTCGACCTGACCCTTCTCCCAGCCTGAAGCCGGATTGCAGAAATCCGTCTCGAACAGATAGTGGCTGGCCATGGCGGCAAACCTTGCGTTGACCTGCCGAGCCTTCCCGGTCCCGATCTTGTCGACAGCGGTCCTCATATTATCGAAGATCCCACGCTGGGGCACGCCGCCCAGCACCCGGAACGCCTGCGTCAGCGCGTCGAACAGCATCTCATGGGTCTGGAGCAGATAGGCGCGGACGATGAAGGCGCGGCTATGCGCCAGTTTGGTATGGGCGACCTGCAGCTTCGTGGGCTTGCCGTCCAACACGGCATAGTCCTCGCTCCAGTCGAACTGGAACGCCTCGCCAGGCTGGAAAACCAAAGGCACGAATGTTCCACGCCCGCTGGTCTGCTGCTCATATTGCAGCTCGGTCCGCCATCGTCGGGCAAAAGCGGCAACCCGGTTATAAGAGCCATCGTATCCCAGCTTTACCAGATCAGCATGCAACTGCTTGGCGGTCCGCCTTTGTTTACGGGACTTCTTGGATTCCACTCGCAACCAGGCCGTCAGCTTCTCGGCGTAAGGGTCGAGCTTGCTCGGCCGGATCGGAACCTTGAAGCTCGGCTCAATCGCGTCAGAACGCAGATATTTGCGGATGGTATTGCGGGACAGGCCGGTCCGCCTCTTGATCTCCCGAATGGAGATCTTCTGCCGGAAATGCCACCGGCGGATCACACTGAGTAAGTCCATGT
>NZ_LGJH01000019.1 GCF_001298105.1 Novosphingobium sp. ST904 | reverse complement strand
AGTGCCTGACTCGGAAGTTTCTCAACCGTAGCAATACCTTGCAGTTCTGCGGGTGAGCATGCGGATGGAGGCGATGGTGGCCCATGCCGTTGACGATGCGATGGTGGCTTCCCAGTCTTTGGCGAGGCGGCGGCATCGGCCAAGCCAAGCGAAGGTGCGTTCGACGACCCATCGCCGAGGGAGAACCTGGAAGCCCTTTGCCTTGTCAGAGCGCTTGATGATCTCGATCGTCCAGGTTCCCGATCCAAGGAGGCCTGCACGGAGCTTGTCGCCGGCATAGCCTCCATCCGCAAAGACATGGCGTAGCCACGGGAAACGTTTGCGCACGGCCTTGAGGACATCGACGGCACCATCGCGGTCCTGAATATCGGCGGTGTGGACGAGGATGAATATGAGAAAGCCGCAAGTGTCCGTCAGGATGTGGCGCTTGCGGCCCTTGATCTTCTTGCCCGCGTCATACCCGCAAGGGCCGCCGCTTTCGGTGGTTTTCACTGATTGGCTGTCGATCACACCGGCACTCGGCGAGGCGTCGCGCCCTTCAATCTCGCGCAGGTTCATTACCAGCACCGTGTTCATGGCTTCGAGCAGACCGGTGTTGCGCCACGCGTAGAAGTAGCGCTGCACCGTCGAGACCGGTGGAAAGCATTTGGGTAGAAGCCTCCAAGCGCAGCCGCTTGCCGCAATGTAAAGCAAGGCATTCATCACTTCGCGCATGTCCGTCGTGCGACGTCGACCTCCGCGCTTGGCTGGCGGGATAAACGGCGCCGCCAATTCCCACTCCCGCTCCGTCATATCGCTGGAGTAGCGCAATCCTTTCCGGCTATGCTCCTGCCGGGCAATACCAGTCCATGCCATTGATCACTCCATCTCTCGCAGGACGGCGTGAATCATAAATGGCTGGTATTGCTCAACAACTTTCGGGGCGGGCTCT
>NZ_LGJH01000020.1 GCF_001298105.1 Novosphingobium sp. ST904 | reverse complement strand
AGGCCATGGGCATGCTCAACCACCATTTCGCAGCAGCCGCCTGATCGGCGCAGAGCGACAGCCTACCTCTGACTGCCGCCAATCTTTGCAACAGAGCCGCTTTGGCGCCTATACCATGCGCACCGAGTATGGCGTGTTGTTCGGGCGCGAGGAGGAGGCGCTGGGCTTCCGCCGCTACAATCCGTTTCTGACTGCGCCGGGCGAAACCTCCTATGCGCTGCCCGCCCGGCTCGGCGCAGGCTGGCGCAGTATCTTCGCCCACCCTCACGACATGCGCTTCTATGGCCGCGACCGGATCATGCCGGCGGGCGGTTTCGCCGAGCTGGTCGGCGAGGACCGCTTTGCCCCGCCCACGCCCGGCGAAGGCCGCTATGTCACCGATGCGGCCATGACCGACGAGATCGTGGCGCTTGCCGCCGCTGCGCAGGGGCCCACGATGATCTATGCCGTGACGATCGAGAACCACGGCCCCTGGGCTTCGGACGGTACCCCGGGCGGCGCCGATCTGGTGCCGGGCTACCTGCACCTCGTGCGCAAGGGCGATGCCATGCTGGCCGACCTTACCCGGCGGCTCGGCGAACTGGGCAAACCGGCGCTGCTGGTGTTTTTCGGCGACCACCGCCCCAGCATCCCCGGCGCCGCCATGCCCGGCGGCGATCGCCATACGCCTTACGTGATGGTGCGCCTCGATGCGGCAGGACGGGCCGTGCCCGGCGACAACCGCCGCGTGGACCTGACCCCGGCGGCGCTGCACCGCGCCGTTCTGGAGCATACGATATTCGTATGAAGCTCCGCGCATATGGGGTCGGTTCCGGCTGAGGGCGGAATGACACCCTCTCATGACTGCCATCTGCGCTGCAGAACGAGTTTATCCTGCCGCCGACCTTTCGGCTAGCGGTGAATTTGGCCTGGCCGGAGTGCCGCGGGCTCCTG
>NZ_LGJH01000021.1 GCF_001298105.1 Novosphingobium sp. ST904 | reverse complement strand
CCACGACCTCCGACTGGCAGCCGGAGGCGAGGGAAACATGGGTCAATTCTCAATGGTAATTTATACGCCCCCCGGTTCACATCTCAGTGGCAATCAACACCGTAATGCCCAGTCGCTGGGCAGAGCCCTTCGGGCTGGTTGCGCTCGAAGCCATCGGATCAGGTGTGCCGGTCATTGTAAGCAACCGCGCGCTCGTTGCGCCCGAGATCGAGCGCGCCGGGTTTGGGCTTTCCGCTAATACTGCAAATCTGGAAGAATTCGCGCGTACCCTGCTGGACCTCCATGCCGACAATGCGCGGGTCAAACGCATGTCCACCCATGGGCACAAGAACTATCTCAATCTGTGCAACACACCAGAGAGCTGGGCGAATACAATCGTGAATCAATATGAACAGGCATTACTCTGAACATTAAAATCCACGCCACATTTCCTGTTCGCACAAAAAAGGGGCACAAAGCCCCTTCCCCCCACTTCCCTGAAGTGCGCAGCTCAATATGATCCTCGGGCAAACATGACTGCCGGGAGAGTTTTTAAAAGCAGCCATGCATCTAAAGCGAGACCTTTTCGTTCAACATAAGATACGTCCATGTCAACGCGCTGTTGATAGGATGTGTCGCTACGACCGCTTGTCTGCCATATTCCGGTTAGCCCCGGCCTGACCTGACAGTAGTATTCGAAATATGGGCCATATCGAAGAACTTCTTGTTCAACTATAGGGCGAGGCCCAACGATACTCATGTCTCCGGCCAGAACATTCAAAAGCTGCGGAAACTCATCAAGGCTCAATTTTCGCACGATTGCCCCAATGGGTGTCACGCGCGGGTCTCGGCGCAGTTTCCGGGTGCGTTCCCACTCGAAACGCGCTGCGAGATTGCTTTGCAGATGCTCCTTCAGGATCGCATCGCCATCAACCTTCATCGTGCGGAATTTAAGTGCCTGACTCGGAAGTTTCTCAACCGTAGCAATACCTTGCAGTTCTGCGGGTGAGCATGCGGATGGAGGCGATGGTGGCCCATGCCGTTGACGAT
>NZ_LGJH01000022.1 GCF_001298105.1 Novosphingobium sp. ST904 | reverse complement strand
AATGGGCAAGCCCATAGCTGCCGCGCTAGCATCGGCGTGGCGCTCTTTCCCGAGCACAGAACGGACGCCGATGGCCTTTACAAGAATGCCGATCTTGCGCTCTACGAGGCCAAAGTCGCGGGCGGCGGCACCCGCTATTTCAAAAGCAGCATGCGTGCCAGCCTTCAGGCCAGAATGTCGGAACTATCGCTTGCCCGTCACGCGCTTGACGGGGACCAGGTGCTGCCTTTCTACCAGCCCAAGGTCGATCTCGGTTCGGGCATCATCAAAGGATTTGAGGCGCTGTTGCGTTGGCGTGACCCCAAGCATGCCATTCATGCACCGGGAATGATCCCGGCCGCTTTCGAGGATGCCGAACTGGCCATTGCGCTCGACGAACGCATGTTCGAGCGGATCGCTCACGATATTACGAAGTGGAACAGATTGGGGCTTCCGATCGGTCGCATTGCCTTCAACGTGTCGGGCGCGACCTTTCGACAGGAGGATTTCGCTGCGAATTTGTTGGCGCGAACGGAGCGTGCCTGCATCCCAGCATCCTGCCTGGAATTGGAGGTCACCGAAACCGTGCTGCTGGAGCGGACCTCTCATAACGTAACCGAGACGTTCGAGCGCTTGCGACACGTCGGCATGACGATCGCGCTCGACGACTTCGGCACAGGTTATGCCTCGCTGATCCATTTGAAGCAGTTCCCCGTCGACGTGCTTAAGATCGACTGTTCGTTTATTCGTTCGCTCGATCCCAGCAACGCGGCGATCGTTCGGGCGATCGTGAACCTCGGCAGGGATCTTGGGATCACGACGGTCGCGGAGGGGATCGAGACGGACGCGCAAGCTGATCGATTGCACCGCGAAGGGTGCGATCAGGCGCAAGGCTATCTCTTCAGCCCCGCCGTAGCGGCTGAACAGGTACCCGCCTTGCTCGCCAATCTACATGGCCCAGTCGGCCCGAAGCTGCGATTTTGGCCATGTTGAAGAACAAAGATTGAACATGGCGATCTACCAGGCTCGCTCTTGTCCTCCAATCTCGTAA
>NZ_LGJH01000023.1 GCF_001298105.1 Novosphingobium sp. ST904 | reverse complement strand
CCTTACTGGTTGACGGCACCGGATAGCTTGCCGACCTTTTGCACACCTTGGACGGTGGTGACCAGTATGTCGTTTCCATCGACGACGACGACGACGTTTTCGAGGCCGATGACCGAGACGCGCGGACCGTCGCTGTCGACCAGGACATTGCGGCAATCCACCAGTTCCGCCTCACCCGCGCCGCGCGCCGCGTTGCCTTGGGCGTCGCGATCGAGCGCTTCGTGCAGGGCGTGCCAGTTGCCGATGTCCGACCACTCCATGTCGGCCGGCACCAGCGCCGCGCGGCGGGTGTTTTCCATCACCGCATAGTCCACCGAATCGCTTTCCACCTCGGCGAAAGTCGCCGCGTCGGGATGGAAGCGGTGGCCGTCGAGCGTGCCTTTCGCCACGGCCTCGCGCACCTTGGCGGCGATCTGCGGGCGGTGCGCGGCGAGTTCGGCCATGAAATCGCTCACCCGGAAAGCGAAGATGCCTCCGTTCCAGGCGTAATTGCCCTCAGCCAGGAAGGCGCGGGCACGTTCGAGATCAGGCTTCTCGACGAACTGGGCCGTGCGGAAACCGGGCGTGCCCTCGATCGCCTCGCCGCGCCTGAGGTAGCCGAAGCCGGTTTCCGGCGCGGTCGCCTCGATACCGAAGGACACCAGCCAGCCGTCCCTGGCGAGCGCGGCGGCAGCAGCCGCGGCACGGGCGAACACGTCCGGGCGGCCGATATGGTGGTCGCTCGGGCAGACCAGCATGACCGCGTCATCCGGCAGGCGACAGGCGGCCAGCGCGATGGCGGCAGCGGTATTGCGCGCGGCCGGCTCGACGATCACCGAGGCGCCTTCCTGCCCGTGAAGCTGCGCCTCGACATGTTCGAGGTGCTGCCGCCCCGTCACCACCACCGGTGCCGCGAAACCCAGATCCGGCGGGCAGCGCGACACCGTCGCCTCGAACAGCGTGCTCTCTCCCACCAACGGCAGGAACGGCTTGGGCTTGGCAACGCGGCTGCGCGGCCAAAGCCGCGTGCCGCTGCCTCCGCACAGAATAACTGGAACGATCTGGGACATGGGGCTCGATGAA
>NZ_LGJH01000024.1 GCF_001298105.1 Novosphingobium sp. ST904 | reverse complement strand
CCGGCAGTCATTGGGTCTAAGCGCCGGCGTCCTTGGGCCAAAGGTATTCGCCAGTGAGGAGGATGTGTGCCCATCCGAGCGGCGAAATATGGGCGAGAAGATGGTCGGGGGTATCGAGCCCTTCGCGGCGCCGGGCCTCAACGGCATGGCCAAGGTGCAGGGTGTTCCAGTAGACGATGATGGCGGTGAGCAGGTTGAGGCCGGCGATCCGGTAATGCTGACCCTCCGTCGTGCGGTCGCGGATTTCGCCCTGACGGCCGATGCGCAGGGCATTTTTCAGCGCATGATGTGCCTCGCCCTTGTTGAGACCGACCTGTGCACGGCGCTGCATGCCGACGTCGAGTATCCATTCGATGATGAACAGCGTCCGCTCGATCCGGCCCACCTCGCGCAGCGCGGAGGCAAGATCGTTCTGGCGCGGATAGGAGGCGAGCTTGCGCAAGATGCTGCTCGGCGCGACCTGTCCAGCGCTCATGGTGGCGGCGCAGCGGAACAGATCGGGCCAGTTGGAAACGATCAGCGCCTCACGCGCCTTGCCGCCCACCAGCGGGCGCAATTCGCTCGGCGTCGCGGCAGGGTCGAACACGTACAGTCGTTTGGATGGGAGGTCGCGGATGCGCAGTACAAGGCGGCAGCCGAGCATCGCGCTGATCCCGAACAGATGATCGGTGAACCCGCCAGTGTCGGCGTACTGCTCTTCGATCCGTCGCCCTGCCTCATTCATCGTCAGCCCGTCGAGTAGATAAGGTGCTTCGCTGACCGTGGCTGGAATGGTCCGCGATGCAAACGGCGCGAAGCGGTCGTTGACGTGGGTATAGGCCTTGATGCCGGGATCGTTGCCGTAGCGGGCGTTGATCGTATTCATCGCTTCGCCCTGCCGTGCGGCGGGGAAGAACTGGCCATCGGCCGATGCGGATCTGCCCATACCCCAGACCTGGGCCATCGGCAGCGCCCCTTGCGCCGCGACCACGTTGGCCAGCGCCTGGTCGATCGCCTCGCTTTCGACGTGCCAGCGAGCGAGACGGGAGAGTTGCCAATAGTCGTGAGTGTTGGAAGCCTCTGCCATCTTACGCA
>NZ_LGJH01000025.1 GCF_001298105.1 Novosphingobium sp. ST904 | reverse complement strand
CCTAGGCGGCGTGGACAAATTCGTTTCCGGGTGACTGCTCTGAATGCTTGAGCTACCATGTTGGCATGACCGACGATCATTCCCGAAGTGTATATCGCGCAGGGATGCGTCATAAATGGTTGGTCGCGGCGTTATTCGCGATTGTCTGGGGCATGCCGCTTGCGCTCGCCGAGTTTGGCGCTCCCCCTTTGGCAGCGATGTTGGTGGCTCTTGCCCTTCTGTTCGTTTGGGCCCGATTTGCCCGATTGACTTGACGTGATTGCATTGATTCAAGGCTGTTTTTTGGAGGCAGGCTTGAGCAGAGGCGATCTCACCGAAGCGGAATGGCGGATTTTGAAGGGCCTGCTGCCAATCGAGCCCGAAAACCGAGGTCGCGGCAGGCGGCCCGAACAGAACCGCTCAATCATCAACGGCATCCTCTGGCGTCTCCGCTGTGGAGCACCGTGGCGGGACGTTCCGCCCAAATATGGCAGTTGGAACACTGTTTATCGGCGGTTCCGACGATGGAGCGAGGCCGGGGTTTGGGAGACCGTTGCCGTGATGCTGGCCGAGGTCATGGCAGACAGCGGCCATTACAGCATTGATAGCACCACCGTTCGCGCCCACGTCTCGGCAGCGGGCGGAAAAGGGGGACTCATCAACGCGCTCTTGGCCGCTCGCGGGGCGGGTTCACCAGTAAGCTTCACTGCTTGGCTGATGCCCTCGGACGACCGCTCGCTTTCCATTTGACGGTCGGTGAGGCGGCAGACTGCAAAGCCTATGACGCCCTGATCGGCCTGCCCGAGCGCACGCCGGATGCCCTGCTTGCCGACAAGGGTTACGATGCCGACGCAATCCGCGCTGACCTTGCAAAACGGGAAATCGAAGCGGTCATTCCCGGCAGGTCAAACCGCCGCGTGAAAATCGAGCATGACCGCGCGCTATACAAACAGCGCAATCGCATCGAGCGCATGTTCGGTCACCTGAAGGTCCACCGAGCCATCGCCACCCGCTACGATCAACTGGCCAACAGTTTCCTTGGCATGGTCCATATCGCCACCGCCAGATACTGGCTCAAATTTGTCCACGCCGCCTA
>NZ_LGJH01000026.1 GCF_001298105.1 Novosphingobium sp. ST904 | reverse complement strand
GGCCGATTTTTCAAAAGCAAAAACGGTGACGGCGGAACGGGTTAGATTTGAAGTGGCGGGCGGCGATCATAGAATGATCGTTGCGTTCCATTTCCGGCGAGGGATCGCTTTCATAAAGTTTATTGGGACACATGCTGAATATGACCGCATCGACGCCGCGACCGTCGATCAGTTTTGAAGGACAGGCAAATGGATATCAGACCTATCAGGAACGATGACGACCATCGGGCGGCGGTCGATGAAATCCGCGCTCTCTGGAGCGCGGAAGCGGGCAGCGCGGACGAGGATCGTCTCGATGTGCTGGCAACCCTGGTCGATGAATATGAGCGGAAGCGGTGGCCGGTCGACAAGCTGGACCCGGTGGAAGCGATTGAAGCGGCCATGGAGGCGGAAGGGCGCACCCGCGCCGATCTGGCGTCCCTGATCGGGCAATCGCGCGCGACCGAGGTTTTGGCCCGCAAGCGGGGGCTGACCCTCCACATGATCCGCAAAATCGAACGGGCATGGCATGTCCCTGCATCGATCCTTGTCCGCGAATATCAATTATCGCGCTAAATCAGGGCTGTTGCTCGTAGAGGGGCACCCACTTGCCTTTGCACGTCTGGGCTTTGGCGTCCCATTTGGCGGTGCATCCGTATAGCTGGCGCTCGATCTTGGGTTCCTGCGCCCAGCGATAGGCGAGGGCCGCGGCGAAGATCAGTCCCAGCCCGATGAGGGCGGCGGTGATCCATTCCTTCAGGCGATCCCACCAGACCCCTGCGCTGACCCGCTGAAGCTCCCCAGCGGCCCGGTGGAGGGCATTGACCCCCACGCCTGCCTGTGCGGTCCATTCGGCGCGCTGGCGGGCGTCCTGCTCGATCTTCTGGGCCAGTGCGGCGACCTGCTGGGCGACCCCTTCGGCCCCGGCCTTGCGCATGGCGTCGAGCAGGGTGCGATAGTCTGCGCCGGGATCGGAGGGAGGGGGAGCATCAAACTCGGCAGGGTCGAAGGGATCAGGCATCGGCGGGGCCACCCTTGAAGGTCCAGCCCTCGAACGCCTTCCGGTCCTGATCGCGGCTGATCCGGCTCATCAGGTCATTGAGGTGGGATTCCCATGCGGGGTCTTT
>NZ_LGJH01000027.1 GCF_001298105.1 Novosphingobium sp. ST904 | reverse complement strand
CGCATCGCCCTTCATGGAGGCGCCAAGGCCCACGGCGAAGCCGCCGTTGCCGCCGCCGCCGCCGACAGACTGCGCGAAGACGCCGTTGGCCTGATCGCCCAGAGTGACGATCGTGCCGGTGCCGGTCACGGTTACATCGCCGGCACTTCGAGCCGGTGCCCGCGCCGCCGCCGCCGACCGAGGATTCGGCGTCGCCCTTGATCGAGACGCCAGGCCCACGGCGAAGCCGCCGTTACCACCGCCGCCGCCGATCGACTGGGCGAGGATGCCGTTCGATCCGGTGCCCTTGGTCTGGATGTCGCTATCGGCATGGACGGTGACGTTGCCCGCCGTCGCGCCGCCCGCGCCGGCCCCGCCGACGCTGGTGGAGGACGAACCGCCCTCGCTGGAGAAGCCCGCGCCGACCGAGAAGCCGCCGTTGCCGCCGCCACCGCCAACCGACTGCGCGAAGATGCCGTTGGCGATATTGCCGGTGGTCTGGATCTTGCCGACATTGACGACATCGACGGTCGAGGCGTTACCGCCCGCGCCGCCGCTGCCGCCAACCTGGTTGGAGGCGGCATCGCCTTCACCCGAGAACGCCCCGCCAACCGAGAAACCGCCGGAGCCGCCGCCGCCGCCAACAGACTGGGCAAGGATACCGTTCGAACCCGTTCCCGATGTGACGACCGAATAGCCTTCGATGGCCGCATTGGCACCGGCCGTGGCCGAGACGCTGACCATGCCCGCATCGTTGCCGGTACCGCCATTGCCGCCAACGCTCTGCGTATCGGAATCGCCCTTGGCCGAAAGGCTGGCGGAAACCGAGAAGCCGCCATTGCCGCCGCCGCCGCCGACCGATTGCGCGAAGATGCCGTTAGCCAGTTCGCCCGTGGTCTGCACGGTTCCAAGGCTGGTCACGTCGACATTGCCGGCCAGACCGCCGCTGCCGCCGGTGCCACCGCTGCTGTTGCCGATGGACTGACCCTCGACCGTGGCCGAGGCGGTCAGGCTGAAGCCGCCGTTACCGCCGCCGCCGCCGATCGACTGGGCCTGGATGCCCGCCGCGAGGTTGCCCGTGGTGGAAACGTTGCCGGTCGATCCCAGCGAAACGTTGCCCGCCGTATTGCCGGTGCCGCCCGAACCGCCGATGCCCACAGCCACGGCATTGCCCACCGACAGCGAAAGCGCGCCCGCG
>NZ_LGJH01000153.1 GCF_001298105.1 Novosphingobium sp. ST904 | reverse complement strand
AGCCATCGCCACCCGCTACGATCAACTGGCCAACAGTTTCCTTGGCATGGTCCATATCGCCACCGCCAGATACTGGCTCAAATTTGTCCACGCCGCCTAAGAGATCAGTCTCCTGTGGTCCGCGAGCCGCATCAGGGTATCGTCATGGTGACGGGCTATGACGAGGCCGTTGAGGTCTACAACGATCCTGCTCGCTTCTCCTCCTGCATGTCGACGACAGGCCCATTCGCAGGTTGCCCCATTCCCCTGGAAGGGCACGAAAACGAAGACATTTCCGAGCTGATCGAAGCCTACCGCGATCAGACGCCATTCAGCGACCAGTTGCCGACGATGGATCCGCCGGTGCATTCCGAGCATCGGTCCCTGCTGATGTCGCTGATCACACCGAAGCGCCTCAGGGAAAATGAGGAGTTCATGTGGAAGCTGGCGGACGAGCAGATCGATACTTTTCTGTCTCGCGGCGAATGCGAATTCATGGATGCCTTCGCCCAGCCCTTCGCGGTGCTGGTCGTATCCGATCTTCTCGGCGTGCCGCCTGAGGATCGGGTCGAATTCCGCAAGCATCTGATCCGGGTGGAACAGGAAAGCGGCGGAGCCGTGGTCGGCGGTACGGACGGAGGAGTCCACCATTCGCCGCTCCAGTGGCTCTACGATACCTTCTCCGCCTATATCGAGGATCGCAGGCGCAATCCCCGGGAGGACATCCTGACCGGGCTCGCCAAGGCGACTTTTCCTGGCGGGGCAATCCCCGAGCCGCTTGATGTCGCCCGGATCGCCGCCAATCTGTTCGCCGCCGGGCAGGAAACCACAGTGCGCCTACTCAGCTATGCTTTCAAGGTGATCGGCGAGCGTCCCGATTTGCAGCAGAGATTGCGCGAAGACCGCAGCCTAATCCCCAATTTCGTCGAGGAATGTCTTCGGATCGAGGGGCCGGTCAAAGGCGACTTCAGGCTGGCCAAGAAGCCCACAACTCTCGGCGGTGTCGATATCGCGGCGGGCAGCTTCCTCTACATTTCGAACAGCGCGGCCAACCGCGATTCGCGCAAGTTCGAGAACCCCGGTGAGTTCGACATGGCCCGCAAGAACGCCCGCCTGCACGTGGCATTCGGCGCTGGTCGCCATGCATGCCCGGGTGCCCCGTTGGCACGAGCCGAGGCCGTCGTCAGCCTCAACCGCATGTTCGATCGGACCAGTGACATTCGAATTTCCGAGAAGGTCCATGGTCCAGCCGACGCGCGCCGCTACAGCTACCTGCCGACCTTCATTTTGCGCGGGCTCACGCACATCAATCTGGAGTTTGATCCGCAGGAGGCGCCGTCCCGATGAAGGTCCGCATCGATAACGACCTATGTGCGGGTTTCGGCATCTGCGTGGGGATTTGCCCAGAAGTGTTCGAACTTCACGACGACGGCTACGCATCCGTACTGGTGAGCGAAGTTCCGCCTGAATTGGAGGAACTGGTGCGCAGAGCGGCCGACCAATGCCCTGCCCGCGCAATCTTCGTTACTGAAGATTGATACGCCGAAGGGATATCGAACAGCCCGATATGGCCGACACCGGCGGAGACTGACGATTCAAAGCGAGGCTTGCAGCCTCGCCGGATTGGGGCCTTCGCCGATTTCTCCAGTATCCTGTCAGTCATCTGGCGCTATGGCATGGATCAGATCGAGCCCGGTGTCGGGAGCATTTCGCTATCTGAAAGCATCGAAAAGGTTTGCTCCGTTAGCTATTCGCGGTGACGAATTCGTGTCGACCCCCGAAGAAATCCGCCGGATCGATCGCAAAGCCCGCTGAGACGCAGGCGACCTCGGTCATTCGCAAATTGCGCTTCTCGAAATGCTGGCGCGCCAGTTGCTCGTCGGCAATTCGCCACACCAGGGCGTAAATGCCGTTTTGCGGCTTGTTTAAAAACGCACCTAGCGGCCCTTGCTGAGTATCGTCTGGCTGGATGAACGCGACCTGGATATCTCCAATACCAAGCAGTACCCGGCGACCGCGCTGAGGCAGCGATGTCGTTTTATCCTCGATGATACGGCCGTTTATGACTGAGGTAAAAAAGTCGACTGCCTTATCTATTTCACCTGTAACACACGCGATGTGATCCAACTGTAGTACCGATGACGCATGGCCGGTACCGACGCCAGGGCCCCATCCACCGGGGCGATCGTATGGATCGTTCGGCATTGTAGAGGAGCAAACCTCCAGTAATACCCCGCCCGTTGTTTCAGGCTTTACGAAGAAAAAGAAACCATAGTCGCTTGCGACAACGCCGCCGGCGCCCCGGATTGCTTCGCTCGCGGCAGGGCCGTCTTCGACCTTGAGCTCGAACGAGTGAAAACTCTCACCGATCTTGCTCGTCATTCGAGCAAACCCTTTGCTCATGTCATCGCGCGTCCGCGGTGCCATGGGTTCGATTGAATGGTTTGCAACATACAGAAGTGCACAGTCACGATCTTCTGCTGGAAAATAGTTTTCGGCAAAAACGAGCCCGCCCAGTGCGTCCTGGTAGAGCAATCTGCACGCATGCAGATCGTAAGTGGCATGAATTGTGTGAATTACACGTTGAACGACGATTGGCGAGAAATCGCTCACACTACCCCCTTTAAATTATAAGTTACGCGAGTATTGGCGATTCATTGATTGCGATCACTGCCGAAAGACGGCGGCCTGATGAAGGGGCCCAGTCCTTCAACTAACCAATCGCCGAAGACTACCCCCGGTCCATCGCCAAGCCGAAATTGACGCAATAATCTGCGAAGCGCTCGCGGATTTCGCCAGCTACGAGCCCGTAATCGGCCAGATCGTAGGTGTGCTTTCCAAAGCGGTCCTTCGGCTTAGCTTCAAGGTAACGTTGCATGTTGGCTTCCGCTTCGGCGCTAAAATCGTCTCCGAAGCGGGCGTAGAGGCAGCGCATCGTGCCAAGCGGATCGCGAATCTGCTCGGTATAAAGAATGTCGTGGATCGCATCGTGGCCGTGGCGCTGTCGGAACGCGCTTTGGCGGGCGATCATCAGTTCGAAGGTTTCCACCATGTCCCGACCTATGGCTTCCCGGTCTACGCTGTCGCTGAACATGCGGCGCACGTTCCAGACCAGGCTGCATGCCGATCCCACCACTTCCACCGGATCGCGGTGCGTCATCACCAGCCGGGCGTCGGGATAGACTTCGTGCAGCGCGTCAAGATAAAGCGGGTGCCACGGATTCTTCAGCGTCCAGCGGCCCGGCGCCTGCGACTGGAGTAACTGAAGCAGGCGCTTCTGATAGCGAAAAGCTGGCAAGTAGTCCGCTTTGTCCAGGAACCAGCGGTGATAGCTGGGAATGTGATACTGCGAATCGAACACTTGTGAAACGAAGCTGGGCGCCATCGAAAACTGACATTCGCAAGGACTATCGGCGTCCTCGTGATGAATTGCAGCGATGTGCGGCACCATCTTCAGCGAATGATCCAACTGCGCCTGAGCAGCATCATAACGCGGACCGGCATGGAATTCCTCGGGCTTGGGCGGCGGCACCGAAGCGAATGCTTCCCATCGCAGGAAGCAGCGCCGCGCTGTGTCTTCGTTTAGCAGGTTGATTGTCAGTGTCGTCCCCGTGCGCGGCAGGCCGAAAACGAAAGTCGGCTTCTCCACGGGCTTGTCCAGAATTTCCGGATGACGTGCTATCCAGTCCTCGACCCGCATGCGATTGGCAAGATATTCGGCGGCATTTCGGGTGAAGACGGCAAGGCCCATCGGAGTCAGGGCCGCCTCCCCCTGCACCGCTTGGGCCAGGATGCGCAGAGGCTCGCGGATTTCCGCTTCGTCCCATTCGACATTGCCTGATAGCTCGCGGGCACTGTTAATGATCGTTTCGGCAAGTGTCATAGGCCCTCTCCGGCTCTAATTTCGGAATTGAGGCCTCTCTATCATGATAGTCGTCGTTCAACTGCCGCTCCAAATCGCCGAACGACAAATGATCGATACGGCGATTGCCTTGGTAATGGATTGAAGTGGCCCGGGTGCCCGAAATTTGATCGCGCTAGCCTTGCACGATGGTCAAGACCCCGCCTCCCGACGCGCTCTAACGTGTTCCCGGCGGATACGGTCAGGCTGGATTCTGGATCTATCCATCAAAAGCTGTCGGCCAGCTGACGTGAAGAGTTTCGGGCGCCGGTAGGCGTACGAAAGTCTCCGAGGCACGAACCCGCGGGCCCCAC
Source organism: Novosphingobium sp. ST904 (assembly GCF_001298105.1). Taxonomy (GTDB): domain Bacteria; phylum Pseudomonadota; class Alphaproteobacteria; order Sphingomonadales; family Sphingomonadaceae; genus Novosphingobium. The sequence continues at coordinate 114,071 of NZ_LGJH01000153.1, read as the reverse complement.
TCACTGGCCTATGGGTATTTCGCTTTTTGGGCTGCCGGGCTGGCGACGGAGCGGCGACGCGAGTGCCACTGAACGGACAGATAGAGTTTGATTTCGCCTTCTGATCGGCGGCCATCGAGGCGTTCCAGCAGCCGATCCAGTGTTTTATGAGGAGCGCTCTGACCATTCGGCGCAAGGCGGGCCCATAGCCAAAGCGAGAGCGCTATGGCCCACGAGGGCCGCGATCCATGCCGGGTCATGGAACGGCTTCCCGGTGTTGCAGGGCTGCATGTGGCGGTGCGCGAGGTTGGCACCAGCGCGTGAATGTCTCGATGACGATCATGTGGCCGCCGCAGCAGGGGCACGGCGGAAGCGGATCGTTGGCGACCTCTTCGGCACAGGCCGTTGGCGAGGTGGCAACCTCGAGCAATTGTCGTGCGAGGGCGAGGCTTGCCTTGCGGGATGAGCCGGCAAGCAGGCCGTAATGTCGGATGCGGTGGAACCCGCGGGGCAGAACGTGGAGCAGGAAGCGGCGGATGAACTCATCGGCGGTCAGGGTCATGACGCGCTGACGCTCGGGACCATCGCGGCGATAGTCCTTGTAGCGGAAGGTCACGCCGGTTTCGTCGAAGCGCAGAAGGCGCTGGGTAGAGATGGCAACGCGGTGCGTGTAGCGCGACAGGTAGGCGAGCACGGCCTGCGGGCCGGCAAAGGGCGGCTTCGCATAGACGACCCAACGCTTGCAGCGAGTGGGCCTGAGATGCCGCAGGAAGGCTGTGCGCTCCGACAGATGGGCCATCGATCCGAAGAAGGAGAGCCGGCCTGCTCCGTGAAGCTGCATCAGCCGGGTCAGGAACAGGCGCCGGAACAGCTTGCCCAGAACCCGTACGGGCAGAAGGAAGGCGGGGCGCGACGAGATCCATCGGGCATTGTCGGGCGCAATGCCGCCGCCCGGGACGATCATGTGCACGTGGGGATGATGTGTCATCGCCGACCCCCAGGTATGCAGTACGGCGGTGATGCCGATACGGGCGCCGAGATGCCTGGGATCGGCGGCGATGGTCAGCATCGTCTCCGATGCGACCCGGAACAGCAGGTCGTAGATCGCGGACTTGTTCTGCAGGGCCACCGCTGCAATCTCCGCCGGCAATGTGAACACGACGTGGAAGTAGCCCACCGGAAGCAGGTCGGCCTCGCGCTCTTCCAGCCAGGTCCGCGCGGCGGCGCCCTGGCACTTCGGGCAGTGCCGGTTGCGGCACGAGTTATAGGCGATCCGCCAATGGCCGCAGTCCACGCAGGCTTCGATGTGGCCACCGAGCGCGGCGGTCCGGCAGTTCTCGATTGCCGCCATGACCTTGATCTGGGCCAGGCTCAGATGCCCGGCATGGGCAGTCCTGTAGCCGGGCCCAGCGCTGCGGAAGATATCGGCGACCTCGAGCGAGGCGCGCAACGGCTCAGCCGTCAGGTGCGACCGGCGGCGGAACGACGATCCCGAGCTTGTCGAGCGGGCTGACCACGGCATGGACGGTGCGTGTCGCCACCTTGGTGTAGAAGGCGGTGTTCTCTAGCTTGGCATGGCCGAGCAAGGTCTGGATGATCCGGATATCGATCCCGTCCTCGAGCAGGTGCGTGGCGAAGCTGTGGCGCAGCGTATGCGGGCTCACGTGCTTGGCGATCCCGGCGGACTGGGCAGCTTCGACGACCACGCGGTGAAGCTGCTTGGTGCTGATCGGCTTGAGGTAGTGCTGGCCGGGGAACAGCCATCCGTCGCGGTGCATCACGCCTTCACGGTGCCCGATCTTCCACCACTCGCGCAGGAGGGCGAGCAAGTCGGCCGAGAGCATGGCGTTGCGATAGCGGCCGTCCTTGCCGCGTTCGACGCGGAGCAGCATGCGCTCGCTGTCGACGTCGCAAACTTTGAGCATCGACACCTCAGCCACGCGCAGTCCCGCGCCATAGGCAACGGCCAGCGCGGCGTGGTGCTTGAGGCATGTCGTGGCCTGCAGCAGGCGCGCGACTTCCTCGCGGCTCAGCACAACCGGCAATTTGCGCACGACCTTCTCACGATAGAGCCGCCGGGAGAGATCTGGTCGATCCAGCGTGTGCGTGAAGAAGAAACGCAGCGCTGCAACGACGCTGTTCATGGTGGGAGACGGCATGCCCCCTTCGCGCTGCTCGACCTGGAAACGGCGCAGGTCTTCCGCAGTCGCCTTGTCGGGAGGACGTCCAAGCCAAGTCGCGAAGCGTGCAACGTCGCGGATATAATTGCGCTTTGTCTCGATCGAGAAATGGCGCAGTTCCATGTCTTCGATCAGGCGCCGGCGCAGCGGGCTGATGGGGGTGGCGGAAATAGACTCGATCATCGTTCGCTCCTTGGTTGAAAGGAGCCGGAATGCTCGACCTACCGCCCGCTACGCTCAATCCCCGGGCGACCCACGATCCGTGCAGGAACCTCGCCGATTACGCCCTCCGCGAAGCGGTTCGTGCACCGGCAAGAGCTGATGCTCAACCTGCGGCGACGGAACGTCGGGGTGCGAAGGTCGGATTACTCGGGGCGGCCGCCCCAAAGGCGACGGTCGCGAAAGTTCCATTGCCAGCCGTTCATCATGGTCGCCCTGTCGGTGAACGAATGGCCGCTTCGGAGATGCTCGGAGGTGCTGAAAGGCGGCTCTGCGGTTCGGGAGACGACCCCGATCTGTCAATCGAAGCCAACGTGCTACGATACGCAAAGCGATTCGGAATTTCTCGCTACCCAGTAAAATTGTGGGTTCGATTTCCTGCAACCAGCCCACCGTCGAGTGGGGTACAAAGTGGGGTATCGCGAAAGAGCGCGATTACATTTTCTCTTTTAATTCAATGGTTACTTGGTGCTTTTGACGGACACCCTGTCCGCCAACGGTCCTTCCCAAGACATCCCAAAACAACGGGTATTGATCCACTCGGATCAAGGCTCGCAGTTCACCAGCATGGACTGGGCGGCCTTCATCCGGGCTCACAATCTTGAGCATTCGATGAGCCGGCGCGGCAACTACCATGACAATGCGGTGGCAGAGAGCTTCTTCTCGTCGCTCAAGCGAGAACGCATCCGGCGCCGAACCTACAAAATGCGCGACGAAGCCCGGCAGGACGTGTTCGATTACATCGAGATGTTCTACAATCCGCTCCGCAAGTAGGTCAGGAACGGGATGCTGTCACCCGCACAGTTCGAGCGGCTGCAGATTTTGAAAGCGGAAGGCGTCTAGAAAACTAGGGGCTACTCAGGCTACTCAGCCCTCCACAAGGCCCCGCTGACCTGTTGGAGGTGTTTTTCCGCGTACCGTTCTGCGTTTTGAGTGGTGAACTTTAGACGCTTCTCTGCGAAATCTCAGCCAATGCCATCCACCCGTCGACAATGAAATGAGTCAAAAGCCCGACTAAGTGGGCTGCTTCGTCGGGGTGCAATTGTCCGTCCGCAGTCGGCCGATCTCGCTCGATCACTATCCGCAGCGCTGCCAGGATCATTTCAAATCCGGCGTCTTGTGACGTCGCATCCATCTCAGGGAAAAGTCGAGCAAGCTCGAGGCGGAATCTGTTGCCGTTTGGATAGATGAATTCTTCCAGCAAACCGCGAGAGGCACTGGCAGGGTCATGTGCCTCCTTGACCATGATCGCGACGAAGTGCCTGCCGCGTGGATCACTAAGCATCCGGGCGGGGCCATCAAAAAAAGCCCGCACTACGGCCCGAAGTTGCTCCTTTTGCGGCGCATCAGAAGCAGGCTGCTTCTCTAAGAGCAAAGTGCCTGCATCCACTTGGCTGATCCAATTCTCCCAAATTTCACGGTAGAGCGTCTCTTTCGTACCGAAGTGATACGGCAGTTGTCCCAGGTGAACACCTGCGGCTCCAGCAATTGCTCGCATTGATACGCCCGCAAATCCCAGTTTTGCGAACAGGGGTTCTGCAGCTTGGAGGATCCGCTGCCGTGTCGAAAGTTCGGGATTTGCCATCAGTCCTCCCATGGCTGCTGGCGCCCCTGCCATCAATGCCACCACTCGAATTATGATTTGTACGGCCGTACAAATGTCAATATGCAGACCCTGTCAACGAGAGATCAACGGGTCGTGATTCGTCACATCACCGAACAAATCCTTGCTGTTTGGGAGAGTTTTTATGGGGCATCGCGGGGACTGCGTGTCTCGGCTGATCGGGCCGCAAGCTATCGTCGGCGCGGCTACCTACAGCCGCCGCAGGTGACGACCCACGAGAAAAGACCGGCGCTTGGGTCGGAAGCCCGCCGGCCCATTCGCGAATGGTACGAATGCTTTGTCGATTACCCGAGCGTGCACCGACAAGGTCAAATTACCGATCAGTTCCGCCGCTCCGAAACCGAGGGAAGCCGATGTACATTCACATCTTTTTGTTTCGCTGGAAGCCTGATGCGACAGCCGATGACTGCTCGCGTGCGACCCACGCAATCGAAGGTTTCCGCGGCGAGATTCCCGGGCTGCTCGAAGTTGCAGTTGGACCGAACGTTGCAGTCAACCACGGGGGCTACGGTTTTGGCGGATATCTGAAGTTTGCGAACGCAGCGGCTTGCGCAGCGTATGCAGACCATCCTCTCCACGTAGCGCTTCTCGAATGGCTGTTGCCGCTGATCGAGGCTGTGGAACTCGACCTCAATCCCAGCAAGTTCGAAGGAACACCTTGAGATGAGCACCAGATTGGCGGTCGCGATGGCCGGACTAAGCGTTGCCGCGGCAGGAGTGACCCAGACAATCTTGGCTGCTCCCCCGCCGGCCGCTGATCTTCCACCGATTCAGATTATTCCAGGCACTCCGCCATTCAAAATCCAAAAGCTGGCGCTGGCCGAAGTTCCGCGACCGAGCGGAAAAGCGGAATCGCTCTTTAACGGCCGCGATCTCAGCGCATTCACGCCGTGGCTCGGCAAGCCAGGGGGCGGCATGATCTTTCCCGGTGCCCCGGAGCAACCGCTGGGAAGGACCGGTATCGGCGACATATTCCGTGTTGTCCGGGTAGACGGGGCTCCCGCGATCTATGTCTCCGGTCGTACATGGGGGGCACTCAATACGCGGCGAGCCTACTCGAAGTACCATCTCAGCCTGTCTTATAAATTCGGCAGGCAATGGTCGCCCGAGACACCGCCGAACAGCGGCGTGTTGTATCATAGCTTTGGCAAGGAGGGCGCCATACTGGGTGCTTGGGCTAGCTCGGTTGAGTTCGAGATTTCCCCACCCAGGACAGGCATGGTCATGCCGGTCGGGCTCGGTGTCCGCATGGATGTGACAATCGGTGAAGGTTCTGAAAAAGGGTCGATGGGCGGACCCGACTATCGTTTCCTAGCCGGGGGCAGGCTTGCCACCATCCGTATGCCGACCCAGGTCCGGCAGGCAACCGATGCCGAGCATCCACTCGGGCAGTGGAACCGGCTCGATCTATATGTCGCCGGCGAGAACTCTGTCCACGTCATCAACGGCGAACCGGTGATGGCATTGTCCAATCTCAAGGCCATCGGAGACGACGGTAAAGCGCGGCCGCTCACCAGCGGAATGATCCAGCTCCAGTCCGAAGGCACCGAAATCTATTTCCGCGACATTCGGATCGAACCGATCACGACCGTTCCGCAGATTGTTGTTAGGAATTGAACATGAAGGTAACGCAAGCTGCGCCTCGGTTCGATGTAACCCGCAGAGGACTTCTCAAATCTACTTCGACGCTGGCCGTCATTAGTTTGATGCCGGGCCAACTGGCCGCCGCGGGCATAGGCCGTGGAACTTCCACTTCAGCGATGTGGCAAGGGCGCTGGCCGATCCGTCCTTTGCTCAAGGCGGACCTGTCAAAGCTTCTGGACGAAAAAGGTCGCGCCAAGCCTGTCCATGAGCGCAGGCTGATCGATGACATGGAGTCTGACAATGGCTGGGTAGCATCTGCGGCGGTCTCGCTAAGCTACACCAGCGAACGGGCGCGATCCGGTAGCCGTTCGCTTCGGTTCAGCACGTTGCTACGTAACGAGGACTACATTCGGGCTGCGCGCCGCCCCAACGGCACGTTCCAGGGTGAGGGTGTGCTCTTTGAAGGGCAGCCATTCGCAGCTTTCGCACGACGCATCTTCAAGGAGCCACAGGACTGGAGCGCGTTCAATCGCATTTCCATGTGGGCTTACGTCCACCCGACTACTAATCCGGTCAATGTGATATCGCTGCAGTTTACCTGTGAAGGCGCCCCAGCAGGCCCACTCGATCCGGTTGCAGTGCACTACATTGGCGACCTGAAACCGGGTGAGTGGAATCATTTGGTGTGGGAAATTCCCGAGCAGCACCGCGATCGCGTTTCCGAGTTTATGATTTTCCAAACGCTTTCCGGTGTCAGCATCGGCGGAGCGGACACGCGTATCACTTATGATTTTGATGAGCTGGCAGTCGAGAGGATCGATGCTGAGCAGCCTAAGGGCTGGGCCATTGCCCCTGGAACCATCGCCTTCAGCCACGTCGGCTATCAACCTGCCGGACCAAAGATCGCCATCGCACACGAGGGCTCCCACTCATTTCAGATTGTTGAAGCTGATAGCAACCAGGTAGTGGCGACCTTGGACGCCGCCCCGGTCATTAACTCGCGCGGCTCCTATCGTAAGCTGGACTTCACCTCTTTCAGTAAGCCTGGGCGTTATCGGCTGCGGCATGGCTCGACCACCAGCGATCCCTTCCTGATTTCCGACGACGCCTGGGAGCCAGTGATCGAAGCCACGCTCAACGCCTTTTACGGGTTGAGGTGCGGCTTCCCTGTGCCAGGTGTCCAGGATGCGTGCCATCGGGACGTCTTTGCGCTCTACAAAGGAGAAAAGCGCAGCGTCGAAGGCGGATGGCATGATGCCGCAAACCTGACCCAGAGCCCCTATCGAACCCACCTCTCGATCTACGCGCTGCTCGATTTGCACGATGCGCTTAAACTACGCGGGAAGTCGGCGCTGGCCGAGCGCGCATTGGAAGAAGCTCTCTGGGGCTTGGACTGGTCGGTTCGTACTCGCTTCGCTCCGGCTCAGCGCGCGCTCTACAACCATGTGTCCTACTGGACCGACAGCAAGGTCGGCACCGCAGACGATGTCATTCAGGACGACGAGCGCAGTTCAGTTGGCCGGGATGATTTCCAGAACATCCTCGGTGTTCTTGCTGGTGCACGCTCTGTGCGAACTTTGCGGACGCGGGATGCCAAGCTTGCATCGAATGTGCTCAAGGCTGCGCGCGAGGACTTCGCTCTCGTTGCGGCGGCAATCCAACCTCCGAAGGATGCTCCTCCGCTCGAGATCAACCAGCCGAGTTGGCGGGACTTTGTCGGCTATGCGACGCTGGCTGCCGTCGAAATGTACCGCGCAACGGGCGAGCGGCAATACGCAACCGAAGCGGCTCGCTTTGCCAAATGGCTCGTGGCCATCCAGGAACGCACCTTTATCGACGGCATTGGCATAACCGGCTATTTTTACGAAGACGCTGGAAGGACACGCATAGTCCACGAATACCACAACAGCTTCGAAGACTGCGGTCTTCTCGCGTTCTCGGCGCTCTGTGATGCGCTGCCCGATCACCCTGACTGGATGGACTGGTACGCGGGGTTGGCAATCTACGCCGATCATTTCTGTGTGACGGGCTCAGAGGCATCGGACCCATTCAACATCATTCCAGCGGCGGTCTGGCGCAAGTCTGACCTAGACGCTCCGCAACCTCTTGATCGGACGGGCATGATGCTAGCGCAAAAGCCCAGCGCTGTGTTCCCCACACCGCCCATGCCGGACGTAATCCGCCGCCAAATGCAACAGCAGTACGATGCCGGAACCTCGCTCGGACCCAATCATACCTTGCGCATCTTCCCGCTCTGGTACGATCACGTTCGTAAGGGATCGAGTACGGTTCATATGAGCAAGACCATCGGTCTCGGTGCAGCGGCCGCGACGCTCCAACGAGCCGACCTCTCCGACTTGGCAGCGCGTCAGGTTCAGTGGGTCCTCGGCGCAAACCCATTTTCCCGCTCGCTTCTGTACGGCGTAGGCAACGCGTTTTGGCAGAATTTCACAGTGGCACTGCCAAACTTCGTTGGTGGCATGTCGCTCGGGTTCAATTCCTATGAGGAAGACGCGCCCGCCTGGGGTAACAATGCGGTGTTCCCGTACAAGGAGATGTGGGTTTACTCGAGCTGTCGCATGGCCATGAATTTTTCCCGCGTGGGAATTGGCGCTCGGCTGCAGGGAACAGCACCACAGGGAGCCGAGTTCCGGAACTCGCGAACAAAGAAGACGACTCGGGTGCGTCCGGGCAAGTTTGATCTGCAACTCGATGCCGGTCGTTACGATGTCCGATATGGCTCCATCGAAAGGCAGCTGACCGTCGCCGACGCCTCTTCTGTGGTTCTGTCGCTGGATCCACTGCGCACTGCAATCCTCTCGGCAACTTCGCGCCTAACTGAGGGCGGACGGCACCAAATCGATCTGACAGTTTACGGTGCGGGTACACATGAACTGACGGTCCGGACGTGGAACGCTGCAGTGAGCGGTCCCAAGCAGGTCATCGCAACACAAACGGCAAAAACCTATCCGATTTCACTTGAAATCACTGATCCGTCAAAACCGTGGATCGTCGCGTTTGGTACGGCGAATGAACCCCACAATATGCTGACGATCAGCGGTAAGTAAACATGGAATAGTATACCAATTCCTGTTTCTGGATCCAATTACTTGTTACGCAACGTGCGCAAGATCGATGCGCAACGTTGGCGGGGCTGGCCTGCCTTATCTGGCAAAAGCCGGCAGCACGAAAAGGCTGAAAAGAACCAGGACGATCGCAGCTGCAGAGAGAATGCCGATCAACGAATGGGCTGATACTTTACCGCGCGGCGGTTGCCGTTGAAGAGGCCCCCGTAACGGCTGAAGCCGATGGGACGAAGGCGTCCGTGCATCGGGTAGCAGGCCCATAGAAAGCTGGTCCGTCCAATGAGAAACGCCCGAAAACGTCCGGAGAGTTGTTGAAGACAACGATCCAGCGGGCTGCTAGAGGGCAGCCATGGCTTCAATTTTTTCCTTGAAAAAGCCGGAAATCGCGATTGATTTCGGCACTGCGAATGTTCGCGTGGTTCATCGCTCCGATGGCATTTTGTTCGATGAACCTTCGCTTTGCTGCTTCACTGGTCCTTCGGGTGCCGAGCGACTTCTTGCAGCCGGACAAAGCGCGCGGGCGATGGTGGATCGCACGCCAAGCCACATGCGGATCAAGCGTCCGCTTCGTCGCGGAGTCCTGCAGGACATCGATGCGGCCACGCACATGCTCAGCTATGCGCTGCGCTGCGCGATGGGACGCACACGGCTGGGCCGGACGCGCGTCCTGATCGGGGTGCCTTCGGATGCCACTCAGGCGGAGCGGGCAGCGCTTCTTACCGCGGCAAGCGACGCTGGCCTGGCCTCGGTCCGGCTTGTCCCCGAACCGCTGGCCGCCGCGATCGGTGCCGAATTGCCCATCGAGCGTCCCTCCGGAACCATGATCGTCGAATGCGGCGCCGGTACCAGCGAAGTGGCGATAATATCGCTTGGCGGCATCTGCGGGACGCGATCGGTACGTGTCGGCGGTGCATCGCTGGCCCGTGCCATCGCCGACGATCTGCACCTGCGGCACAAGTTGCTCGTCGGCGATCTCACCGCGGAACGCGTGATGGAGGAGTATAGCAACCACGCGCAAAATGGCGATCGTTCCGTACCGATCGAGGTCAAGGGACGCAGCCTTCGCACTCAGATGCCGGCTATCCTGTCGCTCTCCTGCGCAGAACTCGATCTTGTCGCGGAGAAGCATTTCCGCGTGATTATCGAAGCCGTACGCCAACTGCTCAGCGAAACTCCGCCGGAACTCAGCCATGACATTCTGGCGACGGCATCGTGCTGACCGGCGGAGGCGCGCTTTCGCCCTTGCTCGGCTCGCTCATGTCAAAGGAAACCGGCCTTTCGGTGCGGACGGCAGCCGATGCGTGCGGATGCGTGGTGCGAGGACTGCAGGCGATGCTGTTGCATTGAGCCTCGAAGAGAGAGGCCACGATACGGAAGGCAAGCCATTGATTAGCAGCGCTTACTACTACATGCGCATTTAGCCATCTAATCATGGAATTTTCCTGGCGCTACCTTCTCCCGGAAAACAGGAGAAAACGCCATGTCGCGACGCGCGATCACATCTGCAGCGATGCCGCTCCTGTTGGCGTTGTTCGCCGTATCCGCGCAGGCCGCGCCCTCCCCCCTCGTCATCAGCGAACAAGGCAGTTTCGCGGTCGGTGGAACGATACACACCGAACCCGGCACCTTCGCCAACAACGCTCCGACGGCAGCGGGCCAAAGTCTCCACGCAGACCATCTCTATGCGTTCTATCAGGTGCCTGAAAAGCCGAGGCGGCTGCCTGTCGTGATGCTTCACGGTGCCTATCAGTCGGGGCGGAGCTGGGAAACCACGCCGGATGGCCGCGAAGGTTTCCAGACGATTTTCCTGCGCCGCCACTTCACGACATATGTCGTGGACCAGCCGCGCAGGGGGCGAGCCGGCAACAGCAGCGTGGCGGCGGCGATAGAGCCCGCGCCCAACGACCAGCTCTTTTTCGATCAGTTCCGCCTGGGGGCCTGGCCGGAATTCTTCGGCGGCGTGCAGTTCGATCGCCGGCCGGAGACGCTGGAGCAGTTCTTCCGTTCCGTCACGCCGAACACCGGCCCTTACGATGCCAGGGTCATTTCGAGCGCCATGACCGCGCTGCTCGAAAAGACCGGGCCTGCAATCCTCTTCACGCATTCGCAGGGCGGCGAGCCCGGGTGGCTGACCGCCATGGCAAGCCCGAATGTAAAGGCCGTGGTGGCATTCGAGCCGGGCAGCGGGTTCGTCTTTCCGAAGGGGGAGGCGCCGCCGGAAATGCCCAGTGCCGCCGGGACATTGAAACCGGTGGAAATAGCGCCTGCGGACTTCGCCCTGCTCACCCGCATTCCCATCGCGATCTTCTACGGCGACAATATCCCCGCCGATCCGACCGCCGAGCGCGGGAAGGATAACTGGCGGGTTCGATTGGCCATGGCGAGACTGTGGGTGGACTGCGTCAACCGGCATGGCGGCGACGCCCGCCTGATCCATCTGCCCGACCTCGGCATTCGCGGAAACACGCACTTCATGATGTCCGACCTGAACAACCTCCAGATCGCGGACGAGGTATCGAAGTTCCTTGCGGCAAAGGGGCTCGATCAGTCGGAGCACCCGCAATGACCGGTTCCATCCTCCATCGTAGCCTACCGCTCGTCCTCACCTCCACGAAGCTGCATTGGCACAACTTGCCCCGCTCTTTTCCCGCAGCGCTGAGCGGCTGAGCCGAGCGCCGACGCCGTGATCCCCGACACTGAAAAAGGAGCCGCCCGAGTGAGCAAGACGACCCGAAACCTGTTTGTCGCCGCGATGCTGCTGCTTGCCGGAAGCGCTTCGACGATGGCCGGGGCCCAGACCGCTCCCACACCGGACGACAAGCCGCCATCGCGGGCGCAGCAATTGATGGGCGATGTTGCCCCCAAGCTCGCCGAACTCACCGACGAAGTGCTGCTGGGCGACATGTGGGAACGTCCCGGCCTCGCCAAACGCGATCGCAGCCTCATCACCGTCGCCGCGCTGATCGCGCTCAACCGGCCTGAGCAGCTTCGCTCCCACATGCGGCTTGCCCGGCAGAACGGCGTGACCGAAGCCGAACTGGTAGAAACGATTACGCAGCTTGCGTTCTACGCGGGCTGGCCAAACGCCATCGCCGCCGTCGGAATCGCTCGCGAGGTCTTTCAGTCAAAATGAGGTATCTTGGGATGAGCAATCGGGCGGGCCGCACGATCGCGGCACTGGGAATGGCCTGCCTGTCCGTCACCGCTCTGGCGCAAGAACCGGAAAAAGCCGAACGGCGGGGCGTTTCGGTCATCCGGGCGGGAACTGGTCCTGCGGCAAAAGGGCCGGCACAGAACTTCACGGGGACGGTCCGCGTGGAAGGTCGCTTTCAGCGTGAAGCGCCGGCGCGGGTGGGCGGAGCAACCGTGACCTTCGAACCGGGCGCGCACACGGCATGGCATACGCATCCGCTGGGGCAAACGCTGGTCGTCACGCGCGGCCACGGCTTCGTGCAGGAGTGGGGGAGCCCCGCGCAGGCGTTCGTGCCCGGGGACGTCGTCTGGATACCGCCCCAGACCAAGCACTGGCACGGCGCGGCCCCGCATGACGGCATGACACATGTCGCCATTGCCGAAGTTCAGGATGGCAGCTCCGTCACGTGGATGGAGCCGGTCAGCGAAGTGCAATACCGCGAAGCCGTGGCCGTCATTCCGCGCGGACCGTCTTGATATCCTGATCGGCGGCCCAGCCGTTTATGTCCTCCCGGCGCAGCGCGGCCGCCATGAGGCCGGGAAACTGGTCGGGCGTACATGCAAAGACCGGGATGCCGAGCGCCGCCACCCGTGCGGACAGGGCGGGATCGTAGGACGGGCGGCCACTGTCGGTCAGCGCGAGCAGGACGATGACATTGACGCCCGACAGCACCATTGCGGCAAGGCGGTCAACCAGCGCGTCCGCGTTCCCGCCTTCGTAAAGGTCGGTAATCAGGATCAGGTGAGACTTGGAGGGACGTTCGATCCGGTCCTCGCAATAGGCCACGGCTCGGTTGATGTCGGTGCCGCCGCCGAGCTGGATTCCAAACAGCACTTCCACCGGATCCGCCAGTTCCCCGGTCAGGTCGACGATTGCCGTGTCGAAGCAGACCAGCCGGGTGGTCACCACCGGCAGCGAGGCCATCACCGCCGCGAAGATCGAGGCATAGACCACCGAACTTGCCATCGAGCCGGACTGGTCGACGCAGAGCACGACCTCATCCAGATCCACGATCCGTCGCTGCTGGCGCATGAAGCCGATCAGCCGTTCCGGAACGACGGTCCGATGCTCCGGCTGATAATGGCTGAGGTTTGCGCGAATGGTGCGCGGCCAGTCGATATCCGAGAAGCGCGGGCGGCTGGTGCGGCGAGACCGGTCCAGCGCGCCGCGAATGGCCTCTGCAGTGCGCCGCTCCAGCCGTTCCATCAGTTCCGCCACGACCTTGCCGATGACGACACGGGCGGTTTCCCTGGTCTTTTCCGGCATCACGCCGCGCAGCGCCACCAGATCGGCGACGAGGTTCACGTCCGCCTCGACCGTGGCGAGAAATTCGGGTTCGAGCAGCATCTGGCGCAGGCCCTTGCGCTCGAACGCGTCCTTCTGGATCACCTGTACGACGGAGCCGGGAAAGAACTCGCGGATGTCGCCCAGCCATTTGGCGACGCGCGGAGCCGATCCGCCAAGCCCGCCGCGCCCTTTCGTCTCAGTGCCATCGCCATAGAGCGCGGACAGCGCCCGGGACATCCGCCGGTCGCCGTCGGACAGCGCCGCAGCCCCCTCCTCTGCCTCGGTTCCCAGCGCCAGCGTCCATCGGCGGTCGCGCTCCATGTCGCTCATCGCGGTGCTCCTGCATTCATGAGGCCCAGGACGCGGGCTTCATGCGCGGGCCAGATCGCACCGGCGCCGGGCAGCAGCCGATAGCCGCGCGCATTCGATGCGCCGCGGCCCAACGCCGCATCCATGAGCCGCCGCCGCGCGCTGCGGTCAAGGCTGGAAAGGACGCGGCGAAACAGTGGCAGGTTGGCGATGAACGTCTCTTCGTCAAGCCCGGTAAGCCAACCGTCTACGGCATCGCGCAGCGGCGCATCATGGACCAGTCGCTCACCCATGCCCGCAAGGAACCCTTCGAAGAAACCCGCCGCCTGCGGAACCGGTGTCCCCGGCGACAGCATCCGGCCTAGCAGCGTGGCCGCTTCTTCCGCGGTGAGCAGATCGGCCTCGTAGAGCAGGCGCGCGGCGGCACCGGCAATGAGGCGCGTCGCCCGGTCATCGCCGATCAACCTGCGAAGCGCATCGTGCCAGGTTCCGGCGATCGCGCCGCCGAGCTGGGCCAGCTGGATGGCCGCTTCGGCCGCAAGGATGGCATCGCGCAGGGCGGCCGCCGGCTCGGCATCGAGATCGCGCGCCGCGTAGGGCAGCGCCAGGGCCGCCTGGACGACCATGCGCGGCATGAGATCGGCAAGATGCCCAGCCATGCCGCTGCGCGCTTCGCCGTAGCGCAAAATGTCGGCCATGGCGGGCAGCGCGGCGAGCAAGGCAAGACAGTCGCTGGTGAGCGCCGCTTTCGTTTCGAGCAGCCCGGTGCCGAACTCCGCTGCGCCGGGCAGACCGGCGATCATCGCGCTGCGAACCAGCCCGGCCAGCGCGGCGAGATCGGGTTCGGCGCGCATCGCATCGGTCAGACGCCCGGTCGCCGCCTCCGCGATCGTCGAGCCGTGGACGAGGTTCTCCACCAGCCGCACGGCAAATTCCGGTTCCCAGCACAGCAGCCAGTTCTCCCGGAAGGTGCCCCTGCTCCGCCCGGCATCGGCCGCCCTGCCCCACGGCACGTCCAGCGCCGCCAGCCTATGAAGCAGGGTCGAGCGGGCAAGCCCGCTCTCGCTGCGCAGGTCCAGCGTCAGCGCGCGCTCCAGCGCTTCGGGCTTGAGCCGCGCCGCCTTCTGCTGGCGTTGGAGATCTTCCAGCAGGGGAGCCAGAGGGGTGTCGGCCGGGATCGTGCCCACACCGGCCCCCACCAGCAGTTCCGCCGCGATATCGTCCCACACCGCCCGCTCGCCGTTGCACAGGCAGGCGACGGCTGCATCGCGCAATTCCTCGAAGCCGGGATGCGGCCGCGCCCGCATTGCCGCAAGCGCATGGCCCAGCCGCTGCGCCTCGATCACCGAGGCGGTGGAGACGAAATGGCCGCGTTCGCGCATGATGCGGGCGATGCGGGCCAGCCAGATCGAATCCCGGTCGGAGGCATGCCGGGTGTTCCAGAGATGCGCGCACCAGCCCGGCGCCACCACACCGGCGCCATAACCGCTCGCCCGGGCGAGACGCGGTTCCGTCCACGGTGCCCAGGTTGCCCGCATCCTCGACTTTCGCACGCCCCTTCAGCAAGGCACGGTCAGCGGTGAGGCCGTGCCGCGCGGCGAGTGCGGGCACGTGCCAGGCCCCGCATATGACCGCAACCGGTCCCTCGCTCTCCTTTGCGGCCCGCGCGATCTCGATCCGCATGTGCGCCTCCCGTGCCGCTTCCCGCGCGGGGATAGCGCCCGCTTCGCTGCGCAGCGCGGTCATCGCGTCGGCCACCGCATCGAACACTGGCCCCGATGAAGGCGTTTCCTCGATCACGTCCGACCACCAGCTTTCGCCGTCATCGTAACCCGCCGCGGCGGCCAGCACGCCGATGGGATCGTGGCTGATCGGATCGTCACCGGTACAGGCGGCCGCTTCCTGCCCGGCGCTGCCAGCGTGTTCGCCGAGACGGTCAGACGCGGGCAGGTCGATGAAACGCAGCCCCGCGCCCCGCGCCATGGCCCAGCGCGCCGCCTGATATTCCGGCGAATAATCCGCGAAGGGGAAGAAGCTGGCCTCCGAGGGATTGTCCTCGGCATATGTCAGCAGCGCGACCGGCGTTTCCATTGCCGGATCGGCCAGCATCGGCAGCAGGTGGGAGGCATCGGACGGTCCCTCGATCAGCACGGTAGCCGGCTGGAGCAGGTTGAGCGCCTCCACCAGCCGGCGCGCGGAGCCGGGGCCATGGTGGCGGATGCCGAACAGCGATACCTCTGCCGCCATGGGCTCAGATCATCTCGGTGAGCGAGGCGTAATAGCTCTCGAAGCCGCGCCGCTTCTTGAGCACCGTTTCCAGGTATTCGCCCAGCACCGCCCTGTCCTGCACCGGGTCCTTCACCACGGCGCCGATCATGTTGGCCGCCAGCGTTTCCGGCGTCAGTTTGCCGTCGTTGAAGAAGGTCGCCTGACTGATCCCGCCGACCATCACGCCGATGGCCTCTGCCGTGGAGAGCCCGCCCGACGGCGATTTGAGCGCGACCTTGCCGTCCTCCGTCGATCCGGAGCGCAGTTCGCGGAAGATCGAAACGACCCGCGCCACTTCCTCGGCAACGTTCCGGGGGGCGGGCAGATCGAGGCTCTGCGCCATTTCGCCCACGCGCTTGACGATGATCGCCACTTCCTCGTCCGCACTGTCCGGCAGCGGCAGGACCACGACGTTGAAGCGCCGCTTCAGCGCGGAAGACAGCTCGTTCACGCCCTTGTCCCGGTTGTTGGCCGTGGCGATGATATTGAACCCCCGCTGCGCATAGACGGCGCTGTTGAGTTCGGGGATCGGCATCATCTTTTCCGAGAGCACGGTGATGAGCGTGTCCTGCACGTCGCTGCCCATGCGGGTCAGTTCCTCCAGACGGCAGAGCTTGCCCGCTTCCATCGCCCGCATCATCGGCGTGGGTACCAGGGCTTCGCGGCTCGGCCCGTGCGCGAGCAACTGGGCGTAGTTCCAGCCATAGCGCACCTGGTTCTCGTCCGTCCCGGCAGTGCACTGGATCACCATCGTGGAATCGCCGGTGATCGCGGTGGCGAGATGTTCCGAGACCCAGCTTTTGGCCGTACCCGGCACACCCAGCAGCAGCAGCGCACGGTCGGTGGCGAGCGTGGCCACGGCCGTCTCGATCAGCCGCCGGTTGCCGACGTACTTGGGGGTGATGACGGTTCCGTCCGCCGCAGTTCCCCCCATGAGGTAAGTGACCACGCGCTGCGGGGATAGCGCCCAGCCGGGAGGACGGCGATCGCTGTCACCCGCCGCCAGTGCGGCGAGTTCGCCGGCATGGATGGTCTCCGCCGGGAGACGCAGAATCTCGCTCATGGTATCGCTCCTCTATCGTCCAGTGCGGCGTTCAATCTCAGCATGTCGAGACGCGGATCGGATGCGAGCATCCCCGCCGCCGCCAGATGTTCCAGTGCCTGTGCGGCTGCCGCGCGCGAGGCCACAAGGCCCAGCGCGAGCAGCTCGGCCGCGTGATCGCCGGGCCGCGCGCCATCCTCGCCGAGCTTTTTCCGCAAGGCGCGCCGGCGGGCGTGGCGATGACATTCTCCATGCTGCCATCGCCGTCCATGATGCCGAGCGCCTGCGCGAAGCTGGCGCCCGCACCGCGCAGCGCCTGCATCGCGGCGGCGCGGCGCTGCCCGGGCGCGAGACGCGGGACCAGCGGGCCGAACCGGAACGGATCAAGGGCATCGCTGCCCGTAAGCGCCTCGGCAAGCAGCGCGACGATGCTATCGGAAGCGGAGCGCGCAGCCATCTCCGCCAGGGCACGGTCGGCCATGGCATCGCCGTTCCACGGCCAGGCAGCGATCAACCGTTCCGGTTCAAGGTCCAGAGCCTGAGCGAAAGCGGCGAAGGAAAGCGTCTCCATCAGCGTGTTTCGGCGATTGCGCTGGGCGGGCGTCTTGAGCGCTTGCGGCACGACAACGCGCCCGCGCCGGAGCAGGCCCCTGGCCTGCACGGAAAAGAAACCGGCAAGCTCCGCCGCATCCTCGCCGCCCCGGACCCCATGGCCGAGCCGCGCCAGCAGCGAAGCGGCAAGAGCCTTGACGCGGGGCGCACGATCGCCGCCCAGCCCTTCGAGAAACGGGATATCGGCCTCCGACAGGCCGCAGTCGAGCAGTTCCAGCAGCCTCACACGTAGGTCTGCGGTTTCGCCGCCGATCTTCGCGGACAGCAGGGCCACCGCGCGCTCCGGCTCTTTCCCTCGCAGCACGGCGAATGCCGCCCGCCGCGCGGCGGGCTGCCACAGGCTCCAGTTCTCGGCCGTCAGGCCCTCGCCGTCCGCTTCCGCCCGATGGGACGATGCAGCCCGCTCCGCCGAGGCGGCCCAGTCCTGCCACGGTGCGTAGATGTCCGGCACATCGTCATTCGCGCCGGGCAGCCAGTCTCCGGGATGGAGCGTCCAGCCGCGAGAGTTCAGGAATGCAAGAAAGGCCCGGAGATAGCCCGGCTCGCGAACCTGCTGCAGCAGGCGGCGTGCGCGTGGACGCAGGTTCTCCGCAAGCGGCGGGTCCGTCAGCCGGGGCAGATCGGCCAGCATGCGGACTTCACCTGTCGGTTCGGCAAGCGTGAGCACGCCGAGAAACTGGCCGGACAGCGCCAGCAGTCGCAGTTCCGCCTCCTGCGCATCATCTCCCATCGGTTCGCGCCACGCGGCAGGAGCAGCGTCAACCGCGCTGCCGCCCATCGTCCAGCGGGTCAGCACCGACCCCAGTGCGCCGGGAATCCCGTCAACCATAGCCGATGCGCCCCCACGGCGTGTGCGCGGCGAGCAGTTCGATCCGCCCGCCCGACCAGAGCACGGCGGCCTGCGTCATCTCGGTTCCGGCGATGACCCCGCTGACCTCGCCGGCCAGCGGAAGCGCCGCGCCCCCGTCATTTGGCTGCCACCATGGCAGGTCGGCACTGTCGAAACCGATGCGCCCCCGGCCAAGCAGGATCGGCCGCTCGATCGCCCATGGTTCCTCCAGCAAAGGCGCCGTCAACACGTCTTCCAGCGCCGCCGATGCCAGCGGCCATTCAACCGGCGCGCCATCGGTGGGCGCAGTGCCCCGCTGCACGAGCACGGCGCGCAAGGGATGACGCGCCGGATAGAACGCCAGTTCGCCCTCGAACTGTTCGCCCGGCGTGAAAACCGATCCGCGGCGCCCGGTGCCGGCGGGGAAGAAATCGAGCAGCATCGCAAAGCGCGGTCCGCTCTCGCCAAGGTTCAACAGCCAGCCGGTTTGGGAAACCAGCCCGTCGCGCCGCGTGCGCACACGCTCGCCCAGCACTTCCCAGGTGGAAGAGACGCGAAGGGCCGCGCCGTCCGCCAGCAGCGCCTCGCGGGCTTCGGCGGTGGCAACGGCGCGGCGGATCTCGGGATCGGCGGGCGAGGCGCGGTAGGCGCGGGACAGCATGACGAGCCGCGCCAGCTCCACCGTGGCTCCGCGAATGCGGTCTCCCGCCGGCAAGGCAAGGACACGGGCCGGAAGTTCATCGACATGACCGGCAAGTGCCGCTGCCTTGCCGTCTACAAGGCGGGCGCCGATGCGGCGGCACCGCGAGGTCGCATCCTCGATGAAACCGCCGAGGCCGAGGCGAAGCTGGTCGCTCACCCATTGCTCCAGCGCGCCGAGTGCATCGAGGATCGCCTGGTGCGTATCCTCGGCGCGTTTCGCCGAAGCGGCCTCGCGCCGGGCCGCTGCCTTGGGGTCTTCAGCCGCCGCAGGTTCCGCGCGGCGCGCCGCCGCAAGATCCTTTTCCGCAGCGGGCGCGCTTTCGGCAGGCGGGCGGGCGGAAGTGCCGGAAGGCCGGCGACGTCCCAGCCAGTCGCTCACCCAATCCGGCGTTTCGCCGCCGGGGAAAGGAACCACCGCCTCTGCCCGAAGCCAGAGCAGCGCGAGCACGTGCTTGCAGGGAAACTTGCGCGAGGGACAGGTACATTTGTTCCCGAGATCGCGCAGATCGGCCATGACGCGGTAGGGATTCGCGCCCGAGCCCGCGCACTCGCCCCAGATCAGGGCTGCATCGTGACTGGCGCCCACCGCCCGACCTACTTCCCCGGCCGGCCAGCCCGGCGGCCGCCTTGAGCGATGCCTGGTCGGCGGCGAGCTTTTCCACCGCCTGCAACTCGATCGCCACGCTACCCCCGAATCTACCCCATCAGGATGATAGGCCGCGGCGATGAAACCTCAACGACATTGATAGGGAACGGTAAAAGGCAATGCCCGGCCCCGGCCCGACCCCATCAGGCCAAGCCGGGGGCACGGCTGTTTCAGTCCGCCTTCCTGGCCTTGTGCTCAGCGAGGAGCTTGTCGAGTTCGTCGATCCGGAGCCGCTCGGGCGTGCCCTTGGCAAGGCCCTTCAGGCGGCATTCGGCCCACAGGCTCCGGCGCTCGGATTCGAGGGCCTTGAGGTAGAGATCTGCCATTGTTTCATTTCCTCTTTCGGGGATTTTTCGGACCCGACCGGCGTCCCGCCGTCCTGGCGGTGCCTTCGGTGTCCTCGATGATGAGCTTGCGCCAGCGTTCAAGCCGTTCGGGCGTCAGCGATCCCTGCCGCAGCGCGGCCTGCACCGCACATCCCGGCTCCGAACCGTGGCTGCAATTGGTAAAGCGGCATTCCAGCGTGAGGGCGACGATATCGTCGAACACTTCGGCAATGCCGAAAGCGGCATCAGGCAACTGGAACTCCCGCATGCCGGGAGTGTCCACCAGGCAGCCGCCCTTGATCGGGCCGTCCAGCCGGTGCAACTGCCGCACGGTGGTGGTGTGCCGGCCCTTGCCGTCGATCTCGCGGATGGACTGGGTGGCGATGCTCTTCGACCCGCGCAGGGTGTTGACCATGGTGGACTTGCCCACGCCCGACGATCCCAGCAAGGCAACGGTCTTGCCCTTGCCGCAGTACGGCGCGAGGTTCGACACGCTCTGCGGATCGCGGCCGTTGACCATCTCGACCTCCAGCCCCGGCTGCAAGGCGCGCGCCGCTTCGAGGAAGGCTTCCGGATCTTCCGCAAGATCGATCTTGGTCAGCACGATCACCGGCTTCACGCCCACGTCCCGCGCAAGCACGAGATAGCGTTCGAGGCGCGCGATATTGAAATCCTGGTTGCACGACGTGACGATGAACAGCGTATCGACATTGGCTGCAATGAGCTGAATCCGCCGCTGGTCCAGCGGAGCCTTGCGCTTGAACAGGTTCATCCGTTCAAGCAGGCGCAGCGGCTCTCGCGTTTCGCGGTTTACCATCAGCCAGTCGCCAACGGTGGGGCGATCCTCCGGCCCCTTCGAATGCGGAAGAGTGGAAGAGATCATTCCTTCTTGGCCGACCCCCGCGATCTCGATCATGCCCCGGTGCACCGCCATCACCCGCACGACGCACGCTTCGCCCTGTTCTTCACCGGGGACAAGCTGGCTGCTGAAGAAGGCATTCCAGCCGAGGTCTTCGAGAATGGCGTCAGAGGCTTCCATGAACTCGGCAGGGACTTTCTTTGATCCGGGTCCAGGTTTTCGTCCTGGCCCGGGCATGCCGGCGCGGCATCGTGGAACCGCGGGAGCGGCTTTGCAGGTCGCATACAGATTGTTGCGCCGTGGGAACACCATTACCTTTGCGGCGCCTGTCCGGCCGGTACGGCGGGAGGGCCATTCCTGCACGAAGCAACAGTCCGTGACAGAAAGCGCATGTCTTGATAATGGGCGATTCCACTGATGTCGCCCTTTGAAGGATAATGGCTGGGTGCGGCGTGCACCTCACCTGTCCTCAAGACGCTGCAAGCAGGGCCTGCGCCGCGTTGGACCAGGCCCGTCAACAAAAGATCAGGGACGATGTCCATGATCGTCCGGAACCATCCCGTTCTTCAACACCTCCAAGGATGATGATCCCATCACATCCGCAGCCGGTGGCGACGACGCAATTAGGTAGAATACAATGGCAGCATACAAGGAGCCGGGCGTGGCAGCCCGGCAGAACGCCGCGGCTGAGGCGCGGGCCAAGGCGCTCGCAGCGCTGAAGGCGAAGGCTCCGATCGATCCGGCCGTCCAGGCGGAACGCGTGGCGAAGGCTGAAGCGCGCGAGCTGGCCCTTGCGGAAAAGCGCAAGGCGGCCAAGGAAAAGCGCGAGCGTGACCTTGCAGCCAAGGCGGAACAGGCCGCAGCGGCCGCGCCCAAGCCCGAGCCTACCGAGGAAGAGCGCAAGGCGGCGCGTGACGCCCGCTACGCCGCGCGCAAGGCACGCGGGAAGTAATTCTGCACCCTCACCCCCAGTCCGCGATCGTCCATTCCGCGACCGATGCCGGGATCAGGAGTTGAACGCTCCTGTTTCCGATCTTCTGCCCGGCGACGAGCTCATCGATATAGCGCACGTTCCGAACGGCGACCGTTTACGGCTCGTGCGCAACGGTGACGATTTTGTCATTCTGCTCGACAAGCACGAGCTCATGAGTACCGATCTCTTTTCGTCGGAAGAGGCACTTGCCACGATGACCTGCGAGCGGCTCGGCACCCGTGCCGACCTGCAGATGCTCATCGGCGGCTATGGCATGGGTTTCACCTTGCGCGCGCCCTCGAAACCCTGGCGTCCGACGCCCAGGTCATCGTGGCGGAGATCGTGCCCGAGATCATAAAATGGGCGCGCGGACCGATGCGGGCCTTCACGGCCGGCTGCCTGGACGACGCCCGGGTCCAGCTCGTGCAGGACGACGTCGCGATACTGATAAATGCGGCGGATAGCGCCTATGACGCGATCCTGCTCGATGTCGACAACGGCCCCGAAGGGCTCACCCGCCGGGTGAACGACTGGCTCTATTCGCGAATGGGCCTCAGGGCCGCCATGACGGCGCTGAAGCCTCGGGGTATCCTGGCGATCTGGTCGGCAACGCCGGACGCCGAGTTTTCGGCGCTGCTCGCCGCGATGGGTTTCGAAGTGACGGTCGTCTCCGTCGAAGCCTGCATCGGCGAAGCGCCCGGCCAGGAGGCACCCGGCGACGAACCGCTGGAGCACGTCATCCTGTTTGCGCAGAAGCCGTGATCGGTCCGCCGCAGGCCGGGCGAAAGCCTGATCGAACAGACCGTTTTGCAAAAGGGGCGGGGAGGCGAATCTTTCATATTCGTCTCCCGCCCGTTTTCGCTGCGGTCCTGCGATCTTCAGGCCGCCGCTGGCTGGGGCCGGTTGGCGATCAGGTTGTCGACCACCGAAGGATCGGCGAGCGTCGAGGTATCGCCGAGGTTCGAAAAGTCGTTCTCGCCGATCTTGCGCAGGATGCGGCGCATGATCTTGCCCGAACGCGTCTTGGGCAGGCCCGGCGCGAACTGGATCACGTCAGGCGTGGCGATCGGCCCGATTTCATGGCGGACCCACTTGATGAGTTCGCGGCGCAGGGCCTCGTCCGGCTCGACTTCGGCATTGCAGGTGACGAAGGCGTAGATCCCCTGCCCCTTGATCTCGTGCGGCATGCCCACCACCGCCGCCTCGGCCACCGCCGGATGCGCGACCAGCGCCGATTCGATCTCGGCGTGCCCATCCGGTGGCCCGATACGTTGATGACGTCGTCGATCCGCCCGGTGATCCAGAAGTACCCGTCCTCGTCCCGGCGGCAGCCGTCGCCGGTGAAGTAGGTGCCGGGGAAAGTGCTGAAATAGGTCTTGAAGAAACGCTCGTGATCGCCCCAGACCGTGCGCATCTGGCCGGGCCAGCTATCCGCGATGACAAGGCAGCCGTCGGCCGCTCCTTCCAGGACGGTGCCGTCGTTGTCCAGCAGCACGGGCTTCACGCCGAAGAACGGCTTGCTGGCCGAACCCGGCTTGAGCGCGGTGGCGCCGGGCAACGGGGTTATCATGGCCCCGCCCGTCTCGGTTTGCCACCAGGTGTCGACGATCGGGCAGCGGCCCTCGCCCACGACCTCGTGATACCAGGACCAGGCTTCGGGATTGATCGGCTCGCCCACCGAACCGAGCAGGCGCAGGCTCTTGCGGCTGGTCTTCTTCACGAATTCGTCCCCCTCGCGCATCAGCGCGCGCAGGGCCGTGGGAGCACCGTAGAATATCTCGACCCCGAACTTGTCGACCACCTGCCAGAACCGGCTGGCGTCGGGGAAGTTGGGAACGCCTTCGAACATCACCGTGGTCGCGCCGTTCATCAGCGGCCCGTAGACGACATAGGAATGCCCCGTGACCCAGCCGATGTCGGCCGCGCACCAGTAGATCTGGCCGGGTCGGTAATCGAAGACGTATTCATGCGTCATCGAAGCCCAGACGGCGTAACCGCCGGTGGTATGGAGCACACCCTTGGGCTTGCCGGTGGAGCCGGAGGTGTAGAGGATGAACAGCGGGTCTTCGGCGCCCATCTCCTCTGGCGGGCAATCGGCGGACTGCCCGCCCGCGGCGGAAGCCCAGTCGATGTCGCGCCCTTCGACCATCGGCACTTCGGCGCCGGTATGCGCCAGCACGATGACGCTGTCGACACCGGGACACGCCTTCAGCGCCTCATCGACATTGGCCTTGAGCGCAACCTTCTTGCCCCCGCGCAGCCCTTCGTCGCTGGTGAGAACGATGCGGCTGTCACAATCCTGGATGCGCCCCGCCAGCGCATCCGGAGAGAAGCCGGCAAAGACGATCGAGTGGATCGCACCGATGCGCGCACAGGCCAGCATGGCGACGGCTGCCTCGGGCACCATCGGCAGATAGATGGTGACGCGCTCACCCTTCTTGACGCCGCGTGCCTTGAGCAGGTTGGCAAAACGGCAAACGGATTCGTGAAGCTCGCCGTATGTGATGCGGCGCTCGGGATTCTTCGGATCGTCCGGCTCCCAGAGGATCGCTATGTCGTTCTCTCGTGCCTCTAGGTGTCGATCAAGGCAGTTCGCCGAGAGATTGAGCGTGCCGTCCGGGAACCATGAAATACCGAAGTCCGCCTCGTTGAAGCTGGTCTGCTTAACCACCTCGAAAGGCTTGATCCAGTCCACCCGCTGCGCTTCTTCCCGCCAGAAACCCTCGGGATCCTCGATTGAACGGGCGTACATCTGCTGATAGCGCGCCTCATCGATCAGGGCGTTCTCGGCCCATTCGGCGGGCACGGGATAGATGGCCTCGGCCATGACTTCCTACTCCTCTCGCCAGGCACTGCCCGGCAAACGACATTCTAGGCCAGCTTCGCGAGCGGCCGGTTCCTCCCTACATTAACCGATGAATCGCCAAGCGCTACCTGTCTTGCAACGACTTGTCCCACTAGCGGGACATAACTGGCAGGTCGTGTTAGCCTTGGCCGCAGGCGACGGCGTTCGATGATCCCGATCAATGCCGGATCATGGTACAAGCGCCTAAGGAACCGACACAATTCCAGTGGAGTTCGACCCATGTCCCTCAATGACGCCATCACGCTGCCGACCCGTTCCGGGATCGTGCTCGACGTCCGCCCGGCCACCCAGAACGATGCCGAGGCTCTGGCGGAATTCTTCGAACGGGTGACCGATGACGACCGGCGGTTCCGCTTCTTCGCCGCCGCCGACAGGGTCAGCCCGCAGCAGATCGCACCCATCGTCAAAGCGGACCATTACCGTACCGAATCGTGGCTGGGATTCTCTGAAGACGGCGGGATCATCGCCTCGGGCGTGCTCGCCTTCGACGACAACAGCGATTCCGCCGAAGTAGCGATTTCAGTGCGAGCGGATCACAAGGGCAAGGGCGTGGGCTGGGCCATGCTCGACTTCCTCGGCAAACAGGCCGATGCCCGCGGCTGCAAGCGCATCATCGCCATCGAGAGCCGCGAAAACAGCGCGGCCATCGAAGTGGAACGTGACAAGGGCTTCATCCCCGAACCCTTCATCGGCGATCCCACTCTGGTCATACTCTCCAAGAACTTCGGCTGAGCGCGATCCTCCGCTACCGAACCAAAGAGAAAGGGCGGGCCCGCAAGGACCCGCCCTTCTCATTTTCGTCCGGAGACGCGATCCTTAGAAGTGGATAGCGCGACCGTAAGCCGAGAGCGTCGCCTCGTGCATCATTTCCGACAGTGTCGGGTGCGGGAACACGGTCTGGATCAGCTCGGCCTCGGTGGTTTCGAGGGTCTTGCCGACCACGTAGCCCTGGATCAACTCGGTGACTTCCGCGCCGATCATGTGAGCCCCCAGCAATTCGCCGGTCTTGGCGTCGAACACGGTCTTGATGAAGCCTTCCGGCTCGCCGAGCGCGATCGCCTTGCCGTTACCGACGAACGGGAAGTTGCCGACCTTCAGCTCGTAGCCCGCTTCCTTGGCCTTGGCCTCGGTCATGCCGACCGACGCCACCTGCGGGTGGCAGTAGGTGCAACCCGGGATGTTGTTACGGTCGAGCGGGTGCGGGTGAACATCCTTGTTGCCCAGTTCCTGAGCAATGGTTTCGGCAGTGGTGACACCTTCGTGGCTGGCCTTGTGCGCCAGCCAGGGGCCTTCCACACAGTCGCCAATGGCCCACACGCCCTTGACGTTGGTGCGGCCGTAGGGATCGACCTTGATGTGGAAGCGCTTGTCGGGTTCGATACCGAGATCTTCCAGCCCGATGTTCTCGACATTGGGGACAATGCCGATCGCGACGATGACATGGCTGAACTCGACCGTTTCAGTCTTGCCCTTCTTGTCGGTCAACGCAACCTTCACGCCGTCCTTGCCGACCGCGATATCTCCGGTCTTGGCGCCCGTCATGATCTTGAGGCCCTGCTTGGTCAGCGCCTTCTCGAGGAAGGTGGAGACGTCGGCGTCCTCAACAGGAACGATACGGTCCATCATCTCGACGACGGTCGTATCGACACCCATGTCGTTGTAGAAGCTGGCGAATTCGATACCGATCGCGCCCGAACCGATGACCAGGAGCTTCTTCGGCATTTCCTTCGGCGTCATCGCGTGGCGATAGGTCCACACGCGCGCTCCGTCGGCCTTGGGCTTGGGAAGGTCACGCGCGCGGGCCCCCGTGGCGATGATGATGTGCTTGGCGGCCAGTTCGGTCGCCTTGCCGTCGGCATCGTGACGGAGAGCTTGCCCGGAGCCACGAGCTTGCCGTTGCCGAAGTGCACGGCAATCTTGTTCTTCTTCATCAGGTGCGTAACGCCCTGATTGAGCTTGTCGGCTACCCCGCGCGAGCGCTTGACCACCGCGTCGAGGTCGGCGGTGATGTTGTCCGCCGCCAGGCCGTAATCCTTGGCATGCTTCATCTGGTGGAACACCTCGGCCGAGCGCAGCAGCGCCTTGGTCGGGATGCAGCCCCAGTTGAGGCAGATGCCGCCGAGGCGTTCGCGCTCGACGATGGCGGTCTTCAGTCCGAGTTGCGCACAGCGGATCGCCGAAACGTAGCCGCCGGGGCCGGAACCGAGGACGATGACGTCGTAAGTATCAGCCACTGAGTTATTTCTCCTGATCGATGACGCGCGGTTTGCCGAATTCGTTCACCGCGACGAAGGTGAACACCGCCTGTGTCACCTTCACTTCTTCCTCTTCATGCCGGTGCCGACGCCATGCCTCGATGGCGATGGTCAGCGAAGTACGGCCCACGCGCTGAATTTCGCCGTAGACCGAAACCTCGTCGCCAACCTTGACCGGCAGGTGGAACTGCATGCCGTCCATCGCCACCGTCACCGCGCGACCGCGCGAGCGACGGGCGGCGACGAGGCCGGCACCCATGTCCATCTGGCTCATCAGCCAGCCGCCGAAGATGTCTCCATAGGCGTTGGCGTCAGCCGGCATGGCCGTGACCCGGATCACCGGGTCGCGTGGATGCTCGCTCACGTCAGGCGACCATCCCGAGCGGGGTCTCGACGTATTCGCGGAACGCGGCCATCAGGCGCGCACCATCCGCACCGTCCACCGCGCGGTGGTCGAAGCTGCCGGTTGCGCTCATGACGGTCGCCACGCCGAGCGTGCCGTCGGGCATGACCCACGGGCGCTTGTCACCCGCGCCGATCGCCAGGATGGTCGACTGCGGCGGGTTGATGACGGCCGAGAACTGCTTGATGCCCATCATGCCCATGTTCGAGATCGAGGCGGTGCCGCCCTGATACTCGCCGGGAGCAAGCTTGCCCTCGCGGGCACGCGTGCCAAGATCCTTCATGTCCTTGGCGATCTGCGAGAAGGACTTGCCGCTCGCATCGGTGACGATCGGGGTGATGAGCCCGCCGGGGATCGAGACCGCGACAGAGATGTCGGCTCTGGCGTAAGTGATCAGTTCGTTGCCGGCGAAGGTCACGTTGCACTCCGGCACGTCGATCAGCGCGCGGCCAAGTGCCTTGACCAGCATGTCGTTGACCGAGACCTTCACGCCCTGCTTTTCGAGCATGGCGTTCAGTTCGGCGCGCAGCGCCATAAGCTTGTCGAGGCGGACATCGACCGAAAGGTAGATGTGCGGCGCTTCCTGCTTGGACTGGGTAAGGCGCTTGGCGATCGTCTTGCGCATTCCCGAAAGCTTGGTGACCGCGTGCGGAACCCGATCGTCGAGCAGCGCACGGGTTTCCGGTGCCATGTCGACGGCAGGAGCCTTGGCTTCGGCGGCGGCGGGCGCGGCGGCAGCAGGTGCCGGAGCAGCGGCGGCAGGCTTGGCCGAACCGGGCTGCGCGCTGTCGACGTCTGCCTTGACGATGCGGCCGTTCGGGCCGGAACCCTTCACGGTGGCAAGGTCTACGCCCTTGTCGGCGGCGATACGCTTGGCAAGCGGCGAAGCGGCAACGCGGCCGTCCTTGGCAGCAGGCGCAGAGGCGACCGGGGCAGGCGCGGCGGCAGCCGGAGCCGGAGCGGCATCGGCGGCCTTGGGGGCTTCGGTCTTGGCGGCGGCAGGTGCGGCGGAAACGGCACTGACGTCTTCACCTTCACCGGCGAGGACGGCGATCACGGTTCCAACCTTCACGCCTTCGGTACCTTCGGCGATCATAATCTTGCCGATGGTGCCTTCGTCGACGGCTTCGAACTCCATCGTGGCCTTATCGGTTTCGATTTCGGCCATGATATCGCCGGAACTGACGGTGTCGCCTTCCTTAACCAGCCATTTTGCCAGTTTTCCCTCTTCCATCGTGGGGGACAGGGCGGGCATCTTGATCTCGATGGGCATGGAAGCTTGTGTGTCCCTTGTTTTCCTGGGGAGGTGTGCGGGGTCCGCCTTTCCTTGGACAAGTTGAGCCGCGCGCACAAGCGCCTTCGCACGCCTTTTTTCGCATTCGTGATGGCTTGCACCGTGACCTGAATAGCCCGATAACCCGTGTTCAAGAGGGAACACTATGCGCATCTACCTGGTCATCGTCGACGAAACGGAAGAAGCGCTGGTGGCGCTGCAATTCGCGGCACGCCGCGCCGCGAAGACCGATGGTGCACTGCATCTGCTGGCCCTCGTGCCGCCCCAGCCGTTCAATGCCTTCGGGGGGGTTCAGGCTACCATCGAGGAAGAGGCCCGCGCCCGTGCGGAAACGCTGGTGACGGCCGCCGCCGGCAACCTTTTATCACAAGGCGCTAAGATGCCGGTAATCTCGGTCCGCATGGGCGAGGACATCAAGATCGTGCGGCAGTACCTGAAAGAGCACGCCGAGGTCTCGGCACTCGTGCTCGGCGCCGCCCGGGAAGGCGGGCCGGGCCCACTCGTTGCGCACTTCACCGCGCCGGACTGGGGCAGATGCCCTGCCCCGTTTTCGTGATTCCCGGCACCCTCGATGCCGAAGCGATCGAGCGCCTGAGCTAGGATCGCAAAAGCGGCGTTCGTCCCGAAGCGAATCCGGGACGGAAACGACCGACTACTTCCTGCGCCCCTGATGCCGAATGTTGCCGGGCCGCCCGCGCTTGCCGACGAAGTGCTTGCCCTTCTTCTTCAAGTCCTGAGGCTTGCCGCGCGGCTCGATGCGGCCGCCGCCCTCTTCCAGCTCGAACTTGAGCGCACCGGTAAGCGGATTGGCCTCGGCCAGGCGCAGCCGCAGGATCTGGCCCATTGCATAAGTGGTGCCCGTGCTTTCGCCTTCGAGAATCTGTGCCTTCTCGTCATAAGAGAAGCGTTCCGCGCCCAGAGTCGAAACCGGCACCAGACCATCGCCACCAAGGCCGATGATCGTGGCGAAGAACCCGAACTTCTGAACTCCGGTGATGCGCGTGTCGAACACATCACCGACACGGGCGGAAAGCCATGCCGCAACGTATCGGTCGATCGTCTCGCGCTCGGCCTCCATGGCGCGGCGCTCGGCGGCGCTGATGGCCTCGCTGACGCGGCCGAGATCGTCACGGTCGCGCTCAGACAAGCCGGAGGTCGCGGGAATCTTGCCCTTGGGCGCCGGTTGCTCCAGTCCATAGGCATCGACCAGCGCGCGGTGGACCAGAAGGTCGGCATAGCGACGGATCGGCGACGTGAAATGGGCGTAAGAACCGAGCGCGAGGCCGAAGTGACCTTCGTTGCGCGGCCCGTAATAGGCCTGTGTCTGGCTGCGCAGCACCGCTTCCATGATGAGCGCCTTCTCGCTCTCATCCGCGATGTCCTTGAGCATGCGGTTGAACAGGCCCGGCGTGATGACCTGCCCAAGCGAAAGCTTGCGCCCGAAGGTGGCAAGATAGTCTTTCAGCGCCATGAGCTTTTCACGGCTGGGCACTTCATGGACACGGTAGACCACCGGCGCGACCTTGGCTTCAAGGGCCTTGGCTGCTGCAACGTTGGCGGAGATCATGAAATCCTCGACCACGCGGTGCGCCTCAAGACGCTCGCGCAGGGCGATTTCGGCAATGCGGCCCTGATCGTCGAGCTTTACCCTGCGCTCGGGCAGTTCAAGTTCGAGCGGATCGCGGTCGCTGCGCGCCTGGGCGAGCACCTTCCAGCAAGCCCACAGATCCTGAAGGTGCGATTCGGCACGGCCTTCATCAATGCGTGCCTGGGCCTCCTCGTAAGCGATCACTTCATGGATGCGGACGACGCGCGTGTGAACCGCCAACCAACGACCTTCCCCTGCGCATCGATCTTGAGGTGGCACGCCATGGCCGCGCGGTCCTCTCCCGAGCGCAGCGAACACACGTCGGCACTGAGCACTTCGGGCAGCATCGGCACGACGCGGTCGGGGAAATAGACCGAATTGCCACGCCGCCGCGCCTCGCGGTCAATCTCACCACCCGGCCGCACATAGAAAGAGACATCGGCGATGGCGACGAGTGCATCGAATCCGCCCTCGCGTCCGGCTTGGCCCAGATCGCATCGTCATGGTCGCGGGCGTCCGAAGGATCAATGGCGACTATCGGCAGATGCCGCAGGTCTTCGCGCTTCTCGGCGCTGAGCGGCATCTTCGCCGCGGCCTCGGCTTCCTCGATGGTCTCTTCGTTGAAGCGGTTCGGGATACCGTGCTTGTGAATGGCGATAAGGCTGAACGCTTTGGGCGCCAGTGGCTCGCCCAGGATTTCCGTGACCTTCACCGATGGATGCGCGGATCGCCCGATCGGTTCGGCCAGAACTAGCTCGCCTTTTTCGGCGCCGCCAAGGTCGGAAATCGGGGCAGAACTGCGGACACGCTTGTCAACAGGTGCCAACCATGGCTTGCCCGCACCGTCGATCTCGACGACCCCGAGAAGCTGCTCGGATCGCAGGGTGAGCTTCTTCATCGGCCAGGCGCGCCACCCGGTGGGAGTTTCCTCGGTGCGCGAAAGTACGCGATCGCCCTTCTTGAGCGCCGAACCACGCCCCTTCTCCACCAGGCGAATGCGCGGTGGCGGCGTTGCATCGTCCGGTGTCCAGGTGTCGGGAATGGCGATCGCCTCGCCTTCCTCGATCTGGACCACGCGAAGAACAGTGACCTTGGGCATACCGCCCATCCGATGAAATGCTGTGCGCTTGCCGTCGATCAGGCCTTCCTCGGCCATGTCCTTCAGCAGCGACTTGAGCTGAATCTTCTCCTGCCCTTTCAAGCCGAATTCACGCGCAATTTCGCGTTTGCCGACGGGGTCGGACGAATTCTGAATGAGATCGAGGATTTGCTGGCGTGTCGGCAGGCCAGGCTCGGGCCGGTTCTTGGGAGGCATGACAGCGCCATGCGCCCGTTCAGGGCTTATTGCAATGGCGCCGCATCATTGCGGCGCCGTCATCACGGGTGCTGTTCAGGAATTTCACCCTCGATTGTCGCGGCATGGGCTGTTGCCGGCGTTGGCAGCGCCTTGTCTGCCGAATTGGCCTTCAGGAACAGTTGCCAGGAGGAAACGGCGAGAACGCAGGCCAGAAGAGGCTGGAGAATCCTGTCCGGCGCATGGGACGAGAGGTAGCTTCCAAGAATGACCCCGGGGATCGATCCCAGCAGCAATACCGCCAGAAGTCCGAAGTCCACATCACCGATAAACCAGTGCCCCACGCCGGCGATAAGAGCCAGCGGCACGGCATGGGCAATATCGGAGCCGACGATGCGGGCGACGGGCAGCTTGGGATAGAGCATGAGCAGCACGGTCATGCCGATCGCGCCCGCTCCTACCGACGAAATCGATACCGCAACGCCGATTGCCGCTCCGAGCAGCACCGTCCCTCCCACGACCCGAGAGCGGGGCTGGTCCGGATTAATGTCATGCGCGAACTTGAGCAGCCATTTCCGACAGACAACCGCCACCGCCGTCAGGCCGAGGAGGACCGCCAGCGAGATCATGATGAGATGTTCGGTGGAATTGCCGATCTTGCCGAAGTACGACAGGAAACCGAGAGTTACGATGGCTGCCGGCACGCTGCCGCAAGCCATGCGGCGCACGATCGTCCAGTCGACGGTGTTGCGCTTGCCGTGAACCGCGGAACCGGCGATCTTGGTCACCGCGGCGAACAACAGGTCGGTGCCTACCGCTGTCTGCGGACTGACGCCGAACAGAAGCACCAGCAGCGGCGTCATGAGCGAGCCTCCGCCAACCCCGGTCAGCCCCACCAAAATACCCACCAGCATACCGGCCAAGGCATGCAACAGGTCGAAATGTTGTGTCAGGC
This sequence comes from Novosphingobium sp. ST904, assembly GCF_001298105.1. Classification (GTDB taxonomy): domain Bacteria; phylum Pseudomonadota; class Alphaproteobacteria; order Sphingomonadales; family Sphingomonadaceae; genus Novosphingobium. The sequence goes on along the minus strand of NZ_LGJH01000153.1, from coordinate 81,698 downwards.
CCATGATCGCTTACCGTTTCCCTTGGATAACGGCGCCGTCCAGATATTCCCACGCTTTGGCAAGCGATAATGGCAAGTTGTTGCGATATATCCCGGGTTGTGCCCCGGCCTTGCGATTGTCATCCAGATCCCCTTCAGCCCGAATTTCCCGCATCACTGCTGCATAACAAGCCTATCCGCGAGCTGCGAACCGAGAATGCACCATCCTCGGTCAGCACACTCCCGATTGCAGGCATTAGCAACCGAATTGGACGCATCGGATCTTCCGTCGGCAATGCCTGAAACATCCGCCTCAAGGCAATTGCGCAAGCGGAGTAAAACCCCCGCCCGGAACGGCGGCTGCAATCGGACTGGCACTGCCGTCCGCCGCGATCGATCTTACGCCGAGTATCCAGTCGTCGCCGCGCAGTCCTTCAAGCTTCACGCTGGTTTGCGAAGTCTTCGCCACCAACGGCTGCGCTTCCCATTCCGGCGCATCGGTGCGTCGGCGCCATACCGAATAGCCGGCAGCCCCCGCCACTGCCTTCCAGGTCACGTCGGTCCAGGTCTTGACCGCGGCGTCCGCCACCGGCTCCGGTGGCATGGGTGCGCTGGCGAGCGCAGCCAGACCTGCGATGTTGAGGCGCGTGACCTTGGCGAGATAGGGGAAATCCATCTCATCGATGGTATCGCCGAACTTCACGCCGTTTTCGGTGCGCAGGTCTTGATGCTGATGGTCATAATCCTCGATCGCGACCGAGAATCTCACTGCCGGATTTCCCTGCTCCAGGAACGGAAGCTGATCGCCGCCGCGCCCCATACGGTCGGCGCGCCAGACCTGCCGAACCGCGAGATCATCCTGAACGCCTCCTGCCAGAGCGGCAATGTAGCGAGAGATATTGCGGCCGGGACTATCGTTTTCACCACCAAAACGGCGGGCATCAGCGCGTGTCTTGTCCGTTGCGTCAGCACGCGGCCCTTCGGAAAACACGCGCACATGCCGATCGTCGACGAGACCGTCGGAACCATGGGTGCCGCCGACGATATCGTTGTTGAAGACGGCCTTGACAGTCCAGCCCTGTTTTCTGGCGTAATCCGCCAGCAGCTTGCCGCCATATAGCCCCTGCTCCTCGCCCAGAAGGCGGCGTAGACGATCGTGGTCGGAAACTTTCGCCTGGACAGCACGCGGGCGGCCTCGAGAACGAGCGAGGTGCCTGAAGCATCGTCATTGGCACCCGGTGCATCGCTCTTGATATCCATCACATCGGTCACGCGGCTGTCGATATGAGCCTGGACGATCACCACTTCATTGGGCCGTTCGGTACCGCGCTGTATCGCAACCACGTCCACCATCCTGACTGGCGTCGGAATGCGCGTACCGCTCACAATGGCTTCCGGCATGGTGACTTCGAGGCAACCGCCACAAGCCTTGGAGGTTTTGCGGAGCTCGTCGGCGGCCCAGCGCCGGGCCGCGCCGATCCCGCGCTTTGGGTCGGTATCCGATGAAAGCGTGTGGCGGGTGCCGAAGGACACCAGTTTTTCCACATCGGCGCGCATCCGGCCTTCGGAAACTTCGGCCGAATCACCGGCTGAAGCGGGGATGGCGTAAATGATCGAGGCGGAAAGCGCAGTCGCGGCCAGAAGCTTGTTCATGTACGCGCTTGTCACGCCGGATATCCGGGTTGGCAAGAGGTCAGACGCGAACCGGCGGAGGTCCGTAGCGATTGGTCCCTGGGCTGGAAGGCCATACGCCGAACACGATGACAAGCAAAATGGCCGCGTAACCGAGCAGGCTGGCGCCCACCAATTTCGATTGCATCGCGAATGCCGTTTCAAAATTCTCCGGCGAAACGGTGCGCATAGTCGAAACGATCTCGTTCATTTTCGACCAGACAATCGCCTTCGAAGAGAGTGAGAGCAGGAAAGTCAGAACCGATATCCAGCCCGGCCTCCCGGAATCGTGCAGGCGGCGGGCGAAAGCGGCCATCAGCAGGAGGCCGGCCAGAACCGAAACGATGGAGGACACCGTCATCGACGTCCTCATGTAACCGGCCATCTGGGCCATCAGGCGGACCTGCATGTCGGCCGCAGTGGCACCTTGTTGAGCGGCGACTGAAAGCGCCTTTCATCATTCCACCCATCATCGGCATGGCCATGACCATGCGACGAGATACTGGATGACGACGAGGAAGAGGACGTAGAGCCAGAACGTCTGGCGGGCATCACGTCCCCTGAAGTTCAACAGGTTCGACAGGTTGTACTTGATCGATCCCAGCACGCCCTCTTCCCCTTCAGATCAGTAGGACCTTGCGACGTAGATCCGCTCGACCGCCGGCTCTCCGGAGAATACGCAAGGGCCGGTGACCGGCGCAGCGTCCAGCGGGGTGTTGCGGATGGTGAGCTTCAGCGCCTTCAGCTTCTGCACCACGGCTTCGAGTTCGGCACCGGTCGGCCGCGACCATTCGACCTCGACCCAGCCCGGATAACGCTTGCCTTCCGAGAAGAAGGAAGCAAGTTCGTCGAAGCTCGCAGCGCGCGAGATGTTCGCATCGAGCTTGCCCTTCGCCTCGGCGAAGAGCGAGGTCTGGATATCCTCGATCTCTGTGGCCGCGCGGGCGATGAAATCTTCCTTCGCCATGGCAGCAAAGTTAGCCTTGGCCGCCTCGTTCCAGAGCTTGTCGCGGCGCAGCATCGAGACCTGCCCGCCGGCAGCATCGCGGCCGCCGATCTCGAGGATGAGCGGAACGCCCTTCTTGACCCAGGCCCAACGCTTCTGGGTCGCCTTGCCCGGACGCTTGTCGAGCAGGACGCGCAGCGGTTCCCCAAGTGCGAATTGCGTGACGAGCGCCTTGCGGAGTTCCTCGCAGTAAGCGAGCAATGCTGCGTCTTCGTCGTTGTCGCGCAGCATCGGCAGGATGACGATCTGGTGCGGCGCGATCATCGGCGGCACGCGAAGACCATCATCGTCGCCGTGCGTCATGATGACACCGCCGACCATGCGCGTGGAAGTGCCCCAGCTCGTCGTATGCGCGTACTGCTGGGTGCCTTCCTTGTCCTGATACTGAATGCCTGCCGCTTCGGCGAAGCCCGTCCCCAGGTAGTGCGAGGTGCCCGCCTGAAGCGCCTTGCCATCCTGCATCATGGCTTCGATCGAGTAAGTCGCGACCGCGCCGGGGAAGCGTTCATTCTCAGGCTTTTCGCCCGCGATCACCGGCATGGCCAGCTCGTTCTCGGCAAAGTCGCGATACATCTCGAGCGCACGCAGCGTCTCGATCATGGCATCGTCACGGTCGGCGTGGGCAGTGTGCCCTTCCTGCCAAAGGAATTCGCTCGTCCGCAGGAACATGCGGGTGCGCATTTCCCAGCGTACGACGTTGGCCCACTGGTTGACCATGAGCGGCAGGTCGCGCCAGGACTGCACCCAACGCGCCATGGCAGCGCCGATCACCGTCTCCGAAGTCGGGCGGACAATCAGCGGTTCTTCCAGCTTCGCTTCGGGATCGGGCACAAGGCCGCCCTTGCCGTCACCGACGAGGCGATGGTGAGTGACAATCGCCATTTCCTTCGCAAAGCCTTCGACGTGCTCGGCTTCCTTGGCGAAGTACGAAAGCGGAATGAACAGCGGGAAGTAGCAGTTCGTGACGCCGGCAGCCTTGATGCGGTCATCCATCAGGCGCTGGATGCGCTCCCAGATACCGTAGCCCCACGGCTTGATCACCATGCATCCGCGAACGCCCGATTCCTCGGCCATTTCGGCCTCGGAAATGACTTCCTGATACCACTGGGCGAAGTCGTCCTCGCGCTTGGTCGAGAGGGCGTGACGAATGGCGGACACGATTGCTTCTTCCTGATCTGCGATGCGACGGACCATCCGTTGCATTCAAGGCAATTCGCGGCGCCTTGTTCGCGCCGCGAAGGACCATGCGCAGACCCTTATTTGCCCAGCGCGTCAAGCCTCTTCTGGATTTCGGCCATCTGATCGCGCAGTGCCGAAAGATCGCCTGCCTCTCCGGCTGGAGGGGCTTTGGGTTCAGGCTTTTCCGCTCCCGGCATGAACGCGGCGGCGGCGGCCTTGAACATCGCCATGTTCTGTTCGGCCAGCTTCGCCAACGGGTTGTTGCCGAGGCTGTCCTCGAAAGCCTTGTGGAGCTTCGTCTGATTGGCCCGGAAGTTGTCCATCGAAGCTTCGAGATAGTGCGGAACCAGCGACTGCATCGAATTGCCGTACATGCTGATAAGTTCGCGAAGGAAATTCACCGGAAGCATCTGCTCTCCGTTGGATTCCTCCTCCATGATGATCTGCGTGAGGATCGTGTGCGTAATGTCGGTACCGCTCTTGGCATCGAGCACTTTGTAATCGACACCTTCACGGGTCATCTTCGCAAGATGATCGAGCGTGATGTAGCTCGAGGAACGTGTATTGTAGAGACGACGGTTTGCGTACTTTTTTATGATTACCGTGTTGTCGTCCTGCGACGCCGTTTCAGCCATTGCCAATCCCCAGTCCAGAATGACAACATGTTACCACCCGGTGTTGTCGCAACGCAACACAAATTGCTGCGCAGCAAAACTCCGGGTTAATCGCGTTAGCGACCGAACCTGCGCCCCAAAAGCGTGAGCAGTTCGTATTGCGACAATCCCGTCTTTGCAGCAGCCACGGGAAGTGCATAGTCTGCGGAGACCCAATCGCCCTCTCCCAGTTCAGGAGCATGGGTCAGATCGATTACGGTCATGTCCATGCTGACCCTGCCGAGCACTGGCAATACGTGTCCCCCGGCGCGGAACACACCCCTGTCCGACCAGCACCGCAGATAGCCGTCGGCATAACCCAGCGCGACGGTTCCCACGCGCATGGGGCAGGTAACCCCATACGTAGCATTATAGCCGATCGTTTCTCCAGCGGAAACTGAACGCACCTGAAGGATGGCCGCTTCCGGACGGACCACCTGCCTGAGATCGTCCGCCATCTCAGCCCGGGGCACGCCGCCGTAAAGCGCGATTCCCGGCCGCGTGATATCGCCGTGGTAAGCGCTGCCAAGGGCAATCCCGGCGCTGTTGGCAAGGCTGGCGCGTTCATGACGCACTTGTCCGAGCGCCTGCTGCCAGCGAAGCCGCTGCCGTTCGTTAAGATCGCTTTCTTCCTCGGCCGAAGCGAGATGCGATAGCACGATGTCGACATCCAGCGCTTCGACCGCCTCGTCACCCAGTTCGGAGAGCGAAACGCCGAGACGGTTCATCCCGGTGTCCACCATCAAATGGCAACGCCCACCGCCGCATTCGATCCAGCGCCGGGCCTGCGCAATCGAATTGATCACCGGAACCGTTCCTGTTGCACGGGCGAAGGCGGCATCCCCTGCACTAAGCGGGCCGTGCAGAACGGAAAGACCGGCAGAGCCGATACAGTCGAGCAGCTCGGCGGCTTCACCCCAATGCGCTACGAAGAAATCCTGGCAACCAGCCTCCCGCAGGACCGGCACGACTTCGCGCGCGCCAAGACCATAACCGTTGGCCTTCACCGCCGCCCCTGCCCGTGCACTTCCCGAAAGGCGGTCCAGCGCTTGCCAGTTTGATTTCAGGGCCTCCTCATCAAAGGAGAGGCGGAGGGCGGAAGCAGGAACTTCAGGAAGCATCGTCACCATAATCGCACGGAGGGCCGCCTCGCAGCCCCCACAGCGAGACGACGAGGGCCATCGCGACAACACCCCACGTATACCAGAGACCCTGATAGGGGTTGCCGCTGCTCGCGACCATGTAGCTGGAAATCAGCGGAAGGAAACCGCCAAAGTAGCCCGTCCCGATGTGATAGGGGATGGACATCGAACTGTACCGGATGCGCGGCGGAAACATTTCCGAAAGCAGGGCCGCTACCGGACCGTAAGTGGCACCGGACAAGGCCATCAGCACGATCAGCACAACTCCGATCGTCAGGGCATCTCGCGCGCCCGGCGTGACTTTGGCGAAATCGTAGCCCGCCTCGCGCAGCCATCCCTGCAGGACAGCGCCTCGGCCTTTCCTGTCGCCCCACGGATAGGTTTCGAGCTGAAGCGCCTTGCCGCCGACCTGCAAGACAAGCTCCGGCGCGGCGGACAGGCGATAGGCCACGCCCGCTCCGGCGAGATCTCCAAGCAATTTCCCGCATTTCGACTTCTGCTCGATATCGAAGGGATTGTAGCTGCAGTCAGGCCCGACAACGAAGACCGGCGACTCCCGAGCCGCATGCGCAAGCTGGGGATTGGAATGCCCCCCGATCAGCCAGAAAGCGGGAAACAGCAGGAGCAAGGTCAGGGCATAGCCCCATATGATCGGCTTCCTGCGACCGATACGGTCAGACAGGCTGCCGAATATCACGAAGAAGACCATGCCCAGCGCCGCGGACGCACCGACGATCAGTTCCGCCGGTCTGTCCTCCATGCGCATGGCTCCCTTGAGGAAGCTCAGAGCGGAGAACATCGCGGTATACCAGATCACGGTCAGTCCGGCGGCGATCCCGAAGAGAGCGATGAAAATCCGCTTCCTGTTACCGGGGTAAGTGAGACTTTCGATAAAGGGGTTACCAGAAATTTCGCCCTGCGCCCGCATCGCCTTGAAGACCGGGCTTTCCGATAGCTTGAGGCGCATCCAGAGCGATATCGCCAGTAATGCGAGGCTGAGGATGAATGGCAGGCGCCAGCCCCACGCCTCCCATAGGGCTGGGCTCATGACCGATTTACAGCCAAGCACCACGATCAGACTCAGCACGAAACCTCCGACGACGCTGGCCTGAATGAAGCCGGTGTAGAACCCGCGCCTGTTCGGCGGCGAATGCTCGGACACGTAGATCGCGGCGCCCCCATATTCCCCGCCGAGTGCGAGCCCCTGCAGCACGCGGAGCACCAGAATAATCGCAGGAGCCGCCCAGCCTATGGCATCGGCGGAGGGAATAAGGCCCACGCCGGCTGTCGCCACGCCCATCAGTGTCACCGTCACGAGAAACGTGTACTTGCGACCCAACTTGTCGCCGAGATATCCGAACAGGATCGCGCCAAGCGGCCGGAACCCGAAGCCCACGGCGAAGCCGGCCCAGACCAACAGGGTCTCCAAAGTCGCATTGCCGGAAGGAAAGAAGGTCTTGCCGATAACCGCAGCAAGCGTGCCGTAAATGAAAAAATCGTACCACTCGAAAACCGTGCCCATCGAGGACGCGGCTATAACCAGCCTGATGTCGGACACGCTCGGCTGAACCGGTTTCCCAGGTGCTACCTCTGCCATTTCGATCTTCCCCCGCCGGTCCCGATTTCGAGATCCGTCAACGCGATCTAACCGCGCTTTCAGCCGATGGGAAGAACCTGCGTCGCCGCCTTCCAAGGGAGCATGACCGCACCATGGCGCGCCGGATAATCACGCGCAGCAGCGATCAAAACAAAGCCGGGCCAATCGGGAAGACCTTCCTCACCCGCCAACCACCGTGTAATTTTCGCAGCCGCATCATGCACTTGTGCAGAAGTCCGGCCGATTGCAGCGTCTGAAAAAATTGCAGCGGCAGCCTGTCCGATCGCGCAGGCCTGGCTGCGGACCCCCACGTGCACGATCCTGCCTTCAGCGTCCAGGTCGAGACCCAGCGCGATCGTGCTGCCGCAGCTTTGCGAGCGCGCCTCTGCCTTCAGCGCAGTGCTTCGTCCCAGGGGTGGCCCGCCAATTGAACGGCTAGCCCCAGGACTTCTGGCGTATAGAGCACTGCCGTCGACATCAATTGTCTGCCGCTTCGCTTGCTGCGGCTTCGTGTCGGCGTTCGGCAATCATCTTGACGAGCGCTTCGCTACTCGCGTTGACGAACGGATAGGTTCGCGCCTGCTTTATCCAGTCCGGCCGGCCGCCTGCACCCCAGATCGTGTCATAACCGAGCACCAGCACCGAAAACGCGAGAACCACGATAATCATGCCCTTCACCGCCCCGAAACCGAAACCCAGCACGCGATCGATCGGGCCAAGCACCGACGCGCGGCTCCGCTTGCCTGCCCAGCCTGCAATCAGCTTTACGGCAAAGAACGGAACCAGCAGCAGAAGCGCGAATGCCAGGACGAGTGTCGCCGATCCCGTGCCGGAATAAGGCTCGAGCAGGAGCGACACCGGTTCATGGAAAGCGCGGATGGCAAACACCGCAAAGACCCAGGCGCCCAGCGCCAGTATCTCTTGCACGAAACCACGAAGAAACCCGGTGGCGGCCCCCACGCCGACAAACACCAGAACAGCAATATCGAAACCGGTCATAAGCTACGAACTAGGCATCCCCCAGGATACGGTCAACGAGATTGGGCAGCATCGCAAGTCCGGTGAAGTCGATGTCCTTGGCGGATTCCGCTTTTGCACCACCTGCCGGACCTATCGCGCGCCCGAATCCGAGCTTGGCCGATTCGCGCTGACGGATAGATGAATGGGAAACCGGCCGGATTTCTCCTGCCAGCGAAACCTCGCCGAACCAGACGGCATTCTTCGGTAGCGGGCGATCGCCCAGTGCCGAAACAAGCGCCGCAGCCACGGCCAGATCGGCGGCAGGATCGGCAAGCCGATAGCCGCCGGCGACGTTCAGATAGACTTCGGCACTGGAGAAGTTGAGCCCGCAGCGCGCTTCCAGAACCGCAAGCAGCATCGCCATGCGTCCCGAATCCCACCCCACTACCGCACGCCGCGGAGTCGCCCCGCTCTGGAGTCGCACGATCAGCGCCTGGATTTCGACCAGCACAGGCCGCGTGCCTTCCATGGCAGCGAAAACCGCGCTCCCGGGCATTTCCTGATCGCGACCGGACAGGAACAACATGGAAGGATTGCCGACTTCGGTCAGACCCGCCCCTTCCATGGCAAAGACCCCGATCTCATCGACCGGGCCGAACCGGTTCTTCAGGCTGCGCAGGATCCGATACTGATGGCTACGCTCACCCTCGAAGCTCATTACCACGTCGACCATGTGCTCAAGGACGCGCGGACCGGCGATTGAACCATCCTTGGTAACGTGACCGACCAGCACAAGCGTGACGTCGTTTTCCTTGGCGTACCGGATCAATTCGAACGCGCAGCCGCGCACCTGGCTGACTGTGCCGGGAGCGCCCTCTATCGAGTCGGAATGCATGGTCTGGATCGAATCGATGACCAGCAGGGCCGGTGCATCCATCATGCCCAGCGTGGTGAGAATGTCCCGTACCGAGGTTGCCGAAGCCAGCAGGATCGGAGATTTCGATAGCCCAAGCCGCTCCGCCCGCAGCCGAACCTGCCCTGCCGCCTCTTCACCGCTTACATAAACGACGCTGCCACCCGAGTTTGCGATATGCGCGGAAGCCTGAAGCAACAGCGTCGACTTGCCGATGCCCGGATCGCCGCCCATCAGGATGGCGGAGCCCGGGACAAGACCTCCGCCCAGAGCCCTGTCGAATTCCGCATATCCACTCGCGCGGCGTTTGGGCAGTTCGCCGGGGGCATCGAGCGGCGTGAACTGGATCGGACGGCCGCCCGAAGACAGATCATGCTTGGACGAAAACACCGTTTGCGGCGCATCCTCGACCAATGTGTTCCACTCGCCGCAATCGGCGCATTGGCCTTGCCAGCGGCTGGAAACTTCCCCGCAGGACTGGCAGACATATCGACGTTTGGGCTTTGCCATGAGGTTCCGGGTATCTGGAACGGAATGAGAACGCAATTGCCTTTCTTCCAATATGCCGCCAACATGGAGCCATGCGGCAAAAGGAACTGCGGATCGCGCTGGTCTGCTACGGTGGTATCAGTCTGGCCGTCTACATGCACGGCGTTACCAAGGAGTTGTGGAAGACCCTTCAGGCAAGCCGCGCGTTCTGGGCGGGCGAAGAAGCTCCCGAAGGAACGGCCCGCGTCTACCGACGATTGCTGCAGCGGCTGGAAGAAGGCAGCAACCTGCGACTACGGGTGCTGACGGATATCGTCGCCGGCGCGAGCGCGGGCGGGATCAACAGCGTGTTCCTTTCCCAGGCGATCCATTCAGGCCAGTCGCTCGAGCCGCTGACCGAACTGTGGCTGGAAAATGCCGATATCGATGTGCTGCTCGATCCCGAAGCGCGCGCACGGTCGCAGGCGACCAAGTTCTGGGCCAGACCGATCGTATCCTACCTGTTGCACCGCCCCGGCAACGCGGTGAGCACCAGCGTAGCGCCGGAAACACGGGAAGAAGTACGCGAGAAACTCTCGCGCCTGATCCGATCGCGCTGGTTCGAGCCCCCCTTCAGCGGTATCGGCCTGTCACGATTGCTGGCGGGCGCTTTTTCGGCGATGGAACGCGCAAACGCGGGACCTGCGCTCCTTCCACACGGACACCCGATCAATTTGTTCGTCACCGCCACCGACTTCAAGGGCCACCTCGAAACCCTGAGGCTCCATTCCCCCGAACTGGTGCTGGAAAGCGAACACCGACTGACTATCGGGTTCGAGGCATTGTCGGGCTCGGCAAATCTCGCCCCCATGCCGGAGCTCCTGCTAGCCTCCCGTTCGACCGCTAGCTTTCCCGGTGCCTTCCCGCCTCTGCAGATCGAGGAAATCGACAATCTCGTGTCCGAACTGAGCCTTGAGTGGCCGGATCGCGAGGCGTTCTTCCGTCGCATCATGCCGGAGCACAGCCTGCGCGGAGATCTCGACAAGGTCGCACTGATCGACGGCTCCGTACTTAACAATGCACCGTTCGCCGATGCCATGGCCGTGCTGCGCGATCGTCCGGCAACGCGAGAAGTGGACCGGCGCTTCGTCTACATAGATCCCACGCCGGACCGTATCGGCGCCTCGATACGCCGACAAAAGACAGCGCCCGGTTTTTTCTCGACGATCTTCGGCTCGCTTTCCTCGATTCCGCGCGAACAGCCTATCCGCGACAATCTCGAGGCGCTCGAACGCCAGTCACAGGAGATGGCGACGATGCGCACCATCATCCTCGCCCTGCGGCCCGAAATCGAGGAAACGGTAGATCGCCTGTTCGGCAATACCTTCTTCCTAGACCGGCCCACCCCGAAGCGGCTCGCGGCGTGGCGGAACAAGGCACAACTCGCCGCTCGAACAGGCCGGTTTCGCCTATCACGGCTACGTTCAGGTCAAGTTCTCGGGCATTGTCGCGACATTGGCGCGACTGGTTCACGAGGCGGCGCCCGACCTTGGCCTGTCGTCCAGCCAACCTGTCGTCCAGCGTCTGCACGATCATTTCACGCTCAGCGGGCTGGATCGGATCGAAGGCCTCAAGGGAGACGGTTCTCCGGGAATGATCGGGTTTTTCCGCAGTCACGATCTCGCCTTCAGGGTGCGCCGCCTGCGGCTTCTGGCACGCCGCGTCACGCAGGAATGGCAGCAGGAAGCCAGCGTGACCGAGGCCGAGCGGGACAAGGCGCGCGAAGCGATTTACGCCGCGCTTGCGCTCTATCTCGACCGTGAGCCCGCCGCTGCACTGGGAGAAGATTTTCCAGCACTGGCCGCCGGTGTCTTTGCGGACCCTGCAGCCGTGGTCGATCACGTCTGGAAAGCTCGAAACCTGGTCGAGATCGATGCACGGGTAGATGTCATGCTGGCCGAGGCACTGGCCGACATGCCCCAGGCTCTGCGCCGGCGCGTGCTGCTCGCCTATCTGGGATTCCCGTTCTACGATACTGTAACCCTGCCGCTGCTGCGCGGCGAAGGGCTTACCGAGTTCGACCCGGTTCGCGTCGACCGCATCTCGCCCGAGGATTGCCACATGATCCGCAAGGGGCCGGTGCTGCGCGGAACGGAATTCTACAACTTCGGCGCCTTTTTCAGCCGCGCCTACCGCGAGAACGACTACTTGTGGGGGAGGCTCCACGGTGCGGAGCGTATGGTCGACCTGATCGCCTCCTCGCTCGAAGGCGAACATGCACTCTCACAGGGCGAAATGGCCGCATTCAAGCGGAACGCCTTCCTGGCAGTGCTTGATGAGGAAGAGAACAGGTTGACCGCCGATCCGGCGCTGCTCCGCGACCTTCGCGACGATGTTTTGCGGGGCGGCTAGAGGAACCACATCGTCGTCCCGGAAGAGGTCCGGGAGACGATATGAACGTCATTCGGTCAGATCGTTCCAGGCTTCCTTGATCCGGTCGAAGAAGCCCTTGGACTGCGGGCATTCATCACCGGTTTCGGTTGCCTGAAGCTCGCGCAGCAATTCCTTCTGGCGAGCGGAGAGCTTGGTCGGTGTTTCCACGCTGATCTCGACGACGAGATCGCCGCGGCCGCGCCCCTGAAGCACCGGCATGCCTGCGCCGCGCTTGCGCAGTTGCTTGCCTGACTGGATGCCCGCGGGAATATCGATCGTGATCGGATCACCGTCGATGTTCGGAATCTCGATCGACCCACCAAGTGCTGCCGTAGTGAAGGTGATCGGTACGCGTGTGAGCAGTGTCGTACCGTCTCGCTCGAACACCCGGTGACGCTTGACGTGCAGGAAGATGTAGAGATCGCCGGGAGGCGCGCTGAAAGGCCCGGCCTCGCCTTTGCCGGACAAGCGAATGCGCGTGCCCGAATCGACCCCTGGCGGGATGTCGACCTGCAAGGTCTGCGGCTTGTCCACGCGCCCTTCACCGCCGCAGGAGCGGCATGGCTTCTCGATCACTTCGCCCCGGCCGTGACAGGTCGGGCAAGTGCGCTCCACCACGAAGAAGCCCTGCTGGGCACGAACCTTGCCGTGGCCCGCGCACATGTTGCACGCGCGCTTGCCTGTGCCCGGTTCGGCGCCAGAACCGCCGCAAGGCTCACAGCCCTGCGACACTTCGATGGTGATTTCGGTCTGCTTGCCATGGAACGCCTCGTCGAGGCTGACTTCCATGTCATAGCGCAGATCGGCGCCGCGACGCGCCTGCTGCCGACCGCCGCCACCGAAGGCACTGCCGAAGATGGATTCGAAGATGTCTCCGATGTCGCCGAACTCGGCGCCACCGGCATGACCGCCACCGCCCATTCCCTGCTGGAACGCCGCATGACCATAACGGTCGTAGGCAGCCCGCTTCTGGGGGTCCTTGAGGCAATCGTATGCCTCGCTGATCTGCTTGAAGCGCGCTTCGGAATCGTCGCACCCCGGATTCTTGTCGGGATGATAGCGCATCGCGAGCCGGCGATATGACGACTTGATAGTCTTGTCGTCGGCGCTGCGCTCTACTTCAAGCAGTTCGTAATAGTCGATTTCGGTAGCTGACACGTCTCGTTATTCCCCGCGTGCGACCTGGCCGCCACCGTTACGTCCGGTAACGATGGCGGCCACGCTTGTCATGAGGACCGATCAGCCCTTGTTTTCATCGACTTCCGAGAATTCGGCGTCGACGACATCGTCGTCACCACCGGCCGGAGCGGCTTCCGGAGAAGCGGCAGAGGCCTGCTCCTTCTCGTAGATGGCCTGACCCATCTTCATCGCGACTTCGGTCAGAGCCTGCGACTTGGCAGTGATCTCGGCGGGCTCACCGCCTTCGATCGCGGCCTTGGTCGCGGCGATGGCCGCTTCGACTTCCGCCTTCAGGCCGGCGTCGATCTTGTCGCCATGTTCGACGATCTGCTGCTCGGTCGCATGGACGAGGCTGTCGGCGTTGTTCTTGGCCTCGGCGGCCTCGCGACGCTTCTTGTCCTCTTCGGCGAACTTCTCGGCATCCTTGACCATCTGGTCGATGTCGTTGTCCGACAGACCGCCCGATGCCTGGATGCGGATCTGCTGCTCCTTGCCAGTGCCCTTGTCCTTGGCCGAAACGTTGACGATGCCGTTGGCGTCGATGTCGAAAGTGACTTCGATCTGCGGCACGCCCCGGCGCGCGGCCGGAATGCCCACCAGGTCGAACTGGCCGAGCATCTTGTTGTCCTGCGCCATCTCGCGCTCGCCCTGGAACACGCGGATGGTCACCGCCTGCTGGTTGTCCTCGGCGGTCGAGTAGACCTGGCTCTTCTTGGTCGGGATCGTCGTGTTACGGTCGATCATCTTGGTCATGATGCCGCCCAGCGTCTCGATACCCAGCGACAGCGGGGTGACGTCCAGCAGCAGCACGTCCTTGACGTCGCCCTGAAGCACGCCGGCCTGGATCGCGGCGCCCATGGCGACCACTTCGTCCGGGTTCACGCCGGTATGCGGATCCTTGCCGAAGAAGTCCTTCACGACTTCGCGCACCTTGGGCATGCGGGTCATGCCGCCCACGAGCACGACGTCGTCGATGTCCTTGGCCGAAAGACCGGCATCGGCGATCGCCTTGCGGCAGGGTTCCAGCGTGCGCTGGATCAGGTCCGCAACCATCTTTTCAAGATCGGCGCGGGTGACGGTTTCGACGAGATGCAGCGGGGTGGTGGCACCGCCTTCCATGCGTGCGGTGATGAAGGGCAGGTTGACCTCGGTCGTCGCGGTGGACGACAGTTCGATCTTCGCCTTCTCGGCCGCTTCCTTCAGGCGCTGCAGGGCGAGCTTGTCGCTGCGCAGGTCCATGCCTTCCTTGGCCTTGAACTTGTCGGCCAGCCATTCAACCAGCTTGGTGTCGAAGTCTTCACCGCCCAGGAACGTGTCGCCATTGGTCGACTTCACTTCGAACACGCCGTCGCCGATTTCGAGGATCGAAACGTCGAAGGTACCGCCGCCAAGGTCATAAACGGCGATGGTCTTGCCGTCCTGCTTGTCGAGGCCGTAGGCCAGTGCGGCCGCGGTCGGTTCGTTGATGATGCGCAGTACTTCCAGACCAGCGATCTGGCCGGCGTCCTTGGTCGCCTGGCGCTGTGCGTCGTTGAAGTACGCGGGCACGGTGATGACGGCCTGCGTCACGGTCTCGCCGAGGTACGATTCGGCGGTTTCCTTCATCTTCTGCAGAGTGAAGGCCGAGATCTGCGACGGGCTGTAGTCTTCGCCGCCGGCCTGCACCCAGGCGTCACCGTTCTTGCCCTTGACGATGTGGTACGGAACCAGCTCGGTGTCCTTCTTGGTCACCGGATCGTCGAAGCGGCGGCCGATGAGGCGCTTTACCGCAAAAATCGTGTTGTCGCCGTTGGTCACGGCCTGGCGCTTTGCCGGCTGCCCGATCAGGCGCTCACCATCCTTGGTGAAAGCGACGATCGAGGGCGTCGTGCGGGCGCCTTCTGAATTTTCGATTACCTTGGGCTTGCCGCCGTCCATGACGGCGACGCAGCTGTTGGTGGTGCCAAGGTCGATACCAATTACTTTTGCCATTATCCCCATTCCTCACGTCAGTGGATGACACCATGCGGATCGCCTCCCTCCATAAGGCAAGGCGGCTTGCACGGCTCGATGACGTTCAAGTCGTCGCACCCGCATATAGGTGTGGTTTCGCTTGGAACAAGTCTGTCTCGATGGCATTACGCCGGGGAAATTTTCAGTGCCCCGTCATGAGCCTGCCCGAGAGGATCGACCTGCCGTGAAGCCGCTTCGTTTGCTGACCCTTGCCAGTGCCCCCGCCCTGCTTTTCGTGCTCGCCGCCTGCCAGCAGGGCGAAGCCCCAACGTCGCAGGAAACCGCCACACAGTCGGCTGAAGGCGCTGTCGGCCCAACGGCAAAGCCGGGCATCAGCGCAAGCGACGGGCACCTGGTCCTTCCCGTGGTAAGCGGCCGCCCGGGCGCGGTCTACTTCTCTGTGCGCAACGATGGTCCGGCCGCCGTGAAGCTTATCGGCGTACACGTCACGGGGGCAGGCAACGCCCAGATGCACAAGACGGACGGCGGAAGCATGGCGGCTGTCGATTCGCTCGAAATCGCACCCGGCGCACAGGTCGAATTTGCACCCGGCGGCCTTCACGTCATGGCGTTCGACATCGGCGAAAGCGTGAAATCCAGCGGAACCGCTGAACTCACCCTCACCTTCTCCGATGGAGACAAGCTGTCGATGCCCTTGCGGGTGGAAACGATGGGCGGGGACATGCCCGGAGGTGGAGACATGCCGGGGATGAACCACTGATCGCGTGCCTTCCACTCGCCCTCCCGGGCAGCCCCTGCCCACCCGGAGGAGAGCGCAAGCTGACCGCCGGCGAAACGGCGCTAGTGCGCTCGATATTCGGAGAAGCGGTGGACTGCAGGCCCGTGCGCATCCGGCGCCGGCGGTGGTTTCCTTTCCAGCCCGCCAATGTGGCGATGGCGCCTTGCGGCCATATCCATTTCGCCGGCGCCTCGGACCTCTATCGCGATGATTTTTCAGACGCGCCGATTGGGATGCAGGGCCTCTTCATTCACGAAATCACGCATGTCTGGCAGGCGCAACAACGAGGTCGATGGTATCTTCCACTGATGCGCCACCCCTTCTGCCGCTACGATTATGCGCTGCGACCGGGCTGGACGCTCGCCAGGTACGGGATCGAACAGCAGGCGGAAATCGTGCGCCATGTCTTCATGCTCGAACGAGGCTGGCAAATTCCGGGCGCGCCGCCACTGGCCAGCTATTGCGGAATTCTTCCGTTTTCTGCCTGAGCCCGAAACCAAAAGTGTGCCAACGAAAAGAGCGCGCGGAACGTTCCGCGCGCCTCTTTTCGTTGGATGACCCCAAGTTTTCAGCAATCGCGGTCCCAATAACGGTTCCCGCGGCGGTCGTAGCGGTAGCAACCATCGTGCTTCTTTGCTGTCGAGCCCGCAACAGCGCCTGCCGCTGCACCGATGGCCGCGCCGGTGCCAACGTCGCCGCCGGTAATGGCACCGACACCCGCGCCGAGAGCGCCACCGGCAAGGGCGCCTTCGCCGGCGTAGTTGCTGGCGCAACCGGCGATGCTGAATGCCCCGGCGGCGAGGATAGGAAGTATGAGCTTGCGCATAGAATCTCTCCGCTGAAAGTCAGGTTTGTCTACCTGCTCAACGGCTCCGGCGCGGACGGGTTCCATGTCGCCCCGTCAAACATCGACGCCCCGCCCCCGTTCGTCCCTGCGGGACTTGACGGCAGGCGGGGCGCGAAGGGATCAGTCAGGCTTCTTTGCGACGGCGACCATGGCCGGGCGCAGGAGGCGATCCTTGATCATGTAGCCCGCCTGAAGCTCCTGCACGACAGTGCCGGGTTCCGCGTCGGCCGAGGGAATCTCGATCATCGCCTGATGCTGGTTGGGGTCTAGCGGCAGGCCCATCGCCGCGATGCGGCTGATGCCGTGGTTCGTGAACACCTTTTCGATCTCCCGGCCAGTGGCCTCGATACCGGCGACGAGGCTCTTCAGCTTCTCGTCCTCGCGCAGTTCGGCCGGGATCGCCGAGAGCGCCCGCGTCAGATTGTCCGCAACCGAAAGGATATCGCGGGCAAAACCGGTCGCCGCATAGGCGCGCGTGTCCGCAATGTCCTTTTCGAGACGGCGACGCACGTTCTGGGTCTCGGCGCGCGCATAAAGCGCGTCCTGCTTGGCGACTTCGATTTCCTCGCGAAGCTTCGCGATTTCACCGCTGTCCTTACCACTGTCGATCATGTCTTCGGGCACGCCCTTCAGTTCTTCCGCGATCGCGGGATCTACAGTCTGACCCTCTGGCGGCTGGGTCTTGTCGTCAGTCATTATTCTGTTGTTCCAACTATCCGATGAGCTTGCCCAGGCTCTGGGCAGTGAAGTCCACCATGGGGACGACGCGCGCATAATTCAACCGAGTCGGCCCGATTACCCCCACGACGCCCACCACGCGGCCTTCGCGGTCGCGATAAGGCGAGGCGATCACGGACGAGCCCGACAGAGCGAAAAGACGGTTCTCGGAACCGATGAAGATACGGGTCGATTCGGCTTCGCGGGCAAGGTCGAGGAGTTCGGCCACGGATTGCTTGTTCTCGAGATCGTCAAGCAACGAACGCACCCGTTCGAGATCGACCAGCGCGGTCTCGTCGAGAAGGTTGGCCTGTCCGCGCACGATCAGCACCGGGCGCGCCATGGCATCCTCGCTCCACACCGCAAGCCCCCGCTCCACGAGATCGCGGCTCGCCGAATCCAGGGCGGATTTGCCGGTGGCGATATCGGCGCGCATCGCCCTTGCGGCCTCGCTCAGCGTACGGCCAGCGAGGTGCGACGAAATGTAGTTCGAAGCTTCCTCCAAAGCGCCCGGAGGCAATATCGCGGGAAATTCGACGATGCGGTTTTCTACAGCGCCATCTTCTCCCACCAGTACTGCCAGCGCTCGCCCCGCAGCCAGCGGAACGAGTTGCAAGTGCATCAGGCGCGGCTCGCGGCGCGGCACCATCACGACGCCCGCACCGGAAGTGAGGTTCGACAACAGGGAACTGGTCGCTTCGAGCGCGGCCTCGATCGGGCCGGGTGCGGCGATTCGGCTCTCGATAGCCATGCGCTCCTCGGCGGTGGGCTCGGCCACCTGCATGATGCCGTCCACGAACAACCGAAGCCCGGCCTCGGTCGGCAGGCGTCCGGCGCTGGTGTGCGGCGCGGCCAGAAGTCCAAGCGATTCGAGGTCTGCCAGGACCGAGCGGATCGACGCCGAAGACAACTGCACCCCGCCCGGCCCCGCCAATACCTTGGATCCGACCGGGGTTCCGGTCGCCAGATAGCCCTCCACGACGAGGCGGAAAATCTCCCGCGCGCGGGCGGTCAGCTCATTGATGGGCGTCGTGGGCATGTGCTTGCCAATCTAGGGATTGGGATTGCAGCCTCAAGCACAATGCGCAGCCTGTTTCCCGATTGTCGCATTTTCCGAGCCGTCAGGTGTTTCCACCTGACTTGAAAATGCAAGATTACGGTTTGTCGCATTTTCCGAACCGTCAGGTGTTTCCACCTGACTTGAAAATGCTCTAGGGGGCGCGGGTAATCGACGATCCGAACTAGACCAAAGGAACCTCCATGCGACCTTCCGGCCGTACGCCCGACGAGATGCGCACCATCGATATCCAGACCGGTTTCACCAAGCACGCCGAAGGTTCGGTGCTGATTTCCTTCGGTGATACCCGCGTCCTCGTCACCGCCTCCGTCGAGGAAAAGGTCCCGCCGTTCCTTCGCGGCAAGGGCGAAGGCTGGGTAACGGCCGAATATTCGATGCTGCCCCGCGCAACGCATACCCGCGGTAGCCGCGAAGCGGCCAAGGGCAAGCAGTCCGGCCGCACGCAGGAAATCCAGCGCCTCATCGGCCGCAGCCTTCGCGCCGTGGTCGACATGAAGAAGCTCGGCGAGCGCCAGATCGTGCTCGACTGCGACGTGCTTCAGGCGGACGGCGGCACCCGCACCGCCTCGATCTCGGGCGCGTGGGTTGCGCTGCGTCTTGCCGTCGACAAGCTGATGGCGGACGGCAAGATCAAGGAAGACCCGATCCAGGCCCGTGTTGCCGCCATTTCCTGCGGCATCTGCAACGGCACCCCGGTGCTCGATCTCGACTATATCGAGGACAGCGCAGCCGATGCCGACGCCAACTTCGTGCTGATCGAGGGCGGCAAGATCGCCGAGGCACAGGCCACTGCCGAAGGCGCGACTTATGACGAGGAAGGCCTCCTGCGCCTGCTTCGCCTCGCCCGCATCGGCTGCGACCAGATCTTCGCCGCCCAGGCCAAGGCAGTCGGCCGTTGAGCAATCGCCGTCTCCAGGGCGAACGCCTCGTCATTGCCACGCACAATGCGGGCAAGCTGAGGGAAATCGGCGCCCTGCTCGCCCCTTACGGGATCGAGTGCGTTTCCGCCGGCGAACTCGGCCTGCCCGAGCCCGAGGAGACCGGCACGACGTTCGTCGAGAACGCACTGCTCAAGGCCCATGCCGCCGCGAAAGCCGCGCAGCTTCCTGCGCTGGCTGACGATAGCGGCATGTCGGTAACGGCGCTGGGCGGAAAGCCCGGCGTCTACACCGCCGACTGGGCCGAACGGCAGTGGTTCGAAGGCGAACCCGGCCGCGACTGGTTCATGGCGATGGGCAAGGTTGAAGGCCTCCTTTGCGAACAGGGCCCTGAAGCCGACCGTTCATGCTGGTTCTCCTGCGTCCTCGCGATCGCTTGGCCGAACGGCGATGAAGCGGTCTACGAAGGCCGCTCCAACGGGACTTTCACGTGGCCTCCGCGCGGCAAGATGGGTTTCGGCTACGACCCCTGCTTCGTGCCGGACGGCCTCGACCACACCTTTGCCGAAATCGCGCCTGAAAAAAAGCACGAGATCAGCCACCGCGCCGATGCTTTCGCCAAGCTGGTCGCGGAGCAGTTCCCGAGCTAATCTGCCGATCATGGCCCGCGCGCTGTACATCCACTGGCCGTTCTGCCTCGCAAAGTGTCCCTACTGCGACTTCAACAGCCATGTCCGCGAGCGGGTCGAGATCGCGCGCTGGGAGGCGGGGCTGCTGGCCGACATGCGGCATGAGCATGGGGTGGCAGGCGGGGAACCGCTCGATTCGATCTTCTTCGGCGGGGGCACGCCCTCGCTGATGCCCCCTGCCCTCGTTGCGCGGCTGCTTGACGAGGCGCAGAAACTCTGGGGTTTCGCGGATGGGATCGAGATCACGCTGGAAGGCAATCCTTCCTCCGTCGAGGCCGGCAATTATGCGGCGCTTGCCGATGCCGGTGTAAACCGGGTCTCGCTCGGCCTTCAGGCGCTGGACAACGCAACTCTGCGGTTTCTTGGCCGTCTTCACGATGCGCAAGAGGGACTGAAAGCGCTTGAAGTGGCACAGAAACGCTTTGAGCGCGTCAGTTTCGACCTGATCTACGCCCGCCCCGGCCAGACGCCGGACCAGTGGCATGCCGAACTGTCCCATGCCCTGTCCTTCGGCACCGGACACCTCTCGCTCTACCAGCTGACCATCGAGCCGGGCACCAAGTTCGCGACCATGGTTCGCCAGCATGAATTCGAGCCGCTAGACGAGGATGCCTGCGCCGACATGTTCGCCCTCACCCGCGAGATGACCGCTGGCGCCGGCCTGCCCGCCTACGAGATCAGCAATCACGCCCGCCCCGGCGAGGAAAGCCGCCATAACCTGACCTACTGGCGCTATCAGGACTATTGCGGCATCGGCCCGGGCGCTCATGGCCGGCGCGGCGGGGTGGCCACCACCCGCCACCGCAAGCCCGAAAACTGGCTTGAAGCCATCGACCGCGCCGCGCACGGCATCAACGAGAGCCGCGAACTCGGCCGCCGCGAGCAGGCGAGCGAGGCCATGCTGATGGGCCTGCGCCTGCGCGAAGGCGTGGACCTTGGCGCGATGTCCGCGCGGTTCGGGCTGGACGCGGCGCAGCTTTGCGATCCCGCCAAGGCCGCATTCTACGAGAAGCAGGGGCTGATCCGGCGCAGCGGCTTGCGGCTGCACGTCACCGAATCGGGAATGCCGTTGCTTGACGGCTTGCTGGGCGAGATCGTGCCCGAAGACCTCGTCGAACCTTGACCAAGGCGGACCTGCTCGAAACCTGGGGCAATCACCTCGGCAACGCGCGGCGCCGCAGCCCCCATACCTTGCGCGCCTATCTCGCAACCGCTGCCCGCCTGATCGACCGGACCGGGGCGGAGGACTGGAATACCCTGGCCCGGCTCGAAGCGGCGGAACTGCGCCTTCACCTTGCCGACCGGCGCGAACAGGGCATCGGCAACGCTTCGGCCGCGCGCGAACTTTCCGCACTGAAGAGCTTCCTCGCCTTCGCCCGGGAACAGATGGGCGTGGCCCATGCCGCGCCGCCGCGGCTCAGGGGGCCGCGCCTCAAGAAAGGCCTGCCGCGCCCGGTCACGCCGGACGAAGCCGTCAATCTCGCCGCCACGGTGGAGGAAGACGCGCGCGAGCCGTGGATCGGCGCGCGGGACCGCGCGGTCCTGCTCCTGCTCTACGGCGCGGGCCTGCGCATTGCCGAGGCCCTGTCGATCGAAGGCAGCGCCCTGCCCCTGGGCGAGACCCTGATGGTGACCGGCAAGGGCGGCAAGCAGCGCATGGTGCCCTTGCTGCCGATCGTGCGCGATGGCGTGGCAGACTACATCCACAAGTGTCCATGGCCGATGGTAGCGGGCGGTTCGATCTTCCGCGGGGCCAAGGGCGGAGCGCTTGCCCAGGGCATGGTCCAGAAGGCGGTCGCGCGTGCCCGCATTTCCCTTGGCCTGCCTGCCAGCGCCACGCCCCACGCCCTGCGCCACAGTTTCGCCACCCACCTGCTCGGCGCCGGGGCGGACTTGCGCAGTCTCCAGGAACTGCTCGGCCATGCCAGCCTCGGCTCGACCCAGATCTATACCAAGGTGGATGCGGCAACCCTGCTCGACGTCTACCGCAATGCGCATCCGCGCGAGCAGGGTTGATCCATTCTAAAGAGCGCCTTCGTTAGGCGCCAGCAGCGTGCGCCAGATGAGGGCGCCGATGGCCGCGCCGATCAGCGGCGCCAGCCAGAAGGCCCATAGCTGGCCCAGTGCAGCGGTTTCGGCGAAGAGCGCCACCCCGGTCGACCGGGCGGGGTTGACCGAGGTATTGGTTACCGGGATCGACACGAGGTGGATCAGCGTCAGCGCCAGGCCAATCGCCAGCGGGCCGAACCCGGCCGGAGCGATCTTCGAGGTCGACCCGAGGATGACGATGATGAAGCCCGCCGTCAGGATCGTTTCGATCAGCAGCGCCGAATGAAGCGCATAGCCACCGGGCGAAAGCGCGCCATAGCCGTTCGTCGCAAAGCCTTCGGGCGTCCAGCCCGCCTTGCCCGAGGCGATCGCGTAAAGTGCGCCCGCGGCCACGATCGCGCCGAGAACCTGCGAAATCCAGTAGGGAACGAGGTCTTTCCAGTCCAGTCGGCCGCCGATCGCCATGCCGAAGGAAACCGCCGGGTTGAAATGCCCGCCGGATATGCTGCCCACGGCATAGGCCATGGTCACGACCGTAAGGCCGAAAGCCAGGGCGACACCGGCAAAGCCGATGCCAAGCTCCGGAAAGGCTGCTGCAAGAACGGCCGAACCGCAGCCTCCGAAGACGAGCCAGAATGTACCGAAGAATTCCGCTGCCAGTCGCTTCGACATAACGCCTGCTCCCCAAATGGTTGCACGCCATGGGTACTCCACTATTACTGCGTATGAAAGTGTACTTTCGGGAAGCGCCGTTCTTTATTCTGATGAAAAAAGACGACCTTCTCCCCCCGGCTGGTCGCTCTCTTGGGGCAAGTAATTTTTCAGGAAAGTGGCGGTGGAAGTCCGGCTTGCCCGGAAGCGATCCCGAAAATGCGCGGCGGGCGATCTCAGAGTGGATCTGTGCCGGGCCTGCGGCGGCATAATTAAATAGGACAGACCTTCGGGCCGTGTTACACTCGCCCGATAGATTTGATCTTTCAGATTTCGATGGCCGCAACGGCACTCCCATGAAATCGGGAATCACGCCTTTATTGGCCATTTCGATTAATCGTTTTTGAAAATCTCTCTCCACATTCTCGCTTTTGCGGGACGTTTTTTCATGAGAGGGAAAACATGCAAACCGGAATTGTCCAATTCCTTAGCCTTGCAAAAGGTTACGGCTTCTTGCGTCCCGAGGACGGCGGCGGAGACAACTTCGTCCACATATCGAGCGCCCATGCCGTGGGGCTTGAGACCCTGGCACTGGGCGACCGCTTCACTTACGACATTCAGATTGCGCGCAACGGGAAAGCCTCTGCCGTCAATCTGGTGAAGCTGGCCTGATGCCCGGCGCCCCCCTGACACAACCCCGGCAACCCGGGTCGGGCCCATGGCGCAGCTGATGAGCCTGACCAAAGCATTCTGCGACGCAAGGGCTCAGGAGGCGGCCTCTGCCGCCCAGCAGGCGATGCTCTCGAATGTGCGGGAGCGCGAACTGCGCTCCGAAGCCGCGTGGAGAGCGATGTCCGACCGTATCAGCAAGATGGAAGCCAGCCGCGCTCTCCGCGAGGCGGAGCGTGCCCAGACCGAAACCACCGAGCATACCGAACAGCCCACTTGAGGCCCCGTCGCGGAACATTTCCGGCTTCGGTTGCGCGCTCATTCTGAAGGGAACACGACGATGACGGATACTCCCCCCGATCCGGCCCCGCGCAAGAACAGGAACCGCTGGCAAGCCCGCAACCCGCTCACGCAGGACGAAGCGCGGCGGCAAGGGGACGTGACGCGGTGCGCGCTCCTCACGCTTGGAAACAAGGACGCGGCCATCGCCTATCTCAACGAGGACCGGGACGACCTTGGCGGGCGGCCCATCGATCTGGCGCTGGCCACTGCCGAAGGCTTCAGGCGCGTCGTCGCCCATCTGGCGGACCTTCCGGCTCCCTCGCCCGCGATCGGATAGGCCCGGCCATGACCAGCGGGCTGATCCTGGCCTGTCTCCTGATCGCCGCGATAGGCACCGGGATCGTCTGCCTGGTCATAAGGGCGCTACGCCGGTCGCGCGCAAAAAACGAAAGCTGGCGCCGCCCCGATCCCGATCTCGAGATTCTGGACATCGCCAGCTTTCAGGCGAAACTGGAACGCCAGATCGGCAAAACCGCTGCGGACCGGCGAAAAGCCTCGAAGATGTTACCCGAGGACGGCGGCAAGCCGCCGTCCTAGCCGCCCCCCCGAACGCAGCCGGATCGCGAGACCTAGTCCTTGGCGAAACCGCTGGGGGCAGCGCTGATGACCTTGATCGCGCCGCCGTCCACCGCGCGAACCTCCAGAGCGCGTTCGATCAGGCCGTTCCGGTTGAAGCGGAACGGACCGTCCATGCCGAGGAAGCCACCCGGATCCAGCATCTCGCCGGTGGGGAACGCCTTGCCGGGAACCCAGGCGCGGGTAACGCGCAGGGTCAGCAGCACGGCATCGTAGCCAAGCGTTGCGATGCGGAAGGGCGCGGCGCCGAAGCGGCTGCGATAGCTCTTGGAAAACTGCGCGAAGCGAACGTCGGACACGGTGGAGAACCAGGCGCCGTTGAGCGCCGGGCTGGTCGCCAGTTCGCGCTCACCGCCCCACAGTTCGGTGCCGAGCAGGCGCACGCCTGCACCGCCACCGGCCGCGCGGTAGGAAACCGCTGCCTTGGCCGAAAGACTGCCGCTGTCAGCAATGAGCAGCGCACCGTAGCCGCTCTTGGCCTTGATGCGATTGGCCGCCGCACCGATCGAGGCGGCGGTGCGATCATAGGTTTCCATGGCCACGACCGAGCCGCCGCTGTCCCGCACCGAGGCGAGGAGCGAGCTGCTCACGCGTTCGCCATAGTCGCCCTTGGGTACGAGAGCCGCGAACGTGCTGATGCCCTTGCCCCGCGCATAGCCGACCGTGCGGGCGATCGACTGGCCCGGCAGATTACCGATGATGAAGACATCCTTGCCGGCCGCCTTCTCGTCGTTCGAGAAAGAGATGAGCGGCACGTGCGCAGGCTTGGCGACAGCCGCGACCGAGGCGATGTCGTCAGACAGCAGTGGACCGAGAATCAGCTTGTTGCCGTCGGCGATGGCGCGGCGGGCGGCTTCGCCCGGATTCGTGCCGGTGTCGTAAGTGGTGATGCGCAGGTTCTTCGCGCCGGTATCGAGCAGTGCCATGTTCGCCGCATTGGCGAGCGACTGGCCGACGCCCGCGTTGGGCCCGCTGATCGGCACCAGCAGCGCCACGCGGTGACGTTCGGTATCGGTGGGAATCTCGCTTTCCGGCGCCGTTGGCGTGGGGGCGGGGGCGGGAGCCGGCGCGGGCGCCTTGGGGACCACTGCGCAACCCGCGAGGGCTGCCATCGCTGCCGCCGCGAGAAGATTGCGCCGGTTCAGGCGATTATAGAACATTGCTTGCCGCTCCCATAGTGCTTGGGCCATGAGTCCCTGCGATGGAACACACTCTCACCTCAGGCCTCTACATAGTGGCAACCCCGATTGGCAACCTTGGGGACATTACCTTTCGCGCCGTGGAGATCCTCAAAGGCGTGAGCGCGGTCGCCTGCGAGGACACGCGCATCACCGGGAAGCTCCTGCATCACCTCGGCATCAAGCAGAAGATGATCCGTTATGACGATCACGCCGGCGAAGCCGACCGCGAGCGGCTGCTGGCGCTGATGGAAAGCGAGCCGGTGGCGCTGGTCAGCGATGCCGGAACGCCGCTGATCTCCGACCCCGGCTATCGCCTCGTCAGGATCGCGCGGGAACGGGGCATTCCCGTCACCAGCCTGCCCGGCGCGAATGCGGCGGTCATGGCCATGACGCTTTCCGGCCTGCCTAACGACCGCTTCCTGTTCGCCGGCTTCCTGCCCAACAAGGCCAAGGCGCGCGAGACGGTGCTGGCGGATCTCGCCAGAGTGCCGGCCACGCTGATCTTCTACGAAACCGCCCCGCGCCTCGACGATGCGCTTGAGGCCATCGGCGCGGTCCTGCCCGGCCGCGAAGTCGCGGTGGCGCGCGAACTTACCAAGAAGTTCGAGGAATGCCGCAGCGGCACGCCCGGCGAGCTTATCGCCCATTACGCGGCGCACCCGCCCAAGGGCGAGATCGTCCTGCTCGTCGCCCCTCCCGGCGAGGAACCGATCGGCGAGGTGGATGTCGACGCCCTGCTCCGCGCCGAACTGGCGCTGGCGAAGCCCTCGCAGGCGGCCGGAACGGTGGCGAAGGCAACCGGGCTCGATCGCAAGGTGCTCTATGCCCGGGCGATGGAGCTGAAGTGAGCAGGCAGCGCGCCGAAGCGGAGCGCAAGGGGCGCCGGGGGGAGGCTCTGGCCGCATGGTACTTGCGGCTCACCGGCTGGAGCATCCGCGCCCGG
This sequence comes from Novosphingobium sp. ST904, assembly GCF_001298105.1. Taxonomy (GTDB): domain Bacteria; phylum Pseudomonadota; class Alphaproteobacteria; order Sphingomonadales; family Sphingomonadaceae; genus Novosphingobium. The sequence continues at coordinate 55,167 of NZ_LGJH01000153.1, read as the reverse complement.
CGGGTCAAGACCGGTCGCGGCGAGGTCGATATCGTCGCCCGGCGCGGCCGCACGCTGTGCTTCGTCGAGGTGAAGTGGCGCGCGCGCCGCGCCGATCTCGACCATGCGATAGATCATCACCGCCTGCGCCGCGTGGCGGCCGCCGCCGAGGCCGTCGCCCACCGGTACCGGAAGCCGGGCGACAGCCTGAGGGTGGACGTCCTGCTGATGGCGCCCGGCTGCTGGCCGCGCCGGATCGCCAATGCCTGGCAGCCGGACCTGTAGCCCGATCTGCAAAGTTGCAGGACCAGCCCCAAAATCATTCGCGCCCGGCGCCGATTCCGATTAAGCCGCCTTCCCGAAAGATACCGCTCGGTACATATCCGCGAGGACCAGACTTTTCATGACCTTACGCATCGCCGTTCAGATGGACCCGCTGGAATCGATCAAGATCGCGGGTGATTCCTCGTTCGCGCTCATGCTCTCGGCGCAGGCGCGCGGGCACGAACTGTTCCATTATGACGTGCGCACGCTCGCCTATGACGCGTCCTCTGGCGCTGCCGGACGCCTCACCTGCTGGGGTGCCCCGGTTACGGTTCAGCGCGTGGAAGGCGCGCACTTCACGCGCGGCGAGTATCGCCTGATCGACCTCGTGGCCGATATCGACGTGGTGCTGATGCGGCAGGACCCGCCTTTCGACCTCGGCTACATCACCGCCACGCACCTGCTTGAGCGGCTGGCCGGGCAGACGCTGGTGGTCAACGATCCCGCTTCGGTCCGCAATGCGCCCGAAAAGGTCTTTGTGCTGGACTATGCGCGCTTCATGCCGCCCACCTTCATCGCCCGCCGCATCGAGGACGTGCGCCTGTTCCAGCAGCGCAACGTCGAAGCCGGTTTCGGCGGCGACCTCGTCATCAAGCCGCTGCACGGCAACGGCGGCAAGGCAGTGTTCCGCGTGCCCGCCGACGGCAGCAACCTGGGCGCGCTGATCGAGATGTTCGAGAACGCCTGGGTAGAACCGTTCATGGTCCAGCCCTTCCTCCCCGACGTTGCCGAGGGCGACAAGCGCATCGTCCTGGTGGACGGCGTGTTCGCAGGCGCCATCAACCGCAAGCCCGGTGCCGGCGAGTTCCGCTCCAACCTCGCGGTGGGCGGCTCGGCCGAGGCCACCGGCCTCACTTCGGCGGAAGAGGAAATCTGTGCGGCGCTTGCCCCGGAACTCAAGGCGCGGGGGCTGGTTTTCGTCGGTATCGACGTGATTGGCGGAAAATGGCTGACCGAAATCAATGTGACTTCCCCCACCGGCATCGTCGCGATCGACCGGTTCAATGGAACCGACACCGGCGCCATGATCTGGGACGCCATCGAGGTCCGCCACGCCGCGATGTAGGCGGTTACCGCCAGGCCGGAGCAGCGCCGCATGAATGAATGGGTGATCTCCCTCGTCGAGGGCGGCGGCTATTGGGGCATCCTGTTCCTCATGGCGCTCGAGAACATCGTGCCGCCGATCCCCTCGGAGCTTATCATGGGCCTCGCCGGGATCGCCATCGCGCATGGCCGCATGGATTTCCTGCCGGTCCTGCTCGCGGGAACGGCAGCGCCACGCTCGGCAACTACGTGCTGTTCCTCGCCGCCGACCGCCTCGGCTACGAGCGTCTCCGCCCGCTGATAGATCGCTGGGGCCGCTGGCTGACGCTGGAATGGGGCGACGTGGAGAAAGCCGGGCATTTCTTCCGCAGGCACGGCCACTGGGTGGTGTTCGTCATGCGCTTCATGCCGATGTTCCGCACCATGGTCTCGGTTCCGGCCGGGCTCGCCCACATGCGGCACCTGCCCTTCCTGCTCTACACCGCGGCCGGCGCGGCGATCTGGAACACGATCCTGCTGATGGCGGGCCGGTGGCTGGGCCATACTTTCGCCGAGGCCGAAACCTGGATCGGATGGGGCACGCTCGCCTTCGCGCTGGGCACCGTGGTCTGGTATCTCTGGCGCGTGATCTCGTGGAAGCCGTCGAACTGAGGGCGCGCCTCAAGCGCCGAGGGCCGCTGAAAAACGGCTCGCATATGGGTTGGAGAGTTTCAAGAATGATGTCCCGGAAGCTGGCCTGCCTTGCCCTGATCCTGCCGCTGGGGTTCGTGCCCGGCGCCGCCAATGCCAGTTTCTATACCGGCGCCCAGCTCTACGAGAGCTGCACCGCCCAGCGCGGCAGCAACAGCTACGTCGAGAAGACCTACGAATGCATCGCCTACATCACCGGCGCGGTGGATGCCTTCAATACCGCGCACAAATCCAAGAGCTGCATTCCGGCGGGGGTGACGATCAGCCAGCTCCGGGAAGCCACGGTCGGCTACCTGCGCGACAATCCCAGGGTTCAAAGCGAATCCGGCTCCGACGTGGTCTTTGCCGCCACGCGCAGCGCCTGGCCCTGCGCCGGGGCCGCAACGAAACCCGCAGGCAAGACGGGCAAGACCAGGAAGAAATAGACCCGGCAAACACCGCCGCGAATCGCCATCGGCCACGCGGTGCTTCCCCTCCCCGCGCCTGCCCGAATCCCGAAAAAGATCAGACCGCGAACATCTCTTTGCGGATAAGCACGAAGCCGTGCTTGATCGCGGGTTTAGCCGCCCTATAGTCCCGGCCATGTCCGATGACCTGTTCGACAAGCTCCCGTCTGCGGGCGGGGAATCCTACGATGGTTCCGCGATCGAAGTGCTGGAGGGCTCGAGCCCGTCCGCCGTCGTCCCGGCATGTACATCGGCGGCACCGACGAGCGCGCGCTGCACCATCTCGCCGCCGAAGTGCTGGACAACGCGATGGACGAGGCCGTGGCCGGCCACGCCAACCGCATCGAGGTCACGCTGGACGAAGGCAACCGGCTGACCATCACCGACAACGGTCGCGGTATCCCGGTTGACGAACACCCCAAGTTCCCCGGCAAGTCGGCGCTGGAGGTCATCCTCTCGACGCTGCACTCGGGCGGCAAGTTCTCGGGCAAGGCCTATGCCACGTCGGGCGGCCTGCACGGCGTCGGCATCTCGGTGGTCAACGCCCTGTCCAGCCTTACCCGCGTAGAAGTGGCCCGCAACAAGGAACTCTTCGCGCAGGAATTCTCGCGGGGGGTCACGCTCGGGCCGCTCCAGAAAGTCGGCGCGGCGCCCAACCGGCGCGGTACGGCGGTCAGCTTCACGCCCGATACCGAGATTTTCGGAGACCAGCAGTTCAAGCCCGCGCGCCTGTTCAAGCTGGTGCGTTCGAAGGCCTATCTTTTCGCGGGCGTCGAAATCCGCTGGAAATGCGCGCCCTCGCTCGCTTCCGAGGATGTTCCCGCCGAATCGACCTTCCAGTTCCCCGGCGGCCTTGCCGATCATCTGGCGGAGCAGATCGCACCCGTGAATGCGTGACCACGCAGTTCTTCTCCGGGCGCCAGGATTTCCAGCGCGGCGATGACGGTTCCGAACAGGGCCGCGTCGAATGGGCGATCGCCTGGCCGCTCTATTCCGACGGTTCCTATTCCTGGTACTGCAACACCATCCCCACCCCGGACGGCGGCACGCACGAACAGGGCCTTCGCGCCGCGCTGACCAAGGGCATCCGCGCTTTCGCGGACCTGGTGGGGCAGGCCAAGAAGGCCAAGGACATCACCCCGGATGACGTGGTGACCGGCAGCGAAGTCATGCTCTCGGTCTTCATCCGCGATCCCCAGTTCCAGAGCCAGACCAAGGACCGCCTCACCAGCCCCGAGGCCGCCCGCCTCGTGGAAGCGGCGGTGCGCGACCATTTCGACCACTTCCTCACGGACAACCTCGATCGCGGCAAGGCGCTGCTCGGCGCGGTGATGGAACGCATGGACGACCGCCTGCGCCGCAAGGCCGAGCGGGAGGTCAAGCGCAAGACCGCCACCAATGCCCGCAAGCTGCGTCTTCCCGGCAAGCTGACGGACTGTTCGGGCGAAGGCCCGGGCGAGACCGAACTGTTCATCGTCGAAGGCGATTCGGCAGGCGGATCGGCCAAGCAGGCGCGCAACCGCAAGACCCAGGCCATCCTGCCGATCCGGGGCAAGATCCTCAACGTGGCCTCGGCCACGGCGGACAAGATCCGCGGGAACTCGGAAATCGCCGACCTCGGCCTCGCGCTCGGCTGCGGCACCCGCAAGGACTGCAACGCCGACAACCTGCGCTACGACCGCGTCATCATCATGACCGACGCCGACGTTGACGGTGCGCATATCGCCACGCTGCTGATGACCTTCTTCTTCCAGGAGATGCCGGACATCGTGAAGCGCGGGCACCTCTACCTCGCGCAGCCGCCGCTTTACCGCCTCACCGCAGGCTCGACTTCGGCCTATGCCCGTGACGACGCACACCGCGCCGAACTGGAAGCAACGGTGTTCAAGAACAAGAAGGTCGAAGTGGGCCGGTTCAAGGGTCTGGGCGAAATGAACCCGCAGCAGCTTCGTGAAACGACGATGGCGCCGGAAAGCCGCTCGCTCATCCGCATCACCCTGCCGCCGGAATACGAAGGCCGCGCGGCGGTGAAGGACCTTGTGGACCGCCTGATGGGCCGCAATCCCGAACATCGCTTCATGTTCATCCAGAACCGCGCCGGCGAGATCGACCCGGAACTGATCGATGCGTAACGCTCTTATGCTCGCGGCGCTGGCCGCGATCTCGTTCACCCCGGCCGGGGCCGTCCCCTCGCTCGCCGCCACTGCGGCCGTCTCGCAGCAGGCGGTTTGGGACGAGCTTGCCGGTATCGTCGTCACTGACGAGCAGATGGCCCGGTCCAGCAACGCCATGCTGAAGGCCATGGTCGACGGTCTGGCCGCCGACGAGGAAATGGCCGAACTCGAAACCGCTTATCCGGGCCTGCTCCGGGCATTTTCCGATGCCCTGAAGCCGATGATGGTGCAGGAAGCCCAGCGGATCGTACCGCTGTACCGCAGTGATCTCGCGGCGCTCTACAAGGCGAACCTGTCCGCCTCGGAAGCGGCCGAAATCGGGGTTTTCCTCCGTTCCCCGCAAATGACACGCTTCATCTCGACCGTGGCCGAACGCAACGCGATGGGCGCCACCGCCCGCGATGCGATGGCTTCCAGGGAAATATCGGCGGAGAGCCTTTCGGCCGATATCGGTTCCGCCGCGATCGATGCCTCGCTTCAGGTAGACGGTGCGGACATGAAGTTCATCAAGGACTTCTTCGCCACGCCGCTGGGCAAGCGGATGTCGGCGCTGAATGCGCAGAAGATCCAGATCGACGCCAGGTGGTCGAACTATATTTCGCCCGAAGCCGAGGCCGAAGTCGGCCCGCTGGTGATCGAGGCCATGGCCCAGCACATCGCCAAGACCGATCCCGAAGTGGCGGCGGAAGTGCGCAAGACCAAGCTGGACACCTCCGCAAATTGAGCGGCTCTAGCGCGTCCGCTTGACGAACAGCCCGCTTTCCCGCCGCTCTGTCGCGAAATTGGGCAGTGTCTGCACCAGTTCCGACAAGCGCGAGAAACCATAGCTGCGGGCATCGAAGCTGGAGCGGTTCGCCACGCGCTGCCCCACTTCGGACAGGCTCGCAAACCCCATTTCGTCCCGCTTGCTGGCCTTCCACGCCTCCCCCAGCAGCTTCACCAGTTCATCGTCGATGGCGGGCTTTGCCGCTTCGCTCGCCGGTTCGACCGCGTCCTCGTCCGGCATGGCGTCGAGATCGATGAACCGCGTGCAGGCCTCGCGAAACGCCTCGGGCGTGCGGGCGGTGCCGAAGCCATAGACCGGCGTGCCGTTCTGGCGGATGCGGATGGCGAGCGGCATGAAGTCGCTGTCGCTCGTCATCAGTCCGAAACCGTCGACATGGCCTCCGTATAGGAGGTCCATCGCGTCGATCGTCATCTTCATGTCTGTGGCGTTCTTGCCCTTGGTCAGGTCGAACTGCTGCTGCGGCTCCAGCGCGTGGCGATGCACGAGCCGGGACCAGCCCTTGAGCGCGGGCTTGCTCCAGTTGCCGTAGATGCGCCGCACGTTGACCGTGCCGAGATCGCCCAGGATCGTCAGCGCCGCATCGAGATTGGCGGGAGAGGCATTGTCGGCATCGATCAGCAGCGCGATGTTGCGGCCGATGCGGGGCTTGGGTTCGGCCACTTTTGGCTCCTTTATCAGGGTATTGCCCTGGAATGCCCGGAAGCTTCCGAGGTTGCCCTCCGCCAGACTACCCCGAAGAACAGCACGAGGACCAGAGGCATGACCGGGATATCGAAACCAAGCGCCAGCGGGCGCGCCAGCGCGGGCGCGGCAAAGGCGAGCACGAGCGCCAGCTTCTCGTAAGGCGCAAAGCCGCTGCGCAGCCCCTCGCCCACCAGCCAGAGCATCGGGAAGGCCAGCAGCACCATGTCATAGTCCAGCACATAGGGCGTCGCCAGGGGGGCGCCGGCCAGCATCAGCGCGGCCAGCCCCGGCGTCCAGGCCCCTGCCCGTCCCTTGCGCAGGCAGGCCCACAGCACCAGGCCGGCCACCGCCAGCGTCACCAGCCCCTGCACGGCATAGCTCAGGCCCATCGAGGCGCCGATGAGGCGCATTCCCGCAAACGGGCTCATCATCTTGCCGTAGCCGATCTGCCCATGGGCCATCGCCGCCTGCGCCCGCTCGCTCGCCCCCAGCCAGCCGATCCAGGCCTGCGCGCCGAATGCCCATGCGGAGAGCAAGGCCAGCGCAGCGGCCGTGATGCAGGCCGAGGCGATAACTCGCCATTGCCCGGTCGCCACCAGCACGAGGGGGAGCAGCAGCCCGAACTGCGGCTTGATCGTCGCCAGCCCAAACAAGGCGCCCGCGATCCAGGGCCGGGTCGGCACCAGCCAGGCGCCCAGTCCAAGCAGGCCGCAAACGAGGAATGCCGTCTGCCCATGCGTCACGACGATCGCACTGCGGGGAAGGCCGCGAACAGGAGCCACAGCGGCACCCCGGTCGCCGCCCGTTCCCACCAGCACCGCACCGCGCCGAGGTACAACGCGCCCGTCATCAGCAACCATGCCCCGAGCGCCGGAAAATAGGGCAGCCCGCCAAGCGGCCAGCAGAACGGCAGGAACGAAGGCGGGTAATAGAATGCGGTATAGGCGCCTTCCGCCGAGAAATAGGTGCGCTGCGCCGCGATATGCGCGGCCCCGTCGTATGGGTCGCCATGGGCGAAGAGCATGTGGCCCGTCGTCCAGAAACTGATGAAGTCGCTGCCGAGCAGATAGCCGTTGGCATCTACCCCCCCGTGCGAGGTTCCCACCAGCCAGGCCAGCATGACGGCGGCAAGCACCGCGAAAAGTCGCAGGTATCCGGTGACGCGCGCGGCGCCCAGCCAGTCCATCCGTTTCAGGAAATCAGCCCCCATGCCCCGCTGTCTGCAACGCCCCGGCGGCGAAGTCCATGCCCCGCCCGAGGTAGCGGGCTCAGCACTTGCCTTGCCGGCTCGCAAAACATGGACCTCGCAGCGCCTCCTGCAACCGACTGGAGTTCTTGAAGGGAACGAGGGCCTTTCTCAGTTCCGCTCCGGCTGATTGTGCTGTTGGTGCGGGCAGCCTTGGTACGGGGCCGGGCACTGCGTGGAGGGCCTCGCTGTTGGAAGCCCCTACCCGATCATTACCGCCGACCGCTTGCGTCACGCATCGCCAGCATCGCTTCGGGCTCGTCGGTCAGCAGCATGGAAACACCTTCGCGCACCAGACTGCCCCACACGGCATCCGGCGCGCGCAAGGCATCCCTGTCGCTCCCGGCACCGAGGACGAAATTGCCGTCGAGCATGTTCACCCACAGGCGAACGCCCAGCGATTGCGCGCGCTTGACAATGGCTGGCAGCGCCTCGCGCGGGAGGCGGTAGGGAAGCTCGATGCCGACAGGTTTGATTTTGCCGGACATTTGCGCGGCGATCATGTCGGGAATGCTCTTGCCGCTGTCGTCGCCGTCCTTTGGGATGACAAGGAAAGGCACCTCATCATAAGGCGCCATCGGGGCCAGCGGTTGCGAGCCCACGCCGACCCGCGTCTTCAGCGTCACGCGGTTCTGGGCGCCCGCCTTGCGCACGGCGGCGATCACTTGCGGGTAGATGGCGTCCTTGACGTCCAGGTTGAGCGTGATGCGATCCTTGGCGAGCGCCAGCATCTCATCCAGCGTGAGCACGAACTGGTCGGTTGCCGCGGCATCGCTGCCGCCCTCGTCCTGGCGCAGTCGCAGGCTCTTGATCTGTGCCAGGGTGAGATCGGCGACCTTGCCGGTACCGGTGGTCGTGCGGTCCACAGTCTCGTCATGCATGATGACCAGGTAGCCGTCCTTGCTCTCGCGCACGTCGGTTTCCATCATATCGACGCCCATCGCCGCGCACTTTTCGAGAGCCTGCACCGAATTTTCAGGCGCCGCGCCGAAGCCGTGAAGAGGCGCCGGTTCGTGACAGCCGCGATGGGCGACCACGATGAGCCGGCCATGCGGATCGCGGATCTGGGCCATGATCTCGCCGGTGGAACGATGGGTGGGTGCGGCATGTGCAGCCGTAGCGGCCAGCGACAGCGCGGCCGCGGCAAGAAGAATGATCTTCATCGAGCGTTTCCAGTATCGAAAAGGGAGTGCCGCGGCCTTGGCGGCGCGGCGGAAGCGGCCCGAACACAAAGGTCCGGGCCGGACAGTCAGCGCGTGATCGTCACCATTTCAGGCCGAGCACGAAGCGCACGTTACGGCCCCACAGCGGACGCCCGAAGATTGCCTCCGGCGTGCCCTGACCGGTCAGAGTATCGCCGGCGGTGTTGCCTTCGGTGAAGCCGTGGGCATTGGTGATGTTGTCGCCCACGACCTGAAGGCTCCACGGCCCGTGGTTGAAGGTCGCGCCCGCGCTGAAGTAGCCATAAGCGGGCAAGGCCGTGGTGTTCGTGACGTCGACATAGCGCTTGCCGACGTAATCGTAGCGACCGTAGAGGCTCAGGTGATCGCCGCCCGCAAGGTTGAAATCCAGGCTCGGGCGGATGTTGCCGTAGACCTTCGGCTGGCGCACGATCTGCTTGCCCAGCACGTCCCCGGCGTCGGCGCCGGTGCTGCTGGTGAAGTTGATGTACTTGGGATCCTGCACCGTGACGGCGCCCGCGATCGAGAACGGTCCCGCCACGCGCAGCAGCCCGTCTGCCTCCACGCCCTTGTCCTCAGCCGATCCGAGGAACTGGATCGGCTGATCGCTGCGGCCCGTCACCGGGTTGTAGGTGGCGAAGCTGGCATTGAGCGGGTCGAACCTGGTGTAGAAACCCGTGAGGTAGAGGTAGGAGCGGCCGAATACAGCCTTGACCCCTGCTTCGTAGAGCTTGGCCTTCGATGCCGTGTACGAAGCTCCGGCAGAGCCAACTACGGAGCCATTGGCAGGCACCTGAAGCTGCGACGCGCGGGCGTAGAGGCCGAAATTGTCCGTCAGGTCATAATTCGCGCCGACAGTCCAATTGGTCGCCTTGGGCTTGAACGTCGTGTTGACGATGGCGCCGGTGAAGCCGCGCGTGGCATTGTCCGCCAGCGTGGTGGCATCGCCCAGATCATAGGCTGCAGTGGTGCGCGAAAATCCGCTGTAATCGTACCATTCCTGGCGCAAACCCAGATCGATGCGCAGCTTGTCGGTCACGTCCCAGCTATCGGTGCCGTAGACTGCGAACATCCTGGCTTCGTACTTGCCGCCGATCAGCGACGCCGCATCGGTCAGTGCGCCGTTATCGGTAACATAGCCGCTGACCGAGCCGGTCGCACCATAAGCGACAAGGTCGAGTATCTGCGGCTGATTGGCCACTTGCAGCAGATAGTTCTGATAGACCCCGAAGATCGTGCTGCCCCAGGTCGCCCCGTAGACGCCGACGCGAACATCGTGGCTGCCCAGACCGGTTTCGAATTTGCGGGTGACGCTCAGGTCGCCCTGGCCGGAATAGAATTTGGCGTCGGTGTGGCGATACTGTGCCGAAAGCACGAGGCCGGATTCGCTGTTCGGATCGTAGACAGTCGCGCCGCTGGTGCCGGCGATGGCATAGCCCAGCGACGCGACGTTCCCGAACGCGGACTGTGCTGCCGACAGATAGCCGGCGGCGAACGTATCCGCATCCACCGGATTGGAGGTCGTGTAGAGGGCATCGAAGGTCGAACGCCCCTGCGTATATCCGGCCTTGGCCGATACGTGCCACTCGCCGAAATCGCCTTCATAATCGACCTGCACATTGCCGAACCGCATGTGGCGGCCATTGGCAAGGTCGTAAGTGTTGCTCTGGACCTGTCCGCTACCGTCGCGATAGGCAATGTTGGCGGCGCGCAGCGCCGGGGTATCGAGCGTGCCGGTCAGCGAATTGAGGTACGGGTTCAGGCTGACCGAAGGATCGCGCGGATCGGCGGTGGGCAGCGAGAGATAGAAGATGTTGTGATCGTTGGTGTACTGGCCCGACACCTTGATCGAACCGTTATCGAAATCATGCTTCAGATTGGCGCGGATCTGGCCCCCGCGATCGGCAGGGAAGCCTGCATCGCGATACCCGTCGTTCTGGCGAAGGAAGCCGCCGACGGCATAGTACGTGTCCTTGCCCAGCGGACCGGACTGATAGGCATCGAGGCGGTAGAGGCCGCTGGTGCCCAGCGTCACTTGCGCTTCACCCTGCGGCGTATCGCTGCCGGTCCGCGTGATGACGTTGGCGATGGCCGCCGCGCCGCTGGCATAGATCGGTGCCGGACCGCCGCGCACCACTTCGACCCGCTGCGTCATCAGGTCGGTACGGTTCATGCCGTCTCCGGAATTGAAGAAGTAGCCGTCCAGATCGTGAAACAGCGGCAGGCCGTCCTGCTGGAAATAGAGGTAGCCGCGGTCGGTGGGAATGCCGCGCACGCGGGTGATGTTCTGCACTTCGCCGCCGGTCGATTCGACCTGAACGCCGGGAACGACGCTGAAAAGCTGGGCCATGCTCTGCGGCGCGAGCTTCTTGATATCGTCTTCGGACAGCGTGTTGACGGCATAGGACACATCGAACCGGCGCTGCGCACGGGCGGAACCGGTAACGATGATGTCGGTCGGCCGGGCATCTTGGGACGCGGTCGCCGTGTCCGTCGCCGATTGGGCGAGCGCGGGCGCGCCGGTAAGCAGCGCTGCCGCTGCGGCGTTCATTAGCAGGAATGACTTCGGTTGCATGGAATCCCTCATGAGCTTGCGTTCTCGAGGGGCGCTCTCGGCGCGTTCCGTGACGGTTTTAATTGCTTTCATGAAATTAAATCGGCGGCGTCGCTGGCGGCTCAACCTCGCGCGCCCAGAACGTCGTGCAGAGGCGCGAGCGCAGCGCCGAGCACCACCGCCTTGCTGGCGAGCGAGGACGCATAGATGCGCGGCGTAGGGGCCCGATATCCGGCGAAAAGCCGGCCGCAGTGGGCCTCCACCTGCTCGGCTAGCGCGGCCAGAACGGCCCTGGGCAAGGCGCCCGAGATGACCACCGCGCCAGGATCGAGCCAGGCGACGCCGCTGTGAACCGCAATGGCCAATTGTGCCGACGCCCGCTCGATCCACGCATCGAAGACCGCGCGATGGCTGTCCATCAACCCTTCCAGATCGGCCAGCGAACTGGCCTCTGCACCGGCGTCGCGCAGGGTCTGGAGCAGGTCGATGCCGGATGGACGCGGCTGATCTCCGGGAAACAGGCGTCCGACTTCGCCGGCGTTATGGAATTCTCCCACAAAGAGATCCCGTTCGGCAATCAGTCCACCGCCAACGCCGTGGCCGAGGAAAAACACCAGGATCGAACGATGGCGGCTCATGATCTCCGGGCGATAGTATTCGGCAAGCGCGGCAGCGGCTGCATCGTTCTCGATCCAGACGGGCATGTCGAGAACGCTTTCCAGTACCTGCTGCAACGGGATGTCGTCCCAAGGCGCGATCCAGTCGACCACACTGCGGCGGTTGCGATCGCCGCCGATGGCATATCCCGCCACCGCAACGCCAAGCCCCAGAAATCGGCCGCGCATGAAGCCGCGCTCGGCCGCCAATGCCCGCAGCCGCTCGTCCAGGGTACGTGCGAAGACCTTGGGATCGCCTTGCGCGAAGGGCCGCGAATCCTCGAACAGCACTTGGCCCCGGAAATCGATGACCGCCAGTTCGAGCCAGCCGGGATGGACAGTGGCGCCGACGGACCAGCCCCCGTGCCCCGCGATGGATACCGGAACGGTCGGACGTCCCCGTACCGTCACCGGGCTGGCCGGGGTCTCCTCCACCAGTCCAAGAGCGGAGAGTTGCTGGGTCAGGCGCGTCAAGGTCGCCGCGTTGATATCCAGCGTCTGTGCCAGATGAACCCGGGCGGTGGGCCCGTGAATCCGCAGATGCTGTACGACGCGCGCTGGCCATCGCTGAGTTGGAGCTGGGGGCGCATCATGACCGGCATGGCCGCCGCCCATATATTTTCATTGCGTCAAAAAAATGAAGGCAAACGGGTCTGGAGCGCGCGTGCATGGCCGGCTCTCCCGCAACCCTGCATCCTGCCGAGAACGCGTCTCGCTGCTCTATTTCCTCACCGTCCGGACGGGCATTCCCATTGTTCTCGCTGGAAGCCTGTTGACGATCCTGATGGTCTGGGACGGATTGGCCGACCTTGCCGTTTCCTATGTTATCGATGATTTTGTCGAGTTCAGGGCTGGATCACCCAACCGCCGGGATGCCTCACTTTCTGATCACTGCAGCCAGGTCGTAAACTCATGCTTGGATCGAGCTGCTTGCTGCTGGTTCATCGCTGGTCGAGGCGTTCGGCGAAGCGGCCGCTTTCGGGATTGCCGCTGTAGACCACCTGCGTCTGGAAGGAGGCGCTTTCTGCCGGAGGCCCCTGCCCTGCGCTCGGGATCAAAACCGCCTACGAATCGGAGTGCGGTCTCGGTCTTGCCTGTCGGCCCATCCCGCGAATCCATCACCGACGGCGGCGGGGTATGTCGCCGCCGTCCAGATTGGATCCTCGCGGATGTCAGATGGCGATAGAGATATCCAACCCGAGATAGCCGAATACGGCCCGCTTCACTCGCTTTTCAAGTCCCGCCATATCCGTCTCACCTCGCTCTCCTGCAGCATCGTTGATGCCCTTGATGATCGCCAGACAGTCGGCCGCCGTGGTGTCCAGCCGATCGGGTAGCGGGCCTGGAAGCAGACGCAGAATCGACGCAAGGGCAGCCGTGAGGCTGTTTTCCGCATGAGACTGCTGGTCGTGCAGCGCAGCCTCAGTTCCTCGAAATCCAGCAGGCGAGCAAGAGCCGGACGGCGCATCTGGTGGGCGGCGCAGGCGGCAATGACGGCGCACAGCGCCGAGCGCGGATCGGTGATTTCGATCGCCGTGACGTCCTCGAGCAGCTGTGCTTTTTCCCGCTGGATCAGCCCCGCGGTCAAGGCATCCTTGCCGGGGAAGTACTGGTACAGCGATCCGATGCTGACCCCGGCGAGTTCAGCTACGGCATTGGTGTTGTAGCCGTCGAAGCCCTTCGTCTCCAGAATGCGAGCAGCAGCCTCCAGGATCGCGCGCACGGTCTCTGCGGACCGCGCTTGTCGCGGCGTTTTGCGGGGCTCGATCGGCGTTTCTGGCAAGGCGCGAGCCTCCTTTGGGAATGCGAGTTGTGAAAGTGAGTTTAAGCTCGCATTTTTTCGGCGTCCACAGAGATACAAAGGCTCCCCGAATGCAAAAGTCTGTTACGGAAAAGCATGTTTTTCCCGCCAAACTCAAACACATGAGCTTCCCGACCGACGTCGCGGCCACATCTGCATTCTTCGAGAACTATCTAGGCTTCACGCTCTCGGCATTCGTCGAGCCCCATTTCGCTATCCTTAAGCGCCCCGGCCTCGACGTCGTGATCGAGAATGCGGACCCGGACGCGCCCACGATCCGCACGATCGGCGCCGACAAGCCGGACCGCCCCTTTGGCGAATGCGTTTCCACCGACCCTTCCGGTCTTCGCTGGCCAATGTCATTTCACATCGGCCTTGAACTGCCCGGCTATGACGATGTCTGCGCCTTGCACGACAGGTTTGCGGCGGATGGCTTCGTCGCCGAAACGCCAGTGTTCCACCATGAACGCGGTTCGCGATTTTTCCTGCGCGCGCCGGGGGGCATTATGGTCGAATTCAACACCCGCTCCGATGCGGACATCCGATATCGCGGCACCTTCGACTGATCCTTAGCCAGCCCACTTGGCGCGCGGCGCATTGGCGAGGCATCGTTTCGATGGTGCCTTAGCGGACCTGACGTTCCGCACAGCCTTTCTGATCATCGCCATCACTGGCCGGATTTCGGGCAAGTACTTTCCCGCAAGGCCGGGAAACAGGGAACATGGGAGAGCGACGGGACTAGTTGCGAATTACTCGCAACTGGATTAGTGGCCCCGTTCCCGTCGAGCGGAAACGATGTCCACGAACGCTTTCGTCCTGTCCCATCTGCTGCTGCGAGAGCGGCCGTCGCTGCTGAAGCGGCTGCGGCGGATGCTGCGCGATGAGCGCGCGGCGGAGGATGTGACGCAAGGCTTGTGGCTGAAGATCCAGTCCGTCCACGATCATCCGCCGATAGACAATCCCGGCGCTTATCTTCACCGTCTCGCCATGAACGCGGCGACCGATGCCCTGCGCGCCTCGAAACGGCGCGGAGCCTTGGTCGAAGCGGAAGTGGCCGACTTGCTCTGGGTAGAGGATGACAGCCCCGCGCCCGACCGGATCGCCATCGGGCGCGACATGCTGGAGCGCATCATGGCGGCATTGGCCTCGCTACCCGAACCGACCTGCTCGATCTTCCGCCTCAACCGCTTCGAAGGTCTGACCCAGCGCGAAATCGCCGCGCGGTACGGCGTTTCGACCACCGTCGTCGAACGCCATATCCGCCGCGCGCTAAAGGCGCTCGACGATGTCCGGAATGCACCGTGACGAAAATATCGCTGCGCCTGTTTGGAGATCCCATCCCTGAAACGTCGTACCTTGTGGCAGGCGGTTTTACGCCGCTGCGGGCCGCACTGGGGACGAGGGCGTGATGGATCCCGAAGAGGCACTGGAGGCCGAAGCTCTGGCAGAAACGGCACGCGGCTGGGTCGCGCGGCTGGCGTCGGGAGAAATGGACAGCGCGGAACTCGACCGCTTCAAGCAGTGGCGGGCGGCTCACCCGGACCACAACCGGGCGTTCGAGCATCAGCGCGCGCTCTGGCGCGCCCTCGGACGGGCAAGCGCGCCTGCACCGGGCGGTCCGCAACGCCCAAGGCGCTTGCCGTGGTCGCGGCGCGAGCAAGCGCGCGTTCCTCGCCGTGCATGGCCGAGAATCGCCTTCGCTGGAGTTGCCGCACTGGCCGCGGTGCTGGCCTTTCCCGAACTGATGCTCTCGTTGCAGGCCGATCACCGCTCCGGGATCGCCGTGGAGAGCCTGACCTTGCCCGATGGCAGCGCCGCCGTTCTCGACGCAGATTCCGCCATCGCCGTGCGTTTCAGCGACAACGAGCGGCGCGTATCGGTGCTGAAAGGCGATGTATGGTTCGACGTGCGCCATGGCGATGCTCGCCCGTTCCGGGTCGAGGCGCTGGGCGGGGTTACGCAGGATGTCGGCACGGCTTTCGAGGTGCGCCGAGAGCGCGATAGTGTATTTGTCAGCGTGACGCAGGGTGAAGTGGCAGTCCGCTCTGGCACCCCCGCTTCACCGCTTTTTCTGCAGGCGGCGCAGCGCGCGCGCTATGAACGTGGCGGCCCGGCCTTGCGGCTCGGCGATGCGGCAACCGGTGATATCGCCGTCTGGCGCAATGGCGAACTGCTGCTCGACAGGGTGGCGGTAAGCGACGCCATCGCCGCGATCGGTCGCTATCGGCGCGGCCCCGTTCTGGTCATGGGTAGCGTCGAGAAAGCGGCGCGGATCAGCGCCGCATTCCGTACCGACAAGCCTGAGGAAGCCATCGACGCCATTGCCCAGATGTCCGGGTTCGATGTCTACCGCCTGGCAGGAATCGCCGTTTTGCGTCCAGCCCGGTAAAATTTTTCATCGCCATGTTAGGAAGCCACCCCTGCCCGACGTCAGACACAATGGACGCACTGCTAATGCGGATTATTTGCAGAATTAGGCGCGTCCCGCTTGTCGAGCAGGGGATAATAGAATGTCGTTGCCATCGTACCGCCGAATTGCCGGCGCCACGCTTCGCCTGTCACTACTGGCATCGGGAGGGGTCTTCGCGCTTGCCGCCGGTGCCCCGGCGCTCGCCCAGAATGCCCGTCAGGCCGCCCGCAATTTCGATATTGCGGTCCAGCCGCTTCCCGGCGCAATTCGCCAGTACATGCAGCAGTCCGGCATTCAGGTCGCCTACCCGGCCGACCTTGCCGAAGGCGTAAACGCCTCTGCGGTAAAGGGAGAGTTCGGTTCGGCAGAAGCGCTTTCGCGCCTGCTTGGGGGTACCGGCCTTACCTTCCGCTTCACAGGTGCGGGCACCGCCACGCTGGAGCGCGCTCCGCAGTCGGCGAGCGGCACGATCCAGCTCGGCCCGGTACAGGTTCAGGGGGATGGCGGCGACTACGGCATTACCGCCAGTTTGACGAGCGATCCCAATGCCACGGAAGGCACCGGCTCTTACACGATCCGCCAGACCAAGGGCGTGACCCGCCTCGACCTCTCGCCGCGCGAGACGCCGCAATCGATGTCGGTCGTGACCCGCCAACAACTTGACGACCAGCAACTGATCTCGGTTACCGATGCGCTGCGCGTGGTACCCGGCATCGTCCTCTCGCACGACGACAGCGACCGCCACTTCCTCTATTCGCGCGGGTTTTCGACCACTATCGTCCAGGTCGACGGACTGCGTTCCTACGATCAGGACGCCAGCGCCAGCTTCCTGACGCAAGTCGACACCGTGACGCTGGACCGCGTTGAAGTGGTGCGCGGCGCCAGCGGGTTGCTCAAGGGCGTGGGCAACCCGTCCGCTTCCATCAACCTCGTGCTCAAGCGCCCGACCAGCGAATTGCAGGGCCATGCCTCGGTCAGCGCGGGATCATGGAACCGCTATCGCGGCGAGGCGGATATTTCGGGTCCGGTCAACGAGGAAGGGACATTGCGCGCCCGCGCCGTTGCCGCCTTCGAGAGTCGCGACAACTTTTCAAATTACTACCACAAGGAAGCCCAGACCTATTACGGCATTCTCGAATACGACCTGACCCCCGACACGGTGGTCGATGCCGGGATCGAGTACCAGTATTCGCACACCGATGGTTCGACTTACGGTGCGATCCCGCTGTTCTGGTCGGACGGTACGCGCTTCATCGCCAAGCGATCATGGAGCCCGTCGAGCAAGGGCGCCTATCTGGAATCGAAGAGCCGCAAGGTCTTCGTGGACGTGAAGCACGATTTCTCGCCCGACTGGCAGGCCCGCCTCCGCCTCACGGATTCGCGACTGATCCGCGACATGCTGGTGCGCCAGATCTATGGCGCCGTCGCACCGAACCGGCAGACGGGCCTGGCGACGATCTACAACACGACGTTGACCCCTGATCGCAAGGCCAAGGGTCTGGACGCACAAGTCACCGGTCATGTCGATCTCGGCGGCTGGGACGCAGATGTCGTGGCCGGTTACTCCTGGACCCGCGGCGTCCTGCACCGCACGGATACGACCAAGGACCAACCGACCACCCTGCTGGCTGATTGGGACGGCGAGATCGCGCCGCTCGACGATTGGTCTGGCGCTTCGGTCGTGCAGCGCCGCACGATGGAGCGCGAGAGCAGTGCCTATGCCACAGCGCGCCTGCGCCCGCTTGACGGCCTCTCGGTAATCCTCGGCACCAACTTCACGACCTACAAGCTGCGCGACGTGGTCAACGGCACGCTCAGCCGCAAGCTCGATGAAAGCGGCAAGTTCGTGCCCTATGCCGGCGTGGTCTACGACTTTGCGAAGAACCTTTCGGTCTACGCCAGCTATGCCCAGATCTTCTCGCCCGCGTCGGTCTACGACGCCAACGACAGGGTGCTCGATCCGGTCACCGGCGACAATTACGAGGCCGGCATCAAGGGCGAATTCCTGGACGGCAAGCTCAACACCAGCATCGCCGGGTTCTACCTCAGGCAGAACAACGTGGCGGTTGCCGTTCCCGGTGAAACCACACCGTCCGGCGCGCAGGCCTATGAGGGGCAGGACGGCGTTACCAGCAAGGGTATCGAGTTCGAAGTCTCGGGCGAAATCCTGCCCGGTTGGCAGGTGCAGGGCGGTTACACCTATCTGCACGCCCGCACCGCCGCCGGAAGCCGCGTGAACACCGGCCTGCCGCAAAACCAGGGCAAGCTGGCAACCTCCTATCGCTTCCACACGGGCACTCTCGACGGCGCGATGATCGGGGCCAACCTGACATGGCAGGACGCTACCCACTACGCGACCTCCTATGGTACCGCGAAGCAGGGCAATGTCGGCGTTGTCGGCCTGATCGGCGGCTATGAGGTGAACGATCACCTCTCGCTCTCGATCGTGCTCAACAACCTCTTCGACAAGACGTATTACGATGGATACGGCCTCTACACATCCTACACCTACGGCGCGCCGCGCAACGTGCTGTTCACGGCCCGCTACAAACTGTGAGCGAACGGCGGCGCCTGACTTCGATGGTATCGGAACTTCCGTCGCCGTTTTCCGGCATGTCCCTCCTCGTCGATGCGCCCGAGCGCTATCGCACGAGCGGGGGCAGCCGCTGGCTGGGCCTTGTCGGCACTGCCGGCCTCTATGGACTGGTGCTCGTGTGCCTTTTCGCGACCTTCCGGACCATGGTCGAGCCCCCCAGGGCTTCGGCCGCGCTGATGGTCGAGCAAGTGCCGCTTGCCTCGCCCGAGGAGACCCCGCCCAAGGATAAGGAAGCGCCGCGGCCCGTCGAAAAGCAGGAGCCCGCGCCGCCACCGCCGAAGGTTGAACCGCGCGAACCCGTAGCGATCGCCCTGTCCCCGCTTCAGACTCCCGCCACCGTCACACCGCCAAAGCTCCCTGACCCGGCTCCCCCGCGGCCCGAAACTGCCGCGCCCGAGACCGTCCCGGCGCGCCCGCTCCCCAGGTCTCAAGCAATGCCGCAGATCGCTGGGAGGGACGGGTCCTTGCCCGGCTCAACAAGTATCGGCGCTATCCCTCTGGAGCCCATGCCCGCCGTCAGCAAGGCGTTCCCTATATCCGTTTCACGATGGACCGGGACGGGCGTGTGCTGTCGACCAGCCTCGAACGCTCCTGCGGTTTCCCTGAACTCGATCGCGAAGCGCCGACACTGGCGAAACGTGCCCAGCCATTGCCCCGGCCGCCGGAAGACAGGCCCGGTGATACGCTGGAACTGGTCGTTCCGGTCGAATTTTTCATTCGCTGAAGGTGAAACGGCCATCCCATAAACCGGATCGACGAGTTGCTGCCGTGGAACGGGAAGCCTACGGAAAAGCGGCCGGTATTCGCGTGGGAAGTGGAAATCCGCGCCTGAATGACCGACAAGGGTCACATCCAGCCTCGGGGCTCCCGCAAAAAGCCACCCCAACTCGTCGTGGCGGGAAGGAGCACTCATAGAAAAGTGCTCCATTTCACCGCTTAGCGCGCAGTATCGATGATCATTCCGCCGTCGGGCGTGAGGCTGTAGCCGGTCAGGAACCGGGCATCCTTGCTGGCGAGGAACAGCACCACCGGGGCAACGTCCTCTTCAGGCGAACCGAACCGCGCAAGCGCGCTATCGGGCGCAGGCGCATTCGCTTCCGCCGCACCCCAGGTGTCGGCCACGGGCAGGACATTGTTGACGGTGATGTTGTCCGGCCCCCATTCGCGCGCCGCTGTACGCGTGAGCGCCCGCGTGGCTTCCTTGGCCATGTTATATGGGCCGTAGGGCGACATCCCGAGCGTGGCCGCGGGCGATCCGAAATTGATGACCCGGCCTTCGCCGCTGGCCTTGAGATAGGGATAGCAGGCCTGCATCGCCCGCAGGCTGGCGATCGGGCCGGTATCGAAGTTGCGTTGAAGCTGCTCGACCGAAAGATCGTTGATCGGCGACATGACCACTCCGGGATCGAAGGCATTGTTCACGAGGATGTCGATCCGTCCCCAGGCGGCGACCACCGTGTCGACTGCGGCCCTGATCTGATCCGGGTCGCTGACGTCGGTCGGCACGCCCAGTGCGGTTCCACCGGCGGCCTCGATGTCCGCGACGACCGCATCGACATTCGCGGGCGTGATCGAGAGGACCGCGACTTTCGCGCCCTCTGCGGCGAATAGCCTCGCGGTAGCGCGGCCGATACCGCGGCCTGCGCCGGTGATGATGGCGACCTTTCCGTCAAGACGACCCATTATGAATTCCTTTCGATATGTGTTGACTGGTGCACGCCGAAAGCCGGCGCGTAAGGCGATGGGATGTCGCGTGCGGCGTTCTGCGTGGCGAACGACGCGGCCAGAAGCACCAGCGCCACAGCCGCAGGCATGGCGCCCTTCGGCTTGCCCACGCCGAGATGGGCCATCCCGGAGAGCACGAGGTGATAGAAGATGCCGGCATAGGCGAGGTCGCTGAGTGCCACGCTAACGCGGGACAGGATCGCTACAGGTCCAACGATCTTCACCGCGATCATGAAAGTCAGCAAATAGGGCGCCGGATAATTCAATTCGACGAGGGCTGACCTGACCCAGTCTTTCCTGGTGGCGTAGAAGAAAGCGGACGTGAGATAGAGCAGGACAAGCAATCCCGTGCTGATCCAATATGTGTAGATTGCGGACATAACACTCCCCCCGCCGCCAATGCAGGCGACGATCCGGTTGATTGACGTTCGGCGGACTTGAGGATTCCCAACAGCGACCTGAACCTGTATCGAAATGTCATCCAGGATGAGATGCTACAAGTAGGATGAATTCGTGACACTAAGTATGGAAAATCATACTGATGGCTGACGATGGCTTCACCATGCAGGACGAGATGCGCCGCGCCTTCGCGATGCTCTCGGGCAAATGGAAACTGGAGATCATGTGGCTGCTGCATCAGCGGGTGCATCGGTTCGGGGAATTGCGAAAGGGCATCCCGGGCATCACGCAGCACATGCTCACCGCCCAGCTTCGCGAACTGGAGGCAGATGGCCTGGTCTCGCGCACCGTCTTCGCGGAAGTGCCGCCGCGCGTCGAATATGAGATGACGACCAAGGCGCGCGGGCTTGGCCCCACCATGGAGGCGCTGACGGCGTGGTGGGAAGAGTATGGAAAGACCTTGCCGGAAAAGCCTGCCGCACGAGGACGGAAGAAGTCGCCGAACGACAGGTCGGGGTCCGCTTAGGCCAAGGCGCGCGCGCCACTTCGTCGCGCGCGGCCGCGTGTCCTCATCCGGTCAGGCGCCGAGATGCTCCTGGAAGAAGCTGGTCAGCTTGTCGAACGGTATGATGTCTACCTGGTCGTAGAGGTCGGTGTGGGTGGCACCCGGAATGATCATCAGTTCTTTGGGCTCAGCCGCTGACGCAAAGGCCGTCTCGCTGAAATAGCGGGAATGAGCCTTCTCGCCATGGATAAGCAGGATCGGCCGGGGTGAGATTTCAGCAATATAAGTGAGGATCGGCAGGTTCATGAACGACAGGGGCGTAGTGAGAGACCATGCCGCGTTCGAGTTGATGGCCCGGGGATGGAACCCGCGCTTCGTCTTGTAATAAGCCGCATATTCCACGACAACTGCGGCTCACCGCCCTTCAGTTCCAACGATACGGGGCCATAAGCAGGGCTGCCCTCTTCGGCGTCCGTCCAGCGCTGGCGGCTCAGTTCCTCAAGCGTCTCCGTGCGCTGCTGCGGGGTCACACTGTCGTTATAGCCCTTCGACATGACACGGGTCATGTCGTACATGGTGCTGGCGACGACGGCCTTGATCCGCTTGTCGATCGCCGCGGTGCTGAGCGCCATACCGCCCCAGCCGCAGATACCGATGACGCCGATCCGCTCGCGATCGATTTCCGGCCGCAGCCCGATGAAATCGACGGCCGCACTGAAATCCTCGGTGTTGATATCCGGTGATGCGACGTTACGCGGCTCGCCGCCACTTTCGCCGGTATAGGAGGGATCGAACGCCAGCGTTGCGAACCCGCGTTCCGCCAGGGCCTGCGCATAGAGGCCCGAGGATTGCTCCTTCACGGCGCCGAACGGGCCGCTGACCACGATTGCGGCCAGTTTGGCGGTTGGATTCTTCGGCAGATACATATCGGCGGCGAGCGTAATGCCGTAGCGGTTTTTGAACGTGACCTTCTGGTGGTCAAGCTTGGCGCTTTTCGGGAAGGTCTTGTCCCATTCGTTTGTCATAGTCTGAGCCTTTGCGTTGGAGGAGGCGATGATTGAAGCCGCACCGAATGCGGCGATGCCTGCACCCGTCAGTTTCAGAAGTTCACGCCGATGAAGGCCGGGGGCTGGCGCATTCGTCTCAGGGGTACTCATGGGCATCTCCAATCGTGCGACATGTGGAGGTTCGTTATTTGCGGGAGAGGAGCGGTAGCTACGCGCGGGCGGGCTTCAGCAGCCGCTGGCCGCTGCCGATGAGAGCGAGCGCGAGACCGGCAAGAACCACGCTGCCGGTAAAAGTCGCAACGATCGTCAGACCGTCCAGTAGCAGGCCGCCGACAACCGCGCCGAGCAGTATCGAGGCCTGGATCGCGGCGACCATCAGGCTGCCTGCAGCTTCCGGCGCATCATCCACATTCTGAGACATCCATGTCATCCAGATCACCGACATGGCGGTGTTCATGACACCCCAAAGTGCAAGGAAGATGCTGGCAGCCACTACCCAGTGGCCGAGCAGCAGCAGTCCCGCCGTGCAACCGCCCATCAGGAGAGCCGGCAACTTCAAGAGGGGGGCGACATTGCCGGTCAGGAAGCGCCCGGCCGCCCAGGTGCCGATAAACCCGGCGCAGCCCAGGATCAGCAAAAGGATCGACAGGGCCGAGAGGCCCACGCCCGTCACCTGTTCCAGAAAAGGCCGAAGATAAGTGAACATCGTGAAGGCCGAACCCCAGGTCAGCATCGCCGCAATCAGGCCGCGCAGGAAGTGGGGCCGCTTGAGCAGGCTGAACATCGACCTGAAGTCCTGGCGCTGGCTCGCGGGAAGCGAGGGCAACGCTACCAGATGCCAGAAGAGATTGACCGCGACGATGGGCGTTAGCGCCCAGAACACCGCGCGCCAGCCGAAAATGCCGCCCAGATAGCTGCCGATCGGCGCGGCAAAGGCTGCGGCTATGGCCTGTCCGCCGTACATCAGGGCCAGCGCGCGCGGCACGTCGGCCTCGGGCACCAGGCGCATGATCACGGCGGTGGCCAATGCCCAGAAACCTCCGATACAGACGCCGAGCAGAGCGCGGCCCATCATGAGCATTGCGAAATTTGGCGCCGCCGCGACCAGGATGAGCGAAATCAGCATCAGGGCGGTCATCGCGACCAGAACCGATTTCCGGTTTACCGTGCCGGCGGCCGTGGTGATGAGCATGCTGGACAACACCGCAAACAATCCGCTGATCGAAATGGCCTGTCCGGTCTGGCCGCTGGATGCGTGAAGCCCTTCCGCCATCGGCGTGAGCAAGCTGACCGGCATGAATTCCGAAGCTATCAGCATCGCCACGCACAGCGCCATGGACAGTACTGCACCCCAGGCGCCAACGGGCCTACTCCGGGCATCGGATGTGGTCGTGACCACCATTAAACAGACTCCTGCTTCGATCTACAGAGCCAATCTAGCCATCAAGCGATCATGCGATTAGACGTGCAAATTCGCATGAACTTATCGACACAGCCGAATAATCACCTGGCGCGACAGTGGAAGGGCACCTGTGGCCAAGACCGACCTCAACCAACTTGCCTGGTTTCAGGCCGTCGCCGAAGAACACAGCTTCACGCGGGCAGCGGCGAAACTGGGCATTTCACAATCGACGCTGAGCCATGCGATCAGGCAGCTCGAAGAGCGTATGGGGATAAGGCTGCTGTCGCGTACGACGCGCAGTGTCGCGACAACCATCGCCGGAGAGCGGCTGCTCCAGACCATCGCCCCGCGAATTGGCGAGATCGAGGATGAGATCGCCGCGTTGATGACGTTCCGGGACAAGCCGTCCGGCTCGATCCGGCTAACCCTGTCCGACCATGCGCTGGAGAGCGTCGTCTGGCCGAAGCTCAAACCGGTTCTCAGCGCCTATCCCGACATCAGCGTCGAACTGATCCTCGACAGCACTTTCCGCAACATCGTCGAAGAGGGTTTCGATGCAGGCGTCCGGCTTGGAGAGGCGGTTGAAAAGGACATGATCGCCGTCCGCATCGGTCCGGACTGGCGTCTGGTTGCGGTGGCGTCACCCTCTTATCTCGACGCGCATGGTGCACCGGAACATCCGCACGAACTTGTGGGGCATGTCTGCATCAATATGCGGCATGAAAGCGCCGGGGGGCTTTATGCCTGGGAATTCGAGAAAGACGGTCAGGCGCTGCGCGTCAGGGTGAGCGGGCAAGTGACCTTCAACAATTCCTACGCGATGATCGACGCGGCGGTAAGCGGCTACGGCATCGCCTACGTCCCGGAGAACATCGTGGAGCAGCATGTCGCGTCAGGCGCGCTGGTTCAGATCCTGGACGATTGGTCGCCCCTGTTCGACGGTTACTTCCTCTACTATCCGAGCCGGCGTCAGAACCTGCCCGCATTCAAGATCGTCGTCGATGCCTTACGAATATAAGGGTTTCCCTGTAAGCCACGCCAACGCACCAACCAAACGCCCCCGCGCTTCCCGCGCCGGCATCCTAAATGCTCTTGCGCATTTACGCCCCGCCAGTGCACACCCTCGGCAAGTTTCGCCCGCGCGGCGCGGGTTGCAAGCGGGGCCTTTTTGAGCGCTTTTTTGCCATATCGTCCACGTCAAGTCGTCAAAGATGCGTCAAACATGCGCATCTGCACAGGCTCAGACAGCAGTGGAGAACTTGGCGGAAAAGCAGGGTTTTGCGGATAAGGACGGATAGGCGTGGACGATAATTCCGGCAGTTTGCAGCGTTTTGAAGGCACCAGCAGCTACGTCGCGACCGATGACCTGAAAGTCGCGGTGAACGCCGCCGTCCTGCTGCGCCGTCCCCTTCTGGTGAAGGGCGAACCCGGCACCGGCAAGACGTGCTGGCGGAGCAGATCGCCGCCTCCCTCGATGCCCCGCTCATCACCTGGAACGTCAAGTCCACCACCAAGGCCCATCAAGGCCTCTACGAGTACGACGCCGTGGCCCGCCTGCGCGACGGTCAGCTCGGCGATGCGCGCGTCCATGACATCAACAATTACATCCGCAAGGGCAAGCTGTGGGAGGCGTTCACCTCGCCGCGCCTGCCTGTCCTCCTAATCGACGAGATCGACAAGGCCGATATCGAGTTTCCGAACGATCTCCTCGCCGAACTCGATCGAATGGCTTTCGACGTTTACGAGACCGGCGAACGCGTGGCGGCAAAGGACCGCCCCATCGTGGTCATCACCTCGAACAACGAGAAGGACCTGCCCGACGCGTTCCTGCGCCGCTGCTTCTTCCACTACATCCGCTTTCCCGACCGCGAAACGATGCAGGCCATCGTCGATGTCCACTTCCCCGGCATTCAGAAGACCCTCGTCACCCGCGCGATGGAAATCTTCTACGAACTGCGCGAGGTTCCCGGCCTCAAGAAGAAGCCTTCCACCAGCGAACTGCTGGACTGGCTGAAGCTCCTGCTCAGCGAGGACATGCCGCTCGACGTCCTTCAGAACCAGGACCCGACGAAGGCGATCCCGCCGCTGCACGGAGCCTTGCTCAAGAACGAACAGGACGTCATGCTCTTCGAACGGCTCGCTTTCATGGCGCGCCGGGGAAATTGAGAAGAACGCCATGACCGCCCCCTATCCCGGCCGCTGCGCATGTGGCGCCGTCACGCTCGAAGTAACAGGCGAACCGATCGGCACGCGGCAGTGCTGGTGCCGCCAGTGCCAGCAGATCGCCTCCGGCGGGCCGACCAACAACGCCATCTTCAAGGTCGAGGATGTCGCGATCGAAGGCGAACTCGCCCACTCGGCGTGGACGGCGGCAAGCGGCAATACCCTGGCCTTTCACTTCTGTCCGAAGTGCGGCACGCAGGTCTATGCGCAAAGCTCGGCGCGCCCGCACCTCGCAACCGTGCGCCTCGGCGCTCTCGATGCGGGCCACGGCCTGCACCCGGAAACCGTGATCTGGACGGAAGACGCGCCCGAATGGGCAGCTTCGACAAGGCTCTGGAGAGCTGGCCCCGCCAGCCGCCCGCTCCCGCGTCTCCGGCGCCGACAGGCTCCTGATCGAGCTGCCGGGCCAAACATTTCCTGTCATGCAGACCCGTTTTGCCGCCATCCGGCAGCAACTAGAGGATTTTACACCCGCAGCCGGATGGCAGTCTTGGCTGTATGAATTCCTGCTGTTCGGCTTCAAGCAAGGCTGGGCCTGCCTCTATGGCGGCGTCTTGCTGGCGCTGCTGGTGGCCACTCACCTGTTCTACCCAGCCGATGCAGCGCTGGCCCGCTACGACTTCCTGACGCTGGCCGCACTGGCAATCCAGGTGGCCATGCTCGCCTTGCGGCTGGAGACCTATGACGAGGCGAAAGTGATCCTCGCCTTCCACGTCGTGGGCACGGTGATGGAGCTGTTCAAGACCGCTTACGGATCCTGGCAATATCCTGAGGCAAGCCTGCTGCGGATCGGCGGCGTGCCGCTGTTTTCCGGCTTCATGTATGCCGCCGTGGGCAGCTATATCGCCCGCGTCTGGCGGATTTTCGACTTTCGCTTCACCCGCTACCCGCCCATCCCCGCCACATGGGTCCTGGCGATCGCCGTCTATGTGAACTTCTTCGCCCACCACTGGCTGCCCGACATCCGGATCGGTCTGTTCGCGGCGCTGGCCGTCCTTTTCGCGCGCACCCGCATCCGCTTCCGGGTCTGGCGTGCGGACCGCTGGATGCCGCTCTTGCTGGGATGGCTGCTGGCCAGCCTGTTCATCTGGTTCGCCGAAAACCTCGGCACGTTCTCGCGCGCCTGGATCTACCCGGACCAGCAGTCCGGCTGGACGCTGGTGCATCCGGCGAAGCTGGGGGCATGGTATCTCCTGATGTACATCTCGTTCGTACTGGTGGCCGCCGTCCACGGTATCCGCCGCCGAACCGAAGCGGCTTACGCGTCGTAAGCGGAAATGTACTCGAACATCACGGTAAGCGCGGCGCGATCTTCCGCGCTGATCTCGGGCCGCCAGACTTCGAACAGAAGGACGACGCGGTCCTGCGAACCATCGTTCCAGGCCTCATGCTCCATGCTGTCATCGAAGATGAGCAACTTTCCCTCTTCCCACTGACGCGTCTCGTTACCCACGCGGAACCGGCACCCCGCCGGAACGACGAGCGGCAAGTGACAGATCAGTCGCGTGTTCAGGAAGCCGGTATGGGCCGGAATATGCATGCCGGGCTGAAGGCGGGAAAACAGCGCCATCGGCGAGCGCCCCGTGACACGCGGGATGGGCGCATGTTCCAGCGCCGCCATCGTCCGGGGGCAACGTTCTGCTTGCCCGGCAACTGCTTCGCCGCCCCGCCACAGGTACCAGGCCCCCCACCGCGGATCTCCAACCATGGAATTCTGCTTGGCGGGCCGTCCCGGTTCGGATTCCACGTAGGGACGAAATGCACCGTCCTGCGCGAGTACGGCGAGCAGCTCTTCCCGGATCGCTTCCGTTTCCGCCTCTACGGCAGAAACCCAATCGAACTGCTCGCGTTCGTAATACTGGATTTGCGGCAGGCCCGGAAAATAGAAGCTTTGCGGCTGCTGGACGAAAACTTCCCGCTTGCCGGTCAGAATGTCCAGCGCCTCGGCGATCCGCGGACTTATCGAGACGCCGCCGATATCGTTGGCAAGGCGAGCGCGCAGTTCGTCTTCGTAGCGCGCGGAAAACGCCGCGATCTGTCGCTGCGCCTGCCCCAGTGCCGCTTGTAATGCAGGCGGCACCGACGAGAGACGCGAAGCGGCGTCCAGTGCGGCCTTGTAGAACGCGATCGCGGCGCGGCTGTCTCCGAGCCGGGTCCGCGAATCGCCCTTCAGGAGCAACGCGCCGATGTTGCGGGGATCGGCGGCGAGAACTCTTTCAAGCACCGCCTCGGCACCAGCCGGGTCCGAGGCCATGAGATGTGCCTGCGCAATCGAGAGCAACGGTGGGTCGGGTAGCGTGGCTAAGGGTTCCAGAGCGGCCAGGGCGGCCCTGCCATCCCCGCGTTGCAAGGCCCTGACGGCGTCTTCGCGATATCGAGCGACCTGATTCGATGTAAGCTGCACCCCGCGTTTATAGCCGCCCGTTCGAACGTCACAATCGCACTGCCGGTTCTTCGAGCGCGAAGATTGACGAGGCGGGAGGGCGCGACCAGAAGTCACGGGGAATGGAGATGCTGCCGTGCTGCTGAATTTCGTCGACGAGCTGCGCGCCGCCGGTATTCCGGCCTCGCTCAAGGAGCATCTCGTGCTTCTCGAAGCGCTCGACCGCGGGGTGATCGAACAGACGCCGGAAGCCTTCTACTACCTCAGTCGCGCCACTTTCGTGAAGGACGAAGGCCTGCTCGACCGGTTCGACCAGGTGTTCCAGAAGGTCTTCAAGGGCGTTCTCACCGATTACGGCCAGCAGCCGGTCGACATTCCCGAGGACTGGCTGAAAAAAGTCGCCGAGCGCTATTTCTCGCAGGAGGAAATGCAGCAGATCAAGTCGCTCGGTTCCTGGGACGAGATCATGGAGACGCTGAAGAAGCGTCTGGCTGAGCAGGAAAAGCGGCACTCGGGCGGGAACAAATGGGTGGGCACAAACGGCACCTCTCCCTTCGGCCATGCCGGCTACAACCCCGAGGGCATCCGCGTCGGCGGCGAAGGCGCGCACGGCCGTGCCATCAAGGTCTGGGAAAAGCGCGAGTTCGCCAATCTCGACAACACCCGCGATCTCGGCACCCGCAACATCAAGGTTGCCCTCCGGCGCCTGCGCCGTTTTGCACGCGAAGGTGCGGCCGAGGAACTCGACCTCGAAGGTACCATCCGGGGCACGGCGAAGCAGGGCTGGCTTGACGTGGTCATGCGGCCGGAACGGCACAATGCCGTGAAAGTACTGCTGTTCCTCGATGTCGGCGGATCGATGGACCCGTACATCCAGCTCATGGAGGAACTGTTCAGCGCGGCCAGCGCCGAGTTCAAGAACATGGAATTCTTCTACTTCCACAACTGCATCTACGAAGGCCTGTGGAAGGACAATCGCCGCCGCTGGTCCCAGCGCACGCCCACCTGGGACGTGCTTCACAAGTACGGGCACGACTACAAGGTGATCTTCGTGGGCGACGCCGCGATGAGCCCTTACGAGATCAGCCACCCCGGCGGTTCGGTGGAGCACATGAACGAGGAAGCGGGGGCGGTGTGGCTGGGCCGTATCGCCCGGACCTATCCGGCAACGGTCTGGCTCAACCCCACGCCCGAGCAGCAGTGGGTCTACTCCAGTTCGACCCGGATGATCCGCGAACTGGTTGGCGGGGCAATGTTCCCGCTGACGCTCGACGGTCTGGACGGCGCCATGCGCGAACTCAGCCGGAAGAAAGCCTGACGCGGCATTGCCCGCATGAATAGACCGGCCAGAGGCAAATATCGCTGCGATTGTTGCACGACTGCATCACCATCCCGAAAACAACATGTCCGTCGCAATTCATGAAATTGTCGATTGAAAGCCGCCACGAGAGCCGCTAGCTGCGCGCTCGCTTCGGGCGCATAAAAATAAAGGCATTACAGTTCTTTAATCGGTAATTTGGCGAAGCGGGTGCGCTTCTCCAAAGGGGGAAATTATGAATTTTTATAAGTACGGCCTCGTGGCCGCAGCTCTGCTTGCCCAGCCCGCTCTGGCCGACGAGACCAAGCTCTCCGGTCTTCGCGCGGAAGCGCGCGTCGGTTGGGAAACGCCCACCGTCAGCGACGGCGACGTTTACAAGCTGGGCCAGTCCGTCTCGTTTGGCGGCGAGATCGGCTACGACCTTCCGGTCAGCACGAAAGTCACCGTGGGGCCTTACGTCAATTACGAATACGCCCGCTCGAAGGAATGCGACAGCGGCCTCTGCCTCGGTTCGGCCGGCAACTTCGCAGCCGGCGGCCGCATCGGCCTGAACCTGGGCACCCGTTCGCAGCTTTACGCCAAGGTCGGCTACGACCGCATGAAGCTCAAGGCGACCTTCGACGGTGACTCCGACTCCGAAACGCTTGACGGCATCCAGGGCGCGATCGGCTTCGACTACAATCTTTCCGCCGCCACTTATGTCGGCGTCGAATTCAACTATGCCGATCTCGGCAGCTTTGAAGGCGTGAACTTCCAGCGCCGCCACGTCGCCCTGACCGGCGGCATGCGCTTCTAAGCAGCGCACCAATGGAGAGGGCTCCCGCTCGGGAGCCCTCGATCCTGTTTCAGCGATAGATCAGCAGGTCGGCGATCTCTTGGCGCCATGCCGCCTCGTCCGCTCCCGCGATCGCTTCCAGATCGGCCGGAACCGAGGCCGGATCCTCCACCCATTCACGCAGCGCCGGGCCGCCGTTGATAACGTCGATGGCCAGGCGATCGAATTCGTATTCGTAAGGAAAGTCGCGCCAGATCGCGTAGTCCGGATAGAGGTTCCGGATCGCCTTGAAGGCCAGCGCCTGCAGGCGCCAGGGCCGGAAGGCATGGTGATCGTAGAACTTGCCCTCGGCATGGATCATCAGTCCGCTGCACAGGGTTCCGGCATGTTTGTGGAACGTCGGTTCGAACCAGCATTCCCGCAGCGCGCAGCCGGCCAGCCATTCGGGCGCGATACGCTCCATTTCGGCAAGAACGGCCCTGGCATCGACATCCGGCGCGCCGAACAGCACTTCGAGCGGCCGCGTGGTCCCGCGCCCCTCCGAGAGCAATGCGCCTTCCAGCATTACCGTGCCCGCATAGGCGCGCGCCATGTTGAGATTGGCCGCGTTCGGGCTCGGGTTGATCCAGATACGGTCCTGCGGCCAGCCGAAGCCCGGACCTTCCGGTTCCCAGCCATCCATGGCGATCACGCGGTAGTCCACGTCGAGACCGAAGCGGCGCACGAACCAGTGCCCCATCTCGCCCAGCGTCAATCCGTGACGCATCGGCATAGGACCGGCGCCGACGAAGCTCTCCTGCCCAGCCAGCAGGATCGTGCCCTCGACCGGGCGCCCCGCCGGGTTGGGCCGGTCAAGCACCCAGACGGCCTTGCCCTGCTCCTGCGCCGCTTCGAGCAGATAGAGCAGTGTCGTCACGAAAGTGTAGATGCGGCAGCCGAGGTCCTGGAGGTCGAACAGGAACACGTCCGCGCTCGCCATCATCTCCTCGGTCGGCCGGCGTACTTCACCGTAGAGGCTGTAGACCGGGATACCGTAAGTCGGGTCGAGCTCGTTCGCCGTCTCGACCATGTTGTCCTGCTTGTCGCCCTTGAGCCCATGCTGCGGCCCGAACGCGCTCGTCACGTTGACGCCGGCGGCGATCAGCGCGTCGAGCGAATGAACCAGATCCTCGGTTACCGAGGCGGGATGGGCCACGAGGGCGACACGGCGTCCTTCGAGAGGAGCGCGCAGTTCAGGGTCCGCCAGCAGGCGATCGATGCCGAATTTCATGAGGCGGTGGGTGCCGCAAGCTCAAGCGTGAAGCAAGACGGATCGTGGAAGTCGGGCGCATCTGCCTTGTGGGCAAGTGCCCAGTAACTTTTCACGCCGCCCTCCTCCTCGATCACCGCCGTGAAGCCGCAGCGCAGCGGGCCTTCCGGAAGGCCGCCCGCCGGAATGGCGGCGTCGAACACGGCGATGTCGGAACCCTTGCGCATCGCGCATTCCGGCTCGCGGGGCATCGGCCTTTCGGCCATCCCCTCGCGGCGACCCGAGAAATCGTAGACGTTCCAGCGCTCCGACGGCGAAAGATTAAACTCGGTATAGCCCGCGGCTTGCACGGGTTGCAGGAACAGTTCGAAGCAGGTGGTGCGCCAGAGTTCGTCCGCCCTGCCCTTGCCCGCGAAGGAAGGCACCACGAGCTTGCCGGCGCCGAGGATGCGCCAGCGAACCCGCAGCCAGGCGGCATCGAAGCCGATCACGCGGGTTTCGATGGAACGGACGAGGGTGGAGGGGTGCGCCGGGTGGCGGGTCAGGTAGGCCATGCCTGTTCGGGTAGAAGGTGAGCCGGGGGGCTGGCAATGCGGATTCGGCCGGATGCCCGCGGCAGGGCGACCAACCGCTTCATCTTGGGCGCCGTGCGTGCTACGCGCGCCGCTCTAGATCCATCCAAGCCAAAGAAGCACTGGGCCATCATGACCTACAATTCCTCCCTGCTCCGCCTCCTCGACGAGCGCGGCTACATCCACCAGATGACGGACGCGGAGGGCCTCGATGCCCTGGCGGCGAAGCAGGTCGTGCCCGGATATATCGGCTTCGACGCCACCGCCGCGTCGCTCCACATCGGCAGCCTCGTGCAGATCATGATGCTGCGCCGCCTCCAGCAGGCCGGCCACAAGCCGATCGTGCTCATGGGCGGCGGCACCACCCGTATCGGCGATCCCACCGGCCGCGACGAAAGCCGCAAGATGCTGAGCGACGAGGCGATCGAGACCAATATCAAGGGCATCTTCTCGATCTTCTCGCGCCTGCTGAAGTTCGGAGACGGGCCGACCGACGCGGTGATGGTCAACAACCACGACTGGCTCGGGCAGCTTGGCTATATCCAGCTGCTTCAGGAAGTCGGTACGCATTTCACCGTAAATCGCATGCTTTCGTTCGACTCGGTGCGCCTGCGCCTTGAACGCGAGCAGCCGATGACTTTCCTCGAATTCAACTACATGATCCTGCAGGGTTACGATTTCCGCCACCTTTCCAGGGAAATGGGCGTGGCGTTGCAGATGGGCGGCTCCGATCAGTGGGGCAACATCATCAACGGCATCGAACTGACCCGCCGAATGGATTCCAGGGAAGTCTTCGGGATCACCACGCCGCTGCTCACCACAGCCGACGGCGCCAAGATGGGCAAGTCGGCGGCCGGTGCGGTCTGGCTCAACGAGGACATGCTGCCCTCCTACGACTTCTGGCAATACTGGCGTAACTGCGACGACCGCGACGTCGGCAAGTTCCTGCGCCTGTTCACCGACCTGCCGCTGGACGAGATCGCACGCCTCGAAACCCTCGAAGGCGCCGCGATCAACGATGCCAAGGTCGTGCTCGCCAACGAAGTGACCAGGCTGTGCCGCGGCGAGGATGCAGCCGTCGCCGCCGAAGCTACCGCCAAGGCCACTTTCGCGGGCGGCGGCCTCGGACAGGATCTCCCCACGCTCGAAGTGACGGGCGAAGGCGTGCGCCTCGGCTCGGCGCTGACCGAACTTGGCTTCACCGCCTCCAACGGCGAGGCCAAGCGCAAGATCGGTGAAGGCGCGGTAAAGCTGGACGACGTGACGATGGACGATCCGGGATATCTGATCGCGATCCCCGCCGGCGAAACCCGCAAGCTCAGCCTCGGCAAGAAGAAGCACGCCGTGCTCAAGGGCGCCTGAACCACCGTTCCACAGCCCTTACGCAGTTCTACTCGCAAGAATGCCCCGGTTCCCCCGAACCGGGGCATTTTAACGTATATGCGGCACGTTCGACCGCCGCATACCGCGCAAAAGTGAACAGGTTAACCGTTTCTTTGCCATTTCGATGCACCGTTGTCGCTCACAGTCACAACACCATCATGAGGCATTTAGAGATGACTGCAGGAGCGCAGCTCACTGTAACCGACAAGCGTCGCGCGGCACGGCACCCCGTCGATTACAAGGTGATTGCTGAACATCGCCAGCTCGGCGACCTCCATCTGCACATCGTCAATCTCTCTGCGCAGGGCTTCATGGCGCAAGGCGAACAACCGCTCGACCGCGGCGAACGCCTGGTCATGCGCCTCCCGGTGATTGGCCGGATCGAGGCGCATCTGATCTGGGCTCACGAAGGCCGCGCCGGCTTCCAGTTCGAGCGCATCATCCGCATCGATGACTTCCTGAAGCTCGTTGATACGGTTCAGCCGAACCCTCGCCTGCGCCCGCGCCGCTAAGGCTTGGCTGCCGGCGCCGCGATCAAGGGCGCCATTTATCCGGGAATTTCAGGACGAAACTCCATTCATCGCGCGTATGAAACGCCCTATCGCCGCGAAACATTTCAGCATTGATATGTTATATCCTCGCAATTAGCCGGTTGAGCATGACGCTCCCAACCGCCCGACTCGCCCTGCTGGTGACTGCCAGCGCCCTCTCCTCGACGCTTGCCGTCATGCCCGGCACCGCTGCGGCACAGACCGGCTCACCCGCGCCGAGCGCGCGGCCGACACGGACGGGCATCCGCAGGAAAACGGCCCGGAAATCATCGTCACCGGCCGCCTGATCTCGGGCAATGCCGATCCCATCGCCGCGCCGGTCGTGCTCTCGGGCGAGGCGCTGACGCGTGACCTCAAGCCGCAGATCGGCGAAATGCTTGCCAGCCTTCCAGGCGTTTCCAGCACCGGCTTCGCGCCCGGCGTGTCGCGCCCGGTCTTGCGCGGCTTTGACGGCCCGCGCGTGCAGGTGCTGCTGGACGGCATCGGCTCGCTCGACGCATCTTCCGTCTCGGCAGACCACGCCGTGTCGCTCGACACGCTCAACGTGGACCGGATCGAGGTCCTGCACGGCCCGCGCGTGCTGCTCTATGCCAGCGATCCTTCGGGCGGCGTCGTCAATGCCGTGGACAAGCGGATCCCACGCAAGGTGCCGGACAAGGCCTTCAGCCTCGATGCTCTGGGCTCGTTCGGAACGGCCGCGAACATGGTCAACGGCGGCGTTGCCACCGATATCCGGCTCGCCAGCCGCCTCGTGGCGCACTTCGACGCTTCCTATTACCACAGCGACGACCTCCACGTGGGCGGCTACGTCCTGTCGCCGGAACTGCGCGCGCAGACCCTGACGCAGGCTGGCGATCTTGCCGATGCAGGCGATCTCACCGGCGCGGCCACGCTGACCCAGCAGGCCAACCAGCGCGGCAAGATCGCCAACAGCGGCACCGAAGGCTGGACGCTGGGCGGCGGTGTCGCATTCATCGACGACGGCGGCGACATCGGCATCTCGGTACAGCGCCTCGCCAACGACTACGGCATTCCCCCGCGCCCTTCGGCCGATCCCGAAGCAACCAGTATCTCGCTGCGCCAGACCCGCGTGGACCTTCGTGCCGGGCTGAACCTCGAAGGCTTCCTCAAGCGCCTCGAACTGCGCGGCGCCTATGGCGACTACGAGCACGCCGAGATCGAGGATGGCAACATCGGCACCCAGTTCCACAACAAGGCTGTGGAAGTGCGCGTCCAGGCGGACCAAGCAAAGCGCGGCATCTGGAGCGGCTCCAGCGGCATCCAGTATTCGTCCGCCCGGCTCGACATCAGCGGCGACGAGATGCTGCTGCCCGACAACAACACCGACCGCTTCGCCGTCTTCACGCTGCAGCACCTCGAAGTGGGCCAGTTCGACCTCGAAGGCGCGCTGCGTTACGAAAACACGCGCATCCGCACGATCCCGGCCGACGAGAAGCGCAATTTCGACCAGTATTCGGGCGTCGCCGGCATCGCCTGGCACCCGATCGACCATGTCACCCTTTCGGTGAACTATTCGCACGGCGAACGCGCGCCCTCGGCCGAAGAACTCTTCGTCGACGGCCTGCACGACGCCACCCAGTCCTACGAACGCGGCAACCCTGACTTCAAGGTCGAGCGCAGCAACGGCATCGAGGCTGGCGTGCGCTATAACGGTGGCGACGTGGCGGGATCGGTTACCGTGTTCGGCACCAACTTCTCGAACTTCATCACTGCTGTGCCCACCGGCGAAGTGATCGAGGACTTCCCGGTCTACCAGTATCTTCAGGCCGGCGCCCGCTTCCGCGGTATCGAGGCCGAGGGCGGTGTGACGTTCGCGCATTGGGGCGGCGACAAGTCGATCAAGGCCGATGGCGGCGTCGATTATACCCGCGCGCGCCTGGTCGACATGGGCCCCGTGCCGCGCATCCCGCCGCTGCGCGCGCGCGGCGGCCTTGAGTTCGACTCCTCCGCCTTCACCCTTCGCGGCGAAGTCGAATGGAACGCGAAGCAGGACCGCGTGACCGAAAACGAAAACCCGACGAACGCCTTCACGCTGGTGAACGCCAGCGCGACCTGGCGTCCGTTCGGCGAACAGGGCCCGCTCTCGCTCATCCTCGCCGCGGACAACCTGCTCGACGTCACCGGGCGCCTCGCCGCTTCCGAAACGCGCGACTTCGTGCCCATCGCCGGACGCGACGTGCGTATCACCGCGCGCTTTACTTATTGATCCAAAACATAACCTATCGTTCCGCATGAGCGGCATGTCTTGGCAATGCTTTGACATGCTGCCATGCAGCGATCCGTGAGCACGATCCAGCCCCCCAGCCCGTCCGCCCCGAGTTCCGGGCCGGAACCTTCCTCGCCTCTGCGCATCGCCGATTATCGCAAGTTCTGGCTCGCCCGCTTTGCGGTCGTCTTCGCCTCTACCGGCATGGTCGTCATCATCGGCTACCAGCTCTACGACGTGGCCCGCACCGACTACGGCATGTCGATCGCGGAAGCCTCGTTTCAGCTCGGCCTGCTGGGCTTTGCACAGTTCCTTCCGATCTTCCTGCTGACCCCGGTGGCAGGCGTCATTGCCGACCGATTCGACCGGCGGAAGGTTGCGGGTCTCGCCATGGCGGTCGACATCCTCGTCGCCATCGGCCTGGCCCTCGTCACCGAACTCGATCTGCGCAGCCTGCCGGTCCTTTACGTCTTCGCCGCGCTCCACGGCATCGCGCGTGTCTTCGTCAGCCCGTCGATGACCGCGATCGCGCCGAACATCGTTCCCACCAGCCTCATTCCCCGCGCGATCGCCTTCAACTCGATCGCCATCGAGGCCGGAACGATCATCGGCCCGGCCGCCTTCGGCTTCCTCTTCGCGCGCCACCACGCAACGCCGTACTGGATCGCCGCCGCGCTCATGGCGGTGGCCGCCTTCAGCATCACCAGCATCCGCAATCTGCCGCCGGTTCCCAAGGATGCGCGCCGGGATCATCCGATCCGCCAGATCGTGGACGGATTCCACTTCATCTGGCGCGAGCGCTTCCTGCTGGGCTGCATCACGCTCGACCTTTTCGCAGTGCTGCTCGGCGGCGCGACCGCCCTGATGCCCGTCTTCGCACGCGACATTCTCCATGTTGGCCCGGAGGGCCTTGGCCAGATGCGCGCTGCAACCGCTGCCGGTGCCGCCATTGTCGCGCTCTGGCTCTCGTTCAGGCCGCTGGCCAAAAACGTCGGCGTGAAGATGCTGCTGTCGGTTGCGGCTTACGGTGCGATGACGGTGGGCTTCGGTCTTTCGCGCAGCTTCGTGGTGTCGCTGGGCTTCCTCGCCATGCTCGGCGCGGCCGACATGATTTCGGTGTTCATCCGCAGCTCGCTGGTCCAGTTGCGCACGCCGGACGACAAGCGCGGCCGCGTTTCCGCCATCTCCGGCCTTGCCATTTCTGCATCGAACGAGCTGGGCGAGATGCAATCCGGCGTCGCAGCAGCCCTGCTTGGCGCCACCGGGGCTGTTGTCTTCGGCGGCGGCGCTGCCATAGTCATTACCGCAATCTGGGCCTGGAGCTTTCCGGAGATCCGCCGTGCCCGTACCTTCGCACCACGATGGGAGCATGAGACATGAAGGCCGACAGCATCCTCGCCACGATCGGCAATACCCCGCATATCCGCCTATCACGGCTGTTCCCCGACCATGAAGTCTGGGTAAAGGCCGAACGCACCAATCCCGGCGGATCGATCAAGGACCGCATCGCGC
This sequence comes from Novosphingobium sp. ST904, assembly GCF_001298105.1. Taxonomy (GTDB): domain Bacteria; phylum Pseudomonadota; class Alphaproteobacteria; order Sphingomonadales; family Sphingomonadaceae; genus Novosphingobium. The sequence goes on along the minus strand of NZ_LGJH01000153.1, from coordinate 17,364 downwards.
TGGCCATGATCGAGACTGCGGAAGCCGAAGGCACACTCAAGCCCGGCGGCACGATCATCGAGCCGACTTCCGGCAATACCGGCATCGGCCTTGCCATGGTTGCTGCGGTCAAAGGCTACAAGCTCGTGCTGGTCATGCCCGAATCGATGTCGATCGAGCGCCGCCGCCTGATGCTCGCCTATGGTGCGACCTTCGATCTCACCCCGCGCGAAAAGGGTATGAAGGGCGCCATCGAGCGCGCCAGGGAACTCATCGAGACCACGCCCGGCTCGTGGATGCCGCAGCAGTTCGAGAATCCGGCCAACATCGCGGTCCACGTGAAGACGACCGCGCAGGAAATCCTTGCCGATTTCGCCGAAACGCCGATCGACGTGCTGATCACCGGCGTGGGCACCGGCGGCCACCTGACCGGCTGCGCGGAAACGCTCAAGCTGACCTGGCCCACGCTAAAGGCCTATGCCGTAGAACCCACCCTCTCTCCGGTCATCTCGGGAGGCCAGCCCGGGCCGCACCCGATCCAGGGCATCGGTGCCGGCTTCGTGCCTGCCAACCTGCACACCCAGTCGATCGACGGTGCGCTTCAGGTCGATCCGGCGGATGCGAAGGAATGGGCACGCCGCTGCGCCACCGAGGAAGGCATGCTCGTCGGCATCAGCTCGGGCGCAACGCTTGCCGCCATCGCGCAGAAGCTGAAGGAACTGCCCGCGGACAGCCGTGTACTCGGCTTCAATTACGACACCGGCGAACGCTACCTGTCGGTGCCGGACTTCCTGCCGGAGTGACCATGCTCGAAACGATTGCCTACAGCCACGCCGGTCAGGATCTGACCGGCCACCTGGCGCGTCCCGAACAAGACGCGCGCGCTGCCGTGGTCCTGTTTCCGACGATCGCGAACGTCAACGCGGCCATGGAACGGCGGGCGGCGATGCTGGCCGATCTCGGCTACTTCGTCCTGATCGCGGACTTCTATGGCGAGCATGTCGCCAGCTTCGAGGCATCGTTCCCGTTGGCCGAGAAGCTGCGCGCCGACAACGGGCATTACCGCGCCCGGATCGCGGCGGCCATCGCTGCGCTGCGGGCCGTTCCCGAGGCCGCCGGGCTGCCGCTGATCGGCATCGGTTACTGCATGGGCGGTCAGGCCGTGCTCGAAGCTGCGCGGGATGGGCAGGACCTGCTCGGTGCCGTGAGCTTCCACGGAACGCTCTCCACGATCAACCCAGCCGAACCGGGTGCGATCAAGCCCCGTATCCTCGTCTGTCACGGCGATGCCGACCCCCTCGTCCCGCGCGAGCAGGTGATCGGCTTCTGGGAAGAAATGGACCGCGCCGGCGCCAATTGGCATTTCCATGCTTATTCCGGTGTCCGTCACGGCTTCACCGATCCCGGCAGCGACGAACGCGGCATGGCCGCGATCGGCTACGATGCCAGTGCCGACCGGCAGAGCTGGGCAGCAATGCTCGCGTTCTTCGGCGAGATCCTGGGCTTTGACGAAGCGCGGGGATGATCCTCGATGCCGTGGCCGCCCCTCGGGACGGCCACGGTTTCGGTTTCAGCGCGTCAGCAGCCGCGTGACTTGCCGTCCTCCGGGTGATGGCCACCCCAGTCTCCGTGGCCCTTTCCGGGCCTGCCGCCGCCCCACTTGTCGCCATGCGGGTTACCGCGCCCGAAGAGCCGCGCGAAATGGTCCCGGACCGCGTGGTTTCCACCGAAGCGGTAGGATTTCGCCGAGGCGCGCGGATTGACGATGGATGCGGATGACTTGGTATCCGCCATTGCAGCGGTCGGCACGGCCATAAGGCCCGCCGTCACGGCAGCTGTCAAAGCTCTGTGCTTCATTTGCTTCCCTTCCATTTCCATACGCCCCGAACGCCTCGCAGGCGCCCTGCTCCCTTTGCACACCCCTTCAGGTCCGGCATTTATCGCGAATGACGGAAGTAGGGGCGAGGCCAGGCGACAGCCATCGGCCGGGGCACGAAACGCCGGCTGAAGCCTATAACAATGTTCGTTTTTTATGGGACGGGTGCGGCCGGAAACGGCCCTTGCACCCTGTCACCCTGGATAGTCGCTTGGCCGTTCGCGTGTTGCGAGCCGATTGCGACGACTTGTCCGTTCCATCCGCTCAGCCGAAGATGCTGAAAACTCGGCTTAATACGGTTAAACCTGGACGAATGACCCGCAAGTGCATGTTCTTATGGAAAAACACGCGTCCCTGCATTTAAAGGATTTTCCGGGTTAATCCTGAAATAGTTAACCATCCACGGGCGAAAGCGAATCGCCTTCCAATGCACGGTAAAAGCAACTGCGGGCGCCGGTGTGGCAGGCCGGGCCCTGCGGAGTGACCCTCAGCTCGATGGCATCCTGATCGCAATCCACCCGAATCTCGTCGATCCGAAGGAAATGGCCCGATGTTTCACCCTTGAGCCAGAGCTTCCCGCGCGAACGCGAATGGAAATGGGCAAGGCCGGTTTCGCGGGTCTTCCGAAGCGCTTCCTCGTTCATGTACGCTACCATCAATATCTCGCGAGTCTGCGAGTCGACGGCGATGGCGATCAGCAAACCTTGCGCGTCGAATCGCGGAAGAAACGCTTTTCCGTGTTCCCGTTCAGCCTTGGTTACTTCGGACATGCCGGAAATTTCCCTGAATTGAATACATTGAACGTGGTTGTTGCACGATAACCACAGCCGTTGACCAAAATCCTCGTAGCCCCGCGACGCCTCTTTTCAACCCCCGGGTTTCGTAGGATTGTCGGCTTGCAGCTGGGGGGCTGCTTCTGACCCACAGGTCGCTGAGATACAAGCGCCACGGTTCAGGGAAAGACTGGAATACACTTCGGGTGGTCTGGTTCAGTTGAATGAGGGATCGGGCCAGGCGGCCGACAGGGGGACCGCCGAACTGCGAAAGCAGGGTCCAACAGTTTCGTCACGAGGACGCCCGGAGCCACCAGCTCCGGCGTTTTCGTTAGAGCCCTTCCTCAAATGGTACTTCGCGATTTCCTCCGCGCGTATGCTCCAGCGCTTCGTCCAGAACGCGTGCGAAACAGGCGATCACAACTTTGGCGGCACCGCCCCGCTTGAGCGCGGAAACGCAGGCATCGCTCGTCGCGCCACTGGTGAGCACATCATCCACAAGCAAGACCTTCGCGCCCTTCAGCCGATCCTTCCTCTTGCGGTGAACCCCAATCGCCCCCGAAAGCGCTCTCCGCCGAGCCTTCTTTCCCAGTCCACCAAGCGACGGAGTCGCCTTGCGGCGCTCAAGCAGATCGACGACAAGCACGCCGCCGGCCACTGCCGATATTTCCCGCGCCAGTTCGGCCGCCTGATTGTACCCTCGCCTCCAGATCCGCCAGCGATGCAGGGGAACCGGGACGACCAGCCAATCCTCTTCGACGAAGGGCAACTTGGCGCTCATCAACCTGCTCATCAGTTTCGCATGGGAGAGGCGATTGCCATGCTTCAAGGCCAGTACCAGCTTGCGCGATGCCTCATTGTACAATGTCGCCGCGGCGATCCCGTCATGTCGGGGCGGATCGCCAAGACACGGCGCGCAGGTTGCCCCCTGTGGCACCCCGCCGCCAAACGGGCGCGAACACGCAGCACAGCTCGGCTCTCCGGGAATCGCCAGCTCTATCCAGCACGGCGGACAAAGGCCGCCATGCGCGATCAGTCCGTCGCCGCACAAAGGACAGCGCGGCGGAAATATAAGGTCGACGACCGGCATCACGGCCTGAGCAAAGGACATCCGCCGATGCTTACTCGCCGGAACCAGGGCGGCAAGCTACAAGGTGTTAACCCACTTGCACGAAGCGCAGTTGCGCCGAAGCGCGAGACGCGGCAGTTGGGCGGCCATGGCCAGCAAAGCTCCCCCCCGCATCTTCTCGCCCGACCGCCGCCTCGCCGCCCGCCGTCGCGCCCTCGTCCTCCAGCGGTCGCCAGACGCCCCCCGCTACCTGCTTGAGGACATGGTAGAGGATGTTCCCGAACGCCTTTCGTTCCTCCGCTTCGAACCCCGGCGCGCCCTCGTCGTGGGCGACTGGACGGGCAACCTTGCGCGCGACCTTCGCGCCAGCGGCGCGGAAGTCACAGAAGTGGATCCGGCCCACGGCTTCGACGAGGAAGCACCCTACCCCTTCGACGGTTTCGATCTGATCGTCAGCCTCGGCACGCTCGATACCGTAAACGACCTTCCCGGCGCGCTTATCCATATCCGCAAGGCCCTGGCGCCGGGTGGACTGATGATCGCCAGCTTCCTGTCGCTGGGAAGCCTGCCGGTCCTGCGCGAAATCATGCTCGCAGCCGATGGGGATCGCCCCGCCGGACGCGTTCACCCGATGGTCGACGTGCGGGCGGGCGGGCAATTGCTCCAGCGCACCCTGTTCGCCGATCCGGTGATAGACCACCGCCCGCTCCAGGTTGGCTTCCGCAGCTTCGACCGGCTGATCGCCGATATCCGGGCCCAGGCCGCGGGCAGCGTGCTGGCCGACCCGGGGCCGGCTCTGGGCAAGGCGGCGCGGGCGCGGGCGCTGGAGGCGTTCGAAGCAGCCGGCAAAGATGGCCGGACTGTCGAACGCTTCGAGATATTGACCCTATCGGGCTGGAAAAAATAAGAAAAAGGCCGGGGCTTCCACCCCGGCCTTTTCTCTTTCGCGCGAGCCGCTTCAGGCCAGAGCGGCCTGGGCCGCTGCGAGACGTGCAATCGGCACGCGGTACGGCGAGGCACTGACGTAGTCGAGCCCGACCTTCTCGCAGAACGCGATCGAAGCGGGATCGCCACCATGCTCGCCGCAGATGCCGAGCTTGAGATCGGCATAAGTCGCACGGCCACGCTCGGCACCGAGCTGCACCAGCTGGCCGACACCCTCGATATCGAGGCTGACGAACGGATCGCGCGGGTAGATACCCTTTTCGACATAGGGGCTGAGGAAGCGCGCGGCATCGTCGCGCGATACGCCCAGCGTGGTCTGCGTCAGGTCATTGGTGCCGAACGAGAAGAACTTGGCCTCCTCGGCGATCTCACCGGCCATGAGCGCTGCGCGCGGCAGTTCGATCATGGTGCCCACGAGATAGTCGAGCGTGCGGCCCTTCTCGGCGAAGACCTTCGCCGCAGCCTCGTCTACCACCTTCTTGAGGATCTGCAGCTCACGCTTGGTCGCGACGAGCGGGATCATCACTTCCGGCACGATCGCCTCACCCGAAGCCGCTGCGACTTCGCAGGCGGCCTCGAAAATGGCGCGCGCCTGCATCTCGTAGATTTCGGGGAAAGTGATGCCAAGGCGGCAACCGCGATGGCCGAGCATCGGGTTGAACTCGTGCAGTTCGTCCGCACGGCGCTTCAGCGTGTCCACACCGATGCCGATCGTTTCCGAAAGCTCCGCGAACTCGGCATCGCCGTGGGGCAGGAACTCGTGAAGCGGCGGATCGAGCAGGCGGATGGTGACCGGCAGGCCGGCCATCACCTCGAAAATCGCGATGAAGTCCGCGCGCTGTTCGGGCAGCAGTTTCTCCAGCGCCGCGCGGCGACCGGCCTCGTCCTCGGCCAGGATCATCTGGCGCACGGCCGAAATCCGGCCCGCGTCGAAGAACATGTGCTCGGTACGGCAAAGACCGATGCCTTCGGCGCCGAACTGACGGGCCATCCTGCAGTCGGCCGGCGTCTCGGCGTTGGTGCGCACCTTCATGCGGCGGTGCTTGTCGGCCCAGACCATCAGCGTGGCGAAATCGCCCGCCAGTTCCGGCTCGATGGTCGGCACTTCGCCGGCCATGATGTCGCCGGTGGCGCCGTCGAGCGTGATCACGTCGCCTTCCTTGAACTCGCGCGAGCCCATGCGAAGCGTGCGGGTCTTCATGTCGATCGACAGGCCCGAAGCGCCGGAAACGCAGGGACGGCCCATGCCGCGCGCCACCACAGCCGCGTGGCTGGTCATGCCGCCGCGCGCGGTGAGGATGCCCTTGGCGGCATGCATGCCGTGAATGTCTTCAGGCGAAGTCTCGACACGGACGAGAATCACGGCATCGCCGCGCTCGGCGCGTTTTTCAGCGGTATCGGCATCGAGTACGATCGCACCCGAAGCCGCGCCCGGCGAGGCCGGAAGGCCCTTACCGAGGATGTCGCGCGGCGCCTTGGGGTCGAGCGTGGGGTGCAGCAGCTGATCGAGCGCCATGGGATCGACCCGCAGGATCGCGGTGGATTCGTCGATCAGGCCTTCTTCCACCATGTCGACCGCCATCTTCAGCGCGGCCTTGGCGGTGCGCTTGCCCGAGCGGGTCTGGAGCATCCAAAGCTTCGTGCGTTCGACGGTGAACTCAATGTCCTGCATATCGCGGTAGTGCTTTTCGAGCAGCTCGAACACCGCGGCCAGTTCGCCATAGGCGTCCGGCATCGCTTCTTCCATCGACAGCGGCTTGGCCCCTGCCCGCTCGCGCGCGCCTTGGTCAGGTACTGCGGGGTGCGGATGCCGGCGACGACGTCCTCGCCCTGCGCATTGACCAGCCATTCGCCATAATAGGCCTTTTCGCCGGTAGCCGGATCACGCGTGAAGGCAACGCCCGTGGCCGATGTATCGCCCATATTGCCGAAGACCATGGCCTGCACGTTTACCGCAGTTCCCCAGTCGCCGGGAATGTCGTTCAGGCGGCGATAGACTTTGGCGCGGTCCGAATCCCAGGAATCGAACACGGCCTGAATCGCGCCCCAGAGCTGCTCATGGACGTCCTGCGGGAACGGGCGGCCGAGTTCTTCCTCGACGATGCCCTTGTATTCCTTGACGATGGCGCGCCAGTTGTCGGCGGTCATCTCGACATCGTTCATGTAGCCGTTGTCTTCCTTGGCGATCTCGAGCGCTTCCTCGAAGCGATCGTGATCGAGGCCGAGAACGACGTCGGAGTACATCTGAACGAAACGGCGATAGCTGTCCCAGGCGAAACGATCGTCGCCAGAGGTCTTGCACAGGCCTTCGACGGTATCGTCATTGAGGCCGAGGTTGAGGACGGTATCCATCATGCCCGGCATCGAAACGCGCGCACCCGAGCGGACCGAGACCAGCAGGGGATCAGCGGCATCGCCGAAGTTCTTGCCCACGGTCTTTTCGATGTGGGTGAGCGCTTCGGCCACGTCGGCGCGCAGCAGGTCCGAGAAGTCACCGCCTTCGGCGAGATACTTCACGCACTCTTCAGTGGTGATGGTAAAGCCGGGGGGCACCGGAAGGCCGATACCCGCCATTTCAGCGAGGTTCGCACCTTTGCCGCCGACGACGACCTTGTCACGGGCGCGGGCATCTTCATGCTTAACACCGCCGCCGAACGTGTAGACCTGTCTGCTCATCTATCCCCTGACTTTCCTGTCCTGGTTGATAAAAGTTTCACGAGTTTCAGGGAAAGCTCCCTAGCCCTCGATCCTCGAAAAATCCGCAACATTGTGCACTGCAGCACGGAACCGATCAAGCAAGGCCAGCCTTGCATGGCGCTTTACCGGGTCGCTGTCGTTGACGATGACCTGATCGAAGAAAGCATCGATCGGCGCGCGGAGCGTGGCCAGCGCGGACATGGCCGAAGCGAAGTCCTCTGCCTCCACCGCCCGTGCGGCCTGAGGTTCAGCCGCCGCCACCGCGCCGAGAAGCGCCTGTTCGGCAGCCTCGGGCGCGTAGGTCACGTCCTGCTGCGCGGCGTAGACGCCCTTCATGTCGGGATGGTCGACGTTTTCCATGGGATCTTCGTCACCCGAGGGATCGACCTTATCCTTCCAATCTTCCTTGCGCAGGATATTGGCCGCGCGCTTGTAGCCGGCAAGCAGGTTCACGCCGTCGTCCGTGGCGACGAAAGCCTGAAGCGCATGAACGCGGGCCAGCAGGCGGACGAGATCATCCTCGCCGCCCAGCGCGATCACCGCGTCGATAAGGTCGTGCCGAACGCCCGCTTCCTTCTGCTGCACCTTGAGGCGGTCCACGAAGAAATCGAGCAGATCGCTCTCGGCAACGCCGAAGCGCAAGCGGTTGTCCGTGATGAGCCGTATGATGCCCAGCGCCGCCCGGCGGAGCGCGAACGGGTCTTTCGAGCCGGTCGGCTTCTCGTCGATCGCAAAGAAGCTGCGGAGCGTATCCAGCTTGTCCGCCAATGCCACAGCTACCGTTACCGGCGCGCTGGGAACTTCGTCGCCCTGCCCGACCGGCTTGTAGTGATCGCGGATAGCATCGGCCACGGCGTTGGGAAGACCTTCAGCACGGGCATAATAACCGCCCATAAGCCCTTGAAGTTCAGGAAATTCCCCCACCATTTCGGTGACCAGATCGGCCTTGCAAAGTTCCGCCGCCTGGCGCGCGAGCGCCGGATCGCAGTTCGGGACGATGCCTTCGGCTGCCAGCCATTCCGCCAGCTTGGCCACCCGCTCGACCTTGTCGGCAACAGTGCCCAGCTTCTCGTGGAAGGTGATCCGCTCGAGCTTCTTCGCCTGCTCCGACAGCGGCGTCTTGCGGTCCTGCTGCCAGAAGAAACGAGCATCCGACAGACGCGCGGCCAGCACCTTGCGGTTACCATCGACGATGGCTGCACCGCCATCGGAAGCGACGATATTTGCAGTACAAATGAAGGCGTTGGCCAGAGAACCTGCCGCATCTTCGCAAACGAAATACTTCTGGTTCACGCGCGCGGTCAGCTGGATAGTCTCGGGGGGCACCTCGAGAAAATCTTCCTCGAACCGGCCGAGCAGCGGCACCGGCCATTCGGTCAGGCCCGCGTTCTCGATCACCAGTCCTTCATCCTCGACCAGCACGAGCCCCGCAGCCTCGGCCGCCTCACGCGCCTTGGTGCGGACGATGTCCTGCCGTTCCTCGTGGTTCACAAGGACATGGGCGAGGTGCAGCTTGTCGGCATAGTCATGCGCGCCGCCGATGGTGATCTCGCCGGGGGCGTGGAAACGGTGTCCAAGCGTTACGTAGCCGGACGCGATGCCGCCCACTTCGCACGCCACGAGCTGTTCACCGAAGATCGCGACGATGCCGGAAAGCGGACGCACCCAGCGCAGCGATTCGGTGGAGATCGAGGCGGCGCCCCAGCGCTGCGACTTGGGCCACGGGAAGTTGCGAATGATCGCGGGGATCACTTCGGCAAGCACCTCGGCCACGGCGCGGCCGGGCTTCTCGACGACGGCAAAGTAGGTATCCTTGCCTTTGAGATCGCGAACTTCGAGCTGGTCCTTGCTCAGCCCGGTCTTGCGCAGGAAGCCTTCGAGAGCCTGTTCGGGCGCACTGGTGGCCGGCCCCTTGGTCTCTTCGCGGACCGCTTCGGTGGCAAGCGGCAACCCGCGCGCGATCAGCGCAAGGCGGCGCGGAGTGGACCAGACGGTCACTTCACCCACGGTGACGCCAGCCGCCGCCATCTCCTTGCGGAACAGCTTTTCAAGGTCGGCGCGGGCACGGCCTGCATACGAGCCGGGATTTCCTGCGAGCGGAGTTCGAGAAGGAAGTCGGTCATGTCAGTACGCCGTTTGACGGGTTGATGGGGCAGTTGCGGCGTCGTTCGACGAGCTCATGACGAGCGGGGCCGGAAATGCGGCCTTTGCGTCATTCCGCTCAGTACGGGGCTGCCGAGGCCTCATACCGTCCACCCCGGGAACCTGGCTTCCCATTCGGCCTTGTTCTTCTCGATCCACGCCTCGCACGAACCTTTCGCCAGATCGCGCACGCGGCCGATATAGCTGGCCCGTTCCTGCACGGAGATCACGCCGCGTGCCTGAAGCAGGTTGAAGAGATGGCTGGCCTCGATCGCCTGATCGTAGGCGGCGAGCGGGATTTCCGCTTCGATGCAGCGCATGCATTCGGCCTCGGCGGCCTTGAAGCCGGCGAAGAGTGCTTCGGTGTCGGCGATCTCGAAGTTGTACTTCGACATCTGCTGTTCGTTGGCAAGGAAGACGTCGCCGTAGCTCACGCCCTCGTTGTTGAAGCGCAGGTCGTAAACGCGGTCCACGCCCTGGATGTACATGGCGAGGCGTTCGAGCCCGTAGGTCAGTTCCCCGGCTACCGGCTTGCAGTCAAACCCGCCGACCTGCTGGAAATACGTGAACTGCGTCACTTCCATGCCGTCGCACCAGACTTCCCAGCCAAGGCCCCAGGCGCCCAGGGTCGGGCTTTCCCAATCGTCCTCGACGAAGCGGATGTCATGCGCAGCGGATCAACGCCGATCTCGGCGAGGCTGGCGAGGTAGAGTTCCTGGAGATTCTCCGGGTTCGGCTTCAGGATCACCTGATACTGGTAATAGTGCTGAAGCCTGTTCGGATTCTCGCCGTAGCGGCCGTCGGTCGGACGACGCGAAGGCTGGACATAGGCAGCTTTCCAAGGCTCAGGCCCAAGCGCGCGAAGCGTCGTGGCCGGATGGAAAGTACCTGCTCCCATGCGCATGTCATAGGGCTGAAGAATAAGGCAGCCTTGCGCGCTCCAGAAATTGTGGAGCGTCAGGATCATGTCCTGGAAGCTGAGCGGCTGTTTGGCGGCGGTCGACATCGAAATCCCGTCAAATCTCTTGGCTGCGCGGCCTTTGGCGGATCGAACCGGGCAAATCAACCGCGCAAGCCGCACTAAAATGACAGTTACCGCTACCTCAAACGACGACCTGCCGTTATCTCCCGGCCATTCGAAGTCCGTTAAGGCCCTGTTTGCCCCTCTCCTTCCATGGAAACGCGATGATCTTTTCCAGCAAGACCCGGCCCGGCATGGGTGCAAAAACACCATGGGGCATCGCCGCCACCGCCTCGTTTTTCCTGTTCGCCGCGCCTCCCGCGCTGGCGCAGACCGCCACTCCGCAGTCTCTGCTCCCGTGTCGGAAACCGCAGTTCCCGTTCCCGTTCCGGCACGGCCGGCGATGTGGAAGATCGCCGACAAGGACACCACGATCTACCTTTTCGGCACGATCCACATTCCTCCCGCAGAACGCCGCATGGTTTCAGGGCCCCGTGCAGCAGGCATTCGAGTCGGCAGACCTGCTGGTGACGGAGACCATGCTCGATTCGCCCGCAACGCTTGAGAAGGTCTTCGTGGACCGGGGAATGCGGCATGACGGTAAGACCCTGCGTGAGAGCCTGGCACCTTTGGAGCGCACCAATTTGGAAAAAGGGCTTTCCAATCTTGGACTTCCGGCAGAAACCTTCGATGCATTCCAGCCTTGGTATGCGGGTCTTCTCCTGTCCCTGCTGCCGCTGAAGGCAGCGGGATACGATCAGGCGAACGGCGTGGAAACGCAGATCGAAGCCAAAGCCGCGTCCAGCGGGATCGCCCGGCACCCGCTCGAAACGGCGGACTACCAGATCGGTCTTTTCGCCGACCTGCCCGAAAAGAGCCAGCAACGCTATCTGGCCGAAGTGCTCGAGCAGCTTCCCACCCTGCGCGAGGATATCGCCAAGGTTGTGGAGGCATGGAAACTGGGCCGGGCGGACGAACTGGCCAAGCTGCTCAATGAAGACGAATCGGACGAACTGATGCGCAAGGCGCTCATCACCAACCGTAACAGGAGCTGGGCCAAGTGGCTGAAGACCCGGCTCTCGCAGCCTGGGGTGGTCTTCGTGGCGGTGGGTGCGGGACATCTTGCAGGCAAGGGCAGCGTGCAGGACCAGCTTGCCAAAGCCGGCATCCGTTCGGTGCGGGTACAATAACCGATGAGGCGCGCCGCCCTCCCCGCGCTTGCGGCTCTGGCGCTGTTCGCATGCAGTCCGGCGCCCGAGGCCGCCAATCCGGCGCTCTGGCGCGTGGAAGGGCCGCACGGCGAGGTAGCCTGGCTCTTCGGCACGATCCACAGCGCCGAGCGCCCATTGCAATGGCAGACCCCGAAAGTACGCGAAGCAATGGACGCAGCCGACACCGTCATGGTGGAAGTTGCCAATCTCGCGAATGAGGCCGAAGTGGCGGCCACATTCGCGCGGCTTGCCCGGAGCGAGGGAGAGCCGCCCTTGTCCAGCCGGGTCGCGCCGGACAAGCGCCCTGCGCTTGCCGCACTGCTCAAGCGAGGCGGCTATTCCGATGGCGATTTCGCCGCGATCGATACCTGGGCCGCGGCCCTCACCATCGCTCAGGCGGGGGCCGACAAGGATCAGGCCCGCAACGGCGTGGACCGCGCCGTCATGGTGGCCGCAGGCAACCGGCCCGTGATCGAACTCGAAGGTGCCGCCCGGCAACTGGGCCTGTTCGACGCATTGCCCGAACGGGAACAACGCGACCTGCTCGCCGCCGTCGTCACCGAAGCGCAGAGTTCGGACAGCGACATCGCTGCAAGCTGGCGCGAAGGCGACATGGCGCGGATCGAGGCGGAAACCCGCAAGGGCCTGCTTGCCGACCCGGAACTGCGTACGGTTCTTTTCGTCGGCCGGAACCGGGACTGGACAGGCAAGGTCTCCGCCGCCATGCGGCAGGGCAAGCGCCCGTTCGTGGCGGTCGGCGCCGCGCACATGGCAGGCCCGGAAGGACTGCCGGCGATGCTGGCCGGGCAAGGGTACAAGGTGACCCGGATCGAGTGATGCCCATGCGCCGGGCGCTTGCATTTCCGCCCATTTCACATTAAGGGCGCGCGCTTCCCGTCATGGTCATCCCTGGAGGCGTGGCGGGACGGTATGGATCGGCAAGCGGTCCCTATCCGATTTTTATCCAGTTTTCGAAAGGCAAGTCCACATGAGCGATACGCTTAACCTGCCGGCCGAGACGCGTGATCGGGCTGGCAAGGGAGCCTCCCGTGCTCTGCGTCGCGATGGCCGCGTCCCCGCCGTTGTCTATGGTGGCAACGAAGAACCCCTCGCGATCCACGTCGAGGAAAAGGAGCTGACCCGTCAGCTCATGACCGGTCACTTCTTCAACTCGATCATCGAAGTCGAAGTGGGCGGCAAGACCTACCGGACGCAGCCCAAGGACGTTGCCTTCCACCCCGTTTCGGATCGTCCGCTCCATGCCGACTTCCTGCGCGTCGTCAAGGGCGCGACCGTGCACGTCAACGTGCCGGTCGTCTTCGCCAACGAAGACGCCTCGCCGGGCCTGAAGCGCGGCGGCGTGCTCAACATCGTTCGCCACGACCTCGAACTGGTCTGCGACGCCGAGAAGATCCCGCACGAGATCGTTATCGACGTGACCGGCTTCGAAGTGGGTGAATCGATCCACATCAGCCACGTCAAGCTTCCGGCCGGTGCCGAGAGCGCGATCACCGACCGCGATTTCACCATCGCGACGATCGCTGCTCCCTCGGCTCTGAAGAGCTCGGAAGGCGACACGGCGACGACCGAAGCCGAGTAATCGGACGGTCAATCAATCGGCCCCCTCCCGCCCCGGCCAGCCCGGCGCGCGGGAGGGGCCTTTTGTCATTCTGGGGACCAGGACAATCATGCAGCTTTGGGTCGGCCTCGGTAATCCCGGACCGCAATACGTCTTCAATCGCCATAACGTCGGCTTCATGGCCGTCGATGCGATCGCCGAAATCCATGGCTTTGGTCCTGTCCAGAAGAAGTTCCTGGGCTGGTCGCAGGAAGGCCGCATCGGCACACAGAAGATCCTCCTGCTCAAGCCCGCCACTTTCATGAACGAGAGCGGCCGCGCCGTTGGCGAAGCCATGCGCTTCTACAAGCTGGCTCTTTCCGACCTGACCGTATTCCACGACGAACTCGATCTGCCGCCGTTCAAGGTGAAAGTGAAGCACGGCGGAGGCCATGCGGGACACAACGGCCTGCGCTCGATCGACCAACATCTCGGCGCCGATTTCCGCCGTGTTCGGCTCGGGATCGGGCACCCCGGACACAAGGACCGCGTAAGCGGCTACGTCCTCGGCAACTATGCCAAGACCGAGATGACCCGCTCGCAGACATGTTGGGCGCCATTGCCGGCGAGGCGGACCGGCTTTCGGCGGGCGACGATACCCGCTTCATGAACGACGTGGCACTGCGCCAGCAGGATTGAAACTGGTGAGGATGATTAACTGATTTTCATGCGGGATGCGCGTCGGGTTAGTTTACACAATCGTTATCATCCCTCAAGCGTTAACCAACGAACTCCGTATAAAAACGTATCTGGCACGTGCTTGCGTATTCCTTGGCAACCCAATCGGGGGCAACCCATTCGGGCAACAAGGGGAATACGAATGCTCCGCAAGACCATGCTCGTCCTGGCGCTTACCGCCGGCAGCACCCTCGCCTTCAGCACGCCGGCACTGGCCACCTGGGGCAAGGACAAGAACCATACGCACTACTGCAACTGCGGTCACTCTGCCGGAAACAAGCAGTGCGGCTCCAGCAGCACTTCTGGCGGCACGACCTCCACTTCGGGTGGCACGACCACGACTTCCGGCGGCACGACCACCTCGGGCGGAACCACCACGACTTCCGGCGGCACGACCAGCGGCGGAACCACGACGTCAGGCGGTACGACGACGTCGGGCGGCAGTTCGGGCGGCTCAACTTCGGGCGGCAGCACCGATGTTCCCGAGCCCGGCATGCTTGGCATGATGGGCATGGGCCTCCTCGGCCTCGCCTACGCGCGCCGTCGCAAGGCTCGCGCCTGATCGCGCGGGCGGCCCCGCTCATCCGCGCATGACATAGCCGCTGCCGGCGCTCAGCCGGCGGCGCTTTCGCCTTTGCAAGGTCGCGCGCTATGTCCTGGTTGCGCGGATCGGCTGCGGCCGCAGCCTCAAGAAGCCTTCGCGCAGCTGGAATGTCGCGGCCTGCTTCCAGACGAACGACCCCCGCCGTACGCAGGCAGTCCGGATTGTCGGGATCGGCGGCCAGCGCCCGGTCGGCATAGGCGAGCGCCTCCTTCGCCCGGCCCAGTCGCAACGAGGCAAATGCCAGTCGCTTGAGCACTTCGGGGTCTTCGCCCTGCCCGAGCAACGGAAGATATATAGCCACGGCACCGGACCAGTCCTGCGCAGCCAGCGCCGCCTGCCCTTTGTCGGCCTGCGCCATCGCAGCCTTGAGCCTCACCGGATCGAGCCGCGCCTTCAATACCTCCGCCTGGGGATCGCCCACCGATCTGGCAGCCTCCTGCGCCGCATCGAGGATTTCCGGCCGCGCCAGCGCGCTCGCCGCAAGGGGGCGCAGGGTTTCCCACGCCCCACCCGCATCGCCCGTCGCCAGTTGCGCCTCGCCCAGTCGCAGCCGCGAATAGGGGTTTCCGGGCTGGAGCAGCAGGGCGCGGCTGAACATGACGCGCGCCTGTTCGGCCTGGCCAAGATGAAGCAAGGCCTCCGCGTAAGTCATGCCGAGCCCGGAGGACGGGTCGAGCTGCATATCGCGCCCTTGCAGCGCGAGGCGTATTTCCTCCCACTTCCCCTTCTCGGAAAGCAGCTGGATGTAAAGATCATCGACAGCGGGATCGCCTGCCGCGATCTTCTGCGCCTTCAGGACAACGGCCATGGCCTCATCGACCCTGCCTTGCGCATCGTAGGCATTGGCGAGCGCCAGCATCGGCACGACACGGGCGGGAAAGGCGGAGACCGCCTTTTCATAAGCCGCAATCGCCGCGTCGGTCCGGCCGCGCTCATTCGCGAGATCGCCGGCCAGAACCAGCGTGTTGTACGCGCCGGGAGCGAACGATTGCATACGGGCAAGAATGCGCTCCGCACCGCCAAGATCGCCGGTTTCCAGCCGATAGCGGGCATAGGCCACAGCCAGCGCAATATCCTTTCCCGCCGCCATGCCCTTGTCGAAGGAAGAAACTGCGCCGCGCTCATCACCCAGCGCCAGGCATGCCTGAGCGCGCATGTTCCAGGCCTCCGTGCTGCCGTCGCCCGCAAGCAGGCGCGTGGCTTCGCCCGGGCGACCTTGCAACAGGGCGATCCCCGCCTTGAGCCGAAGCACGGAAGCGCCCCCGCCACCACCACCGGCCCGCAAGAGACGTCCGAGCGCGCGCTCGGCGGACGCGGGATCTCCAAGCGCAATCTGCGTGCGCACCAACAGCGCCAGAGCCGCGCGATTTCCCGGCTCATCCTCCAGCGCGGAAATCAGCGCGGCACGGGCGCCCTGATAGTCCTGCTCCGCATAGCGCACCTGCGCCGTGTCGAGCTGGCCAGCGGCATCGTCACCACATGCGGACAGCGAGACCGCGACCAGAACGGCAAGCGACAGGCGAACGAGCGGCTTCATACCCTGCCCCTTAAAGCCAAGCCCTGAAGTTTCCGTGAAGCCTCTCGTGCAAACACTCTTGCAAACAGGCGTCACGGTAACTGGTAAAGCGGGCAGACAGGCGCTAAGGCGCGGCCCATACATTTATTCCGGAGTAAAAGATGGGTTTCCGTTGCGGAATCGTGGGTCTGCCCAATGTCGGCAAGTCGACCTTGTTCAATGCGCTGACCGAGACGCAGGCGGCGCAGGCGGCCAACTATCCGTTCTGCACCATCGAGCCGAACGTCGGCCAGGTCGGCGTACCCGACCCGCGCCTCGATCAGCTCGCCTCGATCGCGGGATCGGCGAAGATCATCCCGACGCAGCTTTCCTTCGTCGACATCGCCGGCCTTGTGCGCGGCGCGTCGAAGGGTGAAGGCCTCGGCAACCAGTTCCTCGGCAACATTCGCGAAGTGGATGCCGTCATCCACGTCCTGCGCTGCTTCGAAAACGACGACATCCAGCACGTCGACAACAAGGTCGATCCCATCGCGGATGCCGAAACGGTCGAGACCGAGCTGCTGCTTTCCGATCTCGAAAGCCTCGAAAAGCGCGTCCCCGCCGCCCAGAAGAAGGCGACGCAGGGCGACAAGGAATCGAAGATCATCGCCTCCGTCCTCGGGCAGGCGCTGGAACTGCTTCGCGAAGGCAAGCCCGCGCGCCTGACCCAGCCCAAGGACGAGGACGAGGAACGCGTGTTCCGCCAGGCCCAGCTCCTCACCGCGAAGCCGGTGCTCTACGTCTGCAACGTGGAAGAAGAAGCCGCTGCCGAAGGCAACGAATTCTCCGCCCGCGTCTTCGAGAAGGCCAAGGCGGACGGCGCCACCGCCGTGATCGTCTCGGCTGCGATCGAATCGGAACTCGTCGGCATGGAAGCAGAGGAGCGCATGGTCTTCCTCGAAGAGATGGGCCTGCACGAAACCGGGCTCGCACGGATCATCCGCGCCGGCTACGAACTGCTCAACCTGCTGACCTTCTTCACCGTCGGCCCGAAGGAAGCGCGTGCATGGACCGTGCACAAGGGCGCGAAAGCTCCCGAAGCCGCAGGCGAAATCCACTCCGACATGCAGCGCGGTTTCATCCGCGCCGAAACCATCGCCTATGACGACTACGTTGCGCTGAACGGCGAAGCGGGCGCTAAGGAAGGCGGCAAGCTGCGCCAGGAAGGCAAGGAATACGTCGTCCACGACGGCGACGTGATGCACTTCCGGTTCAACGTTCTGATCGATACCATCGTCTCCCGGATCAGGTCCGGG
>NZ_LGJH01000028.1 GCF_001298105.1 Novosphingobium sp. ST904 | reverse complement strand
GGGCGTCATGATCTACTGGCATGTCGAACGACGCGCGACATGCGTCTATTCCCAGCTCAAGCGCTGCTCTTCCTCCGAGGTCGCCTCCATGATCGAGGGCGTGCTGCGCCATTGCACCGACATGGAAATCCAGCGACAATATGTTGATAGTCATGGCCAAAGCGCGGTTGGCTTTGCATTTTGCCGGCTTCTCGGATTTGAGCTTGCACCCCGCCTGAAAGCGATCGCTCGCCAGAAGCTGGCTCTTCCCGATGT
Organism: Novosphingobium sp. ST904; assembly: GCF_001298105.1. Lineage (GTDB taxonomy): Bacteria > Pseudomonadota > Alphaproteobacteria > Sphingomonadales > Sphingomonadaceae > Novosphingobium. Next base: position 923 of record NZ_LGJH01000028.1, on the reverse strand, counting down.
CGGCATGCGAACGCGGCTTCCCCACTTGCAGCCGATCCTCTCCAGTCCGATCAACTGGGATGAGATCGAGCAGCAATATGACGAGATGGTCAAATATGCAGCCGCGATGCAGACAAAAACCGCCGACCCGGAGGCGATCCTGCGCCGGTTTAGCCGCTCCGAGGTGATGCACCCGACCTACAAGGCGTTGAGTGAGCTGGGCCGCGCGGTCAAGACGATCTTCCTGTGCCGGTATCTGCGCGAGGAGTCCTTCCGCCGCGAAATTCATGAAGGCCTGAATGTCGTTGAAAACTGGAACAGTGCCAATGGGTTCGTTTTCTTCGGCAAGGGCGGCGAGATCGCCACTAACCGCATCGATGAGCAGCAGCTCTCGGTCCTGGCGCTACATTTGCTGCAAGCGTCGCTTGTCTATGTGAACACCCGAATGCTTCAGAGCGTGCTGGTGGAACCGAAATGGACGGGCCGGATGACGCCGGATGATTATCGCGGCCTCACACCGCTGATTTACAGCCACGTCAATCCTTATGGCCGCTTCGACCTCGATCTGAATAGCCGGATCGATTTTGGGCGGCTTGCTGCCTGACCGGGGCCTTTTCCGCTCGCACCATTTGGGTGCACCCGAACGTGACGATCGGAAGTGACATATACGACATGTCACAAAAGGGTGTTCCGTCACCAATGTTACTGTACGAGGGCAAAGCCACCCTAATGTGACGGATTTGCCCATGACCCGCGTCGGCTACGCCCGCGTCAGCACCATCGACCAGGATCTCGACATCCAGGTTGCCCGGTTGAAGGCAGCGGGCTGTGAAATCCTCCGCTCCGAAACAGGCTCGGGCGCATCGCGCACTGGACGCACGGAGCTTGAGACGATCATGCAGTTCCTGCGCGCCGATGACGAACTCGTCGTCCTGCGTCTCGAT
>NZ_LGJH01000029.1 GCF_001298105.1 Novosphingobium sp. ST904 | reverse complement strand
GGTGGGTTCAACGGGTGGTGGCAACACTTTAATCTTTTGAGGAAGATGGAGTGTCGCGATGAAGCAGCGTCGTCGGATATATTACACGGCCAGCCAGCGAGCGGAGATATGGGATCGTTGGCAGCGCGGGGAATCGATGAGTTCGATCGGGCGAAGGTTTGATCGAGAGTCATCGTCGGTATTTTCGGTGATTTCGCCGACCGGCGGTATCAGGCCCGCCGATCGCAAGCGTGGCCGCCTTGCGCTGAGCCTTGCCGAACGGGAGGAGATATCGCGGGGCCTGAGCGTCAGTGAACCCTTGCGTGCGATAGCACGGCGACTGGGCCGCGCGCCTTCGACGATCAGTCGCGAAGTCAGGCGTAACGGCGGCCTTGCACGGTATCGGGCGACCGTGTCCGATCAGGCGGCCTGGGACCGAGCCTTGCGGCCGAAGCCCTGCAAGTTGGCTTGCTCGCCGCCATTGGCCCGGGCAGTATCGGCCAAGCTGTGCCGCAAATGGTCACCAGAGCAGATTGCGGGGTGGCTCAGGCGCAGCTTTCCCGAGGAGCCGCATAGGCAAGTGTCGCACGAGACTATCTACAGAAGCCTGTACATACAGGCGCGGGGAGTTCTTAAGAAGGAATTGCTGGAGCATCTGCGCGCCCGGCGCACCATCCGCAGGTCGCGGCACGCCAGCCTCAAGCGCAACGGGCTGGGACAGATCAAGGATGCCGTGTCGATCAGCGAGCGTCCCGCGTCGGTCGAGGACCGCGCCATTCCCGGCCACTGGGAAGGCGATCTGATCGGAGGCACAAAGAACAGCTACATCGCGACGCTGGTCGAACGGCATTCGCGCTACGTGATGCTGGTCAAGGTCGCTAACAAGGACACAAGGAGCGTGGTGTCGGCGCTGATCAGGCAGACGCAGCGCCTACCGCGCGAACTCTACAAGTCGCTCACCTGGGATCGCGGCAAGGAACTGGCCGATCATCCGCGCCTCTCACTGGCTACCGATGTCGAAGTCTATTTCTGCGATCCGCAATCGCCTTGGCAGCGCGGCTCCAACGAAAACACCAATCGTCTGCTACGACAATACTTTCCCAGAGGAACCGATCTGTCGCTATACAGCCAGGCCAAACTGAGTGCCGTTGCCCGGCAACTCAACGAACGGCCAAGGAAAACGCTCGAATACCAAACACCCGCAGAGCGCTTTCAAGCCTGTGTTGCCGCCACCCGTTGAACCCACC
>NZ_LGJH01000030.1 GCF_001298105.1 Novosphingobium sp. ST904 | reverse complement strand
CTAGGTCGTAAACTCATAAACGGCAGCGTGGGCGTGTGACGATTAGCGCTCGCGCTGCCGTCCGATCCTCCGCTTTTGCTTGGCCCTCGTCGCACTTTCGCTGCCGTGGTATTCAGGTGCCAGAGCAAACTTGTCGCGCTCGTCAAATTGACGATCACCGCGTAGGCCGAACGCCTTGAAAAGCCGATAGCCCCGCCACCAAGCGAAGGCCGTCCAGGCCCCGCCGATCGTGACAGCAATGATCCATGCCCACATCGCCGCAGTATCGCTCAACCGTGATTGTACCATCCCAGCAAGTGCGATCGGCAAAATGCCGAGGAATGGTGTGGCCGGTCGCATTCGCGTGGACTGATCGTGATCCACGAAACGGCGCATCCGCAGGTATAGGCTCGCCTTTGGCTTCATATGGACATTTTTGGCACGATCCGGTGCTGACCGCTATCTGATTGCATCTCATGCCCAAGGCTGATTCAGCGTCGGCATGAGCCGATACGACCTAACTGACTTCGAGTGGCGCGTGATCGAGCCGCTGCTGCCCAACAAGCCGCGAGGCGTTCCGCGCGTAGATGACCGCCGCGTGCTGAACGGGATCTTCTGGGTTTTGCGCTCCGGCGCACCATGGCGCGACCTGCCCGAGCGATATGGCCCGCGCACTACCTGCTACAATCGGTTCGTGCGATGGCGGAAGGCCGGAGTGTGGGACCGGATGATGGATGCCATCACCGCCGCGCATGATGGCGATATCCAGATGATCGACAGCACTTCCGTTCGCGCCCATCAGCAGGCCGCGACGGCAAAAAGGGGGATCGAGATCATTGTCTCGGTCGTTCCCGAGGCGGGCTCACGACCAAAATCCATGCGGTCGTTGATGGGCAAGGGCTCCCGATCCGGCTGAGCCTGACCGCAGGGCAAAGCCATGACGGTCAAGCCGCTGACGCACTGCTCGATCATATTGATCTCGGAACAATCGTGCTGGCGGACAAGGCCTATGATGCCGATCGCATCCGAGCATCTCTCCGCGAGAGGGGTGCGTTCGCCAATATTCCGCCCAAGGCCAACCGGCGGTCAAAACCGTACTTCAGCACGTGGCTCTACCGCGAACGGAACCTGATCGAGCGGTTCTTCTCCAAGCTGAAGCACTTCCGCCGCGTCGCCACCCGTTACGACAAGCTCGCCGCCAACTTCCTCGCCATGGTTCAACTTGCCTCAATGCGGCTATGGCTGCGAGCTTATGAGTCTACGGCCTA
>NZ_LGJH01000031.1 GCF_001298105.1 Novosphingobium sp. ST904 | reverse complement strand
TGAGGTGGTCCCGCCTTCTTGGACAGTTTGGCGGCTGAGTTAAGCTAATCCCGGTTGTCGTTCATGCCGCCTGTTTGATCATCAGATCATGGGGGGCATGCCCCCCATGATCTGATTGCCCGATCCGTCGATAGGCCTCGAGCGGGGTTCGCCCGGCCAAGCCCGAGTGTGGACGCTGGGTGTTGTAATAGGTGATCCACCGGCCAAGGCCAGCCCGCAGCTCTGTTCCGGTCTCGAAGGCATGGAGGTAGACGCACTCGTACTTCAGGGAGCGCCAGAGCCGCTCGATAAAGACGTTGTCCATCCACCGGCCCCTGCCATCCATGCTGATGCGGACGTCGGCGTCGCGCAGAACGCTGGTGAACGCGAAGCTGGTGAACTGGCTGCCCTGATCCGTGTTGAAGATCTCGGGCTTCCCGAACCGGGCCAGAGCCTCCTCCAGCGCCGCGACGCAGAAGCTGGCATCCATGGTGTTCGACAACCGCCACGCCAGCACCTTGCGGGTCGCCCAGTCCATGATCGCGACCAGATACAGGAAACCGCGCCGCATCGGGATGTAGGTCACGTCGGCGCACCACACATGGTTGGGCCGCTCGATCGCCAGCTTGCGCAGCAGATAGGGATAGACCCGGTGCTGCGGATGCGGATCGCTGGTACGAGGCCGCTGGTAGATCGGCGTCAGCCCCATCTTCGCCATCAGGCGCCGTACCCGTCGTCGCCCAACTTCATGGCCAGCGCGCCGAAGGTGCCGCGCCATCTGACGGCTGCCGTACCACGGGCACTCCATGAAGGTCTCGTCAATCACCGTCATCAGCGCCAGCGTCTCGTCCGTTTCCGGTACCGGCGCGTAGTAATAGGACGAGCGGCTGATCCGCAGCAGGCGGCACTGCGCCGCAATCGACAGGCGGTGGTGAGCAGGTTCGACCATCGCCCGCCTCCGGTCCACGCTCATCGACCGAAGGCTTTCGCTAAAAAATCCCGCTCCACAACCAGTTGTCCGATCTTGGCGTGCAGCTTTTCCACCTCGCTCTCGCTGACGGCCCTGGCCGCATCGCCAGCCCCGGAGAACGTGCCTGCCATCCCGTCGATGGCCTGCCGCTTCCACGCCGCGATCATCGTGTGGTGGACGCCGTGTTTCGCAGCCAACTCCGCCAGCGTCAGGTCGCCCCGGATCGCCTCCAGCGCAACCTTGGCCTTGAAATCCGCGCTGTAGCGCTTCCTCGTCGTCTTCATTCCCGTACCAATCTATTTGGTCGGGAGTAGCTTAACACCCTGTCCAGAAAACCGGCACCACCTCA
>NZ_LGJH01000032.1 GCF_001298105.1 Novosphingobium sp. ST904 | reverse complement strand
GGGGTGGACGCCCCCGACAGCCTTTATGGCAAAGTGGAGGTGTTGAAGCACCACTGAGGAGGCGTCCGTGTCACAGGTTACCACAATCGGTCTGGATATCGCCAAGAACGTTTTCCATGCGCATGGCGCTGACGAGCGGGGTGCGATGGTTTTCAGCCGCAAGCTGACGAGAGCAAAGCTGCTCGAGTTCTTCGCAGGTCAGCCGGTATGCATAGTAGCGCTCGAGGCGTGCGGTGGCGCCCATCATTGGGCGCGTCAGCTACAGACGATGGGGCACGATGTGCGGTTGATCCCGCCATCTTACGTGAAGCCATTCGTGAAGCGGAACAAGAACGATGCGATTGATGCTGAAGCGATTGCCGAGGCTGCGCAGCGCCCAGGCATGCGCTTCGTGGCGGTGAAAAGCGAAGAGCAACAGGCCGCAGGGCTCGTGTTCCGCACACGTGACCTAGCGGTGCGGCAGCGCACTCAGTTGATCAACGCCATTCGCGGGCACCTAGCGGAGTATGGTTGGGTAGCACCGCGCGGCACAGCGCATATGACAATGCTCGCCGACCTGCTCGAGGATGAGGAAATGACTTCAAGTCTGCCTGCAGCGGCACGGCCCATGTTCAAGCTCATGGTCGACATGCTGGCCGATCTCGACAAGCAGGTTGCCGTGCTGGACCGTGAGATCGCACAGCGTGCCAAGGAGGATGAAGCAGCCAGGCGGCTAATGACCATTCCAGGGATCGGTCCTATCGCTGCGACCGCCATCATCGCGCTGGCCCCGCCGGTCGAGACGTTCCGTAAGGGTCGCGACTTCGCGGCTTGGCTTGGCCTCGCCCCCCGTCAGCACTCGACCGGCGGCAAACAGCGGCTCGGCAGCATATCGAAGATGGGCGAGCGGACGATCAGACGACTACTGATCATCGGCGGCAGCTCAATGGTACGCCAGGCATGCCGGTTTGGCGCGCCTGCCGGCTCGTGGCTTGAGCGGATGCTGGAGCGCAAGCCGCGCATGCTCGTCTCGGTAGCGCTCGCCAACAAGATGGCGCGCATGGTCTGGGCGTTGCTCACAAAGAACGAAGATTACAGAGCTCCGGCAGCGGTCGCGACGTAAGTCAAGGCAGCGGCCAGAGGCGTCGGGGACGTAGGCGGTCGAAGGAGGGTATGGCACAACAGTCGGCGAGACGGGGCTGGAAGAACCAGGGAATGGCAGAGCGCTAGCCAAGCGCGCATAGCTGAAATGGATCCGGTCCGCGAACTCCCATACTGGCCCGCAGCATATGGCGCTGCTCATCGAGGCCGGACAGATGACAGCATCCGACTACGTGCCAACAAACCCCGATTTACTGCTTGCATCCGAAGGGGCGTCCACAGA
>NZ_LGJH01000033.1 GCF_001298105.1 Novosphingobium sp. ST904 | reverse complement strand
AGCATCTTGAACCTGCCGGGATACGGCAGCACATAACCCATACCCACCCGGGTCAATTCTCAATGGAAACCCCGGGTCACATCTCAGTGGCAATCAACACCCTCTCAACTAATCGTTTTCGGATCGGTCGCCGGGCATGGCGGCTATCGCATGTCCCAGCTCCAGAAGGGCGCGTCGTGGTATAACAATCTGATCGACCACGCGAAGGAAGCGGCTGCGCGGGCCGTTGCGGCCGGCAAAAGCTATCGCTGCCTCGCCGTCCCACTTCGCCTTGGCGTGAACGACGCTGGTGCTGGAACGACGCGGGCTGCCTACGCGGCGGCTATGGTTCAGTTGCAGGCAGATATCTCCGCAGACATTCTCGCCGGAATCAACCCGATCCTTACCGCGGGAGGCTTTTCCGCGCAGACCGCGCCGGTACACATGCTGTTCAACCAGTCAGGCAGCGGTGCCACCATTGCCGCATATGGCGAGATCGTCTTGGCGCAATACGACGCATGCAACGCCAACCCTGCCCGCATCCATTTCGTCGGGCCGACTCACCATCTCCAGACCACGGCCGACACTCTGCATGAAACGAACGTGTCGCAACTTCGGATGGGCCGGCGCTATGGGCGGGCAGGCAAGCAACTGCTCGTCGATGGCAACAAGCCGGACTGCATCTGGCCGATCTCAGCTTTCACTCGTGGTGCAACGCTGCGCGTGAAGTTTCGGGCCCCCAAGTTCCCGCTTATTCTGAATACCGCACTGCTCGGAACATTCACGGACATGGGATTCAAGGTCACCGATGACACTGGTACGCTTGCACTGACGAGCTTTGCAATCAGTACTAGCGGTGATGAAGTCGTAATCACCCTCGATCGCACCGTAACAACCAATCCTGTCGTTCGGTATGGTTGTGACTACAAGTCCAGCATTTCCACGTTTGGTACGTCCGCTGGGGGACCTATCACTGATAGCACTCGAAACACGACAACTATCAGCGGGGTCACCTATTCCGAACCCCATTTGGCACCGCAGTTTGATATGAAGATTATTGCCCTTCAAGCGCAGGCTTGATGCAGCCTACCGCCCCGTTACCAGGCCTCGTCCTTGTAGCAATCTTCGCACGGCTGCCTTTCTGTGCAGCGTGCGATGCCGTGAGAGCAAATATGCGCGGGCTTTGGGATGAGGCCGAGGAATTGTCGGATGAGCATAAGCAGAGGCATTTCAGGGTGATATCTGACTTTGATACGGGGGCCAAGGCTCGTGATGCACGACACACCTGATCCGGCCTCAATGAAGGCCGTCATTGACAGGCTCGAACGGGGGGACCGCAAGTTCGACGAAATGGCCGAGTTCAATCATGCGACCGACGCGAAGGTAGAGGCGTTGGCCGCCGCGATCGCC
>NZ_LGJH01000034.1 GCF_001298105.1 Novosphingobium sp. ST904 | reverse complement strand
CTCTCATGACTGCCATCTGCGCTGCAGAACGAGTTTATCCTGCCGCCGACCTTTCGGCTAGCGGTGAATTTGGCCTGGCCGGAGTGCCGCGGGCTCCTGATCGACGACGATTGATCAAGCTCTCATCCGCGGATTGGTTACCGCACTACCCGTTGTCCGTCGCTGGACCTTCCTCATTCTAAGCACGGGCGTCGGACTTGCCTGCCCCAACGTTGACCGAGGATTGTCCATCACAGTCGGGTGCCCGCGACACACCGGCCAGGCCTATGTTGCCAGAGGGTTGAGCTGATGCTGAACCCCCTGGCAGGTCAAACCGTCACCTCCGGCTGCACCCGGCGAGCGATGTCCCAAGCGAAGCCCACGAGTTCGCGAGCGATCGCCGTATTGACCTTGGGCTGTGGCTTGCCTGTCGCCGACAATCGGCGAAAACGCTGGCAAAGACGCACCTGCGCCTTCCAACCGATTGCCTGAATATCCTCAGGCAATCCCGCGACACGATCCCGATAACGTCGCTCTTCGCGGGCAGGTAGGCGATATGTCCAGCCTGCCTCGACAAGCATGGTGCGGGCATGAGCGTTGCCGGCCCGCGTAATTCGGCCGCGATGGACGCGTGATCCGCTTGAATATTCCGAAGGCACCAACCCGAGGTAGGCCATCAGTTGTTTCGGATTCTGGAACCGCGTCAAGTCGCCAACCTCGGCGATCAGAGTTGCGGCGACAATCAAGCGAACTCCGCGCAGCGCCTGCAGGCTGCGAACAAGAGCGGCAAATCGCCAGCCCTCCACTGCTTCCGCGAGCGCCGCCTCCAGCCTTTCCACGCGCGCCTGTGCTTCCAGAACGCGATGCTTTGCTTCCTCGAAGGCCAGTTGCTGATGCGGAAAATCGAAACGTTGCTCTGACAGCCAGCGCCAATAGGCTTTGGTCCACGCCGTTTTGCCGCAATACCGTCGATCATGGCGAAGTAGGAAGCTCCGCACCATTTGCTTTGCTGAGGTTGCCGCTTCCTGAGCAGAGCGCCGCGCCCGCACCAGATCCCGGATCGCCTCATGCTCTTCGTCGGGCACCCAGATCGGATCAAGCTCTCCAGCACGCAGCAGGCGGGCCAGCGTCATGGCATCACGCCGATCGGTCTTCACCTGATCGCCAGGCCGTCTGGGCATCATCGACGGCGCAATAACGATACAGGGCTGAGCGAGCTTGGTCAGGAGACGCTGAAGCCCGTAGCCGCACGGCCCCGCCTCATAACACCAGCTGAGCGTGGTGCCGGAACCGCCAAGCCGCTTGACCAAACCGCGCACAGCATCATCCTCATTCGAGATCGTACCGTAGAAGCGAACCTCACCGCCACGCTCACCTTCGGCGACCGCCACCGCGACAGTTTCCTTATGCACGTCCAGCCCGATGTATTTGGTACCTTTTGCCATCGACTATCTCCTTTGCTCTGACCCCCAGGCGAGCAACGCAGATCG
>NZ_LGJH01000035.1 GCF_001298105.1 Novosphingobium sp. ST904 | reverse complement strand
CGCTTAGACCCAATGACTGCCGGAGCCTCAAGGGCTCAAATCTGAGATGCTGACGTTGGATTGGTGAGCAACGGAGGCGAGTCATGACACAGGCAGTGAAATATGTCGGTTTGGACGTGCACAAGGAAACCATCGCGGTCGCAGTCGCTGATGGAGAACGCGGAGGCGAGGTGCGCTTTGTAGGCACAATCGTCAATGAGGACGACGCAGTCAGAAGGCTGGTCAAGCGACTGGCGGCGCCGGATGTAACTTTGAGCGTCTGCTATGAGGCTGGCCCTTGCGGCTATGGTTTGCACCGGCTTCTGACGAAACTGGGACAGGCTTGTATCGTTATCGCCCCCTCAATGATGCCGAGACGGCCGGGGGATCACGTAAAAACCGACCGGCGTGATGCGATGACGTTGGCGGGGCTGCTGCGTGCCGGCGAGCTCACCGCGATCTGGGTGCCGGACGAAGCCCACGAGGCGGTGCGCGACCTGATCCGGGCCCGGCGAAGCGCTCAGGAAAATGCTACCGAGGCGCGGCAGGCAGTGCGAAGTTTCCTGCTCCGCCACGATCGTCGTTTTGGCGGCAAGACGGCCTGGACGAAGATGTACTGGCGGTGGTTATCGGAACAGCGCTTCGACTTCCCGCACCAGCAGCTGGCCTTTGAGGAAATGCAAAAGCGGGTGCTGGAGGCTCAGGCACGGGTCGGTCGCCTCGAGGCCGCGCTGGGCGAAGCAATGCAAGCCTGGCATTTCGGAGCGCTGGTCCACAATCTCCAGGCCTTGCGCGGCATTAGGCTGATCGTCGCCGCTACGCTGGTCGCCGAGGTCGGTGATCTCACTCGCTTCGACAACCCAAAACAGTTGATGGCCTATGTCGGCCTGGTGCCCTCCGAGCATTCCAGCGGCGCTCGTACCAAGCGCGGCCGGATTACCCGCGCGGGTAATGGACATGCCCGAACCATGCTGGTCGAAGCAGGATGGTCGTATCGTCTTCCTGCCCGCGAGGAGCGCCGTTATCGTGAGCGCGTTGCTGATTTACCAGACGAAATCCAGGCGATCGGATGGAAAGCACAGGTTCGCCTGTGTCAGCGCTACCGTCGCCTGGCAGCCACCGGCAAACCGCAGCCGAAGGTGACCACTGCGATCGCGCGTGAACTGGTCGGCTATGCTTGGGACATTGCACGTCGCGTGTCACCAGCTTTGGCTGGCTGATCCACTTGTAACGATCACGAGAGGAGGCGCCAGCGGACCATTTGCATAGCCTTGGCCGGCGTGCCGCGGGCACCCGACTGTGATGGGCAATCCTCGGTACACCAAGGGGCAGGTTCATCCGATGCCCGTGCTTAGACAGAGGATAGGCCCAGCGACGGATACGGGTAGTGCGGTAACCAACCCGCGGATGAGAGCATGATCAATCGTCGTCGATCAGGCGCCCGCGGCACACCCGCCAAGGTCAATGTAACCGCTGGTCTTGCAGCCGGCGAAGGAGTAAACTCGACCAGCGTTTCGGATGGCAGTCATGAGAGGGTGTCATT
>NZ_LGJH01000036.1 GCF_001298105.1 Novosphingobium sp. ST904 | reverse complement strand
CCCTGTCCCCGGAGACTATGCACGTCAGGTCGGCAACCCGCTTCCCCCGATTGCTGTTGCAGCTTCTCACCCTGCGGTCTTGCACTCCCTTCCCATCTTGATCTGCCCCCACCGAGTGGACCGTTTGGTTTGTTAGTGGATTAAGCCCATCGCCGCCATATCCGGTCGGAGTTGGAGCGAAGCGGAACCGGAGGCCGGATATGGCGGTGTCGCCGTTTCCGGTGCCGGTGGTCGGTATCCCAGACTGCTATGCGGGCGGACGGTGTTGTAATGCCGCCGCCAAGCTTCGATCAGCACCTTGGCTTCGGCGAGGCTGTAGAAGATCTCGCCGTTGAGCAGTTCGTCGCGAAGCGACCCGTTGAAGCTTTCGTTATAGCCATTCTCCCATGGTGATCCCGGCGTGATGTAGAGCGTCTTCACGCCGATCTGCCCCAGCCATTGCTGGACGGCGGTCGCGATAAATTCGCTGCCATTATCGGACCGTATATGTGCCGGAGGGCCGCGCGAGATGAACAGGTCGGCTAAGGCCGCCAGAACATCCTCATGCCTGAGCCGACGCGCCACGACGAGCGCCAGGCACTCCCGGCTGGCCTCATCGATGATGGTCAGGATGCGGAACTTGCGGCCATCATGCGTGCGCCCTTCGACGAAGTCGTAGGCCCATACATGTCCCGGATATTCCGGCCGCAGGCGGATGCAGGATCCGTCATTGAGCCATAGACGCCCGCGCTTTGGCTGGCGCTGCGGGACTTTCAGTCCTTCACGCCGCCATATCCGCTCGACACGTTTATGGTTCACCGTCCACCCTGCATGGCACAGCAACGCCGTGACCCGGCGGTAGCCGTAACGACCATATTGCTTCGCCAATGCAATGATGTCCTCGGTCAGTGCCTGTTCGTCATCCGCCCCGCGCGGCATCTTGCGCTGCGTCGATCGATGCTGACCCAGCACCCGGCATATCCGTCGCTCGGATACCGGAAACTCTCGTCGCACATGATCAATGCAGCGTCGCCGCCGCGCGGGGCTTAGAAGTTTCCCTTTGCCGCCTCCTGCAGGATCAGCTTGTCCAGCGTCAGGTCCGAGATCGCACGGCGAAGCCGCTGGTTCTCCTTCTCCAGATCCTTCATCCGCCGCGCCTGATCGGTCTTCAGGCCGCCATACTCCTTGCGCCACCGATAATAGGTCTGCTCGCTGACCGCGATCCGCCGGCATGCCTCGGCAGTCGAGGCTCCCTGCGCTAGCACAATCTCAACTTCACGCAGCTTGCCGATGATCTCTTCCGGCTTGTGCTTCTTGCTCGGCATTCAATGCCCCTTTCATGGTCCAGACTATCATAGTCTCTGGGCCACTCAGCGGGGGGCAGATCAATCTTTGTTTCCTTTACAGTGTTCGCTCGCCGACCACCTCCAAAGGGGTACCCATGCTGTCCTTCCCCCGCGGCGCTGCGATCGCCGGCGTCCCCGTCACCACGCTCAAGGCGATCCTCACCTCCATCGAGAGGACGAACAGCTTCACATCCGCCATCCAGCTGCAATCCGCCGGTGCCAGTCAATGCCATAATGCCCTCGCCATTGAGGCTGCCATTCAC
>NZ_LGJH01000037.1 GCF_001298105.1 Novosphingobium sp. ST904 | reverse complement strand
CCCCCATGCAGGCTTCATAAGTGAGGCCGGTATATTCAAGCCCACGTACGTCGATATCGATCATGTTACCGTAGGCATCGGCGATCCACGGAATCAACGGGCTCAGTGCGACGGTATACCGATACCGCTCTTCGCTCGCGTCAAGGGCCGTCCCGATGTCGGATCGAGAATCGGCAAGACCCGTAATCAGGCGTCGGCGCTCCGCCGCGAAACCCGGCGCGCCAACTTCCTTGGCCTCTGTCCATTCCTCAAGGCCGTCGGGATGTCCCACGTCCGCTCCTCCCTATTATATTAGGAGCTGGTATCGCGGCGTTGTTGAAATGCAGTTAACTCCGCTGTGATCTACGGATGAAATCATCGGGTGAGCCGAAGAATGCCAGCCTGCCTCGGTTCTGTCCTAGAACAACTTGCAGATTCTCTTTAGTCGCGCCGCTGCGATGGCGTAACCATGGGGACGCCTATCAGCAGGTCAAAGGTTCTGCATCGTGTCGAAAACGGCGGAAATCCGGGCGCTTCCATGATGCATATATCCGATGCACAATGGTTGCATGATCTACGGCTACGCGCGCGTCTCTTCCAACGGGCAGGACCTGTCCCAGCAGGTCGCCCAGCTCCTCGCTGCCGGTTGCGTGAAGGTCTATCAGGAGAAGGCCAGCGCCGCGTCGGCCGAGCGGCCGAAGCTCAAGCGCGCGATCGGCGCGCTCGATGCCGGCGACGTGCTGATAGTGACGGCCACCGATCGCCTGGCGCGCAACACCCGTGACCTGTTGAACATCCTCCATGCGGTGAAGGAGGCAGGGGCCGGCTTCCGTTCGATCGCGGAGCCGATGGTGGATACGACCTCGCAGTTTGCCGAAGTCGTCATCGCCGTGCTGGGGATCGCAGCGAGCTGGGAGCGCCAGCGGATCGTGGAGCGCACCGCAGCCGGCCGCGACCAGGCCAAAGCCCGTGGGGTGAAGTTCGGCCGGCGAGCGGCCCTCACCCCTCACCAGCAGGCCGAGGCGCTACAGCGGCTTGCCAAGGGCGACACGCAGCGCACCGTCGCGGCCCTGCTCGGGGTCGATCAGGCGACAATATCGCGGCTGTCGCGACGGCGGGAATAATAGCCTTTCTGCGCTCATGCCAATTGGCACCAATTAGCCCTTACACAGCACCTATGTCGGAATAATCCGCAACAAATGCGATTTCGCTTGCGTAAATGCGGCAATAATTCCAAACGAACCTTGTCGAAAGGCGAATCGGTGCTCGGGCTAATCGGCAACGAAAGGAATTGTTATGACACGTTTGAAGGAAATGGGGGAAAGTGCCGCTTGGCACCTAATGGTTGGCGCTGCTCTCGAAGGCGCGCGTCAGCAAGGGTATGCTCTCAAGAAGCAGCCTGGTCGCGGTCTCTCCAACACCTATGAACTGACCAAGGATGGTAAGACGCAGACTGCCAGCATCCGCACCACCCGCGATCGCTGGGTAGCCTTTCCGCCGCTTGATGATGGCAAGCGTTGGAAGACCCTTGATGACGTGGACCTCGTTCTGGTCGCTGCCGTTGATGATCGGCTAAACCCCCAGAACGTAGATGTGTATCTCTTCCCTGCCGACGAGGTGAAGAAGCGGTTCGATGCGTCCTATGCTGCGCGGATCGAGAACGGCCACACCGTCCGCAATAACTACGGCATGTGGGTAATGCTCGATAAGGGAGACGATGCGGTAATCAGCCAGGTCGGCCACGGGATCGCGGAGGAATACCCACGCATCGCGAA
>NZ_LGJH01000154.1 GCF_001298105.1 Novosphingobium sp. ST904 | reverse complement strand
CACCCCGCGCCAGAAACAGTGGTACACCCCCGAGGGCGAGGCCGAGATCATGGCCGCACAGTGCCTCAAGGCCCGCATCCAGCCCGCCGACGTCGCCGCGCTCTGCCTCTTCCTCGCCTCAGACGACGGCGCCATGTGCACCGGGCACGACTACTTCGTCGATGCAGGTTGGAGGTGACATGACGCCTGAATCCATTCTCAACGTCGGCGCCACGCTGGGCGAAGGTCCGGTCTGGACAGGCGATCGCCTGTGGTTCGTGGACATCAAGGAGCATCGCCTCTACCGCCACGACCCGGCCAGCGGCATGCTCGACATGTGGCACGCGCCCGACCAGATCGGCTGGGCACTGCCGACCGCACGTGGCGACATGATCGTCGGGGTCAAGACCGGCCTGCACCGTTTCAGCCCGGAAACCGGCGACTTCGCGCTGCTGCACAATCCCGAGCCGACCCGTCCGGGCAACCGGCTGAACGACGCTGCCACCGACCCTTCCGGGCGCATCTGGCTGGGCTCCATGGACGACAGCGAGACCGAGGCGTCTGGCGCGCTCTACCGGCTCGACAAGGGGCACTGCGCGCATGCGGGACTGCCGGAGGTGGTCATCACCAATGGCCCGGCGATCAGCGCTGACGGGCGGACGCTCTGGCACACCGATACGCTGGCCAAGACCATCTGGCGCGTTGCGGTGGACGAGGACGGCGCGCTCGGGAAACCGGAACTGTTCGTCACTATCGAGGACGGCGCCGGATGGCCGGATGGCTGCGTGATCGATGCCGAAGGCTGCCTCTGGACCGGCCTTTTCGGCGGCTGGGCCGTCAGGCGCTATGATCCGGCGGGCAAGTTGATGGCTACGGTCAGATTCCCGGTGGCAAACGTCACCAAGATCGCCTTCGGTGGCCCCGACCTCCGCACTGCCTTCGCCACCACCGCACGCAAGGGCTTGTCCGCTTCCGAACTGGAGGCACAGCCGCTTGCCGGCAATCTGTTTATGTTCGATGCCGGGGTTTCCGGATTGCCGGTTCATCTGGCCAACAGCTAGGTTCACGACCTGGGGTCGCATCCAGACACACAGAATATCGAATGATATCGATCAAGGGGAATAGAGGAATGACTGCGGCGCAGACCGGGGGCGAAGCCCGGATCAACATGGCGTTCATTATCGCCATCGTGGCCGTTGCCACGATCGGCGGGTTCATGTTCGGCTACGATTCCGGCGTTATCAACGGCACCCAGAAGGGGCTCGAAGCCGCCTTCGACCTTGGCAAGCTGGGCATCGGCTTCAATGTCGGGGCGATCCTGGTCGGTTCGTCGATCGGTGCGTTCGCGGCGGGCCGCATGGCCGACATCATCGGCCGGCGCGGCGTGATGATGCTGGCGGCGGTGCTCTTCTTCTTCAGCGCGCTCATGGCAGGCGCGGCCGGTTCCTCGGTGATCTTCATCATCGCGCGCATCATCGGCGGCCTCGGCGTCGGTGCGGCCAGCGTGATTTCGCCGGTCTACATCTCGGAAGTGACGCCTGCGGCGATCCGTGGCCGCCTGTCCAGCGTGCAGCAGGTCATGATCATCACCGGCCTTACCGGCGCCTTCGTCGCCAATTTCGTGCTGGCCCGGTTTGCCGGTGGCTCCACCGAGTCGCTCTGGCTTGACCTGCCGGCCTGGCGCTGGATGTTCTGGTTGCAGTCCATCCCGGCCGCGATCTACTTCTTCGCCCTGCTGATTATCCCGGAAAGCCCGCGCTACCTCGTCGTCAAGGGTCACGAACAGCGCGCTCACGCCGTGCTTACCCGCCTGTTCGGCACTGCCGAGGCAGACCGCAAGGTCTCTGAAATCCGGGCCAGCCTTGCTGCGGACCATCACAAGCCCAAGCTTTCCGACCTGATCGACCGTGCCAGCGGCCGGGTTCGCCCGATCGTGTGGGCTGGTATCGGCCTGGCCGTGTTCCAGCAGCTCGTCGGCATCAACGTGGTGTTCTACTACGGCGCCACCTTGTGGGAAGCGGTGGGCTTCTCGGAAGACTACGCGCTCCAGACCAATATCCTCTCGGGCGTGCTCTCGATCGGCGCCTGCCTTGCAACCATTGCCATGGTCGACCGCATCGGCCGCAAGCCGCTGTTGCTGATCGGCTCGGCGGGCATGGCGGCCACGCTCGCGACCGTCGCCTACGCTTTCTCCACCGCCGTGACCGGCGCCGACGGCGCGGTTTCGCTCCCCGGCCACAACGGGGTGATCGCGCTCGTCGCCGCCAACCTCTACGTGATCTTCTTCAATATGAGCTGGGGCCCGATCATGTGGGTCATGCTTGGCGAGATGTTCCCCAACCAGATCCGTGGTTCCGGCCTTGCGGTTGCGGGCTTCGCGCAGTGGATCGCCAATGCGGCGGTTTCGGTAAGCTTCCCGGCACTGGCCGTGAGCCCCGGCCTCGCGGTGACCTATACCGGCTATGCCTTCTTCGCCGCCGTTTCGTTCTTCTTCGTCCGGGCCATGGTCAATGAGACCAAGGGCCGCGAACTGGAGCAGATGGAAGGTTGAGAAATCCCAGGGCCGCCGCGCTCCACCGCGGCGGCCCTGGGACTCCGGCATGAATATCCGTTTCGTCGGATCGGAGGGGCGACCGGTCGCGTCGCGCCGCAGCCCCGGTGGCCCTTGGCGGTTTTGATGGTCACAGACCGGATGTGGCCGCCAAAAGGAACGCTGTGCGACAAGCAAACCTCTGGAATGCCTGCGAAGAGCGGGACAATCGTCTGCCGGACAATCTGAACGATGGAGCTCGCCGGTCTCAGGCTATCTCGATCGCGCGCGTGATCTGTATTCTCGGCGTGGTCTACGTCCATGCCTGGACCGGCCTCAGCGGATACGATCTGGAACTCGCACGGGGTAGCGTGCAGGAAGATCTCCGCTGGGTGCTGATGGAAATCTTCGGGCACAGCGCCGTGCCGCTGCTCGGGTTGATTTCAGGCTGGCTGGTGGCCGGATCGCGCACCACGCTGCAGTGGCGCATCCACCTGCGGCGCAAGGCCAGGACGATCCTCGTGCCCATGGTCCTGTGGAATGCGCTTGCGGTGCTGCTGGTTTCCGGTTCCGCATGGTTGTGGCACCTTCCGGCGCCGACGCCGGATTCCGTGCGCTGGGTGGTGGAGGAAATCTTCATCGTCACGCGCAATCCCGACATCAACGTCCAGATGCCTTTCCTGCGCGATCTTTTCCTGTGCATGGTCCTGGCGCCGCTGTTGGTGAGGATGCCGAGCCGCGCACTGGCGGTTCTGGCGATGGGCGCGGCATTCTGCCAGATTTTCGGCTTCGGGCCGCCGGTCTTCATGCGCGCGGCCATTCCGTTCTTCTTCATCCTCGGCATTCTTGCACAGCGCGGCGGCATGGCGGAGCGTGTGGCGAAGGCCCCCCTTTGCGTGGAGTGTCTTGCCGTTTGCGCTCCTGATGCCGGTGCAGCTCTATCTTTCGCTGCGGCTTGACGGGCGGCCGGTCGATCTCGGCACTTCGGCGCTGGACCTTGCGGTGCGTGTCGCTGCTGCGGCGGCCTATTGGCGGTTGTCGTGGGCACTGGCCGGAAGTGTCGCCAAGGACGCGCTTCTGAAGATGGAGCCTTATGTTTTCCTGCTGTTCTGTTCGCACCTGATCCTGATCTGGCTGGGCGGGCCGGTGCTCGGGGCCCTGTTCGGAAAATTGGGTGCGCCGCTCTATCCGGTGTACCTGGTTGCGCAGCCGCTGATCGTTCTGGGCGCGGTGGTTGTAGTGGGCACCTTGCTTGCGCGGACAGTGCCCGGACCGGCGCGGCTCCTGAGCGGGGGCAGGCTCAGGGCGGCCTGATCCCCTTTCGGCCGGGCCTCTCTGGAATCGCGCCGTTCCCAATGCCGCGATTCCGCGCTATGGGCGCGCCATGCATACTGGTCGTGTCGAAACGGAAGCCTCGGGCGGAGCGGTGAAGCCGTTGCCGCTAAGCGTGGCCGCGCTCTATCAATTCACGCCTTTCGCGGATTGCGATAGCGTGCGCACGCCGCTTTTGCGGCTTTGCGAGGAGCAGGGGATCAAGGGTACCCTGCTGGTGGCGCATGAGGGCATCAACGGCACGGTCGCCGGTTCGCACGAGGCGATTGCACGCCTGCTTGAGCATATCCGCGCCTTGCCGGGCTGTTCGGAACTGGACGTGAAGCTCTCCAGCGCCGAGACGATGCCGTTCCACCGCATGAAGGTGCGCATCAAGCGCGAGATCGTGACCATGGGCGAGCCGGACATCGATCCGCTGGCGATCGTGGGCACTTACGTCGAACCGCAGGACTGGAACGCGCTCATTTCCGATCCCGATACGATCGTGATCGACACGCGCAACGACTATGAAGTCGCCGTCGGCACTTTCGAGGGGGCGATCGATCCCGGCACGCGGACTTTCCGCGAGTTTCCCGAGTGGTTCCGGGCCGAGCGCGAGCGCCTGCTGGGCGAGGGCAAGCCGCCGAAAGTGGCGATGTTCTGCACCGGCGGTATCCGCTGCGAGAAGTCCACCGCGTTCCTCAAGCAGGAAGGCGTGGAGGATGTATTCCATCTCAAGGGCGCATTCTCAAGTATCTGGAGACGGTCTCCCCGCAGGAAAGCATGTGGCAGGGCGAATGCTTCGTGTTCGATCAGCGGGTGACGATCGGGCATGGGTTGGTCGAGGGCACGCATCTGCTGTGCCATGCCTGCCGCCGCCCGGTCAGCGCGGCCGAGAGCCGGTCGGACCGATACGAGCCCGGCGTCAGTTGTCCGGCCTGCCATGACGAACGCACGGACGAACAGCGCGCCTCTTACCGCGAGCGACACCGGCAGGAGGAACTGGCGGCGGCGCGCGGTCAGGCCCATGTCGGCGCCGTTCGCGCGGGCAAAGAGGACGCCGGCGCAGACCGACCGCAGTGACCGCGAACGCGCGCCCCGTCCTCTACAGCTTCCGGCGCTGTCCCTACGCCATGCGGGCAAGGCTGGCTTTGATGATCGCGGGTGCCGGCTGCGACATTCGCGAGATCAAGTTGTCGGCCAAACCGGCGGCGATGCTGGAGGCTTCGCCCAAGGGGACGGTTCCAGTCCTGGTCCTGCATGAGGGCGCGGTGGTCGACCAGAGCATCGATATCATGCGCTGGGCGCTGGCGCGGCACGATCCCGAGGGCTGGCTCGGGCGTGACGATCCCGCGCTGATCGCGGCGAACGACGGTCCCTTCAAGCACGACCTCGATCGCTACAAGTACCCCGATCGTCATGGCGCCGATCCGCTGGTCCACCGGGAAGGCGGCCTGACGTTCCTTCGCGAACTGGATGCGCGGATCGCCCCGGAAGGGCAGCTTTGCGGAAGCGCGCGAGGGCTCGCCGATGCCGCGATCATGCCTTTCGTGCGACAGTTCGCCGCGACCGATCCGGCATGGTTCGGCGGCCTGGCCCTGCCGCATCTCAAGGCTTGGCTGGAAGGCCATCTCGGTTCGGCGCTCTTCGCTTCGATCATGGTGCGGTTGTCGCCATGGCAGGAGGGCGATACCGCGGTGCCCTTCGCGATCGGGGATGGACCGTCCGGCCAAATCCAGTAAGGCGGCCCGAAGCGATGATGAGGGCTAAGTGATGGCGACGAAGACGATTCCCGGCGATGTGCCGCAGCAGAACGTCTACCGCAGCAATGCGCGGGTGCTGGTTGCCAGCCTCGTCGGCACGGCCGTCGAATTCTACGATTTCTATATTTACGCTACGGCTGCCGCACTGGTGTTCGGGCCGCTGTTCTTCCCGGCCCATTCCGCCTCGGTGCAGCAGCTTGCGGCGTACGCCAGCTTCGGCATCGCCTTCATCGCGCGTCCGGTAGGGGCAACGCTGTTCGGCCATTTCGGCGACCGTGTCGGGCGCAAGTCCACCCTGGTGGCGTCGCTGCTGCTGATGGGCGGGGCGACCGTGCTGATCGGCTTCCTGCCGACTTACGAGAGCGCCGGCTGGCTGGCGCCGCTGATGCTCTGCGTGCTGCGCTTCGCGCAAGGGCTCGGGCTTGGCGGAGAGTGGGGCGGCGCGGCGCTGCTCGCGGTGGAGAATGCGCCGCCGGGTTATCGCGCGCGCTTCGGGATGTTCCCGCAGCTGGGTGCGCCGGTCGGCTTCATTGCCGCGAACGGCCTGTTCCTCGTGCTGACCATGACGCTGAGCGATAGCGATTTCGCGACCTGGGGCTGGCGCATTCCTTTCGTATTGAGCGCGGTGCTGGTGGGACTGGGCCTGTGGATCCGCTTCCGCCTTTCGGAAACGCCGTCCTTCGCGGCCGTTCTCGAACACGAGCCTGCCCGGTCGATCCCGCTCGTCGAATTGTTCAGGACGCATCTGCGCCAGACCCTGGCGGGGACTTTCGCCGTCGTCGCCTGCTTTGCGATCTATTACCTGACCACCGCCTTCGCCCTGGGATATGGCACGACCACGCTTGGCTATGACCGGCAGGCGTTCCTCGGCGTGCAGCTTTTCGCCATCCTGTTCATGGCGGTCGGCATCGTGGTGGCGGGCTATGCGGCGGACCGTTGGAGTTCGCGCGGCGTGCTGATTTTCGGCAGTGTCGTTGCGGTGATCGTGGGACTGGCGATGGGCCCGATGTTCGGAGCGGGATCGCTGGCGGCGATCGCGGTGTTCCTTTGCCTTGGCCTGTTCACGATGGGGCTGGTCTACGGCCCGCTGGCCTCTCTGCTTCCGCAGCTGTTCAGTGCCCGCGTGCGCTATACGGGGGCGTCGATCGCCTTCAATGTCGGCGGGATTCTGGGCGGCGGCTTTGCCCCGATGATCGCGCAGACACTGGCGGACCGGGGCGGGGTGCTGTTCGTGGGCGCTTATATCTCCGGCGCGGCCGTGCTGACCCTGATCGGGCTCCTGACTATCCGCAAGAGCACCGAACAGGACTTCGTCATCTGACCGGGGCCGCCGGGGCTGGCATGCCTTCGATGGCCGGCGTGTCAGGGCGTCAGAGGCTCCAGTCCAGCTTCACGCCGATCGTGCGCGGACGGATGATCGATCCTGCTGGCACCGCCTGGGACGTGAACGGTGCGTTGAGAATGCCGAACTTGTCGAAGACGTTGTTGGCGAAGGCCATCACGCGGATGTTCTCGCCAAGACCCATCGAGGCACGAAGGTCGAACACGTTGAAGCCGCCGCGCCTTGCGTCGTTTCCGAAGGCGACCGGCGCCTTCGAAAGGTAGCGGTGCGCGATCTCCAGGCTGGGCGCCCCGGTCACGTCCGCCAGTTCGAAGCGCAGGTTGTTGGCCACCGACCATTTCGACGATCCCGGCAGCGTGGTGCCCTTGTCATAGCCGCCGCCTACGGCGAAAGTATCGGGCAGGAACTTGCTGAGACGCGCGTCCTGATAGGTCACGTTCGAGCTGAAGCTGACGATGCTGTTGATCTGAAGCGCGCCCGAGAACTCGACGCCGTCGATCTTAGCGCCGCCGGCATTGGTGACGTAGGAATAGTAATAGGGTGCGTCGGTGAAAAGGCGGGCCTGGATGTCGTTCCACTCGATGTGGAAAGCGGCCATGTCGATCGTCAGGCGATTGCCGAAGAGCGAGGTCTTCACGCCCGCTTCGTAGTTGTCGACGGTATCGCTCTTGTAGCTGGTGGGAATGCCCGTCAGGATCGCCGCATTGGGGTTGGGGCCGCCTTCGCGGTAGCCCTGCGAATAAGTGGCATAGGCCAGCATCGTCTCGCCGGGCTTCCATGATAGCGAGACCTTCGGCGTGAAGCCGTCTTCCTTCTGCTTCACGCCGAAGCTGGAGGGCGCGATGGTGTAGCTGCCGGGGGCCAGCGAGCCCGGCGCATTGGTGATCTCGGCAGAGTTGCGGGTGTTGTAGTAGCGGCCGCCCAGCGTCAGGGTCACGGTAGGCACGAATTCCCAGGAAGCTTCGCCGAACACGCCCCAGTTTTCGTTGCTGGTGTCGGAGAGATAGCCGTAGATGGCATCGTTCGGGGCGATCAGATCACCCGAATAGCCGCCGTAGAGATCGGGGTTCGCATCGATGAAGTCGGCGGCGCGCCCTGGTAGATGCGGTCTGCGCTGTGCTTCTTCGCCTTCATGTAGCTGAAGCCGATCAGCCACTGGAACGGGCCGCCGTCCTTCGAGGCGAGGCGGGTTTCGAAGCTCTTGATATTGGCATTGGCCTTGCCCAGCGAATAGGCGGCGTCATCCCCCGTGGTCACGCCGGTGACGTAGGCATAGGGGTAGGAGAACAGCGTGGTGTTGTGCTTCTCGGTGATGGAGCCGAGCACCGTCAGGTTCGCGAAGGGCAGTTCCTGATCGAGCCGCAGGCTGTTCATCCAGAAATCGGTCTTTTGGGGTTCGGCGCGCGGCGTGTCGCGGACATAGGGATTATCGAGATCGAGGTAGGTCTGGTCGTCCAGCCTGGTGTCCTGGTAGGTCGTCAGGAACGTCAGCTTGGTGGTGTCGTTGGGGGTGGCGACGAGCGAGCCGCGCAGGCCGCGCGTGCGGTAGTCGTTCGAGCCGTTCACGCCGATGCCCGGATTGTCGAGATAGCCCGCATCCACGCGCTGAAGCGCCATCACCCGCACCGCGAGCTGGTCCTTGACCAGCGGCAGGTTGATCATTGCCTTGGCCGCGTAGTTGAGCTGGCCGGAAGCATTCCTGGTGCTGCCCAGCAGGCCTTCGGCGGCAGCATCGAACTTGCCCGGATCGGCGACGGCGGCAACGTAATTGACCGCGCCGCCCAGTGTCGAGGTGCCGAACAGCGTGCCTTGCGGGCCGCGCAGAACCTCCACGCGCTGAAGGTCGAAGGTGTCTATGTCGGGGATGCCGATCGGGAAGCCGGGCTCCACCAGCGGCACTTCGTTGAGGTAGTAGCCGACCGTGGTCTGGCCCTGTTCGTGATAGGTGGTAGCCGCGATGCCGCGGATCACGACTTCGGAAATGCCGGGCTGATAATCGTTGAAGACGACGCCGGGCAGGCGGGTGATGTAGTCGGCCAGGGAATTGGCGTTCATCGCCTTGAGCTGATCGCCGCTGACGGCGCTGATCGGCATCGGCACGTCGCTGAGCTTCAGTTCGCGCTTGGTGGCGGTGACGATGATGTCGTCCTTGCCCATCCCGGTTTCGGAAGCCTGCTGTGCATGGGCAGGTGCGGCCAGGCCGAGCGCCAGCACCGTCGAGGAAAGGATCGCTCCCTTGATCGTGTTACGTGAACCCATCATTTCAACCCTCATGTTTGTCGTGGCGATCCCGGCCGGAGCCGGTTCTCCATCGTTGATATCCGCCGGACATGCTTGTCCGGCTTCCCTGCCGTTCCCCGGACCCGCGCCCGGGATACTCCTCCATTGCCGTCTTTTTCCGCACCCCCGCGTTACCCGGGGGGACGGGTGCGGCTTCATTCCGTCGCGGCTCCGCCTTGCGACAGGCGTTCGGCGTTTGAAACGGGTCATCCAGTCGGCTAGCGATGCATTGCCGGTGCCGGAAATGAGATCGGTGAGGGCTTCCATCGTCTCGTCCTGACCAAGCTTGAAGCTGGCATGCACGGCGCGGACTGTCGCGCGGAAGGCGATGATGCGGTTAAGCATCGGCTCCACCCGGGGGCCGGCGCGGTCGATGGTCCACGGATCGGCCAGCTCCGCCTCCATGGCATTGGAGAGCTGCACGACCGAGGCGCGCGTCTCTTCCTCCACGAAAGTCACATCCACCTCGATGGCGGCGACGGCATAGTTCCATGTCGGAACCCAGGTCGGGTTCCTCACCAGCGATGGCGAGAGGTAGCCTTGCGGGCCGGAGAACAGAACCAGCGCGCGCGGATCGGCGCGCAAATGCTCCGCCTGAGGATTGGCGCGGGAACAATGGCCCAGAAGCGACACCAGTTCGCCGGAGCCGTTGGTTTCGGCCAGAAGCGGCAAGGGAACCGCCTGGAAATGCCCATCGCGCGCCGAGACCAGCCAGGCGAGCGGATATTCGCCGATAAGCCTGAGCAGGTCCTGGTCGGAGCCGGATGGAAATTTCATGCTGGTACTGTCGCGCCGCGCCTGCACCTCATCAATCGGCCAAAAAGGAAAGTTTCATGGGTCCAAGTGGGAGGTGCGAGCAGGTCACTACGACCTAGACTTTGGCGGGGTTGGTGACGAAAACGATCCGGCGCAGGTTTCGCGCCCAGGCGGCGATGCCTTGCCCGGCCGGTCGATCGTGCTTCCCGGAATGCGGAGGATCGACGAGCATCGCCAGCAGCGTCAGGATCGGAGCCAATCGCGGCCTGTGTAACTGCAGGTTCCGGCGGCGGGCCTGCATCGATACCCGCCAATCGCGCCTTTCATGCCCGATCGTCACCCCGAGCCACTGTGACAAGGTCCTCAGCTGGGTGTGGAGCGCGCGCCTGGCCTGCGCCGACGGGAACAGGGCTTCGAGGGCCGAAGGGTCAGGAATTCCGCCACTTTCGGCAATGCGGGCTATGTCCAGAAGGTGTCGCAGATCGATCAGGCCGCGCCAGTAATCGTGCTCCTGCAACTGGTCGTGGAGAATGAACAGAGCTGCCAGCAGGGTGGGGGAGGGCAAGGCAGCCACGCCGGACCCGACCACATAGGGCAGGCATGATCGCGACAGGGCGGCATGGTCGTGGCCCGGCCCTGCCAGTTTCAGGCGAAAGTGCAGGTCTATGCCGCCGGGGTCCTGGGGGCGGAACAGGTTGACCCCCTGCCACTCCCCGGCGCTGGAGGGATAGCGCCGATAGCCGACGATCGCCAGCGCGGCGACGGCTTCCGGGCCCGCCTCGTAGGGAACCATGAGGTCGAGATCGGTCAGCAGGCGGTGCGCGCAATCCTCGCCGTTGCGGGCAAGCAGGGCGGCGCCCTTGAGCAGGATCGGCTCGATCGCGGCCTGGTTGAGCGCGGCAACCGCTTCCCGGAGCTGGTCATGCATCCGGCGGTTGCGTATCGCGGTTCGCGCACGTACTTCCTCAAGAAAATGTCTGACTTCAATGGGAACATCGTTGTTGTCGGCCAGCGCTAGCGCCAGCGCAGGCGTGACGAGGGTGCGATTGGCGAGCTGAGGATGCATCCCAATCCGGTGCGACGCCGCGCGGTTCCCTGAAGGCCTCGCCGCGAAGGCAT
The DNA here is from genome assembly GCF_001298105.1 of Novosphingobium sp. ST904. Lineage (GTDB taxonomy): Bacteria > Pseudomonadota > Alphaproteobacteria > Sphingomonadales > Sphingomonadaceae > Novosphingobium. The sequence continues at coordinate 117,529 of NZ_LGJH01000154.1, read as the reverse complement.
TGGCACAGCGGGCCGAGGGCATTGCGATCATCGTCCAACGAGTGTCTCTAGCTGCCGCGCCCCTTGCTCGGCTTCCGTATAATGCAGGCGCAGCGTGCTGGCGTGCTCCACCATGGCGGCAAGGGCGGCCATGGCTTTCGCGGAACAGCGGCCGCTTTGGGCGAAGCCTTCCGCGAGCAGCTTGCCGAGGCAGGCAGTGGCCGAATTGGCAGCCAGCTCATTACCGGAGGCGCTCCCCCGATGGAGATCGACGATCGCGCTGACCTTGCGCCACCGGGTATCGACCGGTCCCGGAAGCGGAAGATAGCGCAGCCATTGGCCGTCTCCGCGCAGCACGGGTTCGCTTGCGGCGAGGCCGGGCGCGATACCCGCCAGTCTCTCCCAGCTTCCGCGTTTGATGGTGACCGGCAGCGGCAAGGGCGCGATCAGGCCGGTCCGGGGATCGAACAGGACGATATCGTCGGACGCGACGGAAAGCGCCGGGCAGGTCGCTGCTGCGGTGACCGCCAGCGTGGATTTCCCAGCGCCGGGGGCTCCGGTCAGCATTATCGCTTCGTCGCCGGCGAGGAGACACGCGGCATGGAGGGCGATGAAGGTATCGCCTTCAAGCGCCCTGGATACCAGCGCCGCGCGAAGGCCCGGGCCGGTATTCGCGCTTGGGACCAGCATCCCGCGCGGCGATGCAGAGATGAAGGAGAGCGTCCCGATGCGGCAAAGCGCAACCCTATCCTGCGCTATGAGTGATGGCGTCAAGCCGGCTGCCAGATGCGCGTAAGGGGCGGCGAAGGTCTGGCCCCAGGGATCGTCGGGAAAATGGATTTCGACCAGATCGTCTCCCCGTGGCAGGTACCTTTGGATGGCATGAGGAGGAACAGGGGCAGGGAAGGACAGGCCCGGCTCGGCGGCGATCACCCCTTGTTCGGACCAGCCAGTCAACAGGGCGTCGATCGCCTCATCCGATAAGGCTCCCGCAAGCTGGCGGCGCAGCGCCGAAAGCGATATTCCATCGGCAAGCCACGCCACGATGTGGGCTGCCGAGCCGTCTAGCGCGTGGAGTTGCTGGGAGGCTTCGAGGAAGAGCACCGGGCGCTGGTCAACCACGAGCGGCACGGCGCCCGGAGCCAGATACAGTTTCAGGCTTTCGGCATCGGACTTCGCTGCCGGGGAATCCCGATCCGCGTTGCGGTGCATCGCTCCCTCCGGCCCCCGACCACGCGGATTACTCCGCGTGGTGTGATTCGATCAGCGCTTGTCGCCTTTCTTGCGCTCGGGTCCATCGCGCGAGCCCCCTTCGGCAACCTTGGGCGCCGAGCCTTCCGATTTCGTCTCGGGGACCTTCGTTCCGCCGCCGTCGCCTGTCGCCGACCCGGCAGCAGGCGTATCCTTGGGCGGGGAAGCGCCGCCGTCCTTGGTGCCGCCGGCACCGCCATCGCCGGTGCTGGCGCCATCCTTGCTGCCGCCGCCATCGCCGGTATGTCCGCCGTCACCGGTGCTGCCGCCGCTTCCGCCACCGCCGCCACCTCCACCACCGCCGGACTTGGCGATCGCGGGCGAACTCAGCGATGTCGAAAGGAGCATTGTCATCGCGGGCGGAACGAGCAGGGAATACTTTCCGCAAGCCGCGAGGAACGAGCGTCGATCGTTCGTTTCGGCTTGCTCAATCAGGTCTTGCGGGTTCTCCATTGCCTCGACTCCCCATCATGCCGAAGCCAGCGTACAGGAGGGCGCCTCCCCCGAAAGCGGCTATTATGGGCAGCGCTGCGCAACTATCCCGATGCACTTGCCGCATCATTCATAAGGTATCGGCGACTACCTCCCATTTGCCCTTGCGGGGCGGCGCGGCTGGCCAGACCGGCGATCGTCGGCTATAGGCCCCCGATCGCCGACAGGTATTTGCACGTCGGCGACTGAGAGACCAACGAGCTCCCGCAGGCAGGAGAGCTTCGATGGACTATCAGGTATCCCAAACAGACGAAGGCTTTTCGCGGGTCGATGCGGCTTCCCGCTGCATGGGAGTGCCGTGAAAAGACAGGTCAGGTGACGTCATCGGGGGCAATGACGTGGCCACGGGCTGATCCGGCCCGGCATTCGCGCGGGAGCGTCCGGCCTTCATCGGGGTTTCCGTTTTATGACATTTTGAATTCAAGCTTCACGGACGACATCTCATGACCGGCAAATCCGAAACGCAGCCTCTGCCCCCCACGCGGATTCAGGAAAACATCCTTGCAAGGCGGGAACGACAGCTCCTGCAATGGCTCTGCGCCCGGATGCCGCGATGGGTCACGCCGGACGTGCTGACCGCGACCGGTCTCGTCGGTGCCTTCATGACCTTCGGTGGCTATGCCGCAAGCAACCTTTCGGCGCAGTGGCTGTGGCTGGCGATGGCGGGTTATGTCGTGCAGTGGTTCGGCGATTCCATGGACGGCAGCCTTGCCCGGTTCCGCCGCATCGAGCGCCCGTCCTATGGCTATTTCATCGATCACAGCTGTGACGGGCTGACGACGGCGCTGATCGTCTGGGGCATCGGCACCAGCCCCTATGTGACGATGGACGTCGCAATGGTGGCACTGGTGGGATATCTCCTGCTTTCCATCCATGCCTATCTTGCCGCCCGCGTGCTGGGCGAATTCAAGCTGTCCTATCTCCAGGCCGGGCCTACCGAACTGCGCTTCATGCTGATCGGCCTCACCCTGATGATGATGACGTTGGGTTCGGGCAAGGGCCTGTTCGGCGCGGTTTCCGGCTTTGACCTGTTCGTCGGCAGCGTCGGCGTGATCCTCATGGTCCTGTTCGTCGTTCAGACGCTTGTGACCGGCCGCCGCCTCGCCGCGGCGAGCTGATCGGCGAAACCCAATGCGGCCACGCGCGTTTTCCTGACGATTCCGTCAGGAGAATGCCATGGTCGATCCAGTCACCGCCATTCCGGGGAGCGCTTCTTTTACGGTAGGGATGTGTTCATGAGCGGTTTTCCGGTGGACCGTCTCGTGTTCGTTCCCGATGACGTGGACCTTTCCCGCTCGCCACTGGCCGGCCATCTCGATGCCGAAACTTATGTTCTTGGCGCTTTCAACCCCGGCCTGACGCGCCTTCCCGGCGGCAATCTGCTGATGATGGTGCGCGTGGCCGAAGCCTTGCGCGAACCGATCCGGGACGGCCATGTCCACGCCATCCGATGGGAGGGCGAGGAAGGCGGTCATGGGCGCTACGTGCTAGACGCCTGGCCGCTGGAGCATGCCGATACCACCGACCCGCGCAAGTTCATGCTGCGGGGCGGAGGTTGGCGCATCATGGCGCTGACTTCGCTTTCGTGGTTACTGCCCGTCGAACTCGACGCCGAAGGGCTGAACGTGGTCGCCGTCCACTACGACCGCGCGATCGCGCCGCAGCGCAGCCTGCAATGCTACGGGATCGAGGATGCGCGGATCAGCAAGGTGGGGGAAGACTGGCTGATGACCACCTGCTCGGTCAGTCCCGAGCGGCATTCGACCACGCTCTACAGTTCGAAAAACGGTCTGGACTGGCAATTCGAGGACATCGTGCTCGATCACCAGAACAAGGACATGCTGATCTTCGAGGGCCTCATCGGCGGTCATTACTGGGCGCAGACACGCCCGCTCGGCGATCTCTATTTCGCCTATCCGCCGGGCAGCGAGTGGCGTTCGGGGCCATCGATAAACCTTGCGCTCTCGCCTGACGCGCGGTTCTGGAAGCCCTGTGGCAGGCCTGGAATCCGGCCCCATTCCGCTACCGTCGCCACCGCGAGAATGGGGGGAGGGGCGCCGCCGATCCTCACGGACCAGGGCTGGTTGACGCTCTGGCACGGGGTGGAGCCCAAGGAAATCGTGGGTATCTATCGCACGTACTGGTCGATCCTGGACCGAGACGATCCCAGCCGCGTCCTGCGGACCGGCCATTCGCCGTTGCTTGAAGCGGACCCGGACCTGACGCTTCCGCTAGAACACCAGATGTATTTGCGGGACGTGGTATTCACCACGGGCATCGCCGCGCATGGGGAGCATTATATAGTGGCGTCCGGCGAGGCGACCTGGCCTGCCGGATCACGCATATTCCCCATGCTGTCTTCGCGCCCTGAAGGATCAGGCCCGGCGCGGAACGCAGATCGCCAGAACCGCTCCGAGCAGGGCAAGAGCACCCAGGACCATGAAGATCTTCGTGATCGAAAGGCCCGCTCCGATCAGGAAACCGCCGATCAGCGGCCCTCCAACGCCGCCGAGCCGACCAAAGCCCGCGCACCAAGCCACCCCGGCGCCGCGCATGCGCGTGGGGAAGTAATTGGCGGCCAGCCCGTAGATCAGCGTCTGCGTTCCGCTTGTGCCCACGCCCACGAGCGCGACGACGCACAGCAGTAGCCAAAGCGGCAGGGCAAGGGTCAATGCGAGAATGGCCAGCGCGCCCACGATGAAGCTTGCCGCCACGACCGGGCGCGGCCCCATCCGGTCCGCAAAGCGGGCAGCGAACATCGGACCGAGCACGGCGCCGCCGTTGAGCACCAGCAGGAAGGAAAGCGATCCCCTGGCGTCGAAGCCGGAGCGCATCATCAACTCGGGCAGCCAGGTGTTCAGCGAATAGACCAGCAGCAGCCCGGTCGCACTGACGAGACCGATGAGAACGGCGGGGACGAGGAATTCGCCGAAGAGGCCGCGATAACCGGTCGCCTCCGTTTCGGAACGGCGGGGCGCCGGTTCCTGATCGGGCAGCGCCACGCCGGTTCGTGCCGCGATTGCGCGTGCTTCCTCGACCCGGCCGCGCGAGACGAGCCACATGACCGATTCCGGCATCCTCAAGATCGCAAGCGGCAGCAGCGTTATCAGCGGCAGAGCCCCGATCGCGAACATGCCGCGCCATCCTATATGCTTGGCCAGCAGGATCGCGATACCTGCCGCTGCGAGGCTGCCCAGCGGCACGCCCGCGTAAGTCACGGCATTGTAGAGATTGCGCCGTCCCGGCGGAGCATATTCCGAAACCATGGCGGCCGTCGTCGCCAACAGTGCGCCGACCCCGAGCCCGGTGGTAAAACGCAGGATTCCGAACATGGCGGCGGAATGGGCGAGGCGGTGAACAGCATTCCCAGCGAAAACCACGCATAGGCTGCGATCATCATTCGCCGTCGGCCGATACGGTCGCCGATGCTCCCGGCAATAAGCGCGCCCACGAGTACGCCAAGCAGCGCATAGCTGCCGAGGGCGCCTGCCAGCGCCGGATCGACTGGACCGATCTGCGCCGGGTCACGAAGGAACGTGGAGACCACGGTCCCGTATACGACGAGGTCATAGCCATCGAACATGAGACCAGCCATTGCGATCCCGACAATCCACGCCAATGTCCTTCGGCGCAGTTTCTGCGCCGTGGCATCTGCAGCCATCCGCCTTTCCCTTCCCAATCCTGCTCGTTTCGAGCCAAGGTCTCTTGCGGCGACCTCTGGCGGGAACGTAGTACACGCAATATAGGAAGTATGCGACGTAAATTTGTCATGGAGCCGAAGCGAGGCCACAAAGCGGAAGGCCCGCTCGCCTTTTGAAGGCGAACGGGCCGGAAATTCCGCGAAATTTGGTTTGTTTCAGGTGCCGCTGCGAACCAGTGTCGGACGGAAGCCTGGGCTGGCAGGGCCAATGCGAAAGTGGTCCGCTTCGTTTGCCAGCGAAGCGATTTCGTTGGTCAGGTTCCTCGCCGCGGCGGATGTCTGTTCGACCATAGCGGCATTCTGCTGCGTCGAATGGTCCATGACGCCAACCGCCGTGTTGATCTCCCCGATGGCCGCCGCCTGCGCATCGTTGTCGGCTGCGATCTGGCCGGCAAGGCGGGCAACTTCCTCGCCGGAGGTAGAGATCACTTCGAACGCCGCGTCGACCTTGCGCACCGCTTCCACGGCGACCTCGATATCCGACTGGGTGACCCCGAGTTGGTCGCGGGCACGCTTGGCTTCCTCCTCCGCCCGCATGGCTAGGGCGGAAACCAGATCGGCCACGACCGCGAAACCGCGACCGGCATCGCCCGCGCGGCCTGCCTCCACGGCGGCATTCATGGCCAGGACTCGGGTCTGGAAGGCGATCTTGTCTAGCCCTTCGATCACGCCGTCGATGGCTTTCGCGCTGTCGCTGACACGGTTCATCGCCCCGACGGCGGCATCGGTGCGTGCGCGTCCTTCGTTGACCGCACCCATCGCCTGCCCCGATGTGGCCACGGAGAGCGAAGCGGCCTGGGCCGTGGCTTTCAGCCGTGTGTCGATCTGCTGGATCGCCGCTGCCGTCTGTTCGAGACTTGCTGCATTGCCCTCCGTTCGGCGGGCAAGATCTTCCGATGCCTGTGCGATCTCGCGCGAGCCGGTAAGGCTGTTCTGGGTGCTGGCCTTCACCGCTCCCAGCAATGACCGCAGGCTGGCGAGAGCCTCGTTGAAGCTTTCCTTGAGGACGGCATAGTCGGCAGGATAAGCCTCGGTAATGTCCGCGGTAAGATCGCCCTGCGACATGCGGCGGAAATTCTCGGCCATGCCTTGCACGATCAGGGAATTGTTCTGCGCCTCCTTGTCGGACTCGATCTGAGCCTGCGCAGTGGCGCGGAACTGGAACATCGCCGTGGTCATCCGGCCCACGCAGTCGCGAAAGTCGGTGAACTGGATCGGCGTGTCCAGATCGCCAGCAGCCAGGCCCTCCATCCTCACGACCGTGGTAACATAAGGTCCGGCGATGGCTTCGCGGTAAAGGAATGCCAGCACCATGGCGAGCACGACGGTGCCCGCGGCCATCCACCGGGCCACCGAAGCTGGCATGAGCATGCCGGAAAATCCGGCAAGCGCCGTCAGGGCAACAAAGCTGCCGAAAGCGATGAATAATTTGAGACGAATAGGCGCGTCGGCCTTGAACCAGTACATAAGATACCCCCCACCCCTGAGTTCGCCGCCCGGACCTGAAGAGATCCGATGCCGGCGAAGTATCATCAGGCATTATAGGTGCCGGGGTCCGGGAGCTGGACGTTCCGGGCAGCTCGCAAGGGGGCGTTTCCGGGAAATTTTAGAACCTGAATGGTTCTATTTGTTATGATGAGGGCGTGTGATTTGAAATAAATCTCAATATCGCGCTGAAAAGATTTGATATTGCGTCCCGTGGGGACGGCGTTCGCCCCGCCCGCCTCCGAGGGGGCTGGCAGGGCGAAGGTCGTTGTCAGTCTGCTCCGCCGATCGTGAAGGAATAGGTGAGCGGCTTCAGTTCGATGCGGTAGGGCATGTGCGCGCGGCCATCGAGGTTCCAGCCGGTGTCGCCGCCTACGCCCGCCTGCGCGGCATCGATCAGCAGCGTTCCGCTGCCATGCGGGCGGATGTCCGAGCTGTGCGCCTGACCAGGCGGCTTCATCGCGAGATCGGCATAGGGGAACGCGAGGGCATTGACCGAAAGCGGCTGCGCGCCAGTGATGCGCAGCCCGACCTTGTTGCCGGTCTTCGTTCCCGTTAGTTCGATCCAGCGAACGTCGGTCTTGTTGCCCGATTCCTGGGGACGGGCGTAGTCGTGGAACTGGTCCGCCAGCAAACCCTGCCACTGGGCGATCATGCCGCCGGTCTTGCGGTCGGCGTATGTTTCCTGCGGACCGCGCCCGAACCAGCGGACGTGATCGAGTTCGGCCGGGGTCTCGAACGCGAGACCGACGCGGAGCGGATCGGGCAGGGTGTCTCGCAGCGGCTCGAAATGGATTGTGACGCCCACCGATCCGTCGCTTGCCATCGTCCAGCGCGTTTCGGTCTTCACCGAGCCGACGCCCATGTCATGGCGGACGATCACGGCATTGCCTTCACGCGTGATCGTCTCGAGACGGCGATGCTCGGAAAAGTACTGCCACATGGCGTGGCTCTTTGGCACGCCCGCGCCGACGTCGTTATCGGTCGGCGAGCGCCAGAAGTTCGGCGCGCCGCCGGTCAGCAGCAGCTTGCCGCCGCGTTCGTAGCGGGTGACGAGGCCGGTTGCCTTGTCGATCTCCAGCACGGCACCGCCCGTTTCGAAGCGCAGCGCAGAGGCGGTCTCGCCGGGAGCGACCGTGCCCGCGGTGGCGGGTGCTGCGACCGGGCCGGATAGCTCGAACTGCTCCCAGCCGACGACATGCCCGGCCGCTGCGAGGGTACGGCGCCGGCCCTGGCACGGGCGCGCAGGACGAGGATGCGCTCTGCGGAGGCATTTCTCGCAGCCGGAACCGGAACGGTGAGCGCCGCTGAACTGCCGGCCGCGACCTGCGGTGTGGCCAGAGTGCCGCTGGCGACATCCTTGCCGTTTTCCATCATCGTCCAGTCCAGCGTGAAGCGCGAGAGGTCGATGTGGTCGTGGCGGTTGACTACGCGGTATCCGCCAGCGTCATGCGTGAAGGCAATCGGTGACTGCACCTTGGCCAGTTCGTAGTATTCCGGGTCCGGCGTCCGGTCCGACTGGATCACGCCGTCGCCCACCGGGCTGTCGTCGCCATGTACGCCGGGCGCTTTCGGGTCGGGATCGTAGTCGAGGCCCTGTCCCCAGAACGGACGACCATCCTTGTCCTTTAGCAGCATGGTCTGGTCCACCCAGTCCCAGATGAAGCCGCCCTGCAGCTTGGGATAGCTGCGCATGGTTCGCCAGTAGCCTTCGAGATCGCCGAGGCTGTTGCCCATCGAATGCGCATATTCGCACAGGATCAGCGGTTGGGTGAACGCCGGATCCTTGGCGTAATCGACCATCTTGGGAACATCGTCATACATTGGCGCAAAGATGTCGACGTAGCTGTTCGTCGGATGGCGCCAGTTGCTCATGCTCCAGCCAAGGAAGCTCACGAGGCGGGTGGGATCGTTCGCCTTCACCCACTTGGCGGCGGCTTCGAAGTTGCTGCCGATGCCGGTTTCGTTGCCGAGCGACCAGAAGATGATCGAGGGATGGTTGCGATCGCGCTCGACCATGCGCTCCACCCGGTCGAGATGGGCCGCGAGCCATTTCGGGTCGTTGCCAAGCAGATACTTCGGGTCGTTCCCGTGTTCCTGCGAAAGGCTGAGGTAGCCGTGGCTCTCTATGTTCGCTTCGTCCATGACATAGAGGCCGTATTCGTCGGCAAGGTCATACCAGCGCGGATCGTTGGGATAGTGCGAGGTGCGCACCGCGTTGACGTTGGCCGCCTTCATCAGTTCGATGTCGCGGCGCATCGTTTCCTCGGAAACGATGCGGAAGGTTTTGGGATCGTGTTCGTGGCGGTTGACGCCGCGGATCATGATGCGCTTGCCGTTCACGCGCACTTCGCCGCCCGCGATCTCCACCGTGCGGAAGCCGATGCGGCGGCTGGTCGCCTCGATCAGCTTGCCATCGGCGCCCAGCAGCTCGACCAGCAAGGTGTAAAGCTGCGGATCTTCGGCCGACCAGCTTCGCACGGCGGGAATGGTCGCCGAGAGGGAAACGGCGCTTCCGTCTGCCGCGCCTTCGCGCACCAGCACTTCGCGCCTGCCGTCAAGCAGCGTCGCGCGGATCCGCATCGCGGCGGCCTGTCCGGCCAGGTCGACCTTCACGGCCAGCTTGCCGTCACGATACCCGTTCTCCAGCCCCGCATCGACGGTCAGGTCGCGAATATGCGTAGCCGGTGCGGCGTAGAGCGTGACGCTGCGCTCAATCCCGTTGACGCGCCAGAAGTCCTGGTCTTCCAGATAGCTGCCATCGGCAAAGCGGTAGAGTTCGATGGCGACGGTGTTGTTGCCGGCATGAGCATAGCGCGTCACGTCGAACTCGGCGGGCAGCTTGGAGTCTTCCGAATAGCCTACGCGCTGGCCATTGACCCAGATGTAATAGGCCGCGCCCGCCGCGCCGACGGTCAGCAGCAGGCGTCGGCCAGACCAGGTGGCGGGAACGGTGAAGTTGCGGCGGTAGGACGCCACTTCGTTGAGGCTGTGGTCGATCCAGGGCTGGTTGCGCGGAAAGGGATAGCCGCTGCCCACGAACACCGGCCGTCCATGACCCTCGGCCTGGAGGATGCCGGGGACTTTCATGGTTCCCCAGCCGCTTGCGTCGAAATCCTCGGCGAAGAAATCGGTAGGGCGGGTTTCCGGTGTCCTGGAGAGTTGGAACTTCCAGTTACCGTCGAGCGAGAGATGGTAGCGTGACTTTGCGGTTTCTCGCGACAAGGCGGCGGCGCGCGTCTCGAACCCGTCGAAAGTCGCATGCATCGGTTCGGCGCCTTGCCGGATGACATCCGGCTGCTCCCATTCCGGGGTTGGAGCCTGTGCATGGGCGGCTCCGGAAACCAGCAGGCTCGCCATCAGGCTTCCGATCGCGCTCGAATGGATGATGGTACGCACTTGGCATTTCCCCTGACGGTAAGCTGTTCCGGCAACGGAAAACCGGATAAATATATCGTATACCAATATAGGAAAAGCGCAACCGGTCAGGGTCTTCGCATTGCAACCGATTGAATGCGCTGCACCCAACTTGACAACGCAGAAATGATAATATCGTATACGGTGTACCGTATGTGGGGATTCATGCGGTCAACAGGGAGCAAAAATCAATGAGATATAATGCCCTCGCCGCGGGGTCCGCCGTGGCGCGTTTCCGGTGCGTGCTGATGCTGAGTTGCCTGGGGCTTTCCGCTGGCGCCCTTTCAACCGCGGCCTTCGCCCAGACGCTGCCCGAGACCGCCCAGGACACGGCGGGCGAGAACAAGGCGGCCGATATCGTCGTTACCGGTTCCCGCATCCGCCGCGCCGCAGCCGACAGTCCTTCGCCGCTTTCGATCGTCGATGCAGACCAGATCAAGGCGACTGGCACGCAGAACATCGCCGATGTCGTCAACCAGCTTCCGGCACTGGCCGTCACCCAGACCAACCAGACCAGCAACCTTGCGGGCAACGCTGGCGTCAATGCGCTTGACCTGCGCGGCCTGGGCACGCAGCGCACGCTGGTACTGGTCGACGGTCGCCGTCAGGTGGCGGCGATTCCGGGTACTTCGGCGGTCGATCTCAGCAATATTCCCTCCAGCCTCGTCCAGCGCGTGGAGGTGATCACCGGCGGCGCCTCGGCGCTGTACGGCGCGGATGCGGTTGCGGGCGTGGCCAACTTCATCCTCAAGAAGGACTTCGAAGGGGTCGAGGCGAACACGCGCTACAGTGCGTCCACGCGCGGCGACATGGATACCTACGGGTTCGACCTGCTGGCCGGCGCCAACTTTGCCGACCATCGCGGCAACGTGACGCTTTACGGGTTCTTCGAGAACACGCCCGGAACCGTCAGCGGTGCGGACCGGCCATGGACGGCGGACGGTTATCCGATCTACGCCCGCACCAGCAGTTCAAGCCCCTATTACATCCAGGATCACGTTCGCAACATCAACACCGCCGATGCCGCGCAAGTGGTACTGGGCGGCAGGCTTTACGCGGTCAGCGGCAATGGCACGCTGCGCGATCCGATCCTCGGTCCGGGTGGTTTCGTCAACGCCGTTCCCGTCAATCTGGGCACGTCGACCGAACCGCTGGGCACTTTGCTGACCGATGGCGGCGAATATAATGGCCGCTATGACGGCTGGTTCCTCTCGGTTCCCTCGCAGCGTATCAACACCCGCGCATCGGCGAGCTTTGAGGTCAGCGATGCGCTGAAGCTGTTCGCCAACGCTACTTTCGCGCACAATACGTCCAAGGCCGGCTATCTCCAGATGACCGCCTTCGGCACCGACGTCGTTCCGGCGGACAGCCCCTACATCACGGACGAGATGCGCGCTGCCAATGGCGGTGCGGTGCCGGCGGGCGGCGTGCAGTTCGCGCGGCGTTTCATGGAACTGGCCGCTCCGCGCACCGAGTATGACCGCACGCTGTTCCAGGCCGTGACCGGTGCCGAGGGTGATTTCACGCTCTTCTCCAAGCCATGGAACTATTCGACCTATTACTCCTACGGCAAGACCACCGAACGCGTGCGCGACGTCAATTCGACTGCATACGATCGCTGGTATCTGGGCCTCGACAGCACGACGGGGCCGGACGGCAAGGCGATCTGCCGCAGCACGCTCGACGATCCCGGCAACGGCTGCGTGGCGATCAATCCCCTGGTGAAGCTCACGCCGGAGATGATCGACTACATCACCTATACCTCGCACTGGTCGAAATCGACGCTGACGCAGCAGGTCCTGTCCGGCTACGTTAGCGGCGGCCTGTTCGACCTTCCCGGCGGCGCGGTGCAGGTTGTGCTGGGCGGAGAGTACCGCAAGGAGCGCAACGATATCGGCGCGATCCCCGAGTACAATCCGGACAGCCCGCTTTACGATCCCACCATCGGCACGACCGCCGGAACGCTGGTAGGAAAGTATTCGGTCAAGGAAGTCTACGGCGAAGTCCACGTCCCGCTGCTGGCGAAGACGCCATTCTTCGAGACGCTTTCGCTGGACGGCGCGCTGCGCCTTTCGGACTACAGCACCGCCGGTTCGACCACGACCTGGAAGATCGGCGGCGAATGGGCGCCGATCCGTGACATCCGCTTCCGCGCGACTTATGGCCAGGCCGTGCGCGCGCCGAACATAGGCGAGCTTTACACAGCGGACAGCATTTCGGGTCTCTGGATCACGGACCCGTGCAACACCTACAACCTCGCCAACCGGGCTACCCGCACGCAGTACACGGCGGCGAACTGCGCGGCGATCAGCCCTGCGGATACCGCCAGCTACTGGCTCTACCGTGACATCATCTCGAGCGGCAATCTCGACCTGAAGCCGGAAACCGCCAAGACGCTGACGGTCGGCGCGGTGATGCAGCCGCGCTTCTTGCCGGGCCTGTCGCTGACGGTCGATTACTACAACATCGACCTGCGCAATGCGATCGATGCGTTCGGTGCGCAGACCCTGATCGACAAGTGCGTGGATCAGCCGACGCTCGACAATATCTTCTGCCCCCTCATCAAGCGCGACGCCAACGGCAATCTCGAAGCGGTGATGACGCAGAAGCTGAACCTTGCGCAGTATCTGACGCGGGGTATCGATTTCGGCCTGAACTATTCGGTTCCGCTGGCACGGCTCGGCCTGCCGGACGACGAGGGCAAGCTTTCGATCGACGCCAACTACACGCGCCTGCTCAATCGTCGCTACACGCTCGATCCGTCCGATCCCAATTCGATCACCGAATATGCCGGAATCTTCGGTTCTCCGAAGTGGAAGGGTGTTGTGCGCACGACCTATTCGCGTGACGGCTTGGGCTTCACCTGGAGCCTGCGCCACGTCTCGCCGATGAAGGCCAGCACCACGATCACCAAGGAGAAGTACAGCAAGATCTGGACGCCGAACGTATTCTACAACGATTTCTCGGCCTTCTTCGCGCTCACTGACAATATCGAACTGTCAGGCGGGCTCAACAACGCCTTCGACCGCAAGCCGCCGCGCATCCCCGGTGCCGAGGCGGGCGGCGCGAACTTCGAACTGAGCGAACAGTCCGGTGTCTACGATGTGATCGGACGCACCTTCTTCCTCAGCCTGAGGTTCCACCGATGATACAGGCGCGCCCGGTTTCCTTGGGAAGCCGGGCGCGCTCATTTGGTGGCTGTTCGTTCAGCGCCAGTTTCTCTCGCGAGCGGCACTTTCCTGTGCGGCGTCAAGTGGCTCGCCCGCGGCCATCTCCTGCGCGGCCGCCAGCAAAGCGGCACCGGCGGACCCGGCCTGCCGGTAAGTACCAGCTGCCCTGTCGCCCGGCTTCATCGTCCGCTCGAGAACCCAGTCGCGGTCATCCTTGCAGGCGATGCCCGCTGCCGCGCGGGCTTCGAACACGCGGCAATAGCCGCCGTCGCTGCGCCGGAAGCTGGTGAGGATACGCAAGTCGCCATCTCCTCCCGCCGATGCCAGCGTGCGGTCGAGCCCCTTTGCCAGCGTACCCGAGGCCACCAGCCTGTCGCCATTCGACGTGATCGGCCCTTCGCTGTGAAGCCGGGTGCCCAGCATCAGCCCGAGCACCAGTGAAGCGGCGATGGCGAAGGCCATGCGCCGATCCGCGAAGATCGGAGCGCGTGATCTTCTTTCGGCCTTGCGGCGCGCCTTTTCGGCTTCCTCGCGGCGGCTGCGTGCGCTCGCGAAGTCCAGCACCTGCGCCGGTGCGGCGTGGTTGCTGTCGGTCATCTGCTCTTCCGCCTCCTCGGCGGCGGCGCGGGCGATCATGTCGGTGAGCGCATCGGGCACGGGTTCCCTGGCCACCGGTGCGAAATGTCCGCGCAGGGTTTCGCGAAGGCCGCGCTCGGCATCGAGCCGCCGGGCCAGTTCCGGGTCCGCCGCAATGGCGGCTTCGACGCGCGCAGCATCTTCGGGCGAAAGCTCGCCGTCGACGAGCGCCATCAGTTCTTCCGCCGTCACGCTCATGCCACTTCTCCCAATTCCTTCATCAGTGCTTCCCGGCCGCGACCTAGCCGGGAGGTCAGTGTTCCCTGCGGAATGCCGATCATCTCGGCGGCCTCGCGGTAAGCGAAGCCTTCGACCAGCACCAGCACGACGGCCTCGCGCTGTTCTTCCGGCAGCCGCGCCAGCGCGCGGTCAACATTGCTCAGCTCGACGCGGTTCTCCGCGTCGCGGTCCCCGGCCATGCCGATGTTCGCGCCTTCGTCCTCGTGAGCGAAAGTCTGTGCCCGGCGCGCTCTTGCTCTGGTCTCGTCGATCCACTGGTTCCGCATGATCCTGTAAACCCACGCGTCAAGACGCGTCCCTTCCTGCCACTGCTGGCGGGCCCTGAGCGCACGCTCGACGGTCGACTGGCAAAGGTCGTCGGCATCGGCGGCATTCTGCGCAAGCCCGCGTGCGAACCGCCGCAAGCGTGGCAGCAGTGCCGTCAGTTCGTTGCAGAAGCCGTTGTTGCTCATCGAATTGCCATGTCCCGGGATGAAACGTCCCGATGCCACCGTTTCATCCCCTGACGCCATTTATTTTTGCTATCGGACCACTGATGATACCGCGCGGGAAGACACCATACGCATTGCTGGCCTCGCTGCTCCTGGCCCTGACGGGGCGGCGCAGGCACGGCTTTCGCTTCCCGGCGGGATTGATCCGCTCGGCACTTTGGGGCGGGTTGGCGATGCCGCGCAGGAATTGACGGATCGAGCACTGGCGCCAACCTCGACAATCGAGCGCAGCGCGCGCCAACTTGCGCAGGCGCGTATCGCGCGTCTGGAAGGCTTGGTCATGGCAAGCCGGGGAGCGGTGGACTGGGATGATCGCCATGAACGGCCCGCGCCGGAGAGGTACTGTTGCTCGATCCCGACCCTGCCAGCCTTGCCCTCGCGCGGGACCGGGGATTCCTGCCGATCGAGCAAGGTGTGATCGAGGATCTCGGCATCGCTTATGCGCGGCTTTCCGTCCCCGCCGGGCAATCGCTCGCCCGCGGGCTCAAGATCTTGCGCCGGGCGCTGCCAGGCCGCGAGATCACGGCTGACCAGATTCATTTCCCGTCAGGCGTGGGCGCCGGTGGGACCAATGCGAAGCCTGCTACGCCGGCGCTGCCACGAGGGGGAACGGTCGGCGTTATCGATGGTGCGATTGCGGGCTCGGATCGGCTTGTCGCTCAGCGCGGTTTCGCCAGCGGCGCCCCCAAAGGCAGTGAGCATGCTTCTGCGATCGCCTCGCTGCTCAAGAGTGCAGGATCGGCGCGGATCTATGGTGCCGATGTCTACGGTTCGGACCCGGCTGGCGGCAATGCCCTTGCTATCGCGCGCGCGCTTGGCTGGATGGCGGGGCAGGGGGTGCCGGTCGTGTCGATCAGCCTGGTCGGGCCTGTCAATCCGTTGCTGGCGCGGGCGGTGGCGGCTGCCCGCGCGAAAGGGATGGCGGTGGTCGCCGCCGTCGGCAATGACGGCGCCGCTGCGCCTCCTGCCTACCCGGCGTCCTATCCCGGTGTTGTCGCGGTGACCGGAGTGGACGGTCGGGGCCGGGTGCTGATCGAGGCCGGACGGGCATCCCACCTGGATTATGCTGCTCCCGGCGCGGACATGTCGGCAATCGTTCCTGCCAAGGGACGCATCGGTTTGCGGGGCACGTCCTTCGCCGCTCCTCTAGCGGCGTCCCGCATCGCGGCTCGCATGGCGCAGGGCAGGAGTGCCGCTTCGGCTCTTGAAGCCGCGAATTCCGAGGCATTCGGCGCATCGCGCCAGACTGGACGGGGCGTGCTCTGCATGATCTGCCGTTCGGGTACATAAGAGGCCGCGCGGAATTTTTTTATAAAAATCGCCTTCGTCACGGATGAAAGCGCAATGGCCATCCGTTCCTCTCACAGACACCCCGGCAAGGCGAGATGCCCTGGCGGCAGGTACGACAAGAGGAAGGAACGAAATCATGAAGAAGCTCTCTTTCGGTACGGCCATCACCGTTTTCGCCATCGTAGCCGTTAGCGGCACTGCCAATGCCCAATTGCTGGGCGGCGGCGGACTGGGCGGCTCGCTGGGTGGTTCCCTGGGCGGTTCGCTCGGAGGCAGCATTGGTTCGGTCGGGAGTTCGATCGGCGGCGCGGGTAGCGGCGCGGGCGACATCGGTGTGTCGCGAACCACGCGTTCGGTCACGTCTTCGGCCAGGGGCAGCGGCGAGGGACGAGCCCGCAAGTCGGTGAGCGCGCCATCGATCTCCGCGCCGGACACTTCGGCGGTCCGCGATACGGCATCGGGCGCGGCAGGCAATCTGGGCGGTTCGGCGGGATCGCTCGGCGCCACGGGAAGCGGCACCGCGAGCGGAACAGCAAGCCGCACCGCCTCGGGCGCCATGCTTTCCGGCAGTGGCGCGGCCGATGGCGTGCTGTCAGCGGGAACGCTGCCGGGTGATGCGGCATCGACGCTCGGCAATGCCCGAAGCGCAGCCGGACAACAGCTTTCTTCCGCCGCATCCGGCGCGCGTGACCGTGCCGGCGAAACTGCCTCCGCAGTTCAGAGTGCGCAGGCCCAGGGATCGGGCAATGGTTCCGCCAATGCCGGTGCGGCCGAACACAATGCTGCCGCCTCGGGTTCGGCAGGAGCCTCGCGCTCGGCCTCCGGCGCCTCGGTCAACCTTGGCGCGAGCGCCAGCGGCAATTGAACCTGACAATACCCCCCGCGGACCGACGGGGCCGATGATCGGCTCATGACGGTGCGAGCCCCCGGTTGGCAGAAATGCCGCCGGGGGTTTTCGTTTCAGCGCAGCAACCCGGCGGTTCCGGGCATCAGGAAGCTGCGGTCAAGCTGGTTCAGCCGGTTCACGCCCAGCATGGCCATGCCCACGTCTATCTCGTTCGCGAGCAACGCCAGCGCATGTCGGGCTCCTGCCTCGCCAGCGGCGGCGCAGCCATAGAGCGTCGCACGGCCTACCATCACCGCGTCCGCGCCGATCGCCATGGCTTTCAGCACGTCTGCGCCGCGCCGGATGCCACTGTCGAACAGGACTGCTGCGCGCCCTGCCACGGCATCGACGATATCGCCGAGTGCGGTGATAGCGGGCGGCGAGGAATCGAAATTGCGCCCGCCATGGTTGGATACGGCGATACCGTCCACGCCGTGATCCACTGCCATCCGCGCATCGTCGGGATGGAGCAGGCCCTTGAGCACGAGCTTCCCCGGCCAGCGGCGGCGCAGTTCGGCCACGTCCTTCCAGTCGACCGAGGCGGAATTGGCGACGCGTGAGACCTTGCCGGTGATCCGTCCGCCGACTTCCGCCGGATAATTGGCGAACTGCGGCAAGCCGCCCTCCAGCATGTAGCGGCCCATGACCGAGGCGAGCCAGCGCGGTCGGCGCAGGAAATCGCCGACGAGGCGGGCGTTCGGGCGCACCGGGTTCGACATGCCGGCCCTGCGGTTGAATTCGCGCAGCGGCCAGAGCGGCGTATCCACTGTCAGCACCAGGACTTCCGCGCCGTTTTCCCGTGCGGCATCGACGACCTGCCATGACAGGTCGCGCCTTTCCCAGAGGTACATCTGCATCCAGTGCCCGCACGAGGCCACTTTGGCGATCTCGGCGAAGCTGGTGGTGGAACTAGTGGTCTGCGTGAAGGGAATGCCCGCTGTTGCCGCGGCTTTCGCGATGGCGCGTTCGCCGCGGTGCCACATGAGATCCGCAACCCCGGTGGGTGCGATCACCAGCGGGAGCGGCTGGCGGCGCCCGAACAGCGTAATTTCTGCGGAACGCGCGGAGACGTCGCGCAGGGTGCGCGGCAGGAGTTGCACGGCGCGCAGGGCATCGGGGTTCCGCCCGATCAGGAGATCGTCTTCGGTTCCCCGCTCCACGAACTCCCATATCGCGCGTGGCAGGCGGCGGCGGGCGAGGTCGCGAAGCTGGGGTATATTGTGCGCGCGTTCGGCGATGGCGGCCATCAGTTCAGCCCGAGATTTCTGGCGAACGTCGTGCCTTCGTATTCCGTGCGATAGATCCCGCGCTTCTGCAGGATCGGCACCACCTCGTCGACAAAACCTTCCACTGAGGAAGCCATGACCGTTGGCGTGAGGTTGAAGCCGTGGCAGCCGGTTTCGCGCCAGATGCTTTCCAGTTTGTCGGCGACTTGCTCGGGCGTGCCCACGAGCTGCGGCATACCGACGGCAAGACCCCACTTGATGGCCACTTCGCGCAAGGTGAAGGGCCTGTCGCCCAGAACCGAGGTAAAGGCCTTCATCAGTCCCTGCGAAGCCTGGGTCGCCTGTTCCTGCATCGGCTGGTCCAGTTCGATGCCGGAGAAGTCCACGCCCATCGTGCCGGAAAGGCGGGCAAGGCAACCGTCGAGTGGCAAGCGTTCGATCAGGTCGTCGAGATGGCGCTGGGCTTCCTCCTCGGTGCCGCCGAGGATCGGCTGCACGCCAAACAGCACGCCCGGGGTTTTGCGGCCAAGACCGGAAGCGGCTTCTTCGAGTTGCCGCATGTAGCGCTGCATTCCCGGCAGATTCGGCTGGATCGCGAACACCACGTCGCCGTGCTCGATGCCGAAGCGCAGCCCCCGCCCGGAGGTTCCGGCCTGGAACAGCACCGGGCGACGCTGCGGCGAAGGCAGGACCGGGCCGACCGTGTGGCACTTGTGGAATTCACCGTTGAAGTCGACGAACTTCACCTTGTCGGGATCGGCATAGATGCGCGTTCGCGGTCGGCCAGGATCGCGCCTTCGCCGATGGAATCCCAGAGCCGGTAGCAGATCTCCATATATTCGTCGGCAGCATCGTATCGGCGGTCATGTTCGAGCTGTTCGAGGCCCAGCGCGCGATGTTCGCCGCGCAAGTGGCCGGTGACGATATTCCAGCCGACACGTCCGCCGGACAGGTAGTCCAGCGTCGAGAGCTGGCGCACGATCGACCAGGGGCGATAGGAACTTGTCGACATCGTGGTTGCCAGGCCGAGATGTTCGGTGGCGGCGGCAAGGGCGGAAAGCAGTACGACAGGATCGTGGCTGGGCCAGCACACGCCGTACTTCACCGCGTCCTCGTGGCTGTCTCTATAGCGGTCGAACACGCCGGGCGTGTCGGCGAAGAACAGCCCGTCGAACTTCCCGCGCTCAAGCGTGCGAACGAGGCTTTGCCAGGCCTTGAGGTCGCTCATCGCGGAGAGCCGGGTATCGCCGGGCGCGGCCCAGCTCAGCACGGTATGATTGATCGGCGAATGGATCTGGAAGCTGACCAGATGAATCTGCTTGCTCGTCATGGCGCCGGTTCCCTCTCTCGCAATCTGAAGTGCAGGTCCGGCGGGCCGAAAGGCATGTCTGGACCTTTTTTAATGTATACAAGTTTTCGCGCCTGTATCCCGTAGGCGGGGGATGCGGCCGGAACCGGCGCAAGCCGGCCCCGGCCGCCCCTGCCGGACCTCCTAGAGGTCCCCTCCCCAGGTGCAGTCGTGAATTTCGATGCCGAGATCGGCGATGACCTTGTCCATGCCGAGCACCTCGAACAGCACTTCGCCCTCGCCGATGCGGCGGCGGAACTCGACTTCGGCAGCCGCGCGTTTCTCCGCGCTTTCAACCGTTTGCAGAAGGTGGGCGCGCGGGATGACGAGCACTCCGTCGGAATCGCCGACCACGACGTCGCCCGGTTCGACCAGTACGCCGTCCGCCACCAGCGGCACGTTGACCGCAACCGGGCCGCGTTTCTTCGGATGCTCGACGGAAACGGCCGTGGACCAGACCGGGTAGTCGAGCTCGCGAATGGCATCGACGTCGCGCATGGCGCCATGGACGACAGTGCCGGCAAGGCCTTTGCGGCGAGCGTAAGTGCAGGCCACGTCACCCCAAAGCGCCCCTTGATGGCCGCCGCCATTCGTCAGCACCAGCACGTCGCCGGCTTCCGCCACGTAGAGAGCTGCGTGAATGGCAAGATTGTCGCCGGGAAAATTCCACGCCGTGACGGCGGGGCCGCAGAGCTTCTGGCCGGGGGAGATGGGCGCCATCGCAGGGCTCATCAGGCACATGCGGCCGGCGATCTCGCCAAGGCCTTCGTGAAGATCGGCCACGCCGAACCGGGCTGCGCGGGCCACAAGCTCGGGATCGGGCCGGGGGATACGCTTGTAGATCACGGACTTGAGCGGAGCGGTCATTCGGAAATCTCCGGATTGAGGAGGGTCGCGGGTCGTTCTCCGCGGCTTACGCAGTCGACGACGCGGGCGACGTGGAGCGCCATGTCCTTCATGCCCGCCTCGGTGACGCCGGCGACATGCGGTGAGAGCATGCAGTTGGTCAGGCCGAACAAGGGGTTGTCCGGGGACGGCGGTTCGGCTTCGAAAACGTCGATCCCGGCTCCCGCGATCTGGCCGGATCTGAGCGCCTCGGCGAGCGCGGCCTCATTGACGATGCCCCCGCGCGAGCAGTTCACCAGGATCGCATGCGGTGCCATCAGGCCGAGTTCGACAGTGTCGATCAGGTTGCGCGTGCCTTCGCTGAGCGGAGTGTGGATCGAGACGATGTCGCGCTGGAGAATCCGTTCGAGGGGCAGAGGTTCGACCCCGGCGGCGCGCATGTCCTCATCCGGCACCATCGGATCGAACGCCGCTACTTCGGCTCCGAAACCGGCGCTGCATATGCGTGCGACGCAGCGGGCGATGCGGCCGAAGCCGATCAGTCCGACTTTCGCGCCGGTCAGGTCCCCGAGGCGGATCTGCCAGCGCTCGTCCCAGCGATTGCCGCGCACCAGTGCGTCCATCTCGCGGGACTGGCGCAGCAACGAGAGCATCATCGAGACCGCGCCTTCGGCCACGGCGGTGGAGTTGTTGCCGCCCGGCGTGTTGGCCACCATCACGCCCTGCGCGCTGGCTGCCGGAATGGCGATGTTGTCTACGCCCGCACCGTGTTTCACGATGGCCTTGAGGCGGGGCATCGCACCGAAGATATCCGGCCCCAACGGGCTGGTACGGATGACGATCACGCTGGTCTCGCGAAGCCTTGCGTCCTCGCGCCAGTTCGCCGGAGCGATAATGTCATGGCGGGCGCTCAGCCTTTCCACGCCGATAGGGTGGATAGGATCGATAATGCATACGAGTTCGCGGGAACTCACGGCTGAATCTCCTCTCCACGACGATTATGTATACGTTTGTGGCTTCAGTGTGTCGTGAAAGCTCTTTCCCGCGCGGTCAACTCCTATTAGGTCTTTCCGCAAAGAGATGTATCCGATCTGTCCGTTTTTCGTCCGGGCGATCGGCTGAGAGGAGAATGCGATGTTCGCTGCCCCGCCCGCCGTCATGGCGGAACCCTTCTGCCGTATTCCCGAGAAATTCCGCCGGCACGGCGAGACGACCGAATGGGCCAGGGTCCAGCTTCACGGTGCGGCAGCGCCGGTGTTTCTCGAAGGACCGGTGTTCGATGCGCAGGGGAACCTGTGGGTTACCGATATTCCCTGGGGACGGCTGTTCCGGATCGCGCCCGACGGAACCTGCGAACTGGGTTTCGAATACGATGGGCAGCCGAACGGCATGAAGTTCCTCGCCGATGGACGGCTGCTGGTGGCGGACCATCACAAGGGCATGGTCGTTTGCGACTTGCAGAGTGGAAAGGCGGAAACATGGTTCGACCGCTACCTGCTCGAACCTTTCCTTGGCTGCAACGACCTGACGATCGCGCGCAATGGCGATATCTACTTCACCGACCAGGGCCAGTCGGGCTGGCAGAACCCCAATGGCCGGTTGTTCCGCGTGCGCGCCGGGACGGCGCAGCCCGAATTGCTGCTGGACCGGATTCCCAGTCCCAACGGGCTCGTGCTGAACAAGGCCGAGACGGCGCTGTTCCTGGCGGTTACCCGCGCCAATGCCGTATGGCGGTGCCCACTCGTCAACGACGGTGCGGTGATCAGCAAGGTGGGGACCTATATCCAGATGTCCGGCGGCTCCGGGCCGGACGGACTGACGATCGACGAGGATGACAATCTCGTCGTCTGCCATGTCGGTTTCGGCGCGGTCTGGCTGTTCAGCAACCGGGGCGAGCCGATGCTGCGGATCGATGTGCCGGAAGGGCGCTATACCACCAATGCGGCATATGGCGGACCGGGCAACAAATGGCTCTACTTCACGGAATCGAGCACCGGCACCGTTTACCGGGTGGAGATGCCGGTGCCGGGACGTCCGAACTGTTCGGCTAGCATCTGAGGAGTTTTTATCCCCTTCGCGCGCGCGAAAAATGCGTCCCGCGCCAATCCGATTGGCGTCAGGCGCGGGGGGGCTTGGTCTTTGCGTCGGACTGGCTCAACAGGTGGGCGTAGCGCTCCAGCCCGATCCGCGTGCGGCCGATATGCATGACGAGGACGGCCTGTGCGGTTTCCACTTCGCGGCGGCTTATCGCGTCATAGAGCAGCCGGTGTTCCACGTCGTGCGTGCGATTGCCGCTGCCGAGCGAGAGCTTCATGTAGGCCCGGCGATAGCTCTGCGTTGTATCCCAGACGCGCTCGACGATCTGCGCGAGCAGCGGCGTATCGTGGCGGCGATAGGTGATCCAGTGAAACTCGCGGCCCAGCGCGATCGTCTCGTCAAGGTCGGAAACCTGCTCGATCCGCTCCATCACCTCCTTGAGGTCGGCCAGGTCCTGTTCTGTCAGGTTGGGCACGCTTTCCGCCAGCAGCAGCGGCTCCACCCTGGCGCGTATCTCGAACGAGACTTCGAGATCGCGCATCGTCAGGCTCGTCACCCGGGCCCCGGTGTTGGGGCGCATGGTGACGAGGCCGCGTGCTTCCAGCATCCGCAGGGCATCGCGCACCGGGATGCGGCTGGTTTCCAGCTCCGCCGCCAGTTCGTCCTGCTTGATCCGGGTTCCCGGCGCAGATCGCCCGAGAGGATGCGCTCTGCGAGGATATCGGCGATGCGCTGGCTGGCAACGGAGGATGGTTGGGAACTCATGATGTTCCTCTGATAGGCGATTCTGCCCGTGGGTCGAGGTGTGAACGCGGCTCCGGCGGTTTGCGAGGCAGGTTACGGCAGGGCGATCTTCGCCGCAATGTCCGCTTCGGCCACGGCGGGAACAGGTCGCTCGCCCTCGCTCTCGGGCGCCAGCAGACCTTCCCATTGGGTGATGACCGAGGTGGCGATGGCGTTGCCCAGGACGTTGGTGGCGGTGCGGCCCATGTCCATGAAGTGATCGACAGCAAGGATGAAGGCCACGCCTTCGACCGGCAAGTCGAACTGCGCCAGCGTGGCGGCGACCACCACCAGCGAGGCGCGGGGGACCGCCGCGATGCCCTTGCTCGTCACCATCAGCACCAGCAGGATCGTGATCTGCGTCATGAGCGGCAGGTCTATGCCGTAAGCTTGCGCGATGAACATCGTCGCGAAAGTGGCGTACATCATCGAGCCGTCTAGGTTGAAGCTGTAGCCCAGCGGCAGGATGAAGCTGTAGATGCGCCGGGGCACGCCGAAGCGGTCCAGTTGTTCCAGCATCTTGGGATAGGCCGCCTCGGAAGAGGCGGTCGAAAAGGCGAGCAGCACCGGTTCGCGCACATGGCGGATCAGCGAGAAGATGCGCTTGCCGAGGAATAGCGCGCCCGCGGCCAGCAGGAGAACCCAGAGCGCCATGAGCGCAAGGTAGAATTCGCCCACCAGCGTGCCTAAGGTCCTGAGCACGCCGAGCCCCTCGGTCGTCACGGCCGCCGCCAGCGCGCCGAACACGGCCAGCGGCGCGACCCGCATGACGTAGCCGGTCACTTTCAGCATGAGTTGGGCCATGGTCTCTATCAGCACCACCACCGGCTTGCCGGCCTCGCCCAGCGCCGTGAGGCCCACCCCGATGAAGAGCGAGAAGACCACGATCTGGAGCACCGAATTGTCTGCCATCGCGCCGACCATCGATGTCGGGAACACGTGCAGCACGAAGTCACGCAAATTCAGGGCACTGCCATTGACGGCCGCGTCGACGTTCGTGGCAGAGCGCACGAGGTCCAGCCCCTCGCCGGGGGCGAAGAGGTTCACGAATACCAGGCCCAGCGTCAGCGAGATCAGGCTTGCGATCACGAACCAGGCCATGGCCCGCCCGCCGATCCGGCCCAATGCGCCGCTGTCTCCCATATGCGCAACCCCCGCGACCAGCGTGGAAAACACCAGCGGCGCGATGATCATCTTTATGAGGTGCAGGAAAATGTCGGCAAGGAGGTGGAAGTAGCCCGCCACTTGCCCGGCGGTTTCGGCCGATCCGCCGACGATCTGGTTGGCGGCAAATCCGGCGCAGACGCCGGATACCATCCCGGCGACGATCAGGGTCGTCAGGCGACGTGACATAGGCAGTACTCTTTGGAAGAGGGGCGGGGCCCAAAAAAGGACCCGGTTCCGCCGGGATGGGCGGAACCGGGGTCAGGATGGGTCCGGTCAATCCTTGGTGGCAGACCCCTTGCGGTAATCCAGCGAAGGGGCCTTGTCGCCGAGCAGCGAGCGATAGACGAAGTTCGGACCGTGGCGCTCGTCGAGTTCGGCCTTGGCGGCGGCCAGCGTATCGGGGCTCTGGAACAGTTGCGCGGCGGTGAGGGCAAGCGCCTTGGCGGCCACTTCGGCGCCCTTGGTGCCGACGCTGTTGCCGCTGGCCGCAACCGCCTGCCAGCTGTGCGGCGGGGTGCCCGGCGCCCAGGTGCCCGCGGACAGCCCGGCGGTGGGGGTCGTGTAGCTGACGTCGCCGACGTCGGTGGAGGCCGACATGATCTCGCCGCTGCTATAGGGGGCGACGCCCGGTGTGCTCTTGCGGCCGCCCTTGGGCAGGGTGGCGCTGATCTTGTCGATGAAGGCCTGTTCCTGCGCCGTGTAGGCGGGCAGCGGCACCTGCTTGAGGTTCTCGTACATGACATGGCCGAGCGTGTCGTTCGGCAGCAGGTCGAAAGTGCCGCCGATCTGGTTGTACTCCACCGTTGTGCCGGTGCCGAGCGCGGCGCCTTCTGCGGCCTTCTTCACGCGCTCCATGATCTCGGCCACCTGCTGCTGGTCGGGGTGGCGGACGTAGTAGTAGACTTCGGCCGTGTCGGGCACGACGTTGGGTGCCTTGCCGCCATCGGTGATGACGTAATGAATGCGGGTTTCCTGCGGGACGTGCTCGCGCATCATGTTGACCATGTTGTCCATCGCCTCGACCGCATCCAGCGCGGAGCGGCCGCGTTCGGGCGCGGCGGCCGCGTGCGAGGCGATCCCGTGGAAGCGGAACTTGGCGCTGACATTGGCAAGGGCATGGCCCTGCATGGCGCTGTAGCCGTCACCCGCATGCCAGTGCAGCATGGCGGAGACGTCCTTGGTCAGGCCCGAGCGGACGAGGAAGACCTTGCCCGAACCGCCCTCTTCGGCAGGCGCGCCATAGACACGCAGTTCGCCCTTGATGCCGTGAGCGACCATCCAATTCTTGGTGGCGATGGCAGCGGCGATGGAGGCGGCGCCGAACAGGTTGTGGCCGCAGGCATGGCCGGCAATGCCGTCAAGCGCATGGCGCTCCGGCTCGGCGGCCTGGGCGAGGCCGGGCAGGGCATCGAATTCGGCAAGGATGCCGATGACGGGGCCGTCGCCGGTCCTGAAGCTGGCGACGAAGGCGGTGGGCATTCCGGCGGCGCCGGGCGTGACCTGGAAGCCGGCGGTCTTCAGCTCCTTCTGAAGCAGCCCGGAACTTTTGGTTTCCTGGAAGCCGACTTCGGCCCAGGACCAGATCTGAAGCGCATTGCGTGACATGGCGGCAGAGCCGCGATTGACGTCGGCCAGGATCGCGGTGCGGTCGGCATCGGCAAGCGGCCCGGCCAGAGCGGGAACGCTGGCGCTGGCGGCGAGCAGGAACAGGGCGGTACGAACGAGGGATTTCATGAGCACATCCTCATTGAAGGTCGTATCGAAATTGTCCCGCGCGGATCGGCGAACCGCGCGGGACAGGCAGTAAATCAGCGCTTCCCGAACGAGACGCGAAGCTGGGCGCCGAACACGCGCGGTTCGTTGTAGACCAGCGTGGTCGAAGTGATCGAGGGGGTCACCACGCCGCCGGCCGCCGCGTAAGTCACGTCGAACAGGTTGCGGATGAAGAAGCCGATATCGATGCCCCGGCCCTCGATGTCGTTGAGGTCAAGCTTCAGGTTGACGGTGTCGTAGGCCTTCTGGATGCCGTTGGTATCCAGCGGGCGCTCGACGTACCAGACCTTGGTGCTGTGGAACCAGTTGGCGTTGAACACCAGTTCCGCGAACTCGCCCAGGTCATGCGCGTAACGCGCGCCGCCGCCCACGGTCCACTTGGGGGTGTAGGAGAACTTGTTGTTGACCGGATTGTTGCCCAGCAGCGGGATGAAGGCGGCCGGGGCATCGTACTCGTCGTACTTGGCGTCGGTATAGGCGCCGAAGCCCGAGAGGGTGAAGCCGTGAACCGGCGTGACCGAGAAGTCGAACTCGGTGCCCTGGATCGTCGCCTT
Source organism: Novosphingobium sp. ST904 (assembly GCF_001298105.1). GTDB lineage: Bacteria > Pseudomonadota > Alphaproteobacteria > Sphingomonadales > Sphingomonadaceae > Novosphingobium. The sequence continues at coordinate 90,758 of NZ_LGJH01000154.1, read as the reverse complement.
GGCGGCGTTGATGATCAGGCTGCTGGGGTCGTTGGCGGAGTTGCCGTCGCCGTCGAAATCCGCGCCGGGGAAGATCGAGCGCTGGATGTTGTTGTACTTGCTGGTGTAGGCGGCGATGTTGAAGCGGCCCTTCACGTCGCCGAGCTGCCAGCTCGACTTGATGCCGGCTTCATAGTCGGTGACCTTCTCGGGCTTGAAGGTCTCGAAACCGTCGAAGTAGGAGGACAGCCCGCTCTGGTTGTAACCAGCCGAACGGTAGCCCCGGCGGTTGGTGACGTAGAGGAACAGGTCGTCGTTGACCTTGTAGTCGAAGCCCAGTGTCCAGGTCGGCGCCTTGGAGCTTTCCGAGCCGGTCTTGCCGCCGCGATCCTCGCAGGCGTCCGGCCCGATACGTGCCGCCGTATCCAGCGCCGCCACCGAGCAGCCCGAGGACTTGTCCCAGGTGTAGCGGAACCCGCCGTTGAAGCGCAGGCCTTCCGCAAATCCGCCGAAGGCATAGCCGATCTGGCCGAACAGCGCCTTGCTGGTCGAGGTGTTGTAGTTCTCGTTATAGGTGAAGGTCTTGCCCGGGATCACGGCAGAATAGGTGACGCTGCCGTTCACGCCGTTCGGGTCGCTCTTCAGGTAGAATGCACCGACGATCCAGTCGAGCTTGTCTCCGAACAGCTTGCCCATGGCCTGGAACTCGTTCGAGTACTGCTGGACATTGGTGTTCGACACGCCGTCGTAGAGGGCAAGGTAAGTGCCGTCCATGTCGCGAGCACCGTCTACCTTGCTGCTGCGGTAGCCGAAGATGTTCTTGAAGGTGACCGTGCCGACATCGAGCGTGGTGGTATTGGCAAGGCCCCAGAATGTGCGGTTCGAATAAGGATCGATGCTGGTCGAAACGTCGCGCACGCCGGCGGCCTGCTGCTCGGACAGGGCGATGTCGATGTCGCAGCCGTCAACGCCGCAGTCGAAGTAAGGCGCGTTGGCCGCCGTGCGCGCGGTGCCGCCACCGGAGACGGCGGGGTTCGGGTAGACGCCGTTGAGCACGAGGCCGGTGCCGTTCTCCCGTGCGCGGTACCAGTCGAACACCGTCACGTTCTTGAGGCCCTCGACCGGTTCCACCAGCAGCGAGGCACGGAAGGCGTTGTTGTTGCGGTCGTCAAGGTTGCCGCCGATGCCGTGGTTCTTGGTGTAGCCGTCGCGGCGCGCGACCTGTCCGGCCAGACGCAGGGCGACGTGTTCGTCCATGATCGGCACATTGACGGCGCCTTCGAAGGTCCGCTCGTTGTAGGAGCCGAGCGTGACCTGCCCGTAGCCGCCGAAGTCGTAATCCGGCGCGGTAGGATAGAGCAGCAGCGCGCCGCCGGTGGTGTTGCGGCCGAACAGCGTGCCCTGCGGGCCCTTGAGGACCTGGATCGAACCGACGTCGAACGTCGGCACAATGGAGCCTTCATTGGGCAGCGGCACATCGGCGAAGTAGGTGACGACGGAAGGCGCGGCCGCGCCTGCCGTCGCGCGGCGCTGGCCGCGGATGACGATGCTGGGCGTATCGCGCGAGGTCTGCGGGGCGACGTTGAGGCCCGGCGTCGTGTAAGTGAGGTCCTGCGTGCTGACGATCGCCTTCTCGCGCAGCATTTCCTCGTTGAAGGCGGTCACCGAGACGGGAACGGTCTGGGCGCTTTCCTCGCGGCGGCGGGCGGTGACGAAGATTTCGCCGCCGGGCTCGTCGGACACGCGCGAGGCGGTTTCCTGGGCCTGGGCGACCGGGGCCGAAATGGCCAGGAACGAAGAGGCAAGCAGCAATGCGGAAAGGCTACGACAGGACATATTGTTCTATTTCCTTATCTATCCGGCCTGTCCCTGATCGCAGGCCGATAGTCGCAAGACGCAGCCGAACGCGGATCATTCGCTTTCGATGAAAAAATATTCCGGGTGACGTTTCGCCGGCTGCGCGGCTAAGGAGAGGCGGTTTCCGGATCGAAGGATCGACGTCATTTTCTCGCTGCGCAGGACATCGCCGAACGAACGCGTGGAGGCGCCGGATCTCTCGGCGCACGTCCCGGCCTTGCGGCGGTACATCGCCAAGCGGGCGGTGCCCGGCGATGTGGACGATCTCGTGCAGGACGTGCTGGTGCGCATGCACGTGCGCGGGCAGACCGATCCGATCGCCAATGTCGAGGGTTACCTGTTCCAGGTCGCGGCCAGTGTGCTGACCGACCGCGCGCGCCGCGATCAGGTCCGCCACCGTAGCGCGCATTTCGAACTGACCGAGACGTTCCACCCGGTAGAGGAACTGACGCCCGAGCGTGTCTTGCGTGGGCGCGAGGACGTGGACCGGCTGGTCAATGCGCTTGAGGAAATGCCCGGACTGACGCGCGACGTCTTCGTCCTCCACCGCTTCGAGGAGATGTCCTACGATGCGATCGGAGAGCATCTCGGCCTTTCTAACAGTGCAGTCGGGCGGCACCTGATGAAGGCCGTGCGCTTCCTGGCTGCGAGGGATCTGCCATGAGCAAGTCCATAGATCCCCGGCCCTTCGATGCCCGCGCTCTGGAACAGATCGATTCCCCCGAAGCGACGGCGGCCGCCTATTTCAGCCTGTTCCGTTCGCCTCGGGCGACCGCGCAGGATTACGATGATTTCGAGCGCTGGCACGCCCGTGACGAGGGCAATCGCGTGGCCTGGGCGCGCGTCGAGCGCGCATGGGAAGAGACCGCCGCGATGCGAACGGATGCACGCATCCTGGCGATCCGCGAACGGGCGCTGGCCAACCGCCGCTCACGTGGCCGGTGGCAGCGTCCGCTGGCGGCCGCGGTTGCAGCTGTCGCGGTGCTGACCGCCGGTGTCGTCTACCAGCGGCAACAAAGCGCCGAAGTTGCGGCGACGGCCACGGCGATTGCGGGGGCGGACAGCCGGATCATTTCAACCGGCATCGGCCAGCAGTTGACCTTCCGCATGACGGACGGTTCGACGATCACGGCGAATACCTCTTCCACCCTTGCGGTCAACGAAACCGATACGCGGCGCAGCACCTCCATCAGGAATGGCGAAGCCTTCTTCGAGGTGGCGAAGAACCCGCGCAAGCCGTTCGTGGTCGAGGCGGGCGCGGTGAAGGTCACTGCGCTGGGCACCGCTTTTGCGGTTCGGGACTTCGGCGGTACCATCGGCGTTACGCTTGCGCACGGAAAGGTCCGTGTCGATATGCCCGCGAGCGCTGGACAGCCTGCGCAATCGGCGATCCTTGCCCCCGGGCAGGAGCTTGTCTGGAGTTCCGGCAGGTTCCGCACCGGCAGCATCGATGTCGACCGGCAGCTTGCCTGGCGCAAGGGTGTTGTCAGTTTCGACCAGGTTCCACTGAAGGACGCAGTGGCGGAGATCAACCGCTACAGTCCGCAGGAAATCATCGTCGCCAGCCCGGCACTGGCCCGCCATCCGATCAGCGGCACGTTCCGCATCGGGGTGACGCGCGGTTTCCTCCAGAGCCTGGAACTGGCCGGCATTGCCCGCGTCGAGAATGAAAGCGCGACCCGGGCCGAACTCGTCCAGCCCTGAGCGGCGCGCCTTGGGCGGCGCTATTCGAAAGTGTAGCGCAGCCGCAGGCCCATGGTCCTGGGCGGACCGGGAATGATGGTCGCGGCGGCATAGGCTGGATTGAGCGTGCCGCCGCCGCTGGCGTAGAAACGGTCGGTCAGGTTGCGGCCCCATATCTCCAGGTCCAACGGCATCCCGCCGATCCGCTGCCATGTGATCGATGCGCCAAGCAGGCCGTAAGCCGGCTGGGTTCCGAAAGTCTCGCTCGGCCGCTCGGTGAAGCGGACGGCGCTGACGTAGCTGTAATCCGCAGCGAGGCTCAATTCGCCCAGCCGATGAGGCAGGGGCACCTCGCGGGAGAGCGAAACGGTTCCGCTGAAGCTGGGCGTATAAGTGAAGCGGTTGTTGAGCGGGTCTGTTCCCAGCAGCGAGATCAGGGCTGCCGGAGCGACCACTTCCGTATAGCGTGCGTGAATCCAGGAGGCGCTGAGCGTTACATGGGTCCGCGTGTCCAGGTTGGCCGAAAATTCGCCATCGAAACCGGCAACGCGGGCTTTTGCGCTGTTGATGTAAAGTGTGATCGGGTCCGTCGTGATATCGCCATCGCCGTCAAAGTCGAGATCGGGGAAAAGCGCGCGCTGGACATTGGTGTAAAGCCCGGCATAGGCCGCCGCCGAATAATATCCTCCAAGATTTCCGGCCGACCAGCGCCCCTTGGCGCCAATTTCAAGATCGGTCAGGGTTTCCGGCTTGAAGGTCTGGTAGGGGGCCAGCGTGCCGGCAAGGCGCGGTGTATTGTATCCACCGGACCGGAACGCCCGTCTGCTGGTGAGATAGAAACTGTGATCGCCGAGCTTGCGGGTCAGGGCGAAAGTCCATGTCAGTCGCTGCGAGGCGGCTTTCGCGGCGGAACCGCCGTCATCGAGGCAGGCCTCGCGGGTCGCGGGCCGGGCCGTCAGCGAGCGCAAGGCGCAGCCGCTGACCTGCTCGGCGGTATAGCGCAGGCCGAGGTCGGCGGTCAGTTCATCGCCGATCGGGACAGTCGCCTGCCCGAAAACGGCGGCGCTGCGGAAGGTCTGGTAGTTGGCGACGTGAAAGGGCGGATTGTCCGGGCGGACGAACCGGGAGACGTCCTGCAGCACCGCGCCGGACGGTGCGCTGTCCAGATAGAACAGGCCCGCGATGTAGCGGACCTTTCCCAGCCGGCCCTGAAGCTGGAATTCTTCCGTCCACTGATGATGGGCGGAACGGGTGGTGGAATCGTTGATTTCCAGCGGGGTGCCGTCCCCGTCGAGCGCATAGAAAACACGGGTGGATCGCCAGCCGACAATATTGCGGACCATCAGGTCTTCGTCACCGTACTCGGTGATGTTGCCGAGCCCCCGGAACCGCCGCCGATAGATCGGCGCGATTCCGGATTGCGAGGTGCGCCGGCCGAGCGATTGCTGGATCGAGAAGTAGCTGTCGATGTCGCATGCGCCGCTTCCGCAGTCGAAATAGGGCACGTTTTCAGGATTGCGGGCGCTGCCGGTTTCATAGACCCCGGCAAGGATCAGCGCTGCGCCCATCTCTTCGGCGTCCAGCATGTCGAAGCTGAGGGTCGATCGCAGTGGACTTTCGGGTTCGAAGCGGACCATCGCGCGCATGGCATCGCTGTGGGCCGTGTCTGCCCGTCCGCCCGAGGCCATGTGCGTATAGCCGTTTCGCCGCATCCGCTGGCCGGATACGCGCAAGGACCACGGCCCCTCCCGCGGCAGTTCGAGGGCGCCTTCGAGCCGGCTCAGGCCATATGTGCCAGTCTCCGCTTCGAAATAGCCGGGCACCCCGCTTCCCGGCAGGACCGAATGGAGCTGCACGGCGCCACTGGTGGTGTTGCGGCCGAACAGGGTGCCTTGCGGCCCGCGCAGTACCTCGATCGAGGCCATGTCGTAAAGCGGTGCGACGGCGGCCTGGTTGGGAAGCGGTACCTCGTCCTGATAGACGACCAGCGGCAGGCGGTTTTCATCGCTGATCGAGCGGCGCTGGCCGCGCATGACGAGGAGCGGCGTGGCGCTAGACGTCTGTCCCGTCGCGACGAAACCGGGCGTGATGCGGGCGAGATCGGCCAGAGTTCGGATGGAGGCCCGGTCGAGCGTTTCGGCGTTCCGCTGGACCACCTGCAGTGGCACTTCGATTTCCCGTTCCGGCCTGCGCCGTGCCGAGACCAGGATATCGGGCGAGGGATCGGGTGTGGGTGGGCGGGGTTCGGCCTTGCGGCGTTCGGCGCGGGGCGAAGCCAGCACGAGGTATACGCCCGGTGAGACGTGCCTCGTTTCCAGATCCATGCCGCGGATCATGCGCTGTAGCGCTTCCCGCGCTGAAAGGTGCCCTTTCACGGTTCTGGAAAGGCGGCGCTCCTGACCGGGCGTGTTGAGCAGGATCTCCACGCCGGCCTGCTGCCCCAGTTGCGCGATGGCGCGGGAGAGTGGCTGGGAGGGAACATTCACTTCGGCGGATTGCGCCAGAACGCCGGTTGCGGGCCACAGGATTGCGGCCAGAGTGCAAACGGAATGAGCGACGCGAAAACGCAATCCGACGGTTCCCGGCCCTGCGGTCCTGTTGCGGGGCACCCAGTGAGAGGAGGAACGAACCGGCTATCGATTGCGCCGCGCAAGTTCAACAAAATGGCGCGTGGGCGGGGATGTTATGAACAATTCTTACGCCACTTAATAGACATCGCGGGCGTAGCGCTTGTCCTCCCGCATCTGGGCGACGTAATCGTCCGCCGCCTCGGCCGTCATGCCTCCGTGTACCGCGATCACCCGTCTGAGCGCCTTGTCCACGTCCCTGGCCATGCGGCTGGCATCGCCGCAGACGTAGAAATGCGCGCCCCCGTCGATCCAGCGCCACAGTTCTGCGCCTTCCTCGATCATGCGGTTTTGCACATAGACCTTCTCCGCCTGATCGCGGGAAAAGGCGAGGCTGAGCCGGTCGAGGTGGCCTGAACGGCGCCACTGGTCGATCTCTTCGCGGTAGTAGAAGTCGGTGGCCTCGTGCTGCTCGCCGAAGAACAGCCAGTTGCTTCCCGCCGCGCCGCTGGCCTCGCGGTCATGGAGGAAACCCCGGAAAGGTGCGATGCCGGTGCCCGGGCCTACCATGATCGCGGCGCGGGCCGGATCGGCAGGCGGCCGGAAATGCGAGGATGGTTGCAGGAACAGGCCGGTTCCGCGCCCGGCCTCGTACTCGGCTGCGCGGTCCGCCATGAAGGCCGAGCAGACCCCCGAGCGTCGCCGCCCCCGGTTGCTGTAGCGCAGGACCGAGACGGTAAGTTGCACCTCGTTCGCCTGCGCAAGCGGGCTGGAGGCGATCGAGTAGAAGCGCGGTTGCAATGGCCGCATGACCTGCATCAGGTCTGCCGTGTCGAGCTGGGCGCCGGTTTCGTGCAGGATATCGGCGATCTGGTTTTCGCGCAGGAGCCGTCATACTCCGGCTTGCGGTCCGGATCGAGCAGCGGGATGAACGCGGCTTGCGGCATGCGCTCGGCAATGAGTTCGAGAATGTTGCGCGTGGGTTTGGCAATGTCCCAGTGGCGGAGCAGCGCTTCGTGGAGCGGCACTTCGCCAAGGCCCTTGATAGTTACGGGAGCATCGGGATCGAGCGCAAGCAGGTCCACGATCTCCGCCACGAGCGCCGGGCAGTTGATCGGCCATACCCCCAGCGCATCGCCGGCGCGGTAGGCGAAATCTTGCCCGGCGAGATCGAAACCGAACTGGCGCACTTCCTTCTGTGCGCCCAGCCCGCTGAGCAGGGTGTTTCGAACCAGCGCCGTCCTGAGCGGGGCCTTGCGGGTGTAGGAGACTTGCGCCGGGGCCTGGGCGGAGCGCAGTGCGGGGGATACCGGAGCGACGGTGAGCACGGCGGCGGCACCTTCCATTGCCGCTTCGGCGGGCACATCCATCGTGCCGGGGAGCAGGGCCGCCGATACCGCATCCAACCATCGCGCGGCTTCCACTTCGAAGTCGGGTTCGCAATCGGCGCGGGGCGCGAGGCGGTTGGCGCCGAGTTCCTCCAGCCGGGCGTCGAGTTTTCGCCCGAAACCGCAGAACTGGTCGTAGCTGGAATCGCCAAACGCCAGCACCGAATAGCGCAGGGCCTCGATCCCTGAAGGCGCTTCCGATGCCAGCGCGGACCAGAATGCGCCCGCGTCGTCGGGGGCATCGCCGTCGCCGAAGGTGCTGGCGATGAACAGCGCCCGGCCTGCCGCGGCCAGGTCCGCAGGTTTCACGCTGCCCAGCGGCGCAAGCCTCACTTTGCAGGACTGTTCTGCAGCCGGCTGGCGCATTGTTCGGCGAAACTTTCCGCCGTTCCGGTCTGCGACGCCCAGAGCACCAGCACTTCGGGCAGGCTTTCCCTGGACGTCGCGGCGGCGGGCAGGGATACCGCCTCTCTCCGATCGCCGTCCGGAATTGCGGGCGAGCGGGAGAAGAGGCCGGCCAGGAGGCCGTTCATGTAGGTCCGCTTGTCTTCATCGACCGGTGATCCGCCGGGCAGCACGGGCACACCGGCGTCTTCAGGCAGGTTGCCCGAACGCAGGCCGGTCATGAAGCCCGAAAGGTAGCGTTCCTCGCTTCCGGATAGCGCCGGCGGCGTGCCGGGGCTCAGGCCCATGACCTGCAGGAATGCGTCGATCGCGGCCGTCTGGAACGGGAGCAGTCCGGCCGGGCCGGGCAGGGGGTCTGCGAATGGCGGTGTCATGTCTTCCGGCGCGGCTGTGATGGGATCGTCCTCCGCCGGCCCTGACAGCCGGGCGAGGGCAATGGCGGAGAACTTGAATTCGGGTTGCAGCGAAAGCGGATCGACCGCGTCGCTGGTGAGCGCATTGACGGCCAGATCCTCTCCGAACACGTCGTTCCAGTGGAACGGGGCGAAACAGTTGCCGGGACGGACCCGCTCTGTGAGCATCGCGGGGAGGACAGCCCGGCCCCGCCGCGAGCGGACTTCCACCCTGTCACCCTCGCCGATGCCTAGCGCCGCGGCGTCCTCGGGGTGGATTTCCACGAACGGTCCCGGATTGAGCTTGTTGAGCTTGCCCACTTTCCCCGTCTTCGTCAGCGTGTGCCACTGGTGCTGGAGGCGGCCGGTATTGAGCACGAGCGGATAATCGGCATCCGGCATCTCGGCGGGGGACAGGTGCGGCCGGGGCAGGAAGTGCGCCTTTCCGCTTTCGGTGGGAAAGGAGATCGCCGGACGGCTGCCGTCCTCGTTAATCCGTCCCGTCTGGCTCACGCCGTCGTTGAGGTATCGGATGGGGTTCCGGCCATGATCGTCACCCGGCGGGCAGGGCCATTGCAGCGGAGCCTCGCGGAGCCGGTCATGGCTGGCGCGCGGATGTCATATCCGGTGCGCGGGTTCCAGAATCCGCGGATTTCCTCGAAGACTTCCGCGGCCGACGCATAAGTGAACGCATGACCATAACCCATTTCGCAGGCGACGCGGGCGATGATCTGCCAGTCCGCCATCGCCTCTCCCGGCGGATCGACGGCTTTCTGCATCAACGTGAGGTTGCGTTCGGAATTTATCATGACGCCTTCCGCCTCGGCCCACAGGGCGCCGGGCAGGATCAGGTCGGCGTAGCGGTTGGTTTCGGTATCGATGTAGACGTCCTGCGCGATCACCAGTTCGGCGGCTTCCAGCCCTGCAATCACGGTCTTGCGGTTCGCCACGCTGGCCACCGGGTTGGTGCAGATGATCCAGCAGGCCTTGATCCGTCCTGCGGCCATCTCCTCGAACAGCGATATCGTCCCCGCCCCGGCATCCACGCGAAGGCTGCCAGGCGCAATGCCCCAGGCGTCCTCCACGAAACGGCGGTCCTCATCGCTGGGCGTCGCGCGCTGGCCCGGCAGGCCCGGACCCATGTAGCCCATTTCGCGGCCGCCCATGGCGTTGGGCTGGCCGGTAAGCGAGAAGGGGCCGCTTCCCGGTCGGCAGATCGCCCCCGTGGCGAGGTGCAGGTTGCAGATCGCGTTCGTGTTCCAGGTGCCGTGCGTGCTCTGGTTCAGCCCCATGGTCCAGCATGACATCCACTCGCCCGCCTCGCCGATCCATCGGGCGGCCTGCCTGATGTCGGCCTCGGGAATGCCGGTCAGTTCGGCCACGCGGGCGGGGGTGTAATCCGCCAGGAACTCGTGCATCGCGTCCCAGCCCTCGGTGTGGGCGGCGATGAAATCCTCGTCGATCCGGCTTTCCTGCGCCAGCAGGTGGAGCAGGCCGTTCAGCAGCGCGAGATCGGTGCCGGGGCGGATCTGGAGGAACAGGTCGGCCTTGTCCGCCGTGCCGTTGCGGCGCGGATCGACGACGATCAGCCGTGCCCCGGCCTTCACCCGGTCCATCATCCGCAGGAACAGGATGGGGTGGCAATCGGCCATGTTGGCGCCGATCACGAAGAACAGGTCCGCCTTGTCGAAATCCTGATAGGAGCCGGGCGGGCCGTCTGCCCCGATCGACAGTTTGTAGCCGCTTGCCGCGCTCGCCATGCAAAGGCGCGAATTGCTCTCTATGTTGTTCGTGCCGATGAAGCCCTTGCAGAGCTTGTTGGCCAGATATTGCGCCTCCAGCGACATCTGGCCCGACACATAGAGCGAGACGGCATCCGGCCCGTCGCGATCGATGATCGCGCGCAGGCCCCGTGCAGTGCGGCCGATCGCCTCTTCCATGGGGATAGCGCCCTGGTCATTGCCCCCGGCGATCCGGGCATAGGCCGTGACGGCACGGCCCGCCGCCGCCACCGGTTCGTGGCAGGTGTTGCCCTTGGTGCAGAGCCGGCCGAAATTGGTGGGATGGCTCTTGTCGCCGGAGACCTTGACGATCCGGTTGTCCGCCACTTCCATGACGATACCGCAGCCAACGCCGCAGTAGGGACATACGCTCTTGACCGTCCTGTTGCTCACATGGTCCCCAAAACGAAAAAACGCCACGACCGGGCCTCTTGCAGGGCCGGTCGATGGCGTCGTTGCCTCTATATGCGGTTCCGAAGGACCGCTGGATCACGCCTGCGTCATTGCAGGCAGAATCCGAATTCGTGGCTCTATCTTGCCTAATCGAGGGACCCGCTGCAAGAATTTGTTTCGCGCTGCAGCATCCGGCGGGGGCTTTCGTTCCGCCGATCTCCCCCGGCGTGAACTCCCGGGCGGCAATGATCGAGGTTCGAGGCAAAAACGGCCCGCCATGAGAACGGAACGCGCAGGAGAACTATGTTCCCTTGATGTAAAATCCGCCAATTTCTTATGCTTGTGGCGGAAATTTGCGGCCTTGGCGGTTCCTGGTCGATTGACCCTCCTATTCGTGCCGATCACCCTTAGGAGCGATCCGGGGCGGCAATTTCAAATACAATCGGGCGCCTCGGCAGGACAGGCGAAGCATGGCTTCGCAATGGGAGGAGCGCCGGGACCGGCGCCCATGCACGAATCTGGAGGGTGTGCAATGTCAGGAAATCGTCGGTTTTCCAGTTCTTTACCTGCGTATTGGGGCTGCGCCGCCATCGCCGTCATGGCCTTGTGCGAGGTGCGGCCTGCAAGGGCGCAGGATGAGGCGCACGGCCTTCAGGAAATCATCGTGACCGCGCAGCGCCGGGCGGAGAACCTCCAGGAAGTGCCGATCGCGATCACCGCAGTCGGATCGGAAGCGCTTCAGTCCTCCGGCATTTCCGAGACCAATACGCTGACCCAGGCCGTTCCGGCGGTGCAGTTCTCCCGTTCGGGTGCCAGCGGCCTGTTCTTCGTGCGGGGGGTGGGCACCACCAATGCCTCGATCGGGGACGAAGGCTCGAATGCCTTCTACGTCGATGGGGTCTATATGCCGGACTTGTCCAGCACCGTCATGCAATTCAATAACATAGAGCGTATAGAGGTGCTGAAGGGGCCGCAGGGTACGCTGTTCGGCCGCAATGCATTCGGCGGGCTCATCCATGTCATCACCCGGGAGCCGGGGGACCATCTCGAAGCGTCCGGGCAGGTGGGCTATGCGAACTACGACACGATACAGGGGCAGGCCTATCTGGGCGGGCCGATCACGGACCGGATCAGCGCGGACATCGCCCTGACCGGCTACGACCAGCGCGACGGTTGGGGCCGAAACGTCACGCTGGACCGCGATATCAAGAAGATGCGGTACTGGGGCGCCCGATCCAAGATCGTGCTTCGCGCCAGCGACGATGTGAAATTCGTGCTGTCAGGCGATTACTACGACACGGATGACAATACCGCGGTCGGCTGGAGCGTGGATGAGGACTATCTCGTAGTCGGGGGCATCCGTTCGATCGGCAGCATGGACACGGCATCGAACGATTATTCGCTCACCCAGCTGACCAACTGGGGAGTTAGCCTGACGGGCGAGGCGGATCTCGGCTTTGCGACGTTGACCAGCATCAGTTCCCTGCGCGACAGCAAGAACAGATCGGACTTCGACGTTGATGCCACGCAGGTTCCCTACATGCGGATCGCGTTCACATCGGGCTCGCGCGCCTATCAGCAGGAATTGCGTCTGGCATCAAGCGATACAGAACCGCTCAGCTGGCAAATCGGGGCGTTCTACCTGCGTTCAGAGGTTTTCAACCGGGCCAGGTTCACCGGATTGGCGCTGGGCGGGCTCACCAGCGGCCAGTACATCGATGCCACGCTCGATACCGATTCCTACGCGGCGTTCGGCGAAGTGACCTATGCGCTGACATCCACGACCAAGCTGACCGGCGGCGTCCGTTATACAAAGGACCAGCGCCGCCTCGGCGGTGGCTATGCCGCGCTCGCCAACGATGTCGTGGGTGTTCTCATCCCGACCGACGACAAGATAAGCTATGGCAAGTTCACCTGGCGCGCCGCGATCCGGCAGGAGCTTTCCGACGACGTGAGCGTCTATGCCTCCTATAACCGCGGCTTCAAGGCAGGCACCTATTCGTTGCAGAACCCGCAGCTTCCGCCCGTCCAGCCGCAGTATATCAACGCCTACGAAATCGGCGTGAAGTCGGAACTGTTCGACCGTGCGTTGCGCCTGAATGCCTCGGTATTCCACTATGACATCACCAACTATCAGGTGCGCTCGGCGGCGGTGGGCACGATCGGAACGGCGGCCCTGCTGAATGCGGCTTCGGTCAAGGTGGATGGTCTCGACGTGGATTTCGAGGCTGCGCCGACCGACGGTCTGCGCATCTTCGGGGGCTTTACCTGGCTCGATTCCCGCTTCCACTACTTCGGCCCGACCGACACGCTGGCAGGCGCTCCGTTCATCTACCCCAACCCGGCGATCTGCGACGCCACCGGAACCCGCGCGCCGGGGATGACCACCGGGCCGCAGGCCGGCGGGTTCAAGACCTGCTTCGGCGATGCTTCAGGGTTCCAGACCCCGACGGCGCCGGACTTTTCCGCCAGTCTCGGCGCCAGCGCGACCATCCCGCTGGGTGAGGTGCAGCAACTGCGCGTAAACATGATGGGCAGCTACAACAGCGGCTTTCCTTTCGAGACGGACGGGGTCCTGAAGCAGGACGAATACATGCTGCTTAACGGCTCGATCGAATACCGTCCGACGGAGAAATGGGGGTTGGAGTTCTGGATGAAGAACATCTCGGACACGAAGTATTTCCAGCAAAAGATATCGACCGGGCTCGGTGCCACCACGGCGCGCGCAGCGCGCGCACTTATGGCGCGACGCTTCGATTTACCTATTGATCCGGCGTTTTTACGAAATCCTAAACAGGCATTCTCAAAGAAACATCTTACGGTGCGGACGTTGGCGTGCCCGATATCCAGCACCGGTGGATGGAGAATGGCAGCGCGACGCTGCTTGTCGGCAGACCGACCTTGCGCTTTCGAAAGGTCGGTCTGCCGCGGCGCAAGGTCAGGCGAGATCGAGCGCTTGCGCGAGATCGGCGACAATATCCTCGGCATGTTCGATGCCAATGGAAAGCCGCACAGTCGTTTCCAGTACGCCGATACGATCGCGCACTTCCAGAGGGACGCCCGAATGGGTCGTGGTGGCCGGGTGGCTCGCCAGCGATTCCGTGCCTCCGAGGCTGACCGCCAGTTTGAAGATCTGCAATGCGTTCAGGAACCGGAACGCGGCGGGCTGGCCTCCGGCGATATCGAAGGCGAAGGTCGAGCCTGCGCCGCTGCACTGGGCGGCGAAGACTTCGGCCTGCCGGGAACCTGCGGGATAGAACGGGGGATAGGCCACGCCGATAACCTTCGGATGATCCTTCAGGAATGTGGCCGCCACGGCAGCGTTGGCATTCGCGCGCTCCATGCGAAGGCCCAGCGTTTCCAGAGACCGGCTCAGCATCCAGCAGCTGTGAGGGTCCAACTGGGTCCCGATTGCGCTGCGCAGGAGGCGAACTTCGCGCATGAGTGCCGCCGAGCCGAGCGCAGCGCCTGCCACGAGGTCGGAATGCCCGCCCACATACTTGGTCAGGGAATAGAGCGAAATGTCGGCGCCATGTGCCAGGGGATGCTGGAACACCGGGCCAAGAAGAGTATTGTCGCATACCAGTAGCGGGCGGTGCCCCTGCAGGTCGCCCAGTCTGGCACAAACGCGTTCGAGCAGCGATATGTCGACGAGACTGTTGGTCGGGTTGGCCGGGGTCTCGATCAGCACCATCGAAATCCGTCCCAGTGCTGCCGCCTCACTTGCGGCTGCCATCACGGCGGCTTCGTCCAGTCCATCTGCAAAGCCGAGCGCCTTGATGCCCAGATTGGCGAAAGTCTTCGCCAAAAGCGTCTCTGTTCCGCCGTAAAGCGGCTGCGAATGGAGGATCACGTCACCGGGCCGGGCAAACGCCAATACAGTGGTCGTGATCGCGCCCATGCCGGAGGAGAACACGACGCCTGCTTCGGCGCCTTCATAGACCGCCAGCCGGTCCTCGACGATTTCGCTGTTGGGGTGGTTGAAGCGGGAATAGACCAGCCCGCGCCCCTGACCTGCAGGCGGCTCCTTCCGGCCGGCAACATAATCGAAGAAGTCCCGGCCTTCCTCGGCTGTCGGGAAAACGAACGTCGATGTCAGGAAAACCGGAGGCTTGACCGCCCCTTCCGAGAGAGACGGATCGTAGCCATAGTTCAGCATCAGAGTGTCCGGGTGAAGCTTGTGTCCACCGATGGCTGTCTTGCTTTCGCGAGGTGCGGTCATCTCATCCTCCTTGCTGATGGCCCGGGCGACGGGCCGGCGCAACATAGCATCCAATGCGTGTTCTGTGTTCGCACATTGAAAGTGCCAAGTGTCACCCCCGTCCGCACGGACGGATACCGCTCTGGGTGGGCGGGCATACCGAGCCCGCCTAAGGACGGGATGCTGGGATCGTCGATCGGTTCATCTCGCGGCGCCCGGTGGAAACCCGGCCGCCCCGACGCGGAGTTGCCGAACGAGGTCCGGCAACTCCGGCACGATCAGGGGGCAAGCACTTCCAGCGTGGTGGTGAAGCTCATGCGCCGTTCGCTGGCCCGGCGTTCGTCGGGCCTGGCATCGGCGGTAGCGGCGTTGAGCCAGTAAACCCCGGCGACCGGCCACTTCACCGTGAGCACGCCTTGCGCGTCGGTCACGAGTTCCTGCGCCATTTCGGCTTCGCGGAACTTCTTGGCGCCGGGAACCACGTTGACTTTCACGCCTGCGGCGGGCCTGCCGTCGACCAGGAACCGGAACCGGGCTTCCTCGTCCGAAACTAGCGCGGAGGGATGAGTGACGGGATCGAACTCCAGCCCCTTGCCGGTGACGAAGACGGTCTTGGTGGGGGCATCGGCGGTTACGAATATCGCATTGGTTGCGATGACTTCGGCCAGCTTGATGTCGGTTGCCTCGGCGGGAATATCCGCCAGACCCGCGACGCGGCGCACCGGGGCGGGAGCAGCGCCCGGCGCAACCGGACGCGGCGGACGGCCGCCGACGCGCCATTCCTCGCCGTTCAGCTTGAAACTTCCGGCATAGGCCGTGCGCTGGGTGCCGATCCTCCAGGTTCCGGGCTTGTCGATCTTCACCTCGAAGGTCGAACGGTGGCGGCCCTTGGCGGCGTTCTCAACCAGGCCGTCGCTGCCGTCGGGAGCATTGACCGTGATCTGGTCGGTGTTCAGTGCGACGTGATCGGGGTGGAACAGGTCGTTCGATACGGCGGCGTCCACCGAGACGACTTGCCCGGTGCCGGACAGGGAGGCGGTTGACGGCAGCAGCCAGGCACGGTGTGCGTGAGCGGGGGCGGCAAATGCGGCGGCCGCGAAACCGGCGAGAAGCAGGGAGCGGAAAAGCATGGTATGTCCTCGATTTAAAAGCCGAAAGGCGCTCCGGGAATGATGCCCCGAAGCGCTAGTTCGTGGTCGTCAGAAGCGGGCGGTGGCGCCCATCCAGATGCGGGCCGGATCGATGACATAGCCGTAGTTGTCGTAGTCGATCCGCTTGTCGAGCAGGTTCTGTACGCCGGCATGGAAAGTGAAGGCCGGCGAGACCTTGTACGAACCGCCGAGGTCCACGGTCGTATAGGACGAGGCGACGATGTTGTTGCCGCTGATCTGGGCTTCCGTCACGGCTTCCTCGCCGCGGAACACGGCGCGTGCATAAACGGTCAGGCGGTCGTCGGGCCGCCAGTTGAGCGAACCGCTGGCCTGCTGCTTGGGCGTGTCGTTCAGCGCGGAGCCGATGTTGGCGCCGGTCAGCTGTTCCGAATCCGTCAGCGTGCCGGTGGCGTTCAGGCGCAGCGTGCCGGTGAGGGCGATATCGATGGTGGCCTCGATGCCGCGCACTTTCGCCTTGTCGACATTCACGTACGTTGTTGGCGGGCGGCCGATCGAGCTTAGCGGCTCGTCGATGCACCACGCGCCGGCCACTTCGCAGGTCACGCGGGTGATCTTGTCGTTGAAGCGGGTGTCGTAGACGGTGAGGCTGGCTTCGAAGCCCTTGCCTTCGTACATCGCCACCGCCTCTACGGTGCGCGAGGTCTCGGCTTCGAGGTCAGGGTTGCCATAGATCGTGCCGCCGCGGCTGCTCTGTCCCCAGTCCGGCAATGTCTGGCGCAGGTTGGGCGCGCGGAAACCTTGTGAATAGCCGCCTTTCAGCGTGAAGTTGCTGGCCGCATTCCACACCGCGTAGATGCGCGGCGTCCAGTGCGAGCCGTACTGCTCGTCCTTGTCGAGGCGGATGCCGCCGGTGAGGCGCAGGTTGTCGAGGATGGTGAGCTCGTTCTCGGCGAACAGCGCCCAGTTGGTGCGCGAGGCACCTGCGCGGGTGGAGCCGGAGAGCAAGTTGCCGGTGGTGTCGCTCAGGTCCTCGTTGCGGAAGAACCCGCCGAGACTGAGCATGTTCGACGGCAGCGGCACCGACCAGATCGACTGTGCGACCGTGTTCTTGATCCGCTTGTCGCTCTCGATGTTCCTGGCGTCCTCGTACTGGACGTAGCTTTCGGAACTGGCGAAGCCCCAGCGTCCCTGGTGGCTGAGCGCCGCGACGTAGCGTTCCTGGGTCTGCGAATCCACGGTGCCTTCAGGCACGGTGGCGGTCACTTCCATGGTCTTTCCTGCGGTCGATACGGTCTTCTGGCGGTAGTACCCGCCCTCGATCAGGAGGTCGTGGTCCGGCCCGGCCGAGAAGCCCAGCTTGCCCGAGAGGCTCTCGTCCTTGCGGTCGGGGGTGCCGCCGATCACGTTGTCCTCGGTGCGGCGGTTGATCGAGCCCTGCACCTGGAGGCCGATGCCCTTGGTGACCGGCCCGGAAAGATAGAAGCTGCCGTCCGCGAAATTGCCATAATCGCTGCCGAGTTGCATCGTGCCGTTCACTCGGACGCTGCCGCGCCAGCTGTCGGCGATGCGGCGGGTGATGACGTTGACGACGCCGCCCATCGCGTCCGAGCCGTAGAGCGATGACATCGGGCCGCGCACCACTTCGATTCGTTCGATGGCCTCCAGCGGCGGCAACATGCCGCCTTCGGAGATGCTGCCCCCGTTCGTGCGGGATTCGCGCGAACTGAGGCGTTTTCCGTCAACCAGGATCAGCGTGTACTGCGGAGACATGCCGCGGATCGAGATGTCGCGGCTGTTACCTTCGCCCGGGGTTACGGTGACGCCCGGAATCTCCATCAGCGCATCGGTTATTTCGCGATAGGGCAGGCGTTCCAGATCCGCGCGGGTGAGAACGCTGATCGAGGCGGGCGCGTCCTTCACTTCCTGCTCGCGGCTGGTCGCGGTGACGACGATCGTCGAGCCGTTGGTCGTGCCGTCTGCCTCGTCAGCGAGCGCCGGAACGGCGCTGATCGACACGGCAGGTGCCACGACAAGCGCCAGGGTGGCCGCGCTCGCGCGCAGCCCGGATTTTTTGAACACGGAAACCCCCATTGTGCTAATGCGAATAGATTGCAGTAGCGCCATTGGGACGGAAGCCGGCCAAGGCCAACAATCAAGATCGGATATCGACTATTCAGGTTTGCCGGTCAGGCTTGCGGAGCAGATCTCCTGAAGCCGGTCCCGCAGCCATTCGGCTGCTCGGTCGCGGTGGCTGCGCTCGTGCCAGAGCAGCCAGTATTCCAGTTCTCCCAGTTGCTCCGGCGCCGGGCGCGAAGCCAGTTCGTGAGTCTGGCTGAAATGGTTTGCCGCCCGTGCGGGCAGCACCATCACGAGATCGCCGGCCGCCAGCATGTCCGGCGCGAGGCCGAAGTAAGGCAGGCTGGCGGCGACCTTGCGCGTGGCGGCGAGCGGGCCGAGCGTCATTGTCACCCGGTCCAGTTCCGCTTCGCTTACAGTGAGGCCGAGATGGGGGTGCTTCAGGAAGGTTTCCACCGTGATCGGCGTGTCATCGCTTACGGCCAGGGGATGATCGCGTCGCGTGACGCAGCGGAAGCTGTCCCTGAAGAGCAACATTCGATGAAGCTGCGCCGGGTCATGGTCGAGCCCGGAAATCGCGAAGTCGATATCGCCCTCCGCCAGCGAGCGGTGCGTGGCATGGCTGAGCTGCACGATGTCGATCGAGATAGCGGGCGCGAGTTCTCGAAGCATTGCGATGGCAGGCAGCAGCACCGACATCACCCCGAAATCGGTTGAGGCGATGCGAAAGCGCCGTTCCACTTCGGCGGGCGCGAAGCTGTCCTCCACGAGCAGGGAGGACGTCGTCGTCACCCAGTCCGCCAGTTTGCCGACAAGTTCCTCACCCCGGCGCGTCCTTGCCATGCCCGCGCCGGAGCGGACCAGCAGCGGGTCCTTCAGTGCGGTCCGAAGCTGCGAGAGCGCTCGGCTTACGCTGGGCTGGCTTACGCCCAGGGCGAGTGCCGTCCCGCTCACGCTTTTAGTCTTGAGCAGGAGCGCGAGGATCAGCAGCAGGTTGGGTGCGATCGGGAGCGACATTTCCGGCGATTATTGCAATTCCTTCGCAGTCGCAATTTTTCCGCCTAACGATGGAATCAGAAAAAATCATTCTAATACAAATTTTTAAGTGATTGGCTGACGAAAGTTGCAAGGAATGCTTCGCATCTTGCAATTGCGGATATTGCTTTATCGCGTTTCATTCGCAATAGCGAAATACATGGCAATCGAGTGGCAATGCATCGTGGAAGGCAAGGCTGCGAATCGTCCGGCCTTACGCGCGGTTGTGGCGGGAACCGCCCATGCGGTGCGGATTGTGTCTCGACTGCAAATCAAGGTTCAGCTATGCGAATGACTCGCATTAGCCAGGCCAAAATGGCTTTTGGCGGGGGTTCGGTAACTTGACGAAATACGCCACAATTCAGCAGACGGACGACGTCGTCCTGCCGGAGCGTCCGAGGGCCCAGCCCCAGGGCGAGGTCGTCGCTCTTCCCGGAGCCTGGGCGGTTTCGCGTTATGGCGAACAACGCCGCCCGAACATCGGCGCGATGCTGGGCGCCACCGCGATCGTCGGCGGGATGATCGCCTCGATGCTGGCACTCAATATCGTCAACGGCCATCAGGAAGCACGCAAGCGGCTGGTGGTCGCCGATCTAGAACAGCCCACGCCGCCGCCTCCGCCGCCGCCCAAATCCCAGCCGCAACCCGTGAAGCAGGTGGTGCAGCCGGTCTCCCCGGTCGTGGCGCCGCCGCCGCCGATCGTGCTGACCTCGGCGCCCGCCACGATCTCCACCTCGCCGGAGCCGCCGGTCGTGCAGGTGGCGATTCCGGGCCCGCCAGCGCCCCAGACGCAGACAGTGGCTGTGGCCCCGGCGCCTCGGATCGAGAACGCAGGGGACCTTTCTTCCAAGATGATCGCTGCGGATCCGCCACGCTATCCGGTGGAATCGCGCCGCAAGCGAGAGCAGGGCACGGTCGTGCTCATGGTCATCCTGGGCGCGGACGGTTCGGTCGCGGATATCTCGGTGTCGAAAAGCAGTGGGTTCGAGCGTCTCGACAAGGCCGCGCTGTCCGCGGTGAGGCGCTGGAAGTGGTCTCCCACGCGGCGCGATGGTGCCGCGGTCATGGTGCGCGGGCTGGTCGAGATTCCCTTCGTCCTCCAGACCTGACCCGCGCGGCGGGGGCAGGGCTTACGGAGCCAGCGCAGCCGGGCGGTGTTCTTCGCCCAGTTCGGCGATGACTTCCCCGGCATTCTTGCCGATGCCGCGCGTCAGGGATGCGGGTAGATCAACCCTGAAGCCGCGAGCGAGCAGGCCTTCCATGGCCCAGCGCACGCAGTAGTCCGCCGCCACGCCGACTACCGTCATGGCCTCCACGCCCGACCCGGCCAGATCGGCGAAGAAGCTGTCGCGGCCTGTCGGCTCACCTTGCGCGCCGCGTGCAGGTTCCATCGCCAGTCCGGGTTCGGCCCACATATCGAACACGCCCTTTTCCAGCGTATAGATCGGAATGAGGGAATCGATGGTGCTTGCATCGAGCACGCTTTCCCAGCCCGCCGTTCCCTTCATGCAATGAATGGGGAACTTCTCGCTTTCCGGAGATCCGGAATAGATTTCAGGCTGATGCGTGTCGAAAGTAAGCAGGACACCGGCGGTCAGCGCGGGATCGAGCGCGTTGAGCCAATCCTGCATCGGCGCCACGATGGCTTGCGCGCCGGGGACGGGCAGGGCGCCGTCGGCATGTACGAAGTCCCCCTGCATGTCCACGACGATGACGAACCGGCGGCTGCCGGAATGCGAAACCGGAGTTGCCGTAAGGTTGAGTGCCCCAGGGTTTGTCATTGCGGGATATCGTCCTAAGAGTTTGTCATGGTCTACACCGATATCGCAACGCGTACATACAATCACAACTGGCGCCTCGACCCGATCGTGCGCAGCCTGCTGGATACGGACTTCTACAAGCTGCTGATGCTTCAGATGGTCCGGCATCTCTACCCGGATGTGCAGGCGACGTTCGAGCTCATCAATCGCACGAAGTCGGTCCGTCTGGCCGATGTGATCGACGAGGCCGAACTGCGCGCCCAGCTCGACCATGCGCGTTCGCTGCGGTTCGGCAAGAAGGAGCTGATCTGGCTGGCGGGCAACAGCTTCTACGGCAAGGCGCAGATGTTCAGCCCGGATTTCATCGCCTGGCTCGCCGATTTCCGCTTGCCGGAGTATGAGCTTCGCAAAATGGACGGCCAGTACGAACTGCGGTTCGAAGGACCGTGGACGCATACCATGATGTGGGAAATTCCCGCGCTCGCCATCGTGAACGAGCTGCGTTCGCGCACGGCGATGAAGGATCGCGGCCGCTTTGAGCTCGACGTGCTCTATGCGCGCGCCAAGGAGAAGGTCGAGCGGCTCGCCCAGCTTCCCGACCTCGTGCTTTCGGATTTCGGCACGCGGCGGCGGCACGGCTTCCTCTGGCAGCGCTGGTGCGTCGAAGCGTTGAAGGAAGGGCTGGGCAAGCGCTTCATCGGGTCATCCAACGTCCTGCTGGCGATGGATGCGGACCTTGAGGCGATCGGCACCAATGCGCACGAATTGCCGATGGTGCTGGCCGCGCTGGCAGACGGCGACGAGGAGCTGCGGCAGGCCCCCTATCGCGTGCTCAAGGACTGGAGCGATCATTATGCCGGCAACCTGCTGGTAGCGCTGCCGGATGCCTTCGGTACGACGTCGTTCCTCGAACGCGCGCCTGACTGGGTGGCCGATTGGACCGGCTTCCGCCCTGACAGCGCGCCGCCGATCGAGGGCGGTGAGCAGATCATCCGCTGGTGGCGTGAAAAGGGCCGGGATCCCCGGACCAAGCTGCTGATCTTTTCCGACGGCATGGATATCGACAGCATCGAGGCGACCTATCGCCATTTCCACGGCCGGGTGCGGATGAGCTTCGGCTGGGGTACCAACCTCACGAATGACTTCCGGGGCTGCGCGCCTTTCGAAACCGATGGGCTCGATCCGATCTCGCTGGTCTGCAAGGTGGTTTCGGCCAATGGGCGGCCCGCCGTGAAGCTGTCGGACAATCCGGCCAAGGCGACCGGCAGGCCCGCCGAGATCGAACGTTACCTGCGCGTATTCGGCGACGGCGGGCGGTTGCGGCAAAGGTCAGCGTCTAGCGCCGCAACCCTGCGTTCGGGACAGGATCAGGCCGCCAGTGCTTCCGCCCGGGCATCCAGCACGACCCGGTTTCGCCCGTCGCGCTTGGCGCGATAGAGCGCGGCGTCGGCGGACTTGATCAGGGTGGAGCCGTCACGCTCCATGTTCTCTTCCCAGGTGGCGATGCCGAAGGACATGGTGGTGGAGCCGAGCGTGCGGCCGCCCTGGTTGACCATCAGTTCGCTGATCGCCTGACGCACGATTTCCACGCGGCCCGCCAGCACGGCGGCCGAAGTGCCGGGCGCGATGATCGTGAATTCCTCGCCGCCGAAGCGGCAGACCACGTCGCCGTCGCGGAAACGGCTGCGCATCTCGGCCGCAACGGCCTGGAGCACGGCATCGCCTGCCTCGTGGCCGAATTCGTCGTTGAAGCGCTTGAAGTGGTCGACATCGCACATGACGAGGCTGAGCGGGCTGCCGGTGCGCGAGGCGCGGGCGATTTCCAGCGCCAGCGTCTCTTCCATGTAGCGGCGGTTGAACAGGCTGGTGAGCGGGTCGCGGATCGTTTGTTCGCGCAGGCCGCGCTGCAGCCTGTGGTTGACGAGGGCAGAGGCGATGTTCTCGGTCAGCACGGTCAGGCGGAAGCGGTTCTCGGCCCCGACCACGCCCTTGAGATAAAGCACGCCGATGACTTCGCCGCCGGCCAGCAGCGGCTCGCAGTGATAGTGGTCGGTTTCGGCCCCGACATGGGCGCAGACGATATCGGAGCCGGGTTCGACCACGAAATGGCTCTGGCCGCGCCGCAGCGCCCAGCACTGGTCCGGTGCGAACCCGGCGGTCTCGACTTCGAGCCCCGCCCACGCCGCGATCGGCACGAGCAGGTTGCGCGAATTGTTGTGGGCATAGAGCGCGCCGGGGATTTCGGGCAGGACGCGCGGCACGAAGACGCGGATGATCGAGGCCAGTTCCTCGTCCGTGCGGGCAGCCTGCATCCGGTGCGCCATGCCGCCCAGCAGTTCGATGACCTCGCCGCGTTCGCGCAGGACATCGGCGTTTCCGCTCAGTTCGAGATTGGCGACGCGCAGCCTTTCCTCGCTGTCCACCTGATCGGCGACGGCGGCCTCAAGCTCCTCGGCCATGGCGTTGTAGCCGCTGGCGAGGCGTTCGAATTCGCTCGAATCCATGGTCGCGTCGATGCGGGCACTGCGATCGCCCGCGCCAAGTTGGCCCATCACGGTCATCATGGCGTCGACCGGGCGGCGGATGCGGCGGATCAGTGCGGTGCCCATCAGGGCGATGATGACGATGGCAAGCGGCGTGCCGATGAGCACCAGCCAGCGGATGTAGTTGAGCCTGTGCTCCACCGCGCCCATCCGCGAGATCGAAAGGGCGCGCTCCTCGCTGAGCAGGTCGCCGACGCGGGCGTCCACCAGCAGCATGATGTAGCGCCCGCGCCCGGTGGCGGCCAGGGCCTGCGCGGCGGCGAAATCGCCGTTGCGGGTAAGTTCGGCGGACTTTTCCAGGTTTGCTGAGCGTTCCTCGATCAGCGAGCGGATCTGGCGGGCGCGTTCGTTCTGCGACGGGTTGTCGGAGGTGAGGGTGACAAGCGCCGCCGCGTCCCGCTTGGAGGCCGCGATTTCCGTGGCGACGGTCTGGCCGAATTCGGGATTATGCGTGAGCACGAACCCGCGCTGGCCAGATTCGGCCTGCTGGAGATGGCTGAGAGCACGATTAGCGGTCTTGAGAACCTGCGAGGAATGCGTCACCCACGTGAGGCTGCCGTGCATCTGCGAAGAACCGTCGAGCAGGAGCCCCGCCAGGACGGCCAACATCAGGCACAGGATGCTGCACAGCATCACGATGCGATTGGACAATGATCCGACCAAGGGGAAACTCCGTAGATCCGCAATGTTTCGCCTTTGGTCAATCGGGGCGACGATGCAACAGAAATCGATTGTCTTGATGAGGTTGTGGCAGGTTAGCGTAGGTTTGCTTAAGTCAGGCGCCGGGGATGTTCCCGCCGTCCACCGGGACGTGGATGCCGGAAATGGCGCGGTTGGCGGGATCTGCGAGGAACAGCACGGCGCGGGCGATATCCTCGGGGGTGGCAAGCAGGCCGAGCGGGCTGAAACTCTCCATGCGGGCGAGGAATTCGCTCTCGGTCTCGCCGCCGTGCATGTTGCCCATGAGCATCGGGGTGGGGACGGCGCCGGGCAGCACGGCGTTGACCCTGATACCGTGGCGGCCTGCCGCCCGCGCCGCCGCCCTGGTGGTCATGAGCGCAGCGGCCTTGGAGGCGCAGTAGGCCGCGCCGTTCGGGTTGGCGGTGATCGACATGCCCGACCCCAGGTTGACCACGGAGCCGCCGCCACGCCCCTTCATATGCCGGATCGCATGTTTGCAGCCGAGGAAAGTGCCGTCGGAATTGATGGCGAAATGGCGCTGCCACAGGTCCAGCGGCATGTCCTCGAAAGCGATGTCGGGCAGATAGAACCCGGCGTTGTTCACCAGGACATCCAGTCCGCCGAGGTGGGTATCCACGAAATCGAGCAGGCCGGACCAGGACGCTTCGCTGGTGACGTCCAGGCGGCGTTCGAGGACAAGGGCCTTGCCGGTGCCGCCATCCTCATCCTCGCAGGCGAGATCCGCGCTCACCACGCGGGCTCCTTCGGCGGCAAAGGCCGAGACGATGGCAGCGCCGATGCCGCCGCGTCCCCCGGTGACGACGACGTTGAGGCCGGAAAACCGCGCGCTGTTCATTTCCTTTGCACTCCATGACGCCTGCGGCCGCCGATCGCGGGAGGCGGGCTCCCGGCCGAGGGGAGCCCGCCGGGACGTTGCTAGAAGCTGTACTTCACCGTGCCCAGCATCGTGCGCGGATTGGCCATGATGCGCGGGTTGATCACCGAAAAGCCGAAGCCGGTCGTCCAGTAGGTCTGGTTGAACAGGTTCTTGCCGGCGATCTGGAAGTTCCATGGGCCCACGTCGTATCCGGCATAGGCGTTGAACAGCTGGGTCGCCTTGACGTGGCCGACCTCCAGATTGTCCGGCGTCGAGAAGTACTGGTCGCGGAAGGCGGCGTCGGCGCCGAGCTTGGCCGTGCCCGGACCCACCGGCAGCGAGTAGTCCACGCCGATGGTGCCCTGGTACTTGGGCAACGAGGGCGGGTTCTTGCCGATCAGCGAACCGACGGCGGAGTCGGTGGAGAGGTATTTGCCCCGGTTGATCGAGCCGTTGCCCCAGATCTGGAGCCCGGTGAGCGGGCGCCAGGCCAGCTCTGCCTCGATGCCGGAAATCCTCACGTTGTAGTTCTCGACAAGGAAGCCGCCGTCATTGAGGTTCACGGTTTCCTGGCGGTCCGTGATCTTGTTGACGAAGCCGGCAATGGAGCCGCGAACGGTCCGGCCGATATCGGCCTTCACGCCTGCCTCCCAGGCTTTCGTGGTCTCCGGGCGATAGGCGGTGGCCAGTTGCGCGGCGGTGGAGGCGAGGCCGTTGTAGCCGCCTGACTTGAAGCCGACCGTGTAGGATGCATAGAGCAGCATGTCGCGCGAGGGCTTGAAGTTGACGCCGAGCTTGGGCGTGAACTTCTCGTAGTGGTCCCGGCTGATCGCGGGCGTGCCGGCCAGCGTGGCGTCCAGGCTCTTGTCTTCCAGCGTGTACCGGCCGCCCGCCACGAGTGCGAGCTTGTCGGTCACGTTGAAGGTGAACTGGCCGTAGCCCGCCCAGGCATTCGTCTCGGCATGGAACCGGGTGGTAGAGGGGGCGAAGAAGATCGTGGAGTTCATGTCCTGATCGCCCTGCTCGTGGAAGTAGTAGAGCCCGACGACATAGTTCACCAAATCGTCCGCCAGCGACCCGGCGAACTGGGTCTCCTGGCTGGCCTGCCATGACTTCGAGCGGCTTTCGCGTTCGAACAGCGAGATCGGCGTATCGCCGGTGCTTTCGATCATCGAGGGGTAGACGCCGCCGGAGAAGTCTTCGCCCCAGCGGTCCTTCAGGCGCGAATAGGCGGTGATCGAAGTAATGGTGCCGCCCGGATAATCGGCGGAAAGGCGCAGCGATCCGCCCTTCTGCGTGACGGTGGTATAGGACGGGAAGGGCGAGAGCACGGTGCGGTAGGAGCCGGAGAGCGGCACGATCCTGCCGTCGTCGCCAGTGACGGTGTTGCTGGCCCACTGGCCGTCGCTGTTGAGATGGACATAGAACAGGTTGAGCCGCCCCTTAACGGCGTCGCCCTTGTAGGCGAGATCGAACTGGCCGCCCTGGAAGTCTTCCTTGCCGACCTTCCGGTCCAGCGTGGCATTGTACTGGCGGCCGCCGTCTCGCGCGCGGACGATGCCGTTGAGCGAGAAGGCCCACTTGCCGTCCTTGCTGAGCGGAACCGAAAGGTAGCCCTTCACGCGGCGTTCGTTCCACGTGCCGTAGCCGACCTGCACGTTGCCGGTCAGCGTGTCGGCAGGCTGCTTGGTGATGATGTTGATCGCACCCGCCGCCGCGTTACGGCCGTAGAGCACGCCTTGCGGGCCGCGCAGCACCTCGATCCGCTCGATCTCGGCAAAGTCCAGCAGGGCGGCCTGCATGCGGGCGTTGTAGACGTCGTTCACGTAAAGCGCGACTTCCGGCTCCGACATGATGTAGCCGCCGTCCGTCACGCCGCCGCCGCGGATATAGGCGGTGAGGCCGGCGCTGCCGCCGGTCACCGAACTCAGGTTCACGTTGGGGGCGAGGCGGCGATATCGGTGGGGGAGAGCACCTGGCGGGTCTCGATCTCCTCGGCGGTGATGGCGGTTACCGAGACCGGAACGTCCTGGAGCCGCTGGTCGATGCGCTGGGCGCTGACCACGATGTCTCCGAAGCCCTGTTGCGGGGCGTCCTGTTCCGACCCTGCTTGCGGTGTTTCCTGGGCCATGGCGACGGCAGGAAGCGCGGTGAGTGCCGTTGCGACCAGCAGCACCCGCATGACAGACTTCTTCATTTGAAAAACTCCGATTTTGAACCTGAACCTTGCTTTTTTTCGTCACCGGACCGCTCTGCGTCGGCTTGGTGCGGCACCTGTCTTCCCGGGCTGCGGGCGGGGGTTTCCCCTGCCTGCCATGTCTTCCTGCACGTCCCGACGGGGCGGAGATGCAGCAGGCGCGCCCTGCGGCGATCGTGATCCACGCGGATCACCGATGGTCGGACATGAAGCGGTGCGGAACCTGAATGTCGCGATTGATCGCCAAGGTCCATGACGATCCGCGCACGGGTTCATGGCGGGACAGATTTTTTCCGCTCCCTCATCCGACAGGCGAACAGGGCCCAGATTCAGCGCCGATCCGGCGGCGGGAAAGTAAATCTCATGGGCATGGACAAGCGCTCGATCGTCATGACGAAGCAGCTTGCGACGCGGTTCACCCCGCAACCGGATGCGCAAGTATTCCGACCTTTAAAGACTGGGACATGCCAAGGAGGGGTGCCTCCCAGCGGTTCTGTTCATTTTTCGATGGAAGCTCGTCTGGAACGAAACTTCTGACCTGTTCGGGTCAGCCCTTCCCGCATGTCGATGTTCGACAGGGAACTTCTCCGGGTACGCGCCGTGAAAGCGCGCGGTCCGGACAACATCGAGGGGCTACCATGATCAGAAACAGTCACATTCTACGTTTCACCACCGCACTTTCAACGGCGCTCGCATGCTGGGCCGCTCCGGCTTTCGCACAGGGACAGTCCGCACCGGCGCAGGCGACTGAAATGGCGCCGGGCGATATCGTCGTCACCGCCCGCAAACGGGAGGAGAGCCTGCTGAAGACGCCGGTCACGGTGACCGCGATGACTTCGGAAACGCTGGAGGCCAAGGGCATCGTCTCGATGCAGTCGCTGGCGAGTTCGACGCCGGGCATCAACATCAACAACAGCTCTTCCGGCCATGCCGACCGTTCCTTCCAGCAGATCTCGCTGCGCGGTTTCACGCCGGTGACGACCAATGCGACGACGACCTCGATGTTCATCGACGGGGTTCCGGTCGCCTCGCCTTCGCCGTTCACCTCGATCAGCGATCCCGAGCGGATCGAGATCCTCAAGGGGCCGCAGAGCGCCTATTTCGGCCGCAATACTTTTGCCGGTGCGATCAACTTCGTGAACAAGGAGCCGGGCGGCGAGTGGCACGGCCAACTGACGGGCATGATCGGCACGCGTGACAACTGGCGCCTGCGCGGCTCGGTCGAAGGCCCTATCATCGGCGACATGCTGACGTTCCGGATTACCGGCGATGCGTTCGACAAGGGCGGATCGTGGAAGAACAGCTATGACGGCGGCACGCTGGGCGATGAATCGACGCGCAGCGCCAGCCTCCTGCTCGTCGCCAAGCCGAGCGACCGGCTCACCGTCAAGGCGTTCGGCATGTGGACGCGTGACGAGGACGGCCCCTCGGCGCAGACGCGGCTCGTGGCCACGGATATCAAGACGCCGGGCGGCACCGTGATCCAGAGCAGCCAGAGCAATTGCACGACGCCGGGCGGCTATGCCGTCATCTGCGGCACCGCGCCGGGCCTCGTCAATCGGGTGAGCGCCAACACCAGCTTTACCAGCCAGCTCAAGAACTGGCTCGACAATCCTGCCGGCCGCCTGCTTTCAAGCGACGAGACGGTCGATCACTATGGTCTGCTGCGCAATTCCATCCACGCGCACCTTACCGCCGACTACGAGATCGATGACAATTTCTCGCTCTCGCTGCTGGCCGGGCACAACGAGGAGAAATGGAGCACCCTGGTCGACCTAGACGGGTTCGACAGTTCGGCCTTCACCGGCACGAGTTACTGGAACACCGCCTATTACGACTTCCCCTACCTGATCGAGCGGGAGATGCACGATTACTCGGCGGAGGGCCGGGTGAACTACGATTTCGGCGCGTCCACGGCGTGGCCGGGGCCAGCTATCTCGAAGCGTGGAACCGGGTGGGCAGCGGCACGCCGATCTACGGCGGCCGCCCCGGCACCACCGGGCGCAACGAGAGCAAGACCCTGGGCATCTTCGCGGGCCTCACTTACGACATCACCGATCGCTTCTCGGTAAGCGCGGAAGGCCGCTACCAGATCGACCGGATCGCCACTTACGCCAACAGCAACCTGACCATCGCCGATTCCATCTATGTCCCGGCGGGCACTTATGCGGCGGGTAGCAAGCTGGCTTCGGACAAGTTCCGCAACTTCACGCCGCGCGTGATCGCCAACTTCCAGATCGACCCGGACCTTATGGTCTACGCTTCCTATTCGCGCGGGGTGAACCCGTCGCAGTTCAACGCCTTCCTGC
Organism: Novosphingobium sp. ST904; assembly: GCF_001298105.1. Taxonomy (GTDB): domain Bacteria; phylum Pseudomonadota; class Alphaproteobacteria; order Sphingomonadales; family Sphingomonadaceae; genus Novosphingobium. The sequence goes on along the minus strand of NZ_LGJH01000154.1, from coordinate 61,522 downwards.
TGGCCTCGACGACGGATTCGGGCGATCGGGAACTGGCGGCGCAGCAGGGCGTACCGCTTACGGTGCAGCCGGAGAAGCTGACCAACTACGAACTGGGGGTAAAGGGCAAGGCGCTGAACGGCCGGCTGACGTATACGGCGGCCGGATATTACGCGAAGTGGCGCAAGCAGATCACGTCCTATTCGTTCCTGCTGGATGACGGCACCCTGTTCACCGGCGTTGCCAACTCCGGCTCCACCGATCTCTACGGGCTTGAGGCGGAAACGCACCTGCGGCTGGGCGATCTCGTCACCATCGATGCGGCGGGCGCCTATACGGGCACGGACATCAACAGCTTCGTCAATCCTTCCGTAACCGCCTATTCCGGGATCACCGACTTCAGCGGCAAGGAAATGGCGCGTACTTCCAAGTGGTCTGCGAACCTGGGCGTGCAACTCGGCGAGGACTTTGCGCGGGATCGACGATGCCGGCTGGTTCGCGCGGGCGGATTACAGCTTCAAGTCGGGCGTCTGGTCCGACCAGGCGAACCTCATCAAGACGCAGGACCGCCACCTGGTGAACCTGCGCACCGGCCTTTCGCGCGGGAAGGCCTCGATAGAGCTGTTCGTGAACAACGTCTTCAACAACAAGGCCTATACCAGCATCGACGATAACTGGGCGATTGCGCCCGGCTATTCGCTGGCGCGCTACAACGCCGTGCTCGTCGGCCTGCCCGACCTGCGCACCGCAGGCGTGCAGCTTAAGCTGGGCTTCTGATGACAGGCGGCCGTTCCCGGATGGCTGGCCCGTCCGGGAACGGCGTTCCAAACTTCCCTTTCAGACTGGAGACAGTTCTCATGTTCACTCGACGCAAGATTCTGGGCGCGGGCGCGCTTGGCGCCGCCACCTTCGCGCTGCCGCGCATGGCCTTCGCCGCGGAGAAGGCCGATGTCGTCATCATCGGCGCGGGCCTTTCCGGCCTGCATTCGGCCGAGCTCCTGCGCGATCTCGGGATGCGCGTGCTCATCCTCGAAGCGTCCGACCGGGTTGGCGGGCGCGTGCAGACCGTTCAGACCGTGGACGGCCCCATCGACGTCGGCGCCAGCCAGATCGGCCGCAGCTATGCCCGCGTGCTGGACGCCTGCCAGCGCTACGGGCTCAAGCTCGTTTCGGAAGACCGCGACCTGCTTTCGTTCGGCGGTCATATCAAGGACACCTGGATCGACCCGAAGACGTGGGAATCGAACCCGCTCAACCGCACCGTCGGCGATGAACGCAAGATCAACCCGATCCTGATGGGGCAGGCCGTCACCGCGAAATTCAACCCGCTCAAGGAAGTGGACGACTGGCTGGACCCGCGCTTTTCCGGGTACGACACCTCCCTGCGCGAACTGATGAAGCGCAACGGCTACAGCGAGGCGGCGATCGAACTCGCGGCGTTCTCGGCGCCCGGTATCGGCATCGACGAAACCTCGATGCTGCGCATGTGGCAGGAGGAGACGCGCGGAGGCGTCGATCGCCGGACGGGCCAGTCGCCGGTCCAGCACGCGCGGGACCATCCTTTCGGCGAGGCCAACGACCACAACATGATCGACGGCCTCGCCTCCACCAACAACATCGTCGGCGGCTGCCAGCAGCTGCCGCTGGCCATGGCGGCGAAGCTGGGTGACGCCATCCGCCTCGGACGCAAGGTGGCGCGGATCGAGATGACGGACAGCGGCGCCACCGTGACTTGTGCGGACGGCAGCGCGGTTTCGGCAAGGTTCGTGATTTCCGCCGTTCCCTTCTCGGTGCTGCGCCGTGTCGAAATCGTCGCGGGCAGGGACAATCCCCTGCAAAGGCAGGCGATTTCGGCGATGCCCTATGCCAACACCGCCCGCATGTATCTGACGGCCGAGAAGCCGTTCTGGAAGGAAGACGGACTGCCGCCCTCGTTCTCCACCGATGGTCCGATCGGGATGTTCTGGGCGATCGACAATCATACCGGCGAGGGCCGGCACCGGGCGATGGTGGTCATGGTCGGCCTTGTCGCGCAGGCCATCGCGAAAATGGAACATGCCGAGGCGGAAGCCTTCATCCAGAACGAGATCGTCCGCCTCCGCCCCGCTGCGAAAGGACTTCTGCGGCTGGCCACCTACAAGGACTGGATGCGCGATCCCAACCAGCTCGGCTGCGGGTTCAGCCTGGCACCGGGCCAGGTCAACGGCTTTGCCCGGACGATGACCGATCCCTGGCAGGTCATGCACTTTGCGGGCGAGCATACGCGGCGGCTCGATTTCGGTATGGAATCGGCGATGGAAAGCGGTGAACGCGTTGCCGTGGAGATCGGTGCGCGGGCCTGATTTTTGCGGGTAACGAAACAGCAAAAGGCCCGGCAGGCGGAGTGCCTGCCGGGCCTTTTGCTTGCCAGCGGGATCAGAAGCGCAGGGTGGCTTCCATGCCCCATTCGGCCGGACGGGGGACCGAGGCGTAGAGGCACTGCTGGTTGGAGCCATAGGTGGCGGTGTCGCGTTCCACGAAGATGCAGGTCGCGGTGGCGCCGGCGAGGCCTGAGCCGGTCGGGCGCTGGTTGTTGAGGATGTTGCGGCCGAAGAGCGAGAAGTCGATGGCATCGCTGGCGAAGTTGATCCGCGCGTCCACGGTCCAGGCCGAGCGGCCCTTCACGGTGTTGGCGAGATTGGCGTACCAGCTGCCGCGATAGGCGCCGTCCAGACGGAAGCTGGGCGAAAAACCGCCCATTTCCGGCAACTTGTATTCGCCGCCGATGAAGCCGTTCCAGTCCGGCACATTGGCCTGGGTGAGCCCGTCGAGCACGATCGAATTGTCCGCGCTGGCGGGGAACCCGTAAGTCGAGCTGGTGCTGATGATGAGCGGGGTCTTGGTCGTGAACTCCTGGTGGGCATAGCCGACCGAGCCGCGCAGCGTCAGGCGCGGGGTTATCCGGAGGTTCGCCTCGCCTTCGAAACCAAGGATTTTCGAGGCGCCGACGTTGCCCACCGTGGCGATGTTGACGATGTTGCCGTTGACCGTGCGCTCCTGCGTGGAGACGAGCTGCTGGTCCTTCACTTCGTCATAGAACGCGGCGAGGTTGAGGGTCAGGCGGCCGCCGAAGAAGGTGTTCTTGCTGCCGATCTCGTAGTTGAACAGCTTCTCCGGGTCCGCGGCGAGCCCGACATAGTTTCCGCCGACATTCACGAAGCTGTACCGTGCGCTTTTCACGCCCTTGGAAAACAGTGCATAGATCATGCTCTCACCCGTCACCTTGTAGCTCAGGGTGATACGCGGGCTGAAGTCCTCAGAGACGTTGTTGTAATCGACAGAGGTCGGGTAGAACACGCAAGTGGGGCAGGCGGGGGAGGACACCTTCTCGCGGGCGTAGCGCCCTTCGCCGCTCAGCGTCAGCGCGTCGGTGACGTCCCAGTCGAACCCGCCCAGCACCGCCATGTTGGTGAGGTGGTCGTTGCGCGTCACGCCCTTGGGATTGGCGGTGGTGCCGTAGCCGGAGAAGGCGGAGAGATCGTTCTCCCAGAAATAATAGAGCCCCGCCCGCCAGCGGAACGGTTTGCTTCCGGGGGATAGCAGCATGAGCTGGTGGCTGGTGTTCTCGAAAGTCTCTGTCGAGGGGAAGGTGCCCAGCACCGAACTGCGCACCGTTACCGTGCCATCGGTTATCAGGTCGCCGAACACCGGGTCCTTTCCGCGCTGCACCGCGCGGGGAACGGTGGCGACATTGGCCCAGCGCGATTCCCGGAAATAGCCGCCGCGGTAGCTCAGTTCATAATCGCCGAAGGTCTTGGTGACGACGGCGCTGGCGAAGTAGCGGTCGCGTCCGTAGCCGGTGGCGCCCTGCGTGCCGATGGTGTCGAGGTCGCCGTCCGGCAGGTAGGCGGGGAAGAACGCGCCGTTGCCGCGCGCGAAAGGCGCCACCGCGACGCCGGCTGCCAGCCATTCGCGCGGGTGCTGAACCACTTGTGCGGGCGGGGAATCGCGGTCGTGCTGGTACATGCCGCGCAGCTTGATCGAGAAGCTTTCGTCCGGCTTGAAGAACAGCGTGCCCGAGACGACCTGCGTGCGTTCGCGCCCGATCGCGGTGCCATCGTCAACCGACTTCGCGAAGGCGCCGTTCTGCATCAGCGAGCCGGAAACCGAGAACCACAGCGCATCCTTCACGATTGGCGCGGTAATGGTTCCGCCGAAGTAGTAGCTGGCGTCCGGCGCCTTGTTGGTGAGGCTGCCGCGCGCCTTGACGAAGCCGGTCACGGCATCGCCCGAGGGATCGGCGGTGACGTAGTTGATCGCGCCGCTGTAGGTGGCGCGGCCGAAGGTGGCGCTTTGCGGGCCCTTGATGATCTCCACGCGCTGGAGGTTCTCCAGATCGAGCGAGGCGAGCTGCCCGGACAGGGCCACGCCGTCGATGAAGATCGAGATGCCCTGGTAGCGTTCGTCCGAAGTATTGGGGGCCAGGCCGCGCAGCGAGTAGGCCGAGGGATCGTTGCGGCCCGAGCCGGCGAAAAGGCTGAGGTTCGGCGTGATCTTCTGGAGGTCTCGCGCGTCGCGGATCTGGGCACCGGCGAGATCCTGGTCGCTCAGCGCGGTGATCGCCAGCGGCACGTCCTGAAGGCTTTCCTTGCGGTTCTTGGCGGTGACGACGATGGTATTGCCGCCTTCCGCGTCGCCGGCCTGCTGGGCCTGCGCCGGGGCCGTCGCCAGCATGGCGGCGGTGGCGATCAGGCTGGTCGTCAATGCTGTTCTTTTCAACTTACCGGTCATGGACGCTTTCCCTCATGTTATTTGTTCTTGAGGGGACATGCTGTCGCAGTCGGGTGAGTATTTTTCTGAAGTATTTCCCCTATCCGATGGACGGATAAAGAAAATATCGCGAAGATGGCTGCGGGGCGAGACGCTGGAAGCGCCCGCCCTGCAGGGGGTTGGAACTGGCTTTTTCCGGTCAGGCGGCAGTGGCGTTCAGGGCATTTCCTTCGGCTGTTTCAGAAGCCTGCGCAGCGTGTTCTGGCGCGGCCTGGCCCGGAAGCCGGTAGCGCAGCATGATGAGGCCCGCGGCCACCGCGGCGAGCGAGGGCACGACGGAGAGCGCCACGATGATCCCGAGCCGCACGCTGGGAGGCTGCGCATCCGCGCCGTTGCCGGTGGAGGACACGAACCCGACCCAGGCCATGGTCATGCTGAACACGAAGGTTCCGAAGGCGGCCGTGCCCTTCTCCACCATGACGAAGACGCCTGCGAGCATCCCGGCGCGGCTGTCTCCCTGTACCTGGCGCGAATAGTCCATCGTGTCGGTCAGCACGGTGTAGAGACCGAGGAAGATGCCGCCGGTGGCGATGCCGGAAACCAGCGCGCAGAGATGGACGAAGGGTTCGGGCCGGGCGGCGGGAACGAAGAGCCAGCTGAAATAGGCGAGCGCGCAGAGCGCACTGGCGCCCAGCAGCGCGTTGCGGCGGCCGTGGCGCGCGGCAAGCCTTACCCAGAAGTACTGCGAGCCCATCATCGCCAGCGTCTGCACGAGGAAGATCGAGCCCAGCGTGCTGTCGGCCACGCCCAGCACGTGGCGCGTGTAGAAGGGGATCGCCGCCATGTGGACGGTAAGGCCCGAGAACAGCACGAGCTTGAAGCCGATCAGGCAGAGGAACGGCCGGTTGCGGCGCAGGGCACCCACCGCCTCGCGCAGGGAGCCATCGCCGGATGGCGCGCTTTCCGCCGCTTCGCCTTCGCGCAGCAGTGCGAAGGAAGCCGCCCCGCCAAGGGCGATGAGCACGCCCAGCACGATCGCCACCATGCCGTGCCCGGCACGGTCGCTGCCGATGCGCGAAAGCAGGAACGGCGCGGCGGCGGTCGCGGCCATGTTGCCGAGTGAGGAGCCGTAGACGCTGAAGGTCATCAGCTTGGAGCGTTCCTGAAAGTTCGACGTGATCGCCCGCCCCAGCGCCAGATAGGGAATGCGGAACAAGGTATAGGCGGTGGAGAAGAACAGCAGCGTCATCCCCACCCAGACCCAGAGGCCGGTGCCCAAAAGCGCCGCAGGCACGTTGAACAGCATGACCATGGAAAGCCCGGCCATCAGCCCGCCGCCCAGCAGATAGGGGCGGTACTTGCCGAAACGGGTGTGCGTGCGGTCGCCGATGTGGCCCATCAGCGGGTCGCAGGCGGCATCGTATATCTTGGCAAGGACGGTCAGCATTCCGGCCAGCCCGATGGCAAGGCCGAGCGAATCCGTCATGAACCGCAAGTGCAGCAGGCCCACGGCGCTGACCAGCGCCGAGGACGTGAAGGAGCCGATCGCCCAGCCGAGATATGCAGTCTTCTTCACGCGTGTTCCTTGCAGCGAGGGGGGCTATGGGCTCAGCGGGCTTGGTCGGACCAGACCTTCGTCATGTCGGAACTGCCGGACAGGGGGCAGCCTTCGCCGGGAAGCTGCACCGCGACCATGAACGAGCCTTCCGGCCCGGCTTTCGAGATGTGGCCCTTGCCGGTGCAGTCCTCGGCATAGGCGAGGTCGCCGTGGCGCAGTTCGTATTCGGTGCCGTCATGAAGGCCGATCATCATCGACCCGAAGATCGGGATCAGCAGGGTCGGCTGGCTGGCGACGTGGAAGCCGAAACCGGCGCCGGGCTGCGATCCGCCCAGGGTGACGCGCGCGGCGGTGCGGCGCAGCAGCGTGGCGATGGCCTGGCCGCGCGGCTCGACCACTTCGAGTTGTTCGGCCCGGGTCAGCCCGTCTGGTCCGGAATAGAGGTGAAAGACCCGCTTCAGCCAGGGAACCGTGCCGCCGCTGCCGGGAAATTCCATCGGCAGGTTCGGGCCCTGGACCGGCTCTACCCGGATGCCGGGAGCGCTGCCCGCCACCGCCGGGCCGGAAATTCCCAGCATCGCGAGACGCGCCGCGCCGCCAAGGAATTCCCGCTTGCCGGGATCGAAGGTCATGCTGCCCGCGCCGCTTGCGCGGGGCGCGGGGCGAAGGCGCGCGGTTCGTCGTCGGGGCGGTGCCAGATCAGCGGTAGCAGTTCGCCGGGTTCGGGGTGAACGCCGTCGGGCTGGCTCATCAGGTCCATGCCGTGGACCGGCATCAGCCCTTCGCGCGGGCACCAGTAGCAGTCGTCGCCGATCATCCGCATGGCAAGGCCGGTGCGGGCGAGCGTGTCGGAATCGTTGCCCTTGGAATAGTGCGGGATATCGACATGGAACAGCACGGCGTCACCCGGCTGGAGATCCCAGGTGACGAAGCGGAACGGGAAATCCGGATTGTCGCGCTCGGCTTCGAAGTCGGGGAAGCGGAAGGTGCCGTCTCCGGCGGGGCCGAAGCGCGAGCCGGTGTCGATGCAGAAGCGGTGATAGCCCGCGACGAATTCGATCCGGCCGTTTTCCTCGTTCACCGGCGACAGCGCGACCCACAGGTTGGGGATCATGGTGCCGGTGAAGGGCCAGAGGTGATCGGCATGCCACTGCATGATCGCGGGCGATTGCGGCGGCTTGCGGAACAGGTGATCGTGGAACATCTGCACGTTGTCCGCCTCGATCACGCGGCCCACGATCTCGCCGGCGGGCGAGTTGAAGGCGAAGTCGCGGAATATGCCCGGCTTGTGCCAGAGGTGCGAAACCGAGACCATGGCGCCGTGCGAGGGGCCGGTAAGGCCGTGTGCGGCGGGATCGGCGGATACTTCGAGCGCGGCCTGCTGGAGACGCTCGATCCATTCCGCGTCGAACATCTGGCGCAGGCAGACCACGCCGTCGCGGCGATAGGTCTCGATGTGCTCGGGCGTGACGGGGTTGAGGGGATGCTTGTTCATCGCCGGACTCGCTGTGAGGAAAAAAGGGGCCACGGTGAGCGACTGGAACCCAGCGCAGCCAGTGGCGGCATGTTGCTTGGGCTTGGCGAGGCGGAACGGAGAACTAATTTTGACCTGTGATAGAGCGCCTCTATCACCCGGGCAGCAGCGGCCATCATGCCGCGATCTTCGGGGTGGGCAGCGCCTTGGGATGGTCGGGAACCTGCATCGTGCGCAGCAGCGACTTCAGCCGCCGCACCGCCAGCGTCTCGTAGCAGCCGTCGATCCACAACAGGCCGAGCGGCGGCCCCTCGATGTTGGAGCCGGGCACCTGGCGCACGGTGCCGCCCTGCAGTTCGGTGGCGAACTGGCTTTCCGGCACCATGCCCAGCAGGCCGCCGTCCATGACCATCCGGCGGATCAGGTGCATCGAGGCGGAGCGGATCGCCACCATGTTCTCGGTCATCCCGAAGCGTGCGAGCAGTTCCAGCACCATGTTGGTATTGCTGCGATCGCCACTGCTGGCGGTCACCTGCCGCGCGCCGACATTGGGGGCGTCTGCCTGCGCCCAGGCATGTTCGGTGATCGGGCCGCCGCTTTCGATCTGTTCGAAGATCGCGTGATCGGGGCGGGCGAAGATCGAGTAATACTGGCGCAGCAGCGGCTCGAAGGCGATTTCGTCGGCGTCCTCGTCCTCGGGCGGGGCGGCGGAGAAGGCCAGGTCCAGTTCGCCGCGTTGCAGGCGGGCGATGAGGTCGGCGCTATAGGCTTCCACCACGCGCAGGGTAACGGCGGGCTCGCGTTCGCGAAAAGCGGCGATGGTGTGGGCGAACTGGCTGTTGAGCAGCACCGGGTGGACGCCGATCACGATCACCTGCTGGCGGTTCTTGCGCTCCACTTCGGCGAGCAGGCGGGCATGTTCGCTGACGATCAGGCGCGCGCGCACGATCAGCGTCTCGCAGGCTTCCGTCGGGCGGATGCCGGAGGGGCCGCGCACGAACAGCGAGAGGCCGAGGCTTTCCTCCAATTGCCGGATGCTCCAGGTGAGCGCGGGCTGCGACATGCCGAAACGGCGCGCTGCCTTGCGGAAACTGCCTGCCTCGTAGACGGCGATCATGCGTTCGAGCTTGACGATGTTCATCGGCGGGGGGCCTCCTGGTTGCGTTGCCCGGGGAGGTTCGATCAAGCTTCTCTCGCAGGGTAATAGATTTCTTGGATTATTCGCCTCTCGGTCACCTGCCAGTTTTTCGGGGTCAGATTTGAAGCCGGCACGCATCGTGGCCCGGCCTTGGGGAGGGCCGTCATGTCGCTTGAAATCCTGGGAGTCCTGCTCCACCGCAATGCCTCGGAAGTGTCGCCGCCGGGCGGGCCGAGCTTCGATGTGGAGACGATCGGCACGCTGGCCCGCGCTTTCGACGAGAACGGCTTCGACCGCGTGCTGATCCTCCAGAACTCCTACGCGCCGGACCCTTTCGCCATCGCCAGTTACGCGGCCGCGATCACCCGGCGGCTATCCTTCATGGTGGCGCATCGGCCCGGCTTCATCGCGCCGACCATGGCCGCGCGCATGTTCGCCACGCTTGACCGGCTGAGCGGCGGGCGTGCCGGGGTCCATGTCATCACCGGCGCCAACGATCTGGAACTGGCCTGCGACGGGGATTACCACACCAAGGACGAACGCTACCGGCGCAGCGGCGAATATGTGGAGATCATGCGCCGGGTCTGGGCCGCGCGCGAGCCGGTGAGCCATGCGGGCGACTGGTACCGGTTCGACCGGGCACTGGCGGAAATCCGGCCGGAGGGCGGCGCCATCCCGGTCTACTGGGGCGGAGCTTCTCCGCTGGCGCTGGAAGTGGGCGCGCAAGTGGCGGATGTCTACGCGATCGGCGGTCTCAAGCCGCTGGCGCAGATGGAAGATGCGGCGGCGCAGGTCAAGGCGGCCTGGGCGGCAACCGGCCGTCCCCTGCGCCTCCAGACATCGGCGCGGGTCATCCTTGGCGAGACCGAGGAACAGGCATGGCAGGCCGCGCGCGCGGTGATCGAGCAGCTTCGCGACACTGCAGCGATGCAGCAGGCGAAAATCTCCGAAGCCGATGCCGGAAAGGGCGAGGCGACCGGCACCGCCATGCGGCTCGACCCCAGGCTGGCCACGACGCGCGGCGGTTCGGGGCGTGAGGAACTGGAGGCGCTCGCCGGTGGCAGCGAACTGATCGACAAGCGCCTCTGGACCGGGATCACCCGCGCCTCGATCGATTTCTCGACGCCGATGCTGCCGCCCGCGCTGGTGGGCACGGCCGAGCAGGTGGCGGATGCCTTGATGGACTATTATGCCATGGGCATCGGCGGCTTCTTGCTGCGCGGATTCGACCTGCTGGGCGATATCGCGGTCCACGGGCGCGAACTGATCCCGCGCCTGCGCGAACTGGCCGCCCGCCATGACGAGAAGTCCGGCGCCGACCTCGCCGCCGCCGGTTCCCGCGTCAGTGCCTGAAGGAGAACAAGGCGCATGAAACTGCTCGTTCCGTTCGCCGCCGTGCTGGCGCTTGCGGCGCCCGCGCTGGCCGATCCGGCGCCCGTCACCCCGCTTTCTCCCACCGGCAAGGCCATGCGCATGATGCACATGTACGGCGGGGAGGACGGCGAATCCCATCTCGAGATCATCGACCTGCCGCTGACCGGCGGGGGCGACGGGCGTTCGGTGCAGTCGCGCCTGCGCGCCACCGATGTCGAGATCGGCGATACGCTGCCCGGCGGTTTCATCGATTTCCACGGCGTTTCCACCCCGCGTTTCCTGATCGTCCTGTCAGGCCAGCTCGAAGTGGGGCTGGGTGACGGTTCTAAGCACATCCTTTCCAAGGGCGACATCGTTCTGGCGGACGACGTGACCGGGCGTGGCCATACCTCGCGCATGATCGGCACCGAGCCCGTGCGCATCCTCACCGTCCGATTGCCGAAGGACAGCGCGCTCGTGCCCAAGGCCGAGAGCTGCCCCGATGGCATGCCCGCCGACCAGTGCGTGGCGGCGCGGCTGGGAAAGCAGGGCGAAGCGCGCAAGTGAACCGCCACCCACGGTGATGGCGGGGTGTGCGGAGCGGGTGGGTCCGCCAGTCGGATAGACGCGATGGCGCCGTTCGTTCCGGCACCGGCAGAAGCGACCTTTCGCGGCAGCAGCGCTCGCTGCGTTCGCGAAAGGTTTTTTGCATGGTTCGCCGCAAGATAGTCTCCTCCGCCGCGCTGCTGGCGGCCGTATCCGCCATCGCGGCGGCGCTGCCGGCGACGGCGCAGATGCAGTCGCCCAAGCTCGATCCCTCCACTTGCGTGATGCCCCCGTTCTATTCCGGCCCCGCGCCCTACAAGTCGGTGGAGCAGCTTCCCGACCGGCGCGTGACCTTCCGCCTCTGCGCGCCGAACGCATCGGAAGTGCTGCTGACCAGCACCGATATCGCCACGGTCATTCCCATGGGCTTCCCCGCCGGTACGCCGCAGGGCCTTGCCATGGCGAAGGACGCGACCGGTCTCTGGACCGTCACCACCGCCCGCCCGGTGCCGGCGGACACTTACCGCTTCGCCTTCCGCGTGGACGGGGTGAAGACCGTGGATCCGCTCGGCAAGACTTTCTCCGAGGAGCTCAAGGGCATCAATTCGACATTCGAGGTGCGCGGCCCCGAAGGCGATTTCCAGACGTGGAACCCGCAAGTCGCGCATGGCGCGGTATCGACGATCGAATACTGGTCGAAATCGCTCGGCATCGCCCGCCGCGCCCATGTCTATACGCCGCCCGGCTATATGAAGGACGGCCGCAAGTATCCGGTGCTCTATCTCGTGCACGGCGCGGGAGACAGTGACGACAGCTGGACCAGCGTGGGCCGGGCCAATGCCATCCTGGACAACCTGATCGCCGCCGGAAAAGTCGTGCCGATGATCGTCGTCATGCCGGACGGCCACACCCCGCTGCGCGAAGGGGTGATGACGCTCGACAACCCCGATTTCGGCGCCGACCTGATCGGCGACCTGATCCCCTATGTCGATGCCGCTTACCGCAGCGACGCCCGGCCAGAGGCACGGGCCATGGCGGGGCTGTCTATGGGCGGATCGCATACCCTGCGAAACGGGCTAACGCACCCGGACCAGTTCCGCTGGATCGGCATATTCTCGATGGGGCTGAGCAAGGGCAACGCCTTCAACGGCGTGGAGACGTATGCCGCGAAATACGATGCCGAACTGAAGCGCAGCGCGAAGGAACTGAAGCTCGTCTACTTCGCGATGGGCAGGGAGGATTTCCTTCACGAGACGGTCGCGCCCACGCGCGCGCTGTTCGATCGCTACCACATCGCGCACGTCTATCACGAAACCGGCGGCGGCCACGAATGGGTGAACTGGCGGCGCTATCTCGCCGATTTCGCGCCGCGCCTGTTCCGCTGAAGGCAGGCCCGGGCGCGCCTTTTGCGCGCCCGGGCCTGCCTTCTGGCTTCAGTCCTTCCAGCGGCGCGCTTTCATCGTCACGGTCACCGGCGCGCCCAGATGCTCGGCATCGGTGCCCACCGCGAAAGCGTAACGGCCCGCCGGGATCGTCCAGCTTCCATCCTTCCAGTCCGCCAGCAGGCGCGGGTCGATCGTCATCGCCACTTCGCCCGAGGCGCCCGGCGCCAGTTCCACGCGGCCGAAGCCGACGAGACGGCGTTTCGTCTCTCCTGCCCGGTCGGTCAGGTAGAGCTGTACCACGTCCGCACCTGCCCGCGCGCCGGTGTTGGTCACGGTGACGCGCGCGGCGGAACCCTTGATCACCGGCTTGCCTTGCGCGAACGCGGTGTAGCTGAGCCCGTGGCCGAAGGGGAACAGCGGCCGGACCGCTGTGCGGGCGAACCAGCGATAGCCGAGGTCCGAACCTTCGATGTCGTAGTCTGCGGGCAGCTTGTCCTTGCCTCCCTTCGGATTGCCGCCGAAGTCCGGCTCCACCCAGTCGCTCCCGTCCAGGCGGGGGCGGGGAAGCTGGCTCTCGTCGGCCGGGAAAGTGATCGGCAGGCGGCCCGAGGGGTTGGTTTCGCCGAACAGCACCGAAGCGATTGCCTCGCCGCCGCGCGCGCCGGGATACCACGCCTCGATCACGCCCCTGACCTTGCCCAGCCAGGGCATCTTCACCGGGCCTCCGGTTTCGAGCACGACGATGGTATTCGGATTGGCGGCGGCAACTGCCTCGATCAGCGCATCCTGTCCGCGCGGCAGCGACAGGTCCGGCACGTCCAGCCCTTCGGTCATCCACTGGGTGGCGAAGACGATGGCCACTTCCGAACGCGCGGCCAGTTCGGCCGCGTCCTTGATGTACTGACCCTGGCGGTAGAGCACGGCGGCGCCCGGCGCCTGCGCCTTGATCGCCGCCATCGGGCTGGAGCGGTGGTAGGATTCCGAGATGAACCCGGCCCATACGCCCGACCCTGCCACCGGCAGCTTCACCGCAGGCCCGCCTTCGCCCATGACCTGGCTCGACCCGGCGCCCGAAAGTACGCCGCCGTCGGCATACCCGCCGATGACCGCGATGGACTTCGCGGTACTGGCCAGCGGCAGCACATGGCCTTCGTTTTTCAGCAGGACGATGCCCTGCTTGGCGACCTCCTCGGCAATAGCGGCATGGGCGGGCCAGTCTATCACGCCGCCGGGCTCTGCGGGATGGCTGTCCAGCCCGGCGGCATAGACGGCGGTCAGGATACGGGTGTTCATGTCATCGAGCCGGGCGGCCCATGCCGGATCGGACGCGGCCTTTTCGGCCAGCTTCGCGCCGAAGAACACGCCCGGATCGAGCTGGTCGCCCGATTGCTGGTCAAGCCCGTTCATCGCCGCGTCGATCGAGGGCACGGCTCCCCAGTCCGACATGACGAAGCCCTTGTAGCCCCATTCCTGCTTGAGCACCTTGTTGAGCAGCCAGTCGCTGGAGCAGGCCTGCGCCCCGTGAACGCGGTTGTAGGCGCACATGACCGAGCCCGGCTGGCCCTGCTCGATGCCGATCTGGAAGGCCAGCAGGTCGCTTTCATGGGCGGCGGCGGGCGCGATCTTCACGTCCACGTACTTGCGGCCGGTTTCCTGCCCGTTGAGCGCGAAGTGCTTGATGGTGGAGATGATATGGTTGGATTGCACGCCCCGGATCGCCGCGCCCGCCAGCACGCCGGACAGCAGCGGGTCTTCCGAGAAGTATTCGAAAGTCCGCCCGTTGCGCGGATCGCGGGCCAGGTTCACGCCGCCTGCAAGAAGGACGTTGAAGCCCTTGGCCCGCGCTTCCGAGCCGATCATCGCGCCGCCGCGCTCGACCAGTGCGGGGTTCCAGCTTGCCGCCTGCGCCACGGCCGAGGGCAGGGCGGTGGACCAGTCCTTGCGCGCGCCCATCACCCAGCTCACGCCGAGGCTGGCATCGGTTTCCCGCAAGTGCGGAATGCCGAGCCGGGCAACGCCGGGAATGTAGCCCGCGCCGATGATCGCTTCGGCCGGGATCTCCACTTTCGGGCCGCCGCCGGGCAGGGGCATGATGCCGTGAGTGATGACCACCTTTTCCTGCGCGGACATGCGGGAAACCGTTTCGCCCGCGCGCTTCTGTGCGGCCGCAAGGTCGATGGCGCGGCTGTCGCGTTCGGCTGCGGGCGCGGGCGCGGCGATAACCAGTGAAACGGCTGTGCAGGCGAGCAGGCGGGAAATCATTGCGGAAGGTCTCCAGGAGAGGGAGGATCGCCCCGAAATTCGGGTCTCGGGGCTTCGCGGCCACCATGGATCGCTGCCGAAGGGTGTCCACGCAGCGGACCGCCACGTCCGTCTGGTGGATAAACCGCGCAATTGCCGCGATGCGGCAAAGGTCAATGGCATGAATATCCCATGGACGGAGCGGGCGCTCCGTCGCATGTTGCAGTGCACCAAAACAAGATTCGGGAAGCGCATGCCCACCATGTCGAGCAGACAATCCTCCCGCAGCCACCGGCGGGGCATGACGACAGGGTCGGCACCTCCGTCCTCCTGCGCTATGGCACCGGCCAGCTCGGGGCGCAGATCTTCCGCGATACCCCCGCGGTACTGCTGCCGCTGTTCCTCACCACCATGCTCGGCGTAGAGGCCTGGCTGGCGGGGCTGGTCGTGCTCATCCCCAAGCTCTGGTTGATCGTCTGCGATCCGCTGGTCGGCGCCTGGTCCGACCGGCTGCGCGGAAAGCACGGGCGCGCGCCCTTCCTCGTCGCGGGAGCGGTTCTCACCAGCCTCGGCTTCGTGGCGCTGTTCACGCTGACCGAGAGTTCCAGCCCGCTGCTTTCGGCGGCGATCACCTGCTTCCTGTTTTTCCTCGCCTCCACCGCCTTCTCGATGTTCTCCGTGCCCTATCTCGCGATTGCGGCGGCGCTGTCGCACGATCCGCACGAACGCACGCGCATCATGGTCTGGCGCATGGTCTTCTCGACGCTGGGCGTGCTGGTGGGCGTGGGCGTGGCGCAGCCGCTGATCTATGCGCTGGGCGGCGGCGCGCATGGCTGGACGGTGATGGCACTGGTGCTGGGCGCAGTGTGCCTCGGCACGATGCTGGTGACCGCGCTGGGCCTCGCCCGCGTGCCGATGATCCGCGACGATGCCGCGCCGGGCAGCCTCTTGAGCCAGCTTGGCGCGATCAAGGGCAACCGGCCCTATCTGGTGCTGCTGGCAACCTGCCTGATCCAGAACATCGGGCAGGCTTCGGGCTATACCGTGATCGGCTTCATCTATCTCTATGCGATCCAGGCGATCTGGATCGTGCCGCTGTTCATCCTCGTCATGGCGATCGCGGGTATTCTCGCGCAGCCGCTCTGGCTCGCGCTTTCGCGCCGCTGGGGCAAGGAGCGCACTTACGTCATCGCCTCCGCCGCATGGGCGATGGTGACGGTAACCTGGTTCTTCGTCCACCCGGCCACCGATGTGCTGGTGAACATTCCCGGCGTGGGCGCGCTGGGCACGCAGCACGTTCTGGTGCTGGTGCGCGGCGCGGTGATCGGCGTAGTGAACTCGGCGTTCGTCATGCTCTCGCTCTCGATGCTCACCGATACGATCGATTACGAACGCCGCCGCAAGGGCATTGCCAACGAAGGCGTCTTCGCCGGACTGTTCTCGGCCATGGAAAAGCTCTCCTTTGCGCTCGGCCCGGTCGTCGCGGGCCTTGTGATGAGTGCGTTCGGCTTCGTATCCTCTACCGGCGGAGCGGTGACGCAGACGCCCCATGCGATCACCGGCATCGTCCTGCTCTACAGCCTGATCCCGGCTGGGACCCAGCTCGTCAGCCTCCTTGTGTTCTCGCGCTACCGGCTGCCCGCCGATGCGTGAGCGCGGCCGCGCTGCCCGGCTGAGGGCACGGTCGGCGGCAAGATCCGCAGCAGGCCTCATATCGGTGCTGCTGTGCTGGTCCGGTCCGGTCCGCGCCGCACCGCAGGATGACATCGCCGCGCTCGCGCCGCCCGCACCCGATTACGCTGTCGCCGGGAACTGGGCCGCCGGCCCTGCCGGTCCCGGCCCGGCGGCGGCCTTGCCCGAGGGCGCCGCGCCGGTCGCGCAGGCTCCGGGGGTGGATGTGTTCTATGTCCATCCCACCACCTTCCGCAGCCAGACCGCGTGGAACCAGGACCCTGCCGACGTCGCCGCCAGCACCTGGACGGACGAGAGCGCGGTGGCCCGGCAAGCCAGCGCGTTCGGGGCCTGCTGCCGGATCTGGGCGCCGCGATACCGGGCGGCCAGCTACAAGGCGCTGATGGACCCCGCGCACCGGGATGCCGCCTTTGCGCTTGCCTATTCCGACGTGGAGCGCGCGTTCGACTGGTTCCTCGCCCATGTCGGCGATGGTCGGCCCTTCATCATCGCCGGACACAGCCAGGGCGCCAAGCACATCGCCGACCTGCTGGAACGGCGGATCGACGGCACGCCGCTGCAGCAGCGCATGGTGGCGGCCTACATCGTGGGCATCAATCTTTCCGAAGGCGAGTTCGGCCTGCGGTACAGGCATGTCCCCGTTTGCGACAGGCCCGCGCAGACCGGATGCGCGCTGCAATGGAATGCGGTTGAGGCTGGCGCCAACCTTGCGCCCATCGTCGCCGCTTACGAAAAGGCCTTCGTCGACAGATATGGCGACGTTCCCGGCAAGCGCCCGCTCTGCATCAACCCGGTGACTTTCGACCGGTCCCGCCCCGCCGCGCTTTCGGCGCAGGCACGCGGCGCGGTTCCGGGCAGCCCGGTTTCGGCGCGATGAAGCCGCTGCGACCCGGCGCGGTGGCCGTGCGGTGCGAGCAGGGGCTTGCCGTGACCTATCCGGCGCCGGGGCTCGATGTGAGGCCGATGGCGGGCGGAAGCCTTCACTATTACGATTTCGCGCTGTTCTATGCGGACATCCGCGCCAATGCGGCCCTGCGCGCCTCGGCCTGGCTCAAGGCGCATCGCTGAACGGCCTGTCCGCAAGGCGGATAGTCGGCGCTGCGTATCGGGCAGAGTTCGCGTTTACGTCCTAGGTTGGAGGATGACTGGAAAGAACGGGCCCCGGCGGACCCGATGGGCAGCCTTCCAAGCAGAGAAGGCGTCCGGGCATCCCGGCCGGAGCGATAATGACGCATTCCAAAGGGTAGGCAGTTAGACATGACCAGACAGATCATCCTTCCGGCACTGGCCGCGGCCGCCTTCGCTGCCATGGCGGCGATTCCGGCAAGCGTTTCGGCCGCGCCGCCGGCGACTGACGCCGCGGCAGGCAAGCGCATCTTCATGCGCTGCATGGCCTGCCACACGGTGAATGCCGGAGGTGCGAACAAGGTGGGACCGAATCTGTCGGGCGTGGTCGGCAAGAAATCCGGCACGGTGAAGGGCTTCCGCTATTCGGCAGCCATGACCAAGTCCGGCGTGACCTGGAACGATGCCACGCTCGACAAGTGGCTGACCCGTCCGGCCAGCGTGGTTCCCGGCACCTCGATGGTCTTCGCCGGGCTTCCCAAGCCGGAAGACCGCAAGGCCGTGATCGCCTACCTCAAGAAGCCGGCGCCCTGAACGTGACGCGGATCGTGGAGACGGGCCTTGCGGTATCGCGCCGGTCGCTGCTGGCCGGTTCCGTCGCGGCGGCGGGACTGGCCGTGGCCGGACGCGCGCTGGCGCCTCCCCGCCAAAGCCGATGCCGCAGCCTGCGGTCATCGAGCTGAAGACGCCGGAAGGCCGCGCGGTTTCCATCACCGAATGGCGGCCGCAGGGCAGCCCGCGCGGGTGATCCTGTTCTCGCACGGGGCGGGATCGGCCCCTGCATACTACGATCCGATCATAGGGCCCTGGGTCGCAGCAGGGTGGCGGGTGCTCGCACCGCTTCACGTGGATTCGCGCGAGCACCCGCAAACCGCGCAGTACCAGGGACTTGCAAGCTGGAAGGCGCGTATCGAGGATATGCGCGCGCTCGTTTCCCATATCGGCGATGCGCCGTTCGTGGCGGCGGGCCATTCCTATGGCGGCCTCGTCGCGACGATGCTGGGCGGTGCGCAGCCGGTCCTGCCGGAAGGGCTGCAAGCGCCGCTGGTGCCGCGCCTTGCAAGGGCGGTGATCGCCTTCTCGCCTCCGCCGCCGATCCCTGTCCTCGTGACCGAGGCGGGCTACGGCGCGCTGTCGGTGCCCGCGCTGGTCCAGACGGGTACGCTTGACCTGATGCCGGGGATGGCCGCCGATGGCTGGAAGGGCCACCTCGCGCCGTTCACTGCCGCTGCTGTGGGGGGTGATCGCTATGGCCTCGTGCTCGAAGGGGCCAACCACTACTTCGGCGGCGCTATCTGCGATTTCTCGCAGCCGGGACCGCCGCAACTGGCGGCCCTGAAGCTGGCGGTCGAGCGTGCCGCGCTGTTCCTCGAAGGCTTCGGCGGGGGAAGCGCAAGGGCGCGCCGCCGTCTCGACAGGCTGGTGACGGAAGCCCTGCCGGCGCGCCTCATGAAGCGCTGAGGCTCTTCGCCATTCTCGTTGAAAAACGCCCGGAATTCGTTTCCGGGGCGTTTTTTGTGGGTTTCGGCGGTTTCAGAGCCCGAGCGCGCCGGGGTTCATCAGTCCCTTCGGATCGAGTTCCCGCTTTACCGCGCCCAGTAGGGAGAGCGCCTGGGGAGACAGCCGCTGGCGGTAGGGATAGGCCCGGCCGAGCTGGAAGTGCCCGGCGCCGTATTCCTGCATCAGCGCGACGATCGCCTGCTTGAGATCGTCCGCATAGGCGCGCGATTCCGCGTTGGCGGGGAACTGCGGCTGCTGGGACAGGTATTCCGCGCCCAATACCGTGCGGTGATAGGCGGTGCGGTCATCCGGCCAGTAAAGCGCCACTTCGTAAAGGAAGCCGGTGGCGCCGACCGGGGAGAACATCGTGCCGGTCCAGACGCCGAGACGGTCCATTTCCGCCTTGCGACCGGCGATCAGGTTCTTGAACGCGGCGTCGAACGGCACGGCCTGGTCGTGGGCGAGCACGCCGTGGATCGGCACCCAGCGCTCGCCGCCGGGGCCGAGCACGTTGAACAGCGGCGCGAAGGGCACCGAGTGGACGAAAGTCGGGATCGAGTTGGCGATCTCGCGGCCGTGCCGGGCCAGCATCCGGCGCAGGATCCTGGCCTTGTGCGCCGCCTCGTCGGCATCGAACCCCTCGATGATGAAGTGGCACATGTAGGCGCCCGCGCGCATCGGGTTCTCGCCCGCCAGCGCCATGCGGACGAGCTGGGCAAGGCCCTTCATCTTGTCCGGCGCCTTGCGCATCACCTCGGCGGCGATCTTCAGGCGCGCGCCCATGCCTTCCTGGCGGCCGATCTGCCCTTGCGACAGGGCAAGGTCGAGGCCGAAGTGGGAATCGTCCAGCCGCGCCATGGCCGCTCGCGCGAGGCGGCGTGATAGTCCGCGAAGCTTTCGAACGCGAAGCTCAGGCATTCGAAATGCGGCAGGACCGGCAGCAGCGGCAGGCGAATGCGTGCCTTGATGCCGAAAATCCCGCAGTCGCCCGTGAACAGGCCGGTGAGGTCCGGCCCGTAGAAGCGCATGGCCGAACTGGCGCTGGTCGAGAGCATTTCCCCGCTCGCCAGCACCACGTCCATCGACAGGACCGACTGTGCCGAGATGCCGTGCGCGGTGCTGCCGTGGCTCAGCGTGTTCTGGCTCATGCTGCCGCCCACGGTGGCGGCGATGCCGGAAAACGGCCCCCAGAACGGCGTGCGCAGGCCCTTGGCGTCAAGCGCGGCCTTGAGCGCCATCCACGTGACCCCCGCGCCGACCGTGACGACGGCGTTGCGTTCGTCGATCTCGATCGTGTCGAGCGCGCCGGTGTCGATCAGGACGTGACCGCCCTCGGGCAGGAGATAGGCGTCGGTATAGGATGCACCGCCGCCGCGCGGGACCATGGCGACCCCGGCCGCCGCACAGATGCGCACGGCCTCCTGAAGCGCTTTCACATCGGCCGGGCGGACAACCGCCTTGGGCGCGGCCCCGCCGCGATAGACGTCGTTCGAGAAGTAGGCGAGCGCCTCGCCCTCATGGATCACGGCATCGGCTCCCAGTGCCTTCACCAGGGCAGAAACCACTTGTTCCTCGACAATCGCGCTGCTCATCAGAATACCCGAATTTTCCATATCGGCCGCTAGGCTTGACCATTCCCGCCAGCCCCCGCGACCGCCCGGCGCCAGCCTATCCACCCTGCGGCTATCCGGCCAGCGATCAAACAGTTCGATCCCTGCTCGAATCTCCTTTCCGGGGCGCATGATCGGGCGGACAAAGGCGGCAGAGGGCATCCATGACCACGCAAAACGCAGTTCAACGCCTGAATGCACCGTGATCGAGCTTGCGGTCGAACCCGCCACGCCCGAGGCGCTGGCGCCGTTCGGTGCGGTGATCGGCCGCGATGCGCCGGTAAAGCCGGTTTCGGTCGATTTCTACAAGGGCGCGGTGAAGATGAGCTACCCCGCCCGTTTCCTCTGCGAACATCCGGTGGAACTCACGCTGGCCCAGATGGATCGCCGCCCCGGCGAGGTGCGCTACATGGAGCGCCATTTCCAGCATACCCAGGCATTCCTGCCGCTTGGCGGCAAGCCTTTCGTGGCGGTCATGGCGCCGCCGAGCGAGGGCGAGCTTCCCGACCTTTCGCAAGTGCGCGCCTTCCGTTTCGACGGGACGGCGGGCTTCGCCATGCACCTTGGCACATGGCACGAGTTTCCCTTCGCGGTGGAGGACGGGACCGACCTCGTCGTGATCCTCTCCAGCCAGTCCGGCTATGATCTGAAGGCCAAGGATGCCGTGACCGAAGAGGCGCACGGCCCCGATCTCGACAAGAAGGACATCGTTGCCCGCACCGGCAACCTGTTCCGTTTCGAACTGATGGAGTGACGTGATGGCAGAGCGCATGAACCTTGACCGCAAGGCGCGGTCGAAGGGCAGCCAGCCGGTGGTTTTCGAAAGCGGGACGGTGGACGCCCTCGCGGGACTGGTGCTGGCGCTGATGGGCGAGGTCGTCGTGCTGAAGGACCGGCTCGACGCGAACGAGCGCCTGCTCAAGGCCGCGGGCTTGCACGGCCCCGCTGATATCGACACATTCGCCCCGGACGCCGAGGCGCGCGCCTATCGCGGCGCCTACCGGCAAGGGATTTACGAGCGCGTGCTGGGCACCGCCCGCGACAAGCTGATGCCCGAGGCACTGGCCGACCAGCACGATTATGAAGGCGTCCTCGACGCCGTGACCCGCGATTAATCCGGAACGGGAGCCCCAAGACATGGAACAGTACCGCCAGGAACATTTCGGTCATGCGGTCATGCCGCAGTCCAACCATGACGAGCAGGCGATGGAGGACCACTTCCTCGCCATGCGCGCCTGGACCAGCCAGAACATGGACCCGCTCGACCGTCGCCTGCTGGACGAGGTTATCGTCCCGGAGATCGAGAAGAAGACCGGCAGCAAGCCGACCTCCAGCACCCAGGTTCGCGGGGCGCTGGAAGCCCATCCGCTGCACCAGTACTGGCTGACGCTCTCGCTGTTCTATCAGGACCGCATCTGGCTTTCGCTCGACGGTGCGATCGACCGCCAGTTTGACGACCTTTCGGCCAAGGTCGAGGCGCAAGTGGCGGAGCCCAAGGGCAGCCTGCGCCTGAATCCGGACCTTGCGATCCCGCGCTACATCTCGTCCTTCGATCATCACCGCATGCCGGGCAGCTACACGGTCGACACCGCCGCGGGCGATTTCCGCGCCGGCGCGCTCTACGACCGGTTCGCTTCCACGTACCTCCGCAATCTCAACGGCGGCTGGAAGAACGACGGACGCGGGCACACGCTCGCCAGCCATGTCCAGGACTTCTACCCGGACTTCAAGCCCCGGCGCATCCTCGATCTCGGCTGTTCGGTCGGCCATTCGACCGTGGCGATTGCGCAGGCTTTCCCCGATGCGGAAGTCTTCGCGCTCGACGTGGGCGCGCCGATGCTGCGCTACGGCCATGCCCGCGCCGAGGCGATGGGCGCGGCGATCCACTTCAGCCAGCAGGACGCCGAGCATACCGACTTCGAGGACGAGAGCTTCGATCTGGTCTGCTCTTCCGCCGTGCTCCACGAGACTTCGGCCAAGGGCATGCGCGGCATCTTCAAGGAGAGCCACCGCCTGCTGCGCAAAGGCGGGATCATGTGCCACGTGGATGTGCCGCCGCGCCATGAGCATCTCTCGCTTTGGGACCAGATGCGCTGCGACTTCGAAAGCCACTACAACAACGAACCGTTCATGACCTCGCTGGCGCGTACCGACTGGATGAAGGTCGCGGTGGATGCCGGTTTCGACCCTGAAGAAGTCATGGTCGGCTACCGCAAGGGCACGTTCTTCCTCAAGCCCGACCGGGCGGACTTCTTCACCGAAGGCCACCCCGAAGGCCGGGCGATGATCGGCAGCTGGTACGCCTGCTCGGCTACCAAGTGACCTTTCCGGGCAGGTGGGACGGCACCCCCCGTTCCACCTGTCGGATACCGAAAAGCGGCGGCTTTGCGCCGATACAGCCGGGCATAGACTTCGGCCTTCAGCACTATAGAGGAGGGCTTCGAGCCTCATGCCGGTCGAGATAAACGGTCTGCTCAACCACAACATTTCGAGCGAAACGCATCCCGTTCCCTTCGAGACGTTCGATCCCGAAGGCATCGCGCGGATGGCGCGCCTCCATGACGCATGGGGCTATGACAAGGTGCTGGTCGCCAATGCCGCGATCATGCCGGACAACTTCACCATCGCCGGATATGTCGCCGCGAACACGACGCGGCTCGCGTGATGCTGGCGCACCGGCCGGGCTTCATCCCGCCGACCATGGCCGCGCGGATGCTGGCCACGCTTGACCGGTTGATGCCGGGCCGCGTCGGCGTCCACATCATCACCGCCGCCAGCGACGAGGAAACGCAGGCCGACGGCGATTACCGGACCAAGGTGGAGCGCTACGACCGCGCGAAGGAGTACATCTCGGTGCTGCGCCGGATATGGACCAGCGAAAAGCCCGTCGATCATGAGGACAAGTGGTTCCGCTTCAACGGCGGTTTTGCAGCGATCAAGCCCACGCAGGGCACGGTGCCGGTCTATTTCGGCGGGATGAGTCCGGCAGCGCTCGAAGTGGCGGGCGAGTATTGCGATACTTTCGCCACTCTCTCCGATACGGTGGCAGGGATGACCGAAGTGGTCGCCAAGGTGCGCGAGGCCGCCGCGCCGCATGGTCGCTCCCCGCGCTTCCTGATGTCGATCCGCATTGTTATCGCCGATAGCGAGGAAGCGGCATGGGCCCGCGCCGACGAGATCCGCGAGGCAGTGGCCGCCAATATGGGCAAGCTGGCGCCGAACACCGCCGCCGTGAAGGCCGACGGGTTCAAGCGCACCGCCGAACTCGCCGCGCGCGGCGACAGGCTGGAGAAGTGCTTCTGGAACGGCATCAACCAGCTTCGCGGCGGGCAGAGCAATTCGGGCACCCTTGTCGGTACCCCGGCCCAGCTCGCCGATGCGCTGATGGACTATTACGACGCCGGGGTTTCGGCGTTCATCCTGCGCGGTTTTGATCCGGTGGAAGACGTGATCGCCATCGGACGCGACCTTATCCCGCTGCTGCGCGCGAAAGTGGCCGAGCGCGATGCCGAACTGGCGGAGGCGGAACCCGTGCCGGCCTGACCGGGCGCCGTTTGCCTGAGGGATCGAAGGCCGCGCCCTTTCACGGGGGCGCGGCCTTTTCCTTTCACCTGGCAGTGCGGCGGAGGAAGGGCATCATGCGTTCGAGAGCCCGATCCGGGCAGTCGAAGGCATCATGTGGCCGCAGCGGTCGATGACTTCGAGCGATTTGTCGGTGCTGCCGAGCAGCGCGAGCGCCTGTTTACCGTCCCGCTCCAGCGTGGTTTCGTGGTCGTCGGCGGACCAGAGCAGCAGCGTGGGCGCGGTGATCCGGCGCAAGTCGTCCGGCGTTCGCGCGAAGGACGTGGACGCCGCCACCGCCTTGCCGATGGCGGGATCGCGCAAGGGGCGGCTGTTGAGGTCGGTCCACTGGGCCACCAGCGCGGGAGTGATGCGCGCGGGATCGACGACATTGGCGAGCAGGATCTGCCGCCAGTATTCCGGCGCGTGCCAGCCGGGGTGGGTGCGGTCCTCGGCCAGCGCGACCTTGAGCGCGGGGGGCAGGCCGTCGAGGTCGAACTTCACCGGCCCCGCCGCGATGTTGTTCAGCACCAGCGCCCGCACCCGCTTTGGCCGGGCGGCAGCGTAGGCGGCGGCGGGCAGCCCGCCGCTGGATGTCGCGACCATGACGAAGCGGTCTGCCTTCAGCCGGTCCATCAATCCGTCGATCACGCGGATGCGGTGCTCGATGGTATAGTCTCCGGCAGGGCTGGGGCCCGAGAGTCCGGCGGGAGACTGGTCGTAGCGGATCACCCGGTAATGGCGCGAGAGCCTGGCGGCCCAATCGTCCCACTGGCGCAGGCTGGCGTAGGAGCCGTGGACCAGCAGGATCGCCGGGCCCTTGCCCTCCACGACGTAATGGACGCTTTCCCCGTCGATCTCGGCGAATTGCGAGCCGGGCAGCGCATAGCGGCTGCGCAGGGCGGCATCGCCGAGCGGGGCCGGCTCGGTCTGCGCGGCGGCGGGAGACAGCGCCAGGGCGGCCAGCGAGAGCCCGCAGATACGCGCAAGCCGGATCGGCCTCATGTCCGTTCCTCCCGCGTGGCCTGCAGTTCCATGACGACGTATCGGCCGTTGTAGTTGCACGAAGTGCCCCGCGCGCTTGCAAGGTCCGGGGCGAAGGTGAGCTGTGAAAGGCCGAAGAAGGTATGGCTTTCGGTGGCGAAATGCTCGGGGTCAGCCTCGTAGCCATAGCGCAGGTGCCACTCGCCCGAGGGCAGGGGCGTGAGCTTCTCGGCGAAGCTCACCGAGCGGGAGGTCTTGAAGCCGGTGGTCTCGATGGCGACGGAGAAGGCATCTCCGCCGGGAACGAGCGTCATCCTGCCGTCCCATTCGTAAAGCGTATCGCCATCGGGCCCGAGCGTGGCGCCGTGGAGGGCCCAGGTGCCGGCCAGATCGGGCCCGGTTCGATCTGGCACGCTCACTTCGTCACCGTCCGATCGAGCCAGGCGCGCAGGTCCCTTGCGGTTTCCCCGGGCAGTTCGAGCATCGGGTAGTGGCCGAGATCGGGATAGTGGATCACGTCCACTTTCGTGCCCGAGAACTCCTTCACCGCATCGGCGGCGAGGTACTTCGGCAGCACCGGATCGGCATCACCCCATTGCAGCAGGATTGGCGCCTTGACCCGCGCGCGTCGTCGCCCGCGCCCTTGGCCCAGACCGCCTTCTTGTTTGTCTCGTAGTAGTCCTTCACGCGGGCGAAGCCGCGGGCAGGGTGTTGGTCTGGTAGTACCAGTCCACCGTCGCATCCGTGAGGCGTTCGGGCTTGCCGTAGAGTTCGGAAAGCGCGCGGCGATAGTAGAAGCGCGGGTAGTAATTGGGCACCAGCGTTTCGTGGGTCCAGACCATCGCCCACATCAGGCGGCTGAAATCGCTGGGCGGCGGGGCTTTCAGCGGCAGGGCCGAGAGCGCCAGCGCCGTGACCTTCTGCGGATACTTCGCAGCGTAGAGCGTCGAGACGTGGCTCCGCTGGACGTGCCGACAAGGGCGAAGCGCGTGACGCCCTTCTTCTCCATCAGCTGTTCCAGCAGCGCCACCACGCCGGGCATCCCGGTGGAGGGGGCGCTGTCCGTCGAGAGGCCGTAGGGCGGCCAGTCGAACCGGATCACCCGGTACTTGTCCTTGAGCGCGTCGGTCCAGCCGTCCCATTCGCGCAGGTTCGTCATCGAGCTGTGGAGCATCACCACGACCGGGCCATCGCGCGGACCTTCGTCGCGGATGTGGAGATTGGCGGTGCCGATGCGTTCGAACGTCGAGGGCGCGGTAGCCTGCGCCGCCTTTACGCTTTCATAGGACGGGTTCCACCAGCCCAGCCGCATCGTCAGCAGCACGAGCGCCAGCAGGACGACAACGGCAAGGACCGCGCTCCCCGCCGTCTTGAGAATTCGACCGACCGTCATCGCTGTTTCCCCCCTGGGTAGGCTGTCATGGCCGGGCGATTGCGCCCGGCCATGGATTGTGTGTCTCGATCAGTTGGCGCCGCTTGAAAGAAGCTGCGCGCATTCGCTGTCGCCGCGCGCGGCGGCGCGGCGCATCGCGCGCCCGGCTCCGGCATAGAGCGCGGCGCCCAGCAACAGGAACGGCGTGCAGACCACGGCAATCGACCAGCCCACTTGCGCCGGGTCGTGCAGCACGCGCTCGGTCACACTGGCGACCATCAGCGGGCCGAGGCTGGCGCCGATGATGGTGTTGAGCACGAGCGTGAGCGAGATCGCGCAGCCGCGCATCCGGGGCGGGACGAGGGACTGCAAAGTGGCGAACATGACCGTGCCGATCACCGAGAACACGGCGTTCGAAGAGGCCACCAGCACTGTCGCCAGGTGAAGTTCTCCCGCCAGCACCGCCAGGACCGAGGGCAGGGCGAACAACGGTGCGACCGCGAGGATCGCGAAGCGCGCCATCGTCCGGCCCGACGCATCGAGCGGTCCAGCATCGTTCCGCCGATCAGCGGGCCGATGGCGGAGAACAGGATCGAGAGCGGCCCCAGCCACTTGCCGAGGAACGCGGCATCGGCGCCGTAGCCGCGCAGCAGCATCGTCGGCGCCCAGGCGGAACCGCCGTAGGCGACCGTGAAGCAGGTCGCGAAACCGAAATAGAGCGGCAGGAGCACGCGGCGGTTGCGCCAGAAATAGGCGGCTTCCGCCGCACCGGGCAGGCGCGGCACGGCTCCGGCGGCGGCCTGCACTTGCCGGACGGGCTCGCGCGTGAAGGCAAGCAGGGCCAGCGCCACCAGCAGCCCGCCGGCGCCGAACACCACGAAGACGATCCGCCAGGGCACGAGGTGGCCGATCAGCGGCAGGCCGAGGAAAGCGCCCGCACCGGCGGCCGTCACCAAGAGGCCGGTAAGCGAGATGGCCACGCCGTTCGCGAGGCCCTTTCCCATCATGTAGAACGAGATCGGCCGCCCGCGTCGCTCGGGGGAGAAAAGGTCCGCGATCAGCGAGATCGCGGCCGGCCCCAGCGCCGCCTCTCCCAGACCCACCAGCAGGCGGGCGGTGAACAGCGAGCCGAACGTCTGGGCCAGCCCGCTGCCGATCGTCGCCACGCTCCACAGCGCGATCCCCGCGACAATCAGGTTGCGGCGGGAGATGCGATCGGCCAGCAGACCCATCGGCAGGCCCATGAAGGCATAGAACAGCCCGAAGGCGAGGCCCTGCAACAGCCCGATCTGCTCGTCCCCGATGCCGATATCGGCGCGCACCGGATCGACCAGGATGTTGAGCGCCGCCCGGTCGATGACCGAGAGCACCCCTGCCAGGAACAGCATGAAAACCATGACCCAGGCGGATTTTCCGCCCGGCCACGAGCCTTCCGCCACCGGGCGGGAGCCGGACGATGGCATCGCCGCAGCCTCCGCCCTGTTGAGCGCGATCGGGCCGTTCATGGTCAGAGCAGGCCGCAGGCGCGGGCGCGGGTCTTCACATAGTCCCCCAGCCAGTCGAGGTTGCGGAAGCGCAGGGTGCCGCGCCCTACCGCCGTCGAGCTATGGGCCATGCCTGCGATCAGGCGCAGGGCCTTGGCCATCAGGAACAGCTCGGTATTCTCGGTCTCTTCCGGGGTGAAGGGCCGAACCGACTGGTAGCCGTCCTCGAAAGCCTCGCCGATCTTCGGATCGAAGCCGTAGAACAGGTTGCCCCAGACGAAGTTCTGCACGTCCTGCATGAGGAAGTCCTCGCCCGCGGCGTCGAAGTCCAGCAGGGTGATGCCGCCGTCTTCGGCGACGTGGACGTTGCTGGGGTGGAAATCGCGGTGGCACACGCCCAGCGGCACCTTGCCCGAGGCGGCCAGTTCGTCGAGCCGCTTGTCGAGGTTGGCGGCGATCACCGGATAGTCGCGCAAGTCGTCCGGCCGGTCGTAGACGAAGTCGATCAGCGCCGGCATGCAGATGTTGTAGTCCTTGGCCGTCTCGGTCGAGAACCGGTGGTCGGCTCCCGCCCAGGCATTGCCGAGCAGGTGCATCCGGGCCATGGCGGCGCCGATGCGGAAGGCGGTTTCCTCGGACAGGCGGTCTCCGAACTTCACGCCCGGCGCCCAGTCGTAAAGCGCGATGGCGCGTTCGCCCTCGGGGGAAAGCACCTTGAAGTAGAGCTTGCCGTCATGCTGCGGCACGCCGACCGAGGCGGGGAAGCCCTGTTCGCGCAGATAGTCGAGGAAATCGAGTTCGTAGGCCACGTCGTCAACGTCGCGGTAGGTCTTGCGCCAGACGCGCAGGGCGTATTTCGCTTCCTCGTCCTGCACGAGATAGACATCGTTCATGCCCCGGTAGAGCAGGAAACAGGTCAGCTCGCCCTTGACGGGATAGCGGCGCGCCACTTCGGCGGCGATGAACTCGGGGTGGAGGACCGAGTGCGAAACCTCGGCCACCGGAAGGTCAGAGGCGGTCAAGGAAGTCACGCAGTTCATGGGCAATACGCTCCGGGGCAAGATCGAAAATGTCTTTGTCGAGATCGAGAAGCTGGACCGCCCGGCAGTCCGGCATGCGCGCGGCGGCCTGGAGGGACACTTCGAGAAGGTCTTCCGCCGTCTGCACGAGCACGGCAGGCTGGGTTACGAGGCCGAGGCGCGAGAAATCCCACGACCAGACGCCGCTGTAGGCCCAGGCGAAACGGTGCAGCACGCGCGATTTGTCGGCGAAGTTCCACACCGCCTTGTCGAGCGGCTGTGCGGGATCGCGGTTGGTGACGATATAGCCCCAGAGCCTGCCAAGCAGGCCGAGGATCACTTCGCCGCTTTCGTCCGGCTCCGGGAAATTGCGCGCTTCTTCGAGCTTGGCGGCAAGGGTGGCCGGATCGAACATCGGAATGCCGGTCAGCCCCAATGCGCGGACCTTGTCCGGGCGGGCGATGGCCAGTTCGCAGGACAGCAGCGTGCCGGTGTGGAAGCCGTAGAGATCGACCTTGCCGGTCAGCACGCCCTCGGCCTCCAGCGCATCGAGCCCGTCCGAGAAGGCGGCGGCATAGCCGGCCATCCCCGGCGGCGCGGGCGGCGCGTCGGACATGCCGTAGCCCGGCGTGTCGAAGGAGATCACGAGCCGGTCGGTCGCCAGTTCGCGGATCAGGGCCTCGTACTCGTAGGAAGACGAGGGGTTCTGGTGCAGCAGCACGATGGGCGTGCGTCCGGCCTGTGCGGCCCCGGCAGTGCGATAATGCATCTGGCCGTGGCGGCAGGTGGTATAGGCACGGCGGATCGAGGGTGTGTCGGTCATGAAGGCAGAATGCTCGCTGCTTTGCGCACCTTGCGCGGCCAAAGAGGAATCTCCGCTGTTCGGGGATCGGGTCATGCCACTGCGTTCCCAAGGCCTTCGGAAGTCTCCAGGCGCGCGGCGGCGAGCTTGTCCTCGTCAAGGTCGTAGGCCCAGAGGAACAGGCCGTTGATCGCGAACATGACCGCCGGGATCACCGAGAATCCGAGCTTCAGCGCCAGCATCGCGCTGGCGGGCTGGGCGACGATGGCGCCGCCGGTGGTCGGCACGTAGCCCAGCGCGTGAAGGAACACGCCCAGCACCGCCACGCCGAGCGCGAAGCTGACTTTCTCGATCACGGCTATGGCGCTGGAGAGCAGGCCCTCGCGCGCCTCGCCGGTCAGCAGGCGGTCATAGGCCTGGGTGTCGCCCAGCATCGAGATCGACATCAGGATGATCGCGCCCGAGCCGAGGCCGCCGCCGATACCGCGCAGGACGATACCGGTCGTGGTGATCGAATGGTCGGCCAGGAGCCAGCTCAGCGTGGTCATGCAGAACAGCACGACGCCCGCCAGATACGTGCGGCGCTTGCCGAAGCGCTTTCCGGTCCAGACCCACAGCGGCATGACCAGCGCGGTGACGACGTTCTGGGTCACGGCAAAGGCGATCTGGCCGCTGTAGCCCACGCCCACGACGTTGAGCATGAACAGCAGCATCGTCGAGGCGACCGAGGCGAAGGAGAGGAACTGGAACACCTTGGCGCCCAGCAGCATCATGAAGGGCCGGTTGCGGGCGATCGCGCGAAGCTGCGCCGGACCGGGCAGGTGCTTGCCGGAACCCGGCGCGGTACCGTGCTTCACCGGAACGGCGAGCGCCGTCGCCGTCATCGATCCGCCGATGATGAGCGCCATGACCATGCCCATTGTGGCGAAGCCGGAACGGCCCGCGCCGCCGCTCTGGATCAGCCACGCGGTGCCCGCCATCGCCAGAAGCTGGCCGATCGAGACGAACACGGTGCGGAACGAGATCAGGCGCGTGCGTTCGTGGAAGCCGTCGGTCAGTTCGGCGGGCAGGGCCATGTAGGGCACGTTGAACAGCGAATAGGCGGTGGAATAGATCACCAGCCCCGCGATCATCCAGAGCAGCAGTGCTCCTTCGGACAGGACCGGCGGTGCGAACAGCATCACGAACGAGACCGCCGAAAGCAGCGCTCCTCCCAGGAGGAACGGCTTGCGCCGGCCCCAGCGGGTGCGGGCGCGGTCGGACAGGCTGCCGATGGCGACGTCGATCACCGCGTCGGCCAGCTTGGAGATCATCAGCAGGTAACCGGCGATCTCGGGCGACTGGCCCAGCACGGTGGACATCAGCGCGGGGAAGTAGGTGGTCACGGTGTTGAGCATGATCGACACGCCCACCGTGCCGATCCCGAAGCCGAGGCAGGTCCTGACACTTAACCGGACATCGGCCCGGCTATCCTTCGAAACCGACATCTTCATGGTAGCTGCCTCTTGAGGAATTTGGCCATGGCGGCGGCCTTGGCTGCGGGTGATCCGCCGGTTGCCGCCTCATGCCCGTCGGCCAGCAGGCCAAGCGCGGTCTTCACCGAGGCATTGAGCAGGGCCAGTTCGGTCTCGGGCTTGAGCAGCAGCGTGGGCGCTGCGATCCGGGCCATGCGCTCGAACGCGCGGTAGCGGAACGCGGCGATGTAGGGCTTGGGATAAGTGTCGAGCGCTTGAGCACGTCCAGCGTGATCCGGTGCAGCACTTGCGGCGGCGGCATCGGCACGGAAAGCCGATGTTCCGCATCCTTCATGAAATGGGGGAAGAACAGCGCCTGGTCGCGGCAGAAGTTGAACGCCCAGACCAGGTGGCGGCCATATTCGTCCGGCTCGACCACGGGGGCGTAATTGGCGATCACCGCTTCGCGCAGATCGTCCTCGTATTCGGTGATGCCGTCCAGCACGAGGCGGTGCACGCGGGCGGGACGGCCGGCGGCAAGCTCGCAGGCGATGCGGGCGCCGGTGTGCGTGCCGTAGGCATCGACCGCTCCGAAGCCCAGTGCGTTGCACAGGCGGT
The DNA here is from genome assembly GCF_001298105.1 of Novosphingobium sp. ST904. Taxonomy (GTDB): domain Bacteria; phylum Pseudomonadota; class Alphaproteobacteria; order Sphingomonadales; family Sphingomonadaceae; genus Novosphingobium. Next base: position 29,878 of record NZ_LGJH01000154.1, on the reverse strand, counting down.
CCACGGAATCCGCGAAATAGGCAATGTCGGGCTCGGCAGGTCCGGGGGCGGCGGAATCGCCGTTGCCGAGCGTATCGGGCGCGACGATCTCGCCCAGGTATCCCGCCGCGCGAAGGGCCGTCATCAGGTCCTGCATGAACCATGAGGACGCGGGCGAGGCGTGAAGCAGCAGCAAGGGCCGGTGCGCGGCATCGGCCGCGGGCAGGCGGCGCAAGTGAACCTGCCCCTCATCCAGCCGGACGAAGGCGCGCTCGATCTGAAGGGTATCGGGAATCTCGGGTTCGTTCATGGGGGCCGAGGCTATCGCAGGCCGTTCACCCGCCGCCCCTCCATGCAAACTTGATCGGCAGGCGAATAGTTTTATCCCCCCACCCCGGATTGCGCGGCGGCGGGGTTCATAATCGCCGTCATGGACACATCCTTCCTTCCTGACGACGGCGCGCTTCTGACGGCGCTAGAGCGCGAGGGGCCGATCAATCTGGCCCGTGCGATCGCCGTGATGGAACGGCACGATCTGGCGGGCCTGGTGCTGGGCGATCCGGTGAACGTGTTCCACGCGCTGGGGCACTGGCCGCAGATCGGGCGGACCCGTCCCGGGCAGCCCCCGGGAACTTTCGCACTGATCGCGCGGGAGCGGCCCGGACAGTGGGGCCTCGTCACCAGCCGCTTCCTCCATCACTACAGCTGGGCCGACGGACGCAGCCGCAACGACGTGGCCGTCTGGCTCTACGATGCGCTCGGAGACGAGGGCGACGATACCCCGGCCCTGGTGCCGGACACGCCGGTCCTGCCGCGCCGATCCAGCAGCCCTCCGACCGCCGCCGAGGCTCACCGCGAGGCGATTTCCGCGCGTGAGGCCGGGGCCATGACGGCGCGCGGGGATGCAGGGGCTGCCATCGCCGCGGCCATGCGCGGTCTTGGCCTGTGGCAGGGACGGATCGGCTACGACCACGGGGTCATCGCCGAAGTCGCCCTGCGGCGCGAGCATCCCGGGGAACTGGTGCAGGCCGACAATATCCTGCGCGAGATCCGCCTCGTGAAATCGCCGCTGGAGCACGTCCTGATGGCGCGCGCGGCGAAGTCCAACGTCGATGCCCTCAATGCCGTGGGCCGCGCGATCCGCGCCGGCGCCAGCCATGCCGAATTGCAGGCGCTGTTCCGCATGGAAACCGCCGCGCGCGGCAATACGGCGGTGTTCCTCAATGTCGACCGGGTCTCCTCGGACCTGTCGCGGATCGAGGTGGCGGATGGGCAGACGCTGATGCTCGACGGGGTGAGCCAGTATCTTGGTTACCACGGCGATTTCGCCCGCACCGTTTTCGTCGGCGAGCCCACCCGCGCCGCTGCCCGCGCGGCACAGGCGGCCGCCTTCGGCTGGCAGGCGGTGCGCGAGAAGCTGCGGCCGGGCCTGCGTTATTCCGAGATCGCGATGCTGGGCGAAGCGGCCATTCGCAAGGCCGGATACGAGGCTGTCATCGGCTTCGGCCCGCACAGCGTCGGCCTGGCCCATACCGACGAGCCGGGCGAGGTCCACGGCGGTTTCTGGCGCAAGCCGGACATCGTGCTGGAGCCGGGCATGATCCTCTCGGTCGACTGCCCGACGCTGGATACCGGCATCGGCGGCTCGGCCCATTGCGAAGACCTCGTGCGCATTACCGAGACCGGCTGCGAACCCATCCATCCCCTTCACGAACCGGTGATCATCGTATGACCAGACCTTTCATTCTCTCCGCCTCGATCGCCGAGGTCGCCTTCGCCGTTCCCGAAAGCGCCGCGCCGATCCTGTGCGCGGCCGAAGCGGCCGGTCTCGACCTGCTGGTCATGGGCCGCTCCGGCGCGCGTCCCTTCGATGCGCAAGTGCTGCTGGCATGGGCGGCGCCGCTGACCTCGCGGCTCGCCTCGTCGCCACGGTTCCCGCGTCGAACGCGCACCCCTTCCACGTTGCCCGGGCGCTTTCGGCCATCGATTTCCTGAGCGCGGGCCGCACCGGCTGGTCAGTGGTATCCGAAGGCGCGCCGCAAGGCATGGGCGAGGACATGGTCGGCGCCGCCCGCGCGCTGTGGGATGGCTGGGGCAGCGACACGCTGATCCTCGACAAGGCGAGCGGACGCTATCTCGATGCGTCGAAAGTCAGCGCCTCGAACTACGAAGGCGCCTTCTTCAAGGTGGCCGGTCCCGTCAACGCCATGCGCCCGCCGCTCGGCCATCCGCTGCTGGTGGTGGACGGGGATGACCCTCTCGCCGTGGCAGATGCCGATATCGCGCTGTTTGCCGATGGACAGCCCGTGCCGCCGGCAAGCAAGCGGCTGCTCAAGGTTGCGCCCGATGCCGATCCTGCCGAACCGATGGCCCGTTTCGAGGCCGGTGAAATCGACGGCCTGCACTTCACCCTGACCGACGCCCTGTCGCAGCTTCCCCTGATCGGGGCGCGCTTCGGCGCTCCCGTTTCGGCGCGGCCTTCCGAGAGCGGCGACCTGCGCGCGCGGCTTGGCCTGCCGATCCCTTCCACCGCATCCAACCAGCCCGGCGGCGCCGTGATCCCGGAGAACGCATGATGGACAAGCAAATTCACCTCTGGGCCTTCCTTCAGGGCATCGGCTTCTTCCCGAGTGGATGGATGCATGAGCGTGCGAACCCGGCGGGTGTGTTCTCGATGGACTATTACGCCCGCGTCGCGAAACTCGCCGAACAGGGCATGTTCGACGCGATCGTCTTCGGCGACCAGCTCCAGTCGCGCGGGGCGGGTGGTCGCACGCCGGAGCGCATGGCGATGCCGACGCTCGATCCCGTCAGCCTGCTCACCGCGATGGCGGCGGTAACGAAGCACGTCGGCCTCGTCGCCACGGTTTCGACGACATACAACACCCCGGAAATGCTCGCCGAGCGCTTCGGTACGATGGAGCGTATTTCCGGCGGCCGCGCGGGCTGGAACATCGTGACCACCGCGCACCCCGACACCGCCCCCAACTTCGGCGAGGACGACCTGCCGCCGAAGGACGAACGCTATCGCCACGCCAAGGAAGTCGTCGCCAAGGCCTGCGAACTCTGGGCGGCGATGGACCGCGAAGGGCCGCTGCTGCCGCAGGGGCGCCCGGTCCTCGTCCAGGCGGGCCAGTCGCCTGATGGGCGCGATTTCGCGGCACGCACGGCCGAGGCGATCTTCTGTCCGGCCGCCAATATCGAGGCGGGCGTGGATTTCCGCAGCGACTTGCGCACTCGCATCGCCGCCGTGGGCCGCGATCCGGACGGCGTGCGGATCATGCCGGGCCTGTCCTGCGTGCTCGGCGGCACCGAGGAAGAGGCGCGCGCCAACCATCTCGCCATTCTCGATCTTGCCGACGATGCGCTGGCCATCGAATATCTCTCGGAATCGCTGGGCTGCGACCTGACCGCCTTCGACCCCGCCGGTGCGATCCCGGTGGACACGATCCTCGACCGGACGATCCTGCCCAAGGCCGACATCGCCCGCGCCATCACCCCCGCGCAGGAGAAGGGCACGCCGCTTGGCGATTTCGCGGCCAATTTCATGCGCCATCCGCGCGGCCATAACGTGTTCCTCGGCACGCCCGAACAGATGGCGGAGATGATGATCGCCTGGCGCGATGCCGGTGCCTGCGATGGTTTCACCCTCCAGCCCAGCTACATGCCGGGCGGGCTGGAGGACTTCGTGGAACAGGTGGTGCCGCTGCTCCAGCAGCGCGGACGCCTGCGCACCGAATATCCCGGCAGCACCCTGCGCGAGACGCTGGGCCTGTCCGCGCGTGAGGCGGTGGCAGCATGAAGAAGCGCCATATCCTTCTGGGCGCGCTTGGCGCACTGGTGCTGGTCGGCGGTGGAAGCGTGCTGGCCCTGCGGGCAGGAGCGGGCGCGAGCGACCGGGCGGAGCTCGAAAAGCGCTGGGCCGACGGCCCCTCGCGCTTCGTCACCGTGGACGGTGTGCGGATGCACGTGCGCGAGGAAGGCCCGGCGGGCGCGCCGGTCGTGGTCCTGCTTCACGGCTCGATCGTCAACCTTCATGAATGGGACGGCGTCGCCGAGCGGCTCAAGGACCGCTACCGCGTGGTCCGCTTCGACTGGTCGCCCTATGGGCTGACCGGCCCCGATCCTTCGGGCGTCTATTCCACGCCGCGTTCCGCGCAGCTCATGGACGGGCTGATGAAACAGCTTGGCCATGACAGGTTCGCGGTCGTCGCCACGTCCAATGGATCGAACGTCGCGCTCGAATACAACCGCGCCTATCCGGGCCACGCCACGGCCATGGCGTTTTCGATGCTGCCGCTCGAACGGCCGAGCCAGACCCGCAAGGTCGATCCGCGGCTGGCGTGGATGCTCTCGTTCCACAAGGCGGTGCTGCCGGACTGGCGCTCGCACTGGTTCTGGAAGCTGATGCTGGAGGATACCACGCCCCCCGGCTTCGTGCCGACCGATCGCATGGTTGACCAGATTTACGACATGAACAACCTGCCCGGCGCGCTGGGCCGCCAGGCGCAGTACATTCAGGCCAACGTCAAGGCGTTCAAGACCTCGGACGTCGGAGCAGTGGCGGAAACGGTGCGCGTGCCGGTGCTGCTGCAATGGTGCAGCTATGACGACGTGATCTCGCAAGGGGCCAAGGCCTCGGTCGCCCGCTTCACGCATGCGCCGGTCGAACTGATCGAATATCCCGACCTCGGCCACTTCCCGATGTGGGAGAACCCGGAGAAGTTCACCCGCGACCTCAAACGCTGGCTGGACAAGGTCACACCGGCTCCCGTTCCGGCCGCGAAAGCCTGAACGGAGCGCTCGACCGCCTCCCCAAACATCGCAGCCCCGATCCCGCTCACCGCGCCTCGGATAGAGTCACGGTCGGCGCCGCAAGCCCGGACGGCAGCTTTTACGCCTGTCGGTCCCGTTGAATGGAGTTTCATCGCAAATGTCAGTGAAAGATCGTTGCCAGGTAGCGATTGCCGGTGCCGGCCCTGTCGGCACGGTCATGGCGACGTTGTTGGCGCAGCAGGGTATCTCGGTGATCCTGCTCGAAGCCGGACAGGACTGTGCGCAGGATCTGCGCGCCTCGACCTTCCACCCGCCGACGCTCGAAATGCTGGACGATATCGGCATCACGCCGATGCTGCTGGAAACCGGCCTCAAGGCCCCCGTCTATCAGTGGCGCGACCGCGCTTCGGGCGAAGTGATCGAGTTCGATCTCAGCGAGCTGCACGACGTCACCCGCTATCCCTTCCGCATCCAGTGCGAGCAGTATCACCTTTCCCGTGCGCTGGCATCGGGGCTGGACAATCACGCCAATGCCGATGTCCGCTTCGGCAATCGCCTGCTTTCGTTCGTGCAGGACGAGAACGGCGTGGACCTTGCCGTGGAGACGATGATGGGGATCGAGCGCGTCCGCGCCGACTTCCTGATCGGCGCGGACGGTGCGAATTCCATCGTGCGCAAGTGGCTTGGCACCGAATTCGACGGGTTCACTTATCCCGAGCGGTTCCTGACCCTTTCGACTGAAACCGACCTTGGCCAGTTCCTGCCCAACCTTTCGCTGGTGAACTACGTTTCCGATCCGCAGGAATGGCTGGTGCTGCTGAAGGTGCCGTCCGTCTGGCGCGTGCTGGTGCCGGTGAACGGCGCGGTGGACGAGGCGGAACTGACGTCCGAAGCCAACAAGACGGCGATCTTCGATCGTCTCATGGGGGACGGCGCCTCGGTCGTCACGCATCACCGCACGCTCTATCGGGTCCACCAGCGCGTGGCCCAGTCGTTCCGCGAGGGCCGCGTCATGCTGGTGGGCGATGCTGCCCATCTCAACAATCCGCTCGGCGGCTTCGGCATGAATTCGGGCATCCACGATGCCTTCAACCTGTTCGAGAAGCTGCTGCCCGTGCTCAAGGGACAGGCGGCGATGGAGCCCAGCCTCGCGCTTTACGACCGCCAGCGCCGCGAAGTGACGCATAGCTTCACCCAGGCCCAGACCAAGCAGAACATGGCCTTCATCAGCAGCGGCTGCGGATCGGCGCACGATGCGCGTCGGCGCGAGTTCCTGGCGATCAAGCAGGACGACGAACGCCGCCGTGCCTACCTCATGCGCCAGGCGATGTTCCAGAGCCTGGAGGATGCGGCGCTGATCCGCTGACCCGCGTGGAACCGGACCGACCGGTCCGGTTCCCATTTCGGAGACAGAACATGCCTGCCTGGTTCGTCATCACCACGAAAGTCCACGACCGGGAGGCCTTCATGTCGGGCTATTCCCCGGCAGTGGCCCGGCTCGCGGAGGAATGGGGCGCGCGCTACGTGCTGCGCGGGCGGAAGGGCCGGGTGCTCGAAGGCGCAGGCCATGAGGGCGGCGGTGCGGTCGTCATGGAGTGGCCCGATGCCGGAACCGCGATGGCCTTCTGGGAATCGGCCGAATACGCCGAGGTGAAGAAGCTGCGCGACGGCATTGCCGAGGTCAGCGTGACGCTCGTCGAAGGGTGATCCCTCGCGGTTCTCCGCTCTGCGGAGAATGCGCAGAAACGGCGCGGCGGGCGGCTGCCCGCAGGCACCTTCGCAAGGGACGGCATCGACTGGGATGCACGGCAGGAGGGCAGCAGGCTTGACCAGCGAACTAACCGGCGCGGGAACGATTCCGCGCGCCATCGATATACCGCAGACCATCGCTCCGCCTGCCGGTTCCAAGCCATCCGGTTCCAGGACATGGCGCATCCGGTTCGGTTCGCTCATGATCCCGCTGGCACATGCCGCGGGGCAGAATGTCGTCACCGTGCTGGGTCTGCGCTTCATGACTGACAGCCTTGCCATCTCGGCAGGGGCGGCGGGCCTGATCTTCGCGCTGGTCAAGATCTACGACGGTTTCCTCGATCCGGCGGTCGGCGCCTGGAGCGACCGCGCGGTGACGCCCTGGGGGCGCCGCCTGCCGTTCCTCTTCGCAGGTGGCATCGCCATGCCGCTGGGCCTCGCGCTGCTGTTCGGGGCGCCGGACATGGGCTCTATCCTGCTGGCGCAAGTCTTCGTCACGCTGGCTCTGGCGATCCACGCCACCGGCTATACCCTGCTGACGATCCCGGGCTTCGCGATGGTGGTGGAAAGCTCCTCCGATCCGCACGAACGTACCCGGCTCATGGCCTGGCGCACTTACGGCAATGCCATCGGCACCCTGATCGGATCGACGCTTCCCGCCTGGCTGCTCGGCCTGACCGGGCCGACGCGCGGCGGGCATCTCCTGCTGGCGATGGTCGTGGGTCTCGTGGTCCTGCTGGCCACCGTGCTGGCGGTGCGCCTGCTGCGCGACGCTCCGCGCACGCAGCCGCGCGCCTCCACCGCCATCGTGCGCCGCAATCCGCTGGTCGCGCTGGGGCGGCAGGTCCGGCTAGCCTGGGATAACCGACCTTTCCGGATTCTCGCCATCGCCCATGTCTTCCTGCTGTTCGGCACCGCGATCGGATCGGCTGCGCTTGCCTATTTCACGCGTGTCGTTCTCGGGCTGGGCGACGAGGTGCTGGGCACTTACTTCATGATGGCGACCGTGATGATGGTGCTGGGCATGACGGTGTGGGTCTGGCTTTCGGGCCGGGTCGGCAAGAAGGCCTGCTACATGGCCTCGCTGGCGCTGTTCGGACTGGTGCAACTGAGCTGGCTTGCCGCCGCGCCGGGCGAGAGCATGGTGCTGGTTTCTCTGCGCGGTCTGGCAAGCGGCTTTGCGGGCGGGGGCATGATCCTGTGCGCCTATGCCTTGCTGTCCGACGCCGTGCGCTATGACTATGTGCAGAGCGGCGAGCGCCGCGAGGGCGCTTTTGCGGGCTTCACCACGCTGTTCGACAAGCTCTCCTCCGCCGCGGCGCTGGCGGCGATGGGGGTGTTCCTGGGCGCGATGGGCTACGTTCCTTCGGCCAGCGGACAGGCGGCCGTGCAGGGCGAGCGGGCGATCCTGGCGATCATGCTCTGCGAATCCGCGATCCCCGCGGCGGCCATGCTCTGTGCCATCGTCGCCTTGTGTTTCTACCGGCTCGATCCCGCGCAGCTTCAGGCGCTGGAGAACGGGCAGGACGCGAAGGCCTGATCCTCAGGCTCCATTCCGGGAAATCATGCCATGTCACGCAAACCCATCGAGCTCGTCGGCCTCGTCTCGCCCTACCGGGGTTCCGAGGCGAGCGTCGAACCCGCCGTTTACGATCCCGCCTTCGTCGCCGAATGCGCGCGCGCCTATGAGCAGGCGGGCTACGACCGGGTACTGATCGGCCAGAACGCGAAGTCTGCCGACAGCCTCGTTACCGCGACATGGGTGGCGGCGGCGACCAGCCGCCTCAAGCTGATGGTTGCGCATCGTCCCGGTTTCATTGCCCCGACCATGGCCGCGCGCGCCTTCGCGACGCTCGATCAATTTTCCGGCGGCAGAGCGGGCGTCCACATCATCACCGCCTTTTCCGACATCGAAACCCGCTGTGACGGCGATTACCACTCCAAGCAGGAGCGCTATAACCGCAGCCGCGAATATGTGCAGGTCATGCGCCGGATGTGGGCCGGAGAGCACCCCTTCGACCATGAGGGAGACTGGTACCAGTTCGAGCAGGCCGGCAGCGAAGTGCGTCCGGTGAACGGCAGCGTGCCGGTGTTCTGGGCGGGAACTTCTGAACTGGGCCTGCGCTACGGCGCCGAACTGGCGGACGTCTACGCGCTGGGGCCGGGCAGCGCGGCGCAAGTGGCCGAACTGGTCGGCAAGGTGAGGCGGGAGGCGGGGGTCCATGGCCGCGATCCGCGTTTCTCGATGTCGATGCGCCTTGTGGTGGCGGACAGCGACGAGGCGGCATGGGATCGCGCCCGCGACCTCCTGCGCGGTGTCGAGGCGCGGCAGGCCGCGTTCGGGGCACTGGGACGCGATCTTGGCCGGGCGGCACAGGATGCGGCGGAGCGCGCGGTGGAGGCGGACGATGCCGCATTGGACCCATGCCTGTGGACCGGGCTCACCAAGGCGACGCAAGGCCGCCTTCAGGTGATGTGCCTTGTCGGATCGCCCGGAACCCTGGTGCAGGCCCTGATGCGCTACCGCGAGGCGGGGATCGACAATTTCCTCGTCACCGGGTTCGACTGGCTGGCGGACACGCACCGTATCGGCACCGAGATCGGTCCGGAACTGCGGCGACTGGCGGATTGAGGCAGACGGGAGGCACGAAAAAGCCGCCGATGCGTCCGGCATCGGCGGCTTTTTCCTTGTCCCGGCAGCAGCTCTACTGCTGCGCGATATCGGCAATGGTCTGGTTGTAGGCGGCCTCGGTCTGGGCCTTGGCCGCTTCGTCGGCATCCTTGAGCTGGAGATAGAACAGCCGCTGGAGGAAATCCTGGCGGCGCTGCTCGCGCTCTTCCAGGGCGTCCTGGTCGAACTGGAGCGCTTCGATCCCGGCGGCGAGGTCGAGCCCCGAGGCCTTGGCGACACGCTCGGCGGAATCCAGCCGGTCGCGCAGGACGCACATCTCGTTGGCGAGCACCATTATCATCGACATGGCGGCATCGAGGCCGGGCGTGTCGTAGAACTGTGGGCGCTTGCCCCTGGCGTGGCGGATGACGTGCGGGCGTTCGCCGGTGGTTTCTTCAGTCATGGTCATGTCGTTCACGCGGCGAGGGCCTTTTCTTCGGGCTTGCGGGCAATGAGAACTTCCCAGCCACCGCCGGGCGCGAATTCGCCGGCGGTGAAGTCACGCTCGGCAACATGCTCGGAGGCTTCCTGGCTGTAACCCTCGGCGGCGGCGGCGAATTCCATCACGGCCATCGGCGCGGTATCGAAACGCACGTCTGCGCGGTCGAACCCGGCCTTTTCGGCCAGCGCGATCTGGTCCATATCACGCATGGCGCCCCAGAACGGCTCGTTATTGTACCAGGTCTCGTTATCGAGGATGAACTGGGTGAACGGGTCCATGAGATCGAAGGGAGGAAGGTCTGCGTGGATCATCAACCCGCCGGGCGCGAGCACGCGGTGTGCTTCCTCGAAGATCCTGGGCATGGCCTTGCCGCTGGTTTCATGCAGGAGGATATGGCTGACGACGAGGTCGAAGTGACCGTCGGGGAACGTGGTCTGCTCGGCGCTCATCTGCGCGAAGTTGACCTCCTGTCCCATCGCGGCGGCGCGGGCATGGGCATAGCGCACCACCGGCGCGCCCACATCGATGCCCCAGACTTCGGCTTCGGGGAACAGTTCCTTGTAGGGCAGGGTCGAGTGGCCGACCGTGCAGCCCATGTCGAGGATGCGGCGGGGCTTGAAATCAGGCCGGTTGCGCTTGAGGTAGTTCACCACCGAGCGGCCCATGTCGTCATTGTCGGGGCCGGTATAGCCCATCGCATAGAGGTAGACGCCCCGGTCGTAGAGCGCGCCCACCGAAATGTCCTGCGCGCAGACTTCCGAGCAATAGCCGCCGGGCATGCAGTGGATGTCGAGCGCGGTGACATAGCGCGGCGGGACGAAATCTTCGGGAATCTGCAGCTTTGCCGGGGTGGAGGCGGACAGTTCCTTCGCCTTTTCCAGAAGTTCGGGAAGCTGGCGGTCCACCGAGCCGTTCACCGATTCCCACAGCAGTTCCTGCGCGATCCGGTTCGCGGCGGCATAGTGCTGGAAGTAGAGATCGCCCACCATGCCGGTGCGGATGTCGCGGCGGTCCACCGGGGCGCGGCCGTGCTGTTTCTCGAACGACTGGGAGACGCGGGTCTGATAGACCGGGCCGAGGCCCGGCAACAGGCCGGACTGGATGAAGCCCTTGAAGCTCTTGGCGAATTCCTGGCGCGAGGCCTCGTCGGCATTCGCTTTCGGCAGGGCTGCGTGGGGCGATTGCTGGAAGGTGTTGAGCATTCTGCTGCGACTCCGCTTGATCCTGTGCGCGGTTACGGTTCTGCGGCGATGCGCGGTTCGGGGCAGCCCCGCCGCCGCCGGCTATCCGCTTGGCGATCACCGCACCCTATCGCGATGCCGTCGCGCTTTCAGAAGCGCAAAAAACCGATCAACCGGTTCGAACGGATGCCGGACCCAACAGGGGATCATCGAATGGACGAAATGAAGTTCTCCCGCCGCGAAAGCCTCGGATTCGCAGGAGTTGCAGCAGGACTTGCGGCAGCACCGTCGCTGGCGCAGGCCGCCACCGGGCCCAGCAAGGCAACGCCTGCCTTCAAGACCAGGATCGATTTCAAGGACCCGGAGTGGAACCGCGACGTCTACGTCCGTATCGATGCCGATATCGATCCTGCCAAGGAAAAGTGCGGCTGGCTGAAGGGCAAGGCCTATGGCGTGCGGCCGAACGAGCCGGTTCGTCCGCTGTTCGGGGTGGAGGGCTTCAGCTTCGTGCGGACCAAGCGGCTGGAGGACGGTTCCTATCGCCGGATGCTGCGCGAGATCGTGTTCTATCGGGATCTTGAAACCGGTAAGATACTGGAAAACTGGCAGAATCCATACACTGGCGAGACCGTGAAGGTCGTGCCGATCGCCAACGATCCGTTCAACTTCACGATCAGCCAGTGGGCGCCCGAACCCCCGTCCTACGGCGGTCTCAACAAGGACAAGCCGCCGCGCAAGCCCTTCCTTCAGGATTGGGAGGAAGGTCCCAACGGCACGCTGATCCTGCGTACCGACATCGACATGCAGTATCCCAACGCACTGGACCCGGCGAGGTGGGTGCGCGAATCCGCCGGCCCCATGAACCGCGTTTCGGAGCACTTCATCTATACGGTGAAGCGCGAGGACGTTGAGAATCCGCGCCTTACGCATATCCCGCATATCGGCGCCTGGAGCCGGATCACGCCGTGGTTGCCGTGGATGCTGATGGGGCAGGCCGAAGGCCATGTGAACTATTTCACCCATTTCCAGACGATCGAGGACGGCGAAAAGGGCCTTCCGGCGGATCTCGTGGCGGCAGCGCGCGGTTATGGCGAAAAGTGGCTGCACGCGCCGACGGAGGACTATGGCCCGTCGCTTTCGAGCCTTGAGAACTATGCCCGCGAACAGAAGCCTGCCCCGGTTCCGGCGGGTTGGACGCCGCCCAAGCCGCCCGCCGCGCCGCAGGCGCTGCTGCACAAGCCGGAGTAGACCGAGCGGCACCTAAAGCTGCCTGAACGGCACCGAGGGGTGGGTCGGCCTGTCGACCCGTCCTTCGGTGCGGATTTCCTTCTCCCGACCGGAGCCCCGCGACGATGACCGACCAGACAAGACCGCCGACCGGTCTCGCCATCATCGGCTGCGGCCGCATCTCCGGCGCGCATTTCGCCGCCGCCGCATCGCTTCCCGGCCATGTCAGGCTGGTCGCCGCGGTCGATGCCGATCGGGCCGCGGCGCAGGCCGCCGCTGCGCCGTTCGGCGCCCGGGCGCTGACCTCGCTGGAGGAAGCGCTGGCGCTGGCGGAGGTGGAGGCGGTGCTGATCGCCACGCCCAACGCGCTTCATGCCGAACAGTCGCTGGCGGCGCTGCGGGCAGGGCGGCATGTGCTGGTGGAGAAGCCGGTGGCGGAGACCGGGGCCGATGCCGCGATGCTGGCGCGCGAGGCGCAGGCGCGGGGGCTGGTGCTGGCGGCGGGGCACACCTTCCGGCACAACGCCGCGGTGCGCTGCATTGCGGACATCCTCTCGGGCGCAGCGCCGAAAGGTCGGCGCAGTTCGGCCGCCTGCGCGCGCTGGAGGTTTCGACCTGCGTGAAATGGGACGGTCCGCAGGCCCCGTGGTGGGCCGAGCGCAGCCCGGAGGAGGGGCTGATCCTTTCGCTCTTCGCGCCTCATGCGCTGGATTTCGTGCAACTGGTCATGGGGGATGACGATCCCGTTCGCGTCCATGCCGAAGCTGCGCGCCACCAGTCCGGCTGGCAGGGCGAGGATGAGGCGATGATCCTGCTCGCCTATCCCGGCCGCCGCATGGCCAGCGTCCACATCTCGTACAACCAGCCCTCGGTGCTGGACCGCAAGGTGCTGCACTTCGAGCACGGCGTGCTGGAGATCGAGCACGGCGAGATATTGCGCTGGAACGGCGAAGTGCTGGTCACTCCGCCGGAGGGCGTGCTGGCCAATCCGCGCGCGATGGGCGGGCGCCGGCTCGATCACTACTTCACCGATCAGCTCCGCGAATTCGTGCAGGCCCTGCGCGGAGAGCCGCATCGCTGCCCGACCGGCGACGATGCCGCCCGCCTCATCACCCTGATAGACCGGGTGAAGGCATCGGCCCGCGCCAATTCGGCGGCCGATGCCATCGACCCTCCGCTTCTGGCGGAGTGATCAGCTTTCCGGCGTGAGCGTCACCATCACCACGTCATGCGGCTGGACCTGCGCCGAGAAGCTGCCCTTCATCGCGCCCAGATCGCGGTGCGCCCAAAGGTCACGCAGCCTGAGCGACTGGCCGGCAGGATAGTCCAGCTGCGCCCAGTTCACCGTCAGCTTCACCGGCGTCTCGCCCCGGTTGAACAGCAGCGCGGCGCGCTTGCCGTCCGCCAGCGTGCGGACCCAGACTTCGCCGTTTCCGTCCTTCGCCACACGGCGGCCCTGACGGCCCAGCTTGTCCTGATCGACCGCGATCACGTCCTTGTTGAGCAGGATCGCCCTGGTGTCCGCGCTCATGTTCGCTACGTCGTTGCCCGCGATCAGCGGCGAGGCCATCATCGACCAGAGCGAGAAATGGCTGCGGTATTCGGTGGTGGTCATGCCGCCGTTGCCGACTTCCAGCATGTCCGGGTCGTTCCAGTGTCCCGGCGCGGCATAAGCCCAGAGCGGCTCGTTGAGATCGACGATATCGAGCATGCCCAGCGCATAGCCGTGCTTGCCCGACCATTTGTCAGTGATATCGGCGGTGGTGCGCCACATGTTGCCGATCTTCGAGGCCCAGAGCCATGGGCGATTGGTGCCCCATTCGCAGAGCGAGAGCAGCACGTCGCGCCCCGTGGAGCGCAGCGCATCGGACATCAGCGCATAGGCTTCTTCCGCATTGCGGCTGCCGGTGCTGCACCAGTCGTACTTGAGATAGTCCACGCCCCAAGAGGCATAAGTGATCGCGTCCTGATACTCGTGGCCCTGGCTGCCGGGCGTCCGCCGCAGGTCTTGGTGCCGGCGTCCGAATAGATGCCGAACTTGAGGCCCTTCGAATGGACATAATCGGCCGTGGCCTTGATGCCCGAGGGGAAGGCCTTGGCATTGGCGGTGATGAAGCCCTTTGCATCGCGCTCGCCATGCCAGCAATCGTCGATCACGAGGTAATTGTAGCCCGCATCCTTCATCCCGGTGGCGACCAGTGCGTCCGCCGTGTCGCGGATGGTCTTTTCCGAGATGTTGCAGGCGAACTTGTTCCAGCTGTTCCAGCCCATCGGCGGCGTCTGTGCAAGGCCGTTGGCCATGCGTGCCGGGTCCTGCGAGGGCGGCAGGCGGTTCTGGTCCACTTCCTCCGCCAGCGCCGGATTGGTGAGGGCCAGAGGGGCAAGGCTCAGGGCGAGTGCGGCGAATTTCGCAAGTCGCGACATGGGGAGCATTCTCTCTTTAAAGCTCAGTTCGGGCAGATCGCGCCGGTGGGATCGGCGTCGAGCTTGATGGTGGAAATGGCGATCGCCTGGCCCGCATTGCCTTGCAGCACGAAGGGACGTGAAATCTTCGTCATGTCCGCCCCGGCCTTGGCGAAGCAGGAGAGCGAAACCTTGACGCTGGCCCACTGGCCCGGCGCGGCGGTGAAGACCTGTGCGCCGTCGAGGAGCGTCTCGCCCAAGCCCAGCTTCGGCGCGACGGTTCCCTTGGCGTCGATGCGGTAATCGATGCGCAAGCTGAGCATCGCGTTGCTCTGGCGGTTCAGATCGACCGTCGGCCCTTCGATGCGCACTTCGCCGGGGCCGGTGAAGGTGAGCTGGCGCGCGCCTTCCTGCGTGCCGCCGCCGTCGACATTCCTCACCGCGACCGCGCCGCCTGTTGCGAGCTTCCACGGCGCCAGCACCTTGCCCGGCAGGTAGTAGACCGAGACGTTGGAAAGCGAGGCATCGAGCCCGGCCACTTCGCTCAGCTGCGGAACCGCGCCCTTGTCCTTGTAGGTCAGGCCGTAGCCATAGGCGAACTGCGGATCGTAGCCCGGCTGGCCCACGTTGTTGAGGAACTGGCCCGCGTTCTTCGGCCAGGAATAGCTGAGCTTGCCGCGGAAGTCCTTGTTCGGCGTGCCGTCCTTCCTGGCGACCAGCACGTCGGCCAGGCCCTCGCCCTCGGAACCCGGCAGGAAGGCGGCAACGAAAGCGTCGGACTGGTTGATCTCCGGGTTCACCCAGAGCGCACGGCCCGAAATGAACACCGAGACGACCGGAATCCCCTGCGCCTTCAGCGCCTTCAACTGTGCCAGCGCCTGCTTGTCGCCCGGCTGGAATTCCAGCGTGGAGATATCGCCGACCATTTCGGCATAAGGCGTCTCGCCGAAGACGACGACGGCGACATCGGGCTGCGGCCCCGTGACCTTGCCGTCGGCACTCAGCGTGGCGGTGCCGCCCGCCGCCTCGATCGCGGTCTTGAGGCCGCTCCAGATCGAGGTGGCGCCGGGGAAGTCGGCATTGGTGTTGCCGGTGCCCTGCCACGACATCGTCCAGCCGCCGGTCTGCATGCCGATATCGTCGGCATGGGTGCCGGTGACGAGCACCTTCTGGCCCGGCCTGATCGGCAGCAGCGCGCCGTTGTTCTTGAGCAGCACCAGCGATTCCGCCGCCGCCTGACGCGCCACCGCGCGGTGCTCCGGCTTGCCGAGTTCGGTGCGCTGCTCATAGGGACGCGCCGGATCGAACAGGCCCAGCTTGAACTTCACGCGCAGGATGCGGCGCACCGCATCGTCCACCCGCGCCATCGGGATGGTGCCGTCCTCCACCTGCTTCAGCGTGTTGTTGAACAGGTCCTTCCAGTCGCTGGGCACCATCGCCATGTCGAGACCGGCGTTGAAGGTTGCCGCGCAATTGCCGTTGGTGCAGCCGGGGATCTGGCCATGCGCGTTCCAGTCGCCCACGGTGAAGCCCTCGAAGCCGAGGCGGCCCTTCAGCACATCGGTCAGCAGCGATTTGTTGCCGTGGTTCTTCACTCCGTTCCACGAGGAGAAGCTGGCCATGACCGTCATCGCGCCGGCATCGATGCCGCTGACATAACCGGGCACGTGAAGCTCGATCAGGTCCTTTTCGGGGACTTGCGCGTCGCCCTGGTCGATTCCGCCGTGGGTGCCGCCGTCAGCCAGGAAGTGCTTGATCGATGCGGCGACATTGCCGTTCTGGATGCGGCTCTTGCCGGGCGCCCCCTGAAGCCCGCGCACCATGGCGGCGGAATATTCGCGGGTGATCTCGGGGCGCTCGGAATAGCCTTCGTAGGCGCGGCCCCAGCGATCGTCCTGCGGCACGGTGACGGTGGGACCGAAGGCCCAGTCGAAGCCGGAGGCGGCGCTTTCGGCAGCGGTGACTTGGCCGATCTTCTCCATCAACGCCGGATCGCGCATCGCGCCAAGGCCAACGTTGTGCGGGAAGATCGTGGCGCCGAAGACGTTCGAATTGCCGTGGACAGAGTCCATGCCGAAGATCACCGGGATCGGCACGTGGCCGGGGCGCTTTTCGATCGAGATCTGGCGGAAGGCTTCGGCGGTGGCGATCCAGTCGCTGGCCGGGCCCCGGTCGTTGCCCGAAAGCGGCGGATCGTTGCCGCCGCCGAGGATCGAGCCCACCGGATATTCGCGCAGTTCCTCCGGCTTCATCGCGGCGATGCTGGGCTGGATCATCTGCCCGACCTTCTCCCGCACCGACATCTGCGCCATCAGCCGGGTGATCTTCGCCTCCGTTTCCGGATCGACAAGGCCGACGCTCTGCGCCTTGGGCCAGAGTTCGGCATGCGCGGTGGCGGCGGGGCCGGTGTCCTCGGCAAGAGCGCTCGCCAGCGGCAGTACGCTTCCGGAAAGGGCAAGCAGAGTGGCGAGCGTACGGCGCATCGGGCGTTCCTAGGCTGAATGGGCGGGCACGCGCCCATGGTCGTGAGGCGCGGCAGGGGCGGCGCAGTTTTCGGCGATGAAGCGGGCGTGCGGCACTGCCAGCGCTGCGGCGCGCCCGATGGCCTCGCGCATCTTGGCGAACGAGGCGCCCAGTTCCTCCACCGTCAACTGGTCCGCCAGCGGATCGTGGCGGGGCGGCCAGATGTCGAAACCGGCATACATCGAAAGCCAGCTCGGCGACTGGAAGGAGTCCCACTCGAAACGCGGCAGCTTGCCGCCGCCGGTGAAGGCACGGATGCGCGCGGCCAGCGTCTCGGGCAGTTCCAGCGCGCGGCATTCGTCCCACATCGCCTCGCCCTCTCGGCGGTTCGCCCAGTAGTGGAGCAGCAGGAAATCCCTGATCCGCGCATATTCCAGCCGGGTGATGCGGTTGAATTCATCCGCCAGCGAGGGATCGAAGTCACGGTCGGGGAAGTGGTCGAGCAGGCGTTCGACGGCGCTCTGGATCAGGGTGATCGAGGTCGATTCCAGCGGTTCGAGAAAGCCCGCGGCCAGGCCCACCGCCACGCAGTTCTTCTCCCACAGGCGCTGCCGGTGCCCGGTCCTGAAGCGCAGCATGTTGGGTTCGGCCAGCGTCTCGCCTTCGAGCCGTGAGAGCAGCGTGGCGGTGGCCTCGTCGTCGGAGATGTGGCGGCTCGAATAGACGTAGCCGTTGCCGACACGGTGCTGGAGCGGGATGCGCCACTGCCACCCGGCGGAAAGCGCGGTGCTCCGGGTGAAAGGGGCCAGCTCCTCGCCATGCGTGCAGGGCACGGCCACCGCGCGGTCGCAGGGGAGCAGGTGCGTCCAGTCCTCGTAAGGCACGTCCAGCGCCTGTCCCAGCAGGAGGCTGCGGAAGCCCGAACAGTCCACGAAGAGATCGGCCGCCAGTTCGGCGCCTCCTTCGAGCGTGACGGAGGCGATGCGTCCGGTCTCTCCATCGCGGTTCACGCCGGCGATGGTGCCTTCGACATGGCGCACGCCCAGATCGTCACGGGCGCGCCGGGAAAGGAACCGCGCGAAGAGGCCCGCGTCGAAATGGATCGCCCAGTCGAACACGCCGAGGTCGTTGGCGGGCTGGTCGGGCGGCAGCAGCACGAGACCGCGCGATGCCGCCTCGGTCGCCAGGCAATAGGCCGAGAGCGGGGTCTCGTCTCCCGCCATGCGGCGCTTGAGCAGAACTGGTGGAACGGCACCGCGAAGGCGTCCACGCCGTAGCGGCCGAAGGGATGGAAAAAACGTTCCCCGGGCCGTGCCCAGTCCTGGAATTCGATGCCGAGCTTCACGGTGCCCTGCGTGGCCCGCATCACTTCGAATTCGGTGACGCCGATGGCCTTGAAGTAATCCCGAATGGCGGGAACCGTTGCCTCGCCCACGCCGACGGTGCGGATGTCGGGGCTTTCGACGAGGGTAATCTCGATCGGCAGGCGGCGCAGGCGCGTTGCCAGCAGGTTTGCAGTCATCCAGCCGGCGGTGCCGCCGCCGACGATCAGGATGGAACGGATCGCATTCTTCGCCATTGTCTGGCCCCCCGAAGACCTGTCCAGGTCGTGAACCTAGCCGGTCGCGATGGAAAAAAGATCCCCCCCGCCCGGAGGAGGTGGGCGGGGGAGAAAGGGGGGAGGTCAGAACTTGACGCGCGCACCCATGGTGAAGCGGCGTTCGAAGATATTGTTGTAGGCCTTCTGGTCCTTCCAGGTGAGGTAGTACTTCTCGTACTCGCCCGTGAGGTTGGAACCCTGCCCGTAGATCGTGATGTTCGGCGTCACGTCGTAGCTGATCGAGGCGTCGACGTAGTTGGTGGGCGCCTGGTAGAGTTCCAGACCGGCAATGCCGCCGAAGTTGGACTGTACCGCGCGCTTGGAACGGAAGTTCCACGCCACGCGGGCCTGGAAGTGCGAGTCCTGGTAGAACACGGCCGCGTTGGTCTGGATCTTCGAGTTGTCCTGGAAGGGAATCTTGCGCCCCGCCAGATCCTTGTCGCCGGTGCTGGAGGGCGAGAAGGTGAAGTTCGTGTCGATGCCGAAGTTTTCCAGGAAGCCCGGCATGAAGCCGAGATCGGTGAACGAGAGTTTCGCACCGGCCTCGACCCCCTTCAGCGAGCCGCCCGAACCCTGCACCGGGGTGCTGATCGAGACCGTGCGGTTGCGCACCACGCCGTCGTTGTCGGGCAGGTCGGTCCGGATCTCGTTGCCGCTCTGGATGAAGCTGTCCACCGCGATGTGGAAAGCGCCCAGGCTCAGCAGGCTTCCCCGGCCGAGGTAGTATTCCAGCGATGCCTCGACATTGGTGGCGCGCCAGGGATCGAGGTTCGGGTTGCCGTTCTGGCTGCCGCCCGTGACGCGGAAGACAGGGGTTCCGGGAATGCTGGTGTCGATCGCGTAAGTCGGGTTCAGGCCGCCGCCCCACTGGTTGAGGTCGAGCAGGGTCATCGTCTTCGAGAAGGCGAAGCGGAACTTCAGGTTCTGCGCCAGGTCGAAGGCCACGTTGAACGCGGGCAGGATGTCGGTGAAATCACGCTTGGTGTTGACCGAACCGCCCAGTTCGTTGGCGAGCCCGTAAGGCTGTGGGCCTCCGGTGATGTACTGGGTGATGTCGAGCTTGGTGTTGATGACCTTCACGCCCCCGTTACCCGAGAAGGGCACGCCGAACAGGTCGCCATGGAAGTCCGTCTGGACATAGCCCGAGATCTGCTTGACGCCGACCTTGAACGATGCGCCCGGGTTCATGACCTCGACGTTGCCGGGGTAGAACTCGTTCTGGAAGGCCAGGGCGTTATCCATCGCCTTTGGATCGAGCACGTACATGGCAGGCACGCCCGCAACGCCGGGGTTGAACAGCTTGACCCGGCCGCCGAGGGTCGGATCGTTGGCGAGGCGGGTGAGACCGGCGGTGTAGAAGCCGGAAGCGTCGCCGGCGCTGCACGAGCTGTCGCTCATGGGAACGTCGAACGCCTTCCACTTCACGAGGCAGCCGTTCGGATCGCTCGCCATGCCGGCATAGAGCGGCGCAGCGCGGTCGAACTCGTAGTCATTGATGGAGCGTTCGGAATAGCGGCCGCCGAAGCTCACCGTGAGGTCCGGCGAGGCTTCGTAGGAGCCATCCGCACGCAGGACCTTGAGGTCGCCCTTGCGGCGATAGTTGCCTTCCGACGACATCGTCTTGAGCGCATAGTTGCTGATGTCGCCCAGTTCGCTCAGGAGCTGGGAGGGCAGGGTGAAGACCGGCTTGTTGCCGGTGAAGTCCACTACGGCGGGAAGCGAGTTCAGCCCGGCAATCGTGTTGACGGTGTAGCCGTTCTCGTTGAACACGCGGTCGCCGTCGGGATAGTGGCCGATGCCGCCCGGCTGCCACTGCCGGCCGTCCGACATGCTGAACTGGAGGTAGCTCTGGTCGTAGTACTGGTGCGCCTTGCCATAGATGCCGCGCAGACTTCCCTTGAACGGACCGCCATTGTCGAATTTCAGCTCGACGTTGTAGTTCTGCGACTGCGACTTGTAGCGATCGGTCTGGGCGTAGGAATCGAAGTTGCCGAGATCGTAGTTGTAAACCTGGGTGGTATTGATGTTGTAGGTGCGCCCGTCACCGCCGACATAAGTTGCGCCCGTATCGCGTGACTGGCCGGGGACGAATTCCGCCGCCTGCCAGTTCACGTTCTGCATCTGGAAACCGGCAGTGCGGTCATGCTCGTTCTGGCGGGTGAAGAAAGCGTCGCCGGTCAGGGTGAGGGCGTCGTTGATCATCCACTGCGCCGAGCCGTTGATGCCGAGGCGCTGGCGCTGGTTGATCTTGTTCCAGCCGGTGAAGCCCTGCGGAACGATGAAGGCATCGTTGGAATTGCCGTTGCCGTTGACGTCCACGCCGCCGGCTACCGCCGTGCCGCGCGGGCGGTTGGCGGGCGAGAAGCCGTTGGTTGAGGTAGCGTCCAGCGTGCCTTCGTTATGCAGGGCGGCGCCGTAGCCTTCCTGGATGCCGTTGTGCGAATTCGACAGGCGCACGTCGGAATAGGCGGCGGAGACCATGAAGCCGAAGCGGTCGTTGTGCCAGGAAAGCAGGCCGTTGAAGTTCGGGTCGAACTTGTGCTTGGTCTTGTCGCCGTAGGCCCCTTCCGCCGCGACGGCGACGGTCACGCCTTCCTTCAGGTCGAAGGGACGGCGGGTGCGCAAGTTGACGGTGCCGGTGATGCCGGCGTTCAGCGAATCCGCGGTGGCGACTTGATGACGTCGGCGCCTGCGAAGAGCTGCGAGGGGATATCGTTGAAGTTAGGCTGGATCGTGGTGATCGACTGCGCGCCGAGATAGGCTTCGCCGTTGAGCAGCGTGGTAACTTGCGGAAGGCCGCGGATATTGATGGTCGAACCTTCGCCCGCGCTGCGCAGGATCTGCACGCCCGGAATGCGCTGGAGGGAGTCCGAGATGGTGACGTCGGGCAGCTTGCCGATGTCCTCGGCAGAAATGGAATCGACCACCGAAGTCGCATTGCGCTTGATGTTGACGGCGCGTTCCTGGGAGGCGCGGATGCCGGTGACGATGATTTCCTCGGCGCTGGGATCGGCCGTCGGAGCGGCGGTACCGCCGCCATCGGCCTGTTCCGCCACGGCAAGGCGCGTGGCGGTTCCGGTCAGGACCGGCGCGATTTCCTCGGCCCAGGCGCCATGCGACGAACCCAGTGCAACGATAGACGTGGCCGCCAACAGGACGCCACGACGCACGCAACTATGCTGCTTCATTCCCCTCAACTCCTCTCCACTCACGCGCGATGCGTGCCTCATTCTTTTCGGAGAGGGGCGTCGACCCGCGGTCGTACTGCCGCTTATCCTCTCCGGGTGCGAGTATTCTTGGTGACTCGCGTTGCGATACACATCTGCCCAATAGGGAAGAGCGTCAACTTAAATTTTTTCTTTTTTGTTAGTTCGGCGAGCAATCCGGATGTAATCGTCTGAGCCATGAAAAGAGAGGATCGCATCGTCGCATCACCTGATTCGGCGGAAGCCCGTGGCAAGCGGCTCGCCATCTCGCTGTCCGGCACCAACCTGGCGCGGGCGAGCGATTACAACCAGCGCATCGTGCTCCAGGCCATCCGGCTCAGCGGCGAAACCACGCGTATCGAACTGGCCCGGCAAACCGGCCTGACCGCGCCCACCATCGCCAACATCACCTCCCGGCTCGACGAGATGGGCCTGATCGCCCACCTCGGCCGCAAGCATGGCGGCCGGGGGCAGCCGGCCCTGCGTCTTGCGATCAACCCGGACGGGGCCTTCGCCATCGGCCTTAACGTGGACCGCGATCACATCACTCTTGTCGCGCTCGACCTTGCCGGCGAAGTGCGCAGCCGCGTCACCCGCGAAGTCCGCTTCGCGCTGCCGTCGGACGTGCTGGCTATCGTTGCCGAGGAAATCGACGGCCTGCTGGCGGCGGGCGGGGTCGACCGGGAACGGGTGTTGGGGATCGGCCTTGCCCGGCCCGACGATCTCGGCGGGATCGCCTTGCCGCACAAGCCGGAAGGCTACGGCAGCTGGTCGGAAGTCGATTTCCCCAGCCTCCTCAAGGAAATCCTGCCCTGGCCCGTCCATGTCGACAATGACGCAGCAGCGGCCGCTCTTGGCGAGGCGCAAGGCGTGATCGGGCAGGAAAGGCCGAGCTTCTTCTACCTGCTGATCAGCGCGGGTCTTGGCGGCGGGCCGGTGATCGACGGCAGCTATTATCGCGGCGCGCGGATGCGGAGCGGCGAAATCGGGCTCATGCCGGATGTCGGCGCGGCCGAGCCGGGGGCGGTGGTGCAGGACACCGTTTCGCTTTCGGCGATCGAGGAGCGGCTGTTGCAGGCCGGGCGCAGGCTCGATGCGCTGGAGGACCTGCTCGCCCTGGATCCGGTGATGGCGACCACGATGGACCAGTGGATCGCGACGCCACCCGCGCGCTGACCGGGCCGCTGGTGGCAGTGTCGTGCCTGCTCGATCCCGACGCCATCGTGATCGGCGGCCGGCTTCCGGTGCCGCTGATCGAACGGTTGAGCGCCCGGCTCGACGCCGCCCTCGCGCAGGTTTCCATGCCCAATCGCGTGCCGGTCCATCCGGCGCAGATGGCGGCGGAAGCACCGGCCATCGGCGCGGCGATCCTGCCGTTCCTTGACCAGCTCCTGCCCTCCGATGCCATCCTCATGCAGGCCGGTCGCTCGGACCCGATCTAAAAAAAAGAAATTGTCTTATTCGGTGAACGTGCCAAAGTGCGCTTGAACACTTGAAGCGTCGCGGGCGTGTATGGATTTGCCTGGCGAAGGCGCAGTTTTACCGGAGAGGGCTATGGCGGGTTTCGCGCCGATGCGGCGAGCGGCCGCATGACCATGCGGATTGGAATCGATTTCGGCGGCACCAAGATCGAGGCGGCGGCGCTGGCTGCAGACGGCTCGGTGCTGCACCGCCGCCGGACGCCGACGCCCGGCTCCTATGACGGTGCGCTGGCGACGCTCTGCGAACTTGTGGCGGCGGTCGAAGGCGAGCTTGGGATGCGCGGCACGATCGGGATCGGCACGCCGGGGTCGGCGGCGCGCGGCACCGGCCTCATGCGCAATGCCAATTCTGCCTATCTCAACGGACGCCCGTTCCAGCGCGATCTCGAAGCGGCGCTGGGCCGGCAGGTCCGGCTTGCGAATGACGCGAACTGCTTCGCCCTGTCGGAAGCCATCGACGGTGCGGCGGCGGGCAAGGCGTCGGTCTTCGGGCTCATCATCGGCACCGGCTGCGGCGGCGGCTTTGTGCTGGACCATCACGTCGTCGGCGGCGCGCATGGACTGACCGGGGAACTCGGGCATATGCCGCTTCCCGATCCGCAGCCCGACGAGCTTCCCGCGCCGCCTTGCTGGTGTGGTTTGCGCGGATGCTTCGAATCCTGGGTTTCGGGAACGGGCTTCCGCCGCTCGTTCGAAGCCGCGACCGGACGCGATCTCGATGCGCCGGCCATCGTTGCCGCCGCCGAGGCCGGGGATGCGCATGGACGCGAGGCGCTGGAGCGCTACCGTGATCGTCTGGCGCGCGGTCTGGCGGTGGTTGCCAACCTGCTGGATCCAGACGCCATCGTGCTGGGCGGCGGCATGTCGAATGTCGAGCCGATCTACGAGGGATTGGCGCAGGCCGTGCGGGCGCGGACTTTCTCCGGCGCGTGGACCGGCGAAGTCGTGCGGGCGCGCTGGGGCGACAGTTCGGGCGTGCGCGGCGCGGCGCTGCTCTGGGACGTGGACGAGGCGGTTCCTGCCGCCTGACCCCGATCAGGGTGCGCTGCGCAGCGCGCAGACCTCGCCGGAAAGGCGGTGCACCAGCCGTGCGCCGTTCGCGGTGAATTCCAGCGTGGCGGCTTCCGCGCCGAAACGGGGCCATGCGGGCAACCCGGCGGCATTGGGATCGCCCGTGGCTGCAAACGCGGTCCAGTAAGCGGCGAGCGGGGCGAGCGCGCCTTCCGCGCTCCCTGCGGCGCCGAGGACGTAGCGGATTTCCGAACCGTGGGTGACCGGGGCCTCTCCGGGGCCGTCGATGCTGAACTGGTAATGCCAGGTGCGCCCGCCGCCATGCGCGCGGGCCGCCGCGACATGCAGGGCGGGGCAGCGGAATGTCAGGTCGTTCGCCAGCCGCAAGTCGAGATCGGCGGGGGGCGTGCCGCCGCGCGTCAGGCCATATGCCTTCAGCGCGCTGGGCGCATTCGTTCCGAACCCCTGCGCGATGGCCCGCTGCGGCGTGCCGTGAAGGCCGAGTTCGTGGAAGTTGTTGCCCAATATCAGCGGAATGTCGTTGCCGGTCCCGCGTGCCAACGATGCTGCCGGGGTTTCCGTCAACACCACTCCGTCGACCACGGCCTGAAGCCAGATGAAGCTGTCATCATCCAGCGCGGGAACGTCCGCCGCCTCGCTGGCGGCGATGAGCGCCGCTGCCGGGACGGCGCGAAGCTGCCGTGCCGAGGCATGGGGCGGGGCCCCGGCGGCCACGGCGATATGCTCGCCCAGCGTTTCGTTTTCGGTCAGGCTCCGGGGCGGCAGGCCGAAGCCGGGGGTTCCGCTTTCGGCGATGGCCTTGGCGAACAGCCCCCGGGCGCCGGGCGAGAGCATTTGCAGCCCGACGTCCTGAGCCCCTGCGGATTCGCCGAAGAGCGTCACATTCGCCGGATCGCCGCCGAAGCGGGCAATATTGGCTTGGACCCAGCGCAGGGCGGCCTGCTGGTCCATCAACCCGTAATTGCCAGAATGTGCGCCGAGCGCCGGGTGGGACAGGAAGCCGAGCGCGGAGAGCCTGTACTGCACGCTGACCAGCACGATGCCGCGCCTGACGATCGGCGAGGAGATCGTGCCCGCACCGCCGCCGCCGCGATTGCCGCCGCCGTGGATCCAGACCATGACCGGCAGCGGCTTCTCCGGCCGCAGGGACGGCGTGCCGACTTCCAGATAGAGGCAATCCTCCGACTGGTTCGCCGCCGCTTCATGGTTCCAGCCGTAATCCACCTGCATGCAGGCCGGGGCGGAGCGCGTGGCTTCGCGCAGGCCCTGCCACGGCGTGACGGGTTGCGGCGGCTGCCAGCGCAAGTCGCCGATGGGCGGCGCTGCAAAGGGAATGCTGCGAAACAGGCTGCGCCCGTCTTCGGTGGTCTCGCCCCGGATCGTGCCGGCATCGGTCTCCACCACGGGCGCGGCGGCGCTCGTCCCCGCCGCGGTCAGGACGAGCGCCGCCAGAGCGCCGATCATGGCACGCGGGCGGCGGCCAGCGGCCTTGTCGCGGGCAGGGCGAGGGCCTGCTTGAATGCTGCCTCGGCAACCTTGTTCATCACTTCGTATCCGGCGGGCGTCGGGTGGACATGGTCGGAGGTGAGCCCCTCGCGCGCGCCGAGGCCGGTGCCCTTCATCGCCGTCCAGTAATCGGCATAGACCGCGCCGGTCTTTGCGGCATAGCTCTTGAGCCAGGCATTGATGCGCTGGATGCGCGATCCCGTGTCGAGGCCGGGGCGCCAGGGGAACAGGTCGGCCGGGGGAATCGAGGCGATCACCACGCGGATGCCGTGCGCCTGCGCCAGTTCCACCATCGAGCGGAAGTTGCCCTGGATCTGCTCGTCGGTCATCGGCCCGGTATTACCGGCGATGTCGTTGGTTCCGGCCATGATCTGCACGACCTGCGGCTTGAGATCGATCACGTCCTGCCGGAAGCGCAGCAGCATCTGCGAGGTCGTCTGCCCGCCGATGCCGCGTCCGATCCGGCCCGGCGTGAAGAAGGGGCGATCGAGATCGTACCAGCCCTGCGTGATGGAATCGCCCATCAGCACGATGCGGGGGCGGGCAGCAGTGGCCGCATCCGCCAGATTGGCGTCCCGGTAGCGCGTCGTCCAGGCCCAGTCCGTCCGCAGGCGCAGGTCCGCCGCCTGCGCCGCATTGGGCGCTGCGGGCGCGGTCGGAGCCGTCTGGGCAAGAACCGGCGCGGAAAGAGCCAGGGAGGACAGGGCAAGGGAGGGAAGGGCGAAAGCAGGCAGAATTTTCAGGCGCAAGGTCATTTTCCTGTGGCGATGGTCCGGGGTTCGACGTTCCAGCCGCGCAGCTTGACCGAAGGTGAATTGCCGGCGGCAGCGGTGGGCGCGGTGATCGTCACGTTACGGGTCTCTCCCGGCAGAAGCGAGACGTAGTTGTCCGAGAAATAGGCCGGAAGCACCTGTTTTCCCTTGGCATCGAACAGGGTCAGCTTGGTCTGGATCGCGGCTGTCGTGCCGGGGTTGGTCAAGGTGACCTCGATCCTCGTCTCGTCGCCGTCCTGCGCCGCCCTTGCGCTTGCGGTGAGGGGCACCTGCGCCATGGCGCTGAGCGCCTGAAGCGCTTCGTCGCTCGCCGCCTGCCAGTAGAAGTTGTCGGAAAGCCGGGTTCCCGATGTGTCGACCACCTCCAGCCGCACCAGAACCGGACCCGAGGCCATGAGCGGCGCAAGGTCGAGCGTGAAGGCCTCGCTAACCTTGCCGGCGGTGAGATCGAGTTTCGTCTCCTGAGCCGCAAGCTGGCGGCCGTCGAGCGCCTGCACCCTGGCCCGCACGGTCACGCCGGAAAGCGCGGCCATGCGGTTGTTGACCACGATCACCTTGTGGTCCGGCAGGTTCATCTGGACGTGGACCGGCTCGGAGGCCTTTTTCATCCCGTAGAACGCGCCGTGGGTGTCATAGTCGGAGGACAGGATCTGCCACGCCGAACTCGGCCAGGCGGGCTGGGTCATCCAGAGCATGCGGCCCGAATTCTCGGTCCAGAGGCCGGCGTTCATGCCCTCGAAGATCGCACGATAGCTTTCGTATTCCAGCATCTGCGCCTTGCGCTCGAAATCGGGCAGGCTGGTCGGCTTGCCGAATTCGCGGTCCATGGCATCGGTGAAGGTCTTGACCGCGCCGTTCCCGGTCTGGTGCCAGTCGTGATAGGCCCAGGTATTGCTGATCGGCCAGCGCTCGCTCGCCGGGATCGCGCGCTCCCACGATTCCAGCGTCGGGAAGGACGGCGTGCCCACCTCGACCGCGAAGCCCTTCGAGTATTCGGTGAAGTACTTCTCCGGCGCGCGCCAGTTGTAGGGGCCGGAATCGTGCAGGCTGATGCGATTGGACGAGGTCATGTAAAGGCGCGTGCCGTCCTCCTTGCGGAGCAGCGTGTCCAGCCCTTCGTTGAGGATCGGTTGCGGCACGCCTTCGTTGCGGCCGAACCACAGCACGATCGAGGGATGGTTGCGGAACCGCTGGACCACGTCCCTGGCATTGCCGAGGAACAGGTCCGCGTCCTCGGCCTCGATATTGTAGTCCTGCGTCGATTCCCAGAAATCGCTCATGACCATGAGGCCGTATTCATCGGCGAGATCGAAGAAGCTGGCCTGCGTATTCTGGCCCACCCAGTTGCGGATGACGTTGACGTGGGCGTCCTTGTGCAGCTTGAAGAAGGGCTCCAGCCGCTCGCGGTCCACGCGCTTCATGAAGTCGTCCATGCCGATCGAGCCGCCGCGCGCGCGATCGCACGCCGTTGTACGCGCAGGACGAGGAACGGCGAAAGGCCCTCGTCACCCCGGATCGGGGTGACGGCGGGGGAGTTCTCGGCGCCGGGCGCGAAGGAATAGGCCCAGCCGCCGCGCACCTGCCGGATCGCCTCGTGCCGTTCGTCCACGATCTGCTGGCCGAGCGCCCGCGCCTTCTCGAAGTCGATGGCGACCCGGTCGAGATTGCCTTCGCCGTCCACCAGCGAGAGTTCGTAAGTGACCTGCCGCATGCCGAAGCGCAGATCCTTCGCATCGGACTTGCCGCCATCGACCGAGGCGGTCAGGTGAAGCGTGTGCAGCGCCGGGTCGCCGTATCCGTTGGGCCACCAGAGCCGGGGATTGCGCACCGCCAGCACGGCGTCGGTCTCGGGCGAGAAGCGCACCGAGGTGGATTGGCGCGCCGGAACGGTGATCGATCGCTCCACGGTCACGTCGTCGAAAGCGGCGCGCACGGTTGCGGTGCGGGGCTGGTCCGACAGGTTGGAGACCGGAACCGTGATCTCGACATTGGCTACGGAATTGTCGGGATTGGGCAGGGTGGTGACGACTTGCGGATCGCCGATCCGCACATCGCCCGAGGCGAGGAGCTGCACGTCCTGCCAGAGCCCGGTCTGGCGGTCGCGGATGGTGGGGATCCAGTCCCAGCCTTCGGAGGCGCCGAAGGTCGGCCCGTCGAGCATCATCGCCCCGCCGTTCTCGCCAACGCCTGCCGTCAGCGATTCCTCATGGGCGCGGCCCGGATGCGGCGGCGGCGAAACGCGGATGGCCACGGCGTTGCGGCCGGGCTTCAGGTAGGGCGAGACATCGAAGCGGCCGCGCACGAAGGCCCCTCTGGTGGTGCCGACCTCGGTGCCGTTCACCCAGACTTGCGAACTGAAGTTGACCCCGTTCAGCAGCAATTCCAGCCGCTTGCCGGAAGCTTCTGCGGGAAGATCGAACTCGGTGCGATACCAGTAGTCCTGCCGCGCCAGCTTTTCGGGAATGACGAGGTTGTTCAGCCCGTGCGCGGGGTCGGGATAGACGCCCCGGTCGACAAGGGTGGTGAGCACGGTGCCGGGAACGGTGGCCGCGTACCACTTCCCGGTCGTGAAGCCGGGGCGGGAGATGGCAGCGGCATCGCCGGAAACGGCCGGCGCCTCGGCCAGCGTCCACTTCTGCAAGGTCCACCGCGCATCGCCCTGCGGCGCAAGGGCGGGGACTTGCGGCACCGGCTTGGCGATGGGCTTGTCCGGCGCGTAGCGCTGCGGGCAGGGTGGCGGGAGGCTGGGGCGTGAGCTGGCCCTGCATCTGGCGCACCTGAAGCGGCCAGCGGGCGCTGGTCTCGGTAAACTGGATCAGCGCGGGGTCGGGCGCCTGCGCGGCGGCCTTGCGCAAGTCCGGCTCGGTGGCTGCGCCCGCCTCCAGGTTCAACCCGGCGATGCGGCCCGCCACGCTGCCCGAAGGGTTGGCGGATGGCGCTACCAGCAGTCTGGCGGGCGGTGATGCGAGATGGCGGGCCAGCGCCGCTGCCGGCCGGCCGTCAATATAGAGCCGCTCGCCCTTGTCGGTGGCGACCAGCGCGAAATGGTGCCAGCCTGCCGCATCGCGCAGCACCGGGCCGGAGGCGCTGTCTTCCCCGGCCGAGAGCACGGGCCTTGCGCCGTCGAGCGCGATCGACACGATCGGGGTTCCTGCCGGGTCGGCCAGGGCGACGAGCTGTCCGTGCGAATTCTTGGAAAGGGCGGCCCAGAAGCTCAGCGTCCAGGACGATCCGGGCGCGACATCGCTGGACCAGGTGGGCGCGGCGGGGATCACTTCCAGATCGACCGGCCCGGCGCCCTGCGCGAAGACCGAATTGGCCAGGACAAGAAGCGGCAATCGCACAGGCAGTTGCCAGAACGCGCGCGCGCGAATCGATTCTTCCCATTC
>NZ_LGJH01000038.1 GCF_001298105.1 Novosphingobium sp. ST904 | reverse complement strand
ATGCCGCTGATGCCGTCTGACTGGGCGCAGGGAACGTTCGTGGGCCGCGCGGACTTTGGGGAGGGGCCTAGCCCGATCCTGGTGCTGCGCGGCGAACTGATCGACATGTCGGGCGTGGTGCCCACGGTTTCGGCGCTGGTCGAGGCGGGCGATTTCTCGGGCGCGGGCGGGGTACGGCTGGGCGCCTTCGATGCGGCGGCGGTGAACCTGCTCAGCCCGGTCGATCTCCAGTGCGTCAAGGCCTGCGGCGTGACTTTCGCCACTTCCGCGATCGAGCGGTGATCGAGGAACGCGCGCGGGGTGACTGGAGCGCGGCGGCCGCCATTCGCGAGCGGCTGGAAGCGCGTATCGGCGGGCAGATCCGCTCGGTGGTGCCCGGTTCCGACAGTGCCGCCCAGCTCAAGGCCGCGCTGATCGAGGACGGGCTGTGGTCGCAGTATCTCGAAGTCGCCATCGGGCCGGACGCGGAAGTGTTCACCAAGTCGCCGGTGCTTTCCACCATGGGCGTGGGCGCCGAGATCGGCGTGCGCTCGGATTCGAGCTGGAACAACCCCGAGCCCGAGATCGCCCTGCTGGTCGGCAGCGACGGCAAGGCCGTGGGCGCGACGCTCGGCAACGACGTGAACCTGCGCGATTTCGAGGGGCGCTCGGCGCTGCTGCTGGGCAAGGCCAAGGACAACAACGCCTCCTGCGCGCTCGGCCCGCTGGTGCGCCTGTTCGACGAGAGCTTCACCATCGACCATGTGCGCGATGCCGAAGTGCGGCTCTCGATCACCGGCGAGGACGGCTTCGTGCTGAGCGGCAAGAGCAACATGGCCGAGATCAGCCGCGATCCGCTCGACCTCGTGCGCCAGACGCTGAGCGAGCACCAGTACCCCGACGGCTTCGTGCTGTTCCTGGGCACGCTGTTCGCGCCGGTGCAGGACCGCGACGAGGAAGGCCGCGGCTTCACGCACAAGGTGGGCGACGTGGTGACGATCGAGAGCGACCGGCTGGGCCAGCTCACCAACCGCGTCGTCACCTCGCGCGATGCGGCGCCGTGGAGCACCGGAATCGGGGCGCTCTACGCCAACCTGCTGTCGCGCGGACTGCTCAAGGCATGAAGATCACATCCATGACGAACCATTCGGCCATCTATCCCAGCCTCAAGGGCAAGCGGGTGCTCATCACCGGCGGCGGCACCGGCATCGGCGCGGGCCTTGTCGAGGCGTTTGCCGGGCAGGGCGCCCATGTCGGCTTCCTCGACATCAACGCCCCGGCCGGAGAGGCGCTGTCCGCGGCGCTGCCGGGCACGCATTTCCGGGCCTGCGATCTGCGCGATCTCGATGCGACGGCCGCGGTCCTGGCCGAGCTGGCCGAGGCGATCGGCGGTGTCGACGTGCTGCTCAACAATGCCGCGAGCGATGACCGGCACGGCATCGACGAAGTGACGCCGGCCTACTGGGACGAGCGCATGGCGACGAACCTGCGCCACCAGTTCTTCGCGGCGCAGGCGGTGGTGCCGGGCATGAAGGCGCAGGGCGGGGGCGTGATCCTGAACTTCGGTTCGATCAGCTGGCACCTCGGCCTGCCCGATCTCGTGCTCTACCAGACCGCCAAGGCGGCGGTGGAAGGCATGACCCGGGCCATGGCGCGCGACCTTGGCGCCGACAACATCCGCGTCAACACGATCGTGCCGGGCAATGTCGACACCCCGCGCCAGAAACAGTGGTACACCCCCGAGGGCGAGGCCGAGATCATGGCCGCACAGTGCCTCAAGGCCCGCATCCAGCCCGCCGACGTCGCCGC
>NZ_LGJH01000040.1 GCF_001298105.1 Novosphingobium sp. ST904 | reverse complement strand
CGCTGGCTGGCCGTGTAATATATCCGACGACGCTGCTTCATCGCGACACTCCATCTTCCTCAAAAGATTAAAGTGTTGCCACCACCCGTTGAACCCACCAGGGAAGTCAGACGTTCAACTTCCGCCCATCATCCGCACTGAAATGAAAGAACAACACCAATCGCGCAATTACTTGTCCGCTGATGTCAGGATGCAATGCACAGTCTGCTTGATCGCATCGCTGCCCCGCTTAATATGCCGAACTGAATCATTGGCTTGTCGCGCCGTTAGTTGCAGCCGTGGCAAGCTTGGGGGAGCTTGCTTGTGGAACAATGGGAGCAGCTTGTAACGCAAGGCCATGTGAGGGCGGCACGCTGGCGCATGGCCGCGCCTTTCCTGTTTTGGGGCGCGGTGGCCGCGATCATTCTTGGCGTTTGGCTTGCCCTTTCATTGCCCCACAGCCCGCCATCAACGCGCGTGTCCGAGGCTAAGGCTGCCTTCGTTGACACGCAGCGCCGCGCGGTCAGCCAGTTTATACAAGGGAGCGGTGACAGATTCAGCCAGCCGCCACAGACCGCCATTCAGGCACCCGCGCCCGATCCAGCCCAAGCCGCAGTGACCGCTGCGCTTGACGCGCTACGCCGAGACGGGGACTTGCCTGCGACCGTCACCCGCCTGACCGCCGATGCGTTCTGGCGTGGCGATTGGCAGGCCGACCGCATTCAGGCGGTCGAGGACGGGCGCACGATCCTGATTGGCTATTACGTTGATGTCGCCAACCGCAGCTATCAGCAGCCACCGCAGGTGCGGCGTATCTTTGGGCTGATCCGGCGCGACAATCAAGGCGCGTGGCAGCACTATTGCCTTGCCATGCAGGGTGCCTTGCCATGCGGATCGCCCGCTATCGACCCGACCACCATCCCGGAAACCATGCGCGGATTGTTGCCCGCCACTGCCTTTGAGGTGCAAAGATGACAGGCTGGCTTATCCCTCTCGTCATCGTTGCCGCTTTCGCGATAGCCTTGCTGTTTGCGCCCATCCGCAAAATCCTGCGCAAGGCGCTCAATCTCATTCCTGCGCTCGCGCTATTTATCATCGGTCTTGCCGCCTACGTGCTGTGGAGGCCGGTGAACTGGCTTGTCGCGCGTGTGCCGTTCCTTGCCAATGCAAGCGAACGCTTCGCGGCGGGCGTGGAGCGCATCGGCACGCGCAAGACCGGGTTGCCTGCTGGCGATCGGGCAGCATTTGCGCGCGAACTGTGGCCCGAAGAACGCTACCCGTTCCTCTATCAAGAGGTGCCCGAGGATATTCGCCGTCCCTTGTGGGAGGACGGGAAACTTGTTGGCGGTCAGGATATTCCTTGGATGGCCGACCGCCATTTCAGCGCGGGACTGACGAAGGCCGCAGCACAAAGCGGCCTTGCAGCGGCGCTGATCGCCCTTTTCGCGCAACCGCTGTTGCTGCTGGCGTGGAAGGGCGTTGCGTCACAGGACGCGACCGCTGCGCGCGCCCTAATCGAACAATTCCCCGGCGAAGCGCCTGCCTACGTTTCGGGCTGGGATGTATGGCAGGCCGTTGCAGCGGACTTCGCCGCTACCCTGTTCGGCGGTGCCATCACAATCTTGGGCCTGCTGGCCGCATGGCTGTTAATTGCCGTGGGCGTTGGCATCCTTGTCGCCATCGCCGCAATTGAGCATTGGCGGCGCGAGGCATCGGCCCCCTATGAAGTGCTGTCCAAGGATGCGCATGTGCGCTGGCCATTTCGTGCCGAAGCGCGGGAGATCGCGCGCGCAGGCTATGTGCGTCAGGTCGCTCATGCGACCGACTATCTGGCAGACGCGCCGTTGTTTCACCTCGGCAAGGGCACGGGCACCTTGCGCGTGCGCGGTGACATGGCGGCTCCAAGCAAGGGGTTGAAGCGCCCCGGGTTTCCAGGAGGCTCCAACTTGTGAGAAGGAGCATCCGTTATGAGCAAGACAACCAACAAATTTTCACCTGAAGTCCGCGAGCGG
>NZ_LGJH01000041.1 GCF_001298105.1 Novosphingobium sp. ST904 | reverse complement strand
GGCCAAGCGTTTCGGCCGTGGAAATGGCAACGCTGCGCTGGGTCGATTGGTACAATAATCACCGGCTCTTCGGCCCTATCGGGCACATCCCGCCCGCTGAGGCCGAAGACAATTACTATGCAGCCCTCGAGAACCTCGATATGGCTGCATAGCCAAATGAAAACTGCCTCCTGAAAACCCGGGGCGCTTCAATATCCAGACCGATTGTGGTAACCTGTGACACGGACGCCTCCTCAGTGGTGCTTCAACACCTCCACTTTGCCATAAAGGCTGTCGGGGGCGTCCACCCCATCAGCTATGTCGACGGTCAGTGCATTGATGGAGCGGCCATAACTAAAATACTCAAAGCTGTTCTGGCCGACCCGATCTGCTCGGGCAGCCCTTTTCGATTTGGCGCTCTGGGAGAACGATTGGTCGCAAGCAATGACGAGTGGGGGTATTTTTGGGGGTGTAGAAATTAAAGAAATTAAAAATAAACTTTAGAATCAAATACATATTCCGCTAAAAATGTCCTACCCCGCAACCAATGATGTACGACTTGAAGCCTCCAGCCCAATGGCCGGGGGCTTTTGCCGTTTTCGGCCCCCGTTGCGAACGCGAAACAAGTTGGGCAATCTTGGTGCCATGAAGTGCCGCAGAAGTCTCCTCAATAGACACCATTCGCGCCGACAACGATATCGTATCGCTCCTCAGTTCTATTGGAAAACTTGACCGATACACCGGCATCGTCTTGATTTAACGCCTCCACTGTTACGCCCAGACGGATGTTCGCTCCGAGCGCTACGGCGCTGTCGCCTGGAACTTTCTGGAGTGCGCGGCGAACGATGCCCACGTTGGCTGGCTTGCCTTCCACCAATGCGGGCGTTGGGACGCGTGCGACTTTCGCACCATCTGGCAGAAAAATCTCGAGGGCATCGAAACCGCGGGCGGCATCAAGAAACGTGTCGAGCACGCCTCTCTGCTGCCATTGCGCGGAAGCGCAATGGCAGCAGAGAGGCCGCCAATTCCGCCGCGAACCACGAGAATTTTCAGATTCTGCATCAATAACTCCTCGAAATGGCAGGTGCTCAAAACTCGTCGAGATCCTCGGCAATCACGGTGGGGCCGCGATAGGTCGCCGAGATTCTGGCGAGGTAGTCAAGAAGATCCCCCGCACTGGCTGTCGGCGCGACGATGTGTGTAACGACCACCGATTTGACCCCGGCGCGCGCGGCCAGTTTGCCGACCTGCTCGGGTAGTAGGTGGTGGGTCGAAAGGTGCTGGGTCATCCCTGCCATCGCGCGAACGCTCATATCCGGGCTGTTCCGGCGGACGTTGGCCACGGTGCGATCTACGTCGATCATTTCGGAAACCAGCAGATCCGCGTCCTTGGCCAGTTGTTCCACGGCAGGACTTGGGCCGGTATCCCCGGTGTAGGCGATCGTGCGGTCTGGTGCTGCGAACCGGAACGACAGCGATTTGAAATGCCGGTCGGCCGCAGAGCCTGCTGAAAAGGAATAGTGGGTGTTCTGCCGGACTGTGACGGCCACGTCCTCCAGGTTGAAGGTGGAGCCATCAGTCAACTCGACGACTGCCACGCTGTCGGCAGGATTGGCGCTGGTTTCGCCAGGCAGCCCATAACCCGCTTCCACTGCCGGCTTCATCGATGCCAGGAGGCCGTCAACCACCGCACGCGTGCCAGGTGGGCCGTAGATGGTCAGCTTATCTTCCACGCCGGTTTGGAAGCGCAGACCCAGCACGGCTTGAAGCCCTGCGGTATGGTCGAAGTGCAGGTGACTCAGGATAACGGCATGGACCTGCTGAAGGCGGATACGGGTAGCGGCAAGCCGCTCGAGCGCGCCGTCACCGCAATCGATCAAGTAAGCATCCCGCCCGCGCACCAGGAGATTCGCAGGCTGGCTGCGTGGACCGGAAGCAATCGGTCCTCCCATGGTGCCGAGGGTAAACCAGCTGGTGGAGGCATGCTGAGGCGAAACCGGAGCCGGGGCCGGGCCGGGCACGGGGCCGGGGCCGGGGCG
>NZ_LGJH01000042.1 GCF_001298105.1 Novosphingobium sp. ST904 | reverse complement strand
TACCCCTGAACCCCAGCGGGCTGTCGCCCGCGCCATGCTCCTGCATGGCTAGTAAGGGCGCGGCGATGGCGAGTTTCCATCTTGCGGTGAAGACGATAGGCCGTTCCGCCGGTCGCAGCGCGACGGCAGCGGCAGCCTATCGTGCGGGTGTCGAAATCACGGACGAGCGCACCGGCCTCGTCCATGATTACACCCGCAAGCAGGGCGTCGAACATAACGCCCTTGTCGTGCCCGCCGACGCCCCGGCGTGGGCCAGTGACCGGGCCGTGCTCTGGAACGCCGCCGAGCAGGCAGAGACGCGCAAGAACTCGACCGTCGCCCGCGAATATGAAATCGCGCTGCCCGCCGAGTTGTCGGCCGAGGCGCGGCGCGAGCTTGCGCTGGGCCTCGCACGGGAGATCAGCGAGCGGCATGGGGTGGCGGTGGACGTGGCGATCCACGCACCAGGTCGCGAGGGCGACCATCGCAACCACCACGCCCATCTGCTGACGACGACGCGGCGGATCGGCCCGGAAGGGCTGGGCGCGAAGACCCGCGAACTGGACCAGAAGACGAGCGGGGAGGTCGAGCGCTGGCGTGGCCGGTGGGCCGAGATGCAGAATGCGGCGCTGGAACGGGCGAACGTCTCGGAGCGGGTGGACCATCGCAGCCACCAGCGGCGCGGAATCGAGCAGGAGGTGACCGTGCATATGGGGCCGAGCGCGACGGCGATGGAACGCCGTGCCGAGCATCAGGCCATGCGGGAGGGGCGGGCCTATGAGCCAGTAACGATGGTGGGCCAGCACAACGCCGGCGTCATCGAGCAGCGGGGCCTGCGCCAGTATATAGAGCGGGGGACCGAGTGGCTGCGCGATGCAGGGCAGCGGATATCGGGCAGGCTGCATGCGTTCGCGGCCACCTTGAGCGGCGCGGTCGATCGCGATCGGCGCGATGCAGCCGAGGCGCAGCGTCAGGAGCGGCTTGTCGCCGAGCGCACCCGTGAGCAGGCACAGGAACGCCAGCAGGTGCAGGACCGTGAGAAAGTGGCGGAGAAGTTCAGGACCATTGCCGGGAAGCGCGAGGCGGGCGGCCATGGCTATGGCGACCATAATAGCGACTGGAAGGCGACCCCGGAGGCGCTCCGCAAGGCGGTGGATGCCTATAACGGAGCGAACCAGCACACCAAGGATCTCTACATCGAGCGGATCCAGCGCGAACCCCAGATGGCGCGCGCGGTGGGCCAGTTGCTCCATGAGCGCGAGCTGGTCCTGCAACGTGATCGTGGCATGAGCCGATGAGGATGACGGAAAACCCTGAAATCGGGGTTTTCGTGCATATTCCCAATCCGGCAGGGTTTTTCGTGCAGCCAGATCGCGGCGGCGGCGCGGTCGTGAGTGTGCCGGTCAGCCATGCGCGGATTCATGTGATTCCCGGCAGGCGATCTTGCACCCGCATCTTCCTCCTTGGATCGCATCCTAGTACTTGCCTTTCACCGATCAATCCAACCAAAGGCAAATTATGGACCGCGATATCCTGCAATCCTACCTCCATCGCCAGATACCGCTATCGACCGCGATGAAGGTGGAGGTTATTTCTGCGACCATGGACAACGTCGTGCTGTCTGCCCCGCTCGAACCAAATATCAATCACAAGAGTACGGTCTTTGGCGGTAGCGCCTCTGCACTCGCCATATTGGCGGCATGGTCTCTCCTGCACCTGCGTCTCGAAACCGAAGGCCACGCTAGCGAGATCGTCATCCAGTCCAACCGGATGGACTATGACCAGCCTATCACAGGCCTATTCACCGCAACATCATCCCTCCCCGACGGCGCGGATTGGGCAGGATTTGTGAAGATGCTCCAGCGCAAGGGAATGGCCCGCATCGAAATCGGTTCGATCCTGACCTATGATGAAAAGATCGCTGGACGATTGAGCGGCCGGTTCGTTGCCTTCCTCAACCAAAAATAAAAGATGGGCGCGAATACAGACAGGAGCGACAAACGCACGGCAATCAGGCCCAGTCGGCCCGAAGCTGCGATTT
>NZ_LGJH01000043.1 GCF_001298105.1 Novosphingobium sp. ST904 | reverse complement strand
TCCCGAGCCGGAGGTCGATCCGGTCAGGCCACCGACAAGACCGGTAACGGGAGCAAGCACGCCGCCGTCCGTCGTGCCGCCGGTGAGACCACCGACAAGACCCGTGACCGGCGCCAGCAGGCCGCCGTCACTGGTGCCGCCCGTAAGGCCGCCCAGCACACCATCGACGAGGCCCGTTACCGGGGCGAGGACCGAAGATCCGCCGACAGGACCGAGCCCACCAACGATGCCGCCCAGCGAGCCGTTGACGGTATCGAGCAACGGAGACGTCACGCTATCCACGATCGCGGTTACCGGAGCGATCACGGGAGCAAGCGTATTGGTCAGTTGATCGACTGTCCCGCCAACCTGCTCGCCGAGAAGCGCGCCGGTGAGATTGCCCAGGGGTGCCAGTCCGGCTGCCACGCCTTCGGCCGTAGTCGGCAGCGTCAGGTCGACTACGTTGCCGTTCGAAAGCACGTCGGCCGTTACCAGTTGTCCCGAAGTCAGGCCGGGGTTTTCGGACAGGACGTTGAGGCCCAGCAGCGTATCCCCGCTGCTCGGTCCGGTCAGGACATTGTTGCCCAGGTCGAGACCCAGCAATGGCCCATCGTAAGTCCTTGCGGGATCGGTATTGCCTCCTCCAAGGCTTCCGGTCAGTCCATCAATGAGCCCTCCGAGCTGGCCGGTGACGGGCGACAGCAGCCCGCCATTGCCCAGCACGGGCGACAGCACGCCGTTGACCGTATCGAGCAGGGGCGAAGTGATGCTGTCTACTGTCGAAGTGACCGTGGCCACGGTGGGTGCAAGGCCATTGGTCAACTGCGTCACCGTTCCGCCGACCTGATCGCCCAGCAAGGCGCCAGTCAACGAACCCAGCGGCGCGAGAGCTTGTTGCGTTTGCTCGGTCGTGGTGGGAAGCGCCACGTTGACGACTTGTCCATCACCCGTGAGCAGGTCGACCGCGATACCGCTTCCGTTCGTGGTCGCTGTGCCGGGGGCCACATTGACATCGATCAGTGTACCTGAGCCGCTGGGGCCAAGCAGCCCGCCACCACCCACAGTCACACCGGCAAGCGGCCCGGTGAAGCCTGCTGGGCCGGTCGGATTGGTTGGACCTGTGGGACCAGTCGGGCCGGTGGGACCAGTCGGGCCGGTAGGGCCAGTCGGACCGGTTGGGCCAGTCGGGCTGGTGGGGCCGGTCGGGCCGGTGGGACCGGTGGGGCCGGTGGGACCGGTAGGGCCCGTCGGGCCGCTGGGATTGTTCGGACCGGTGGGATTACCGCTCTCGAAGCCCACTCCTCCGGCACATGCCGCGACCAGCAGCAAAGGAAGCGTGGTCGACGCTAGCAGGACGTGCCTTTTGAACTTGGGGTAACAACGTGTCGCCATGGGTCTTCTCCAATGTGCTGTCGGCCTTCGCCGGCCTCATTGGAATTCACGATAGAACCACGCCGCGTGCTGGATCGCGTCCAGAAGGAGCCGCCCCGGCCATGTCCCGAAGTGCGGTTCCGATCAGGTCACTGCGTTGGTAACCAAGCGCGATGTGCAGACCGGGAGACAGCCGCCATGGACACGCAAAATCCCGGAAAGGCTTACCCGATAACGGAAATCCTGCGGGCCAAGCCCCGGCAAGGCCCGAAAATCCCTGCCATGACGGCCGAAATGGTTAAATGCTCATTCCGGCTCATTTTGCGTCGGCGCAGAAACTGATTTCCTCCATCCCGGCCATTCCACAATATCTCTGACGACAGAATCGAAGAGGCAGCCCCGTCGCCGGGACTGCC
This sequence comes from Novosphingobium sp. ST904, assembly GCF_001298105.1. Classification (GTDB taxonomy): domain Bacteria; phylum Pseudomonadota; class Alphaproteobacteria; order Sphingomonadales; family Sphingomonadaceae; genus Novosphingobium. The sequence continues at coordinate 263 of NZ_LGJH01000043.1, read as the reverse complement.
TCCTCTTCCCCGCCCCCCGTTTCAGAAGGGGAGGGTCGTTTGTGTGCCCAGCCATGGGGTTGTGGGGCGCCGGGCACACATAGCGATTATTTCCCGAGACCGCCGAGCAGCGATCCGACGAGGCCCGTTACCGGAGCCAGTACCGAACCGGTCGTCGTCCCCGTTCCCGAGCCGGAGGTCGATCCGGTCAGGCCACCGACAAGACCGGTAACGGGAGCAAGCACGCCGCCGTCCGTCGTGCCGCCGGTGAGACCACCGACAAG
>NZ_LGJH01000044.1 GCF_001298105.1 Novosphingobium sp. ST904 | reverse complement strand
ATCGTGATATCCGTAAACACGTCGCGATACAGTAACTGGCACCCTCATTCGGGCTGGGTGTCACAATCTTGAAAACGAGGAAAATAGGGCTAATGTTAATGTTGATTGCCACTGAGATGTGACCCGGGGCGCCTATAAATTACCATTGAGAATTGACCCATGTTTTCCTCCCCTCCGGCTGCCAGTCGGAGGGTCTCGGAGTGATCGACATGGACTTACTCAGTGTGATCCGCCGGTGGCATTTCCGGCAGGAGATCTCCATTCGGGAGATCAAGCGGCGGACCGGCCTATCCCGCAACACCATCCGCAAATATCTGCGTTCCGATGCTGTTGAGCCCAGCTTCAAAGTCCCGGTTCGGCCGAGCAAACTCGACCCTTTTGCCGAGAAGCTGACCGCTTGGCTGCGGGTGGAATCCAAGAAACCCCGCAAACAGAAGCGGACCGCCAAGCAGTTGTACGCCGATCTGGTGAAGCTGGGGTACGACGGTTCTTATAACCGGGTTGCGGCGTTTGCCCGACGATGGCGGACCCAGCTGCAGTATGAGCAGCAGACCAGCGGGCGTGGAACATTCGTACCCTTGGTCTTTCAGCCCGGCGAGGCGTTCCAGTTCGACTGGAGCGAGGATTATGCCATGCTGGGCGGCAAGCCAACGAAGCTGCAGGTCGCCCATACCAAGCTGGCACATAGCCGTGCCTTCATCGTGCGAGCCTATCTGCTCCAGACCCATGAGATGCTGTTTGACGCGCTTACGCAGGCGTTCCGGGTGCTGGGCGGCGTGCCCCAGCGCGGGATCTTTGACAATATGAGGACCGCTGTCGACAAGATCGGGACCGGGAAGGCACGGCAGGTCAACGCAAGGTTTGCCGCCATGGCCAGCCACTATCTGTTTGAGACCGATTTCTGCAATCCGGCCTCAGGCTGGGAGAAGGGTCAGGTCGAGAAGAACGTCCAGGACGCGCGGCGCCGGTTGTGGCAACCGATGCCCAGCTTCCCTGGCCTGGCCGAGCTGAACGCCTGGCTGGAAGAGCGATGCATCGCCCAATGGGGCGAAATCCAACATGGTGTCATGCCCGGCACCGTAGCCGATGCGCATGCTGAGGAAGTGTCCTGCCTGATGCCGCTGGGCAGGCCCTTCGATGGTTTTGTCGAGCAGACCAAGCGCGTGTCGCCAACCTGCCTCATCGCCTTCGACCGCAACCGCTATTCCGTTCCGGCATCCTTCGCGAACCGGCCGGTCAGCCTCCGGGTCTATCCGGATCGCCTGGTCATTGCTGCCGAAGGCCAGATCGTGTGCGAACATGCCCGGCTCATCGACCGCTCCCATCACAAGCCGGGACGCACAATCTATGACTGGCGGCATTATCTGGCGGTGGTCCAACGCAAGCCCGGCGCTTTGCGTAATGGTGCCCCCTTCCTCGAGATGCCCGAAGCCTTCCGGCAATTACAGGGCCATCTCCTTAAGCGCCCAGGTGGCGACAGGGAGATGGTCGAGATCCTGTCTCTCGTTCTGCATCACGACGAGCAGGCCGTCTTGCATGCAGTCGAGTTGGCTCTGGAAGCAGGCGTCGCCACCAAGACCCACGTTCTCAACGTGCTGCATCGCCTTATTGACGGCAAGGCGCCGCCGGCAGCGCCGATTGATGCGCCTCAGGCCTTGCGCCTGACGCAGGAGCCCAGGGCCAATGTCGATCGCTACGATACACTCAGGGAGATTCGCCATGCGTCATGACCCTGCCAGCGCCGCGGTCGTTGTCATGCTGCGCGGCCTCAAGATGTTTGGCATGGCCCAGGCCGCCGGCGACCTGATCGAACAGGGCGCGCCGGCCTTCGACGCTTCCGTGCCAATGCTGTCGCAGCTGCTGAAGGCCGAGATGGCCGAGCGGGAGGTCAGGTCCATATCTTATCAGATCAAGGCGGCCCGCTTCCCAGCTTGGCCCAGTCGGCCCGAAGCTGCGATTTTGGTCATCTTGGAGAACACGTCGGGAACGGGCTGGTTGTTGTTGACGATCGCCCATGCGAGGAACGACGTTCCGCTCCGATAAGGGAGCG
>NZ_LGJH01000045.1 GCF_001298105.1 Novosphingobium sp. ST904 | reverse complement strand
TTTACGAGATTGGAGGACAAGAGCGAGCCTGGTAGATCGCCATGTTCAATCTTTGTTCTTCAACATGGCCAAAATCGCAGCTTCGGGCCGACTGGGCCAATCAGGCGTTTTGCGACAGGTTCCATTAGGATCAGCGCCCTTCATCCCTTGCGCGGACGATGGCACTAAATTCTGAAATGACCTGCTGCACGTTGCCGTCATCGCACACGTTAAGCGAGTGGTGGACTGAAACGGCCTGATCGGTTCGCATTTCCAGCCAAGTAATCCGGGCTGTGTTCGGCGCGGGATGGGTCTGCTCTAGCGCGATCTGTTCACTATATCCCGCGATCACATCGTTGATGGCCTCCAGCGCGACCTCATAGGCAATGGCCTGCTTTTGGGACCATAAAGGGCCGGTTGGAGCATCCATGGTTTATTCCTCGCCGCTAGGGCTGTCGCCCTGGCGGCTGAACAGGCGCGACCAGAAACCGCGCTGTGGAGTAGGTTGAGGGGCAGCGCGCTGATCGGTCAGGGCAAGCCGTTGCGCCTGTTCTCGCCAAGCGTTCCGTTCTTCACGCAGTTCCGCAACCTGCTCACGCAACAGCCTGTTTTCAGCCTGTAAACCGGGGGTGTCACTACCTGTTATGTCGGGCTGTAAAGGTTGCTGCACCTCATTTACAGGGGGCCATACGCGGAACAGTTCGACAGGCTCAATCCGCCACTCGCCATTATCTGACTTTTGGCCAGAAACTCGGCCTGTCTTGATTGCTTTCATGAGCGTTTGGCGGGTGACACCGACCTTTTCCGACGCTTCTCTTAGGGTGATACTCATAGTGTCACTCGCTGTTAAGTTGTCCTGTATAGTATCTATATACCGGTTGCATCATCATCGGGCGATGTATCGGATGCACGGAGTTTGTTACCTAGGCCCGTGACTAGCTGGGAGAGTTCCTCCTGCATCGCTGGGTCAGGTTCCGGCTGTTGGGTGGCAGGCAAGTCTGGTTCCATACCGTCAAGGAATGGCTGCGCTGGCGGGGGAGTGCCGGGGCCGCTTGGTAATTGGCGCTCATCTCGGAACAATGATGGCAAACGGCGGAGCGGCGCCTGTTGGCCCAGTTCCTCAAAGTCAGGTTGTTCCGCTTCCGATATGATGACCGCAGCACTGAACAGCGAGTAGCGCAGGCCGTCACGCTTACCCGACCATGCTACCCGATCATTGATGATGTGGGCATTTACGGTGCCATTTTCCCCAATCTGACGTATCTCTATCCAACGATCCTCGGCTAAAACATCCACGGCGCGTTGAACTGTGCGACGGCTGCATTTCATCAATGCTGCCAAGGTCTTTTGACTTACGACAACAGCATTATGCTCACCAACTCGTGCAGTTAGGATGTGCATTAGCTGGGCAGCTTTAGGGGCTTTCTCGATCAGACTAGCCCATGCTTCATGGGCTGCCCGCTCTGTTTGAACCCAGTGGCCTGGTGGTTGTCGCTTCACCAACTCGGACATTTTCAAAACCCTCCGCAGATGGCGCACCCCTGCGCCATCCTTGTCCAATAATTTGACACGGATGGCGGTTTATTCGACCCATTTCAAGTCAATAAATTGGACATAGAGTGTAAATAGATTGCCAAGGATGGCGCAGGGGTGCGTCATAGCTGGTGACGCAGGGGTGCGTCATAGCTGGTGACGCACCCCCCCTTGCTAACTCGTTGATTTGACTATGTGTTTTTTCCGCCCCTTCTATGTAATCTAAAGGGGGTGCAAGCGCGGACTTAAGCGCTGGCGAAGCAACCCCTTTAGAGTAGAACAAAAAGTGAACAGTGAGTGCCGCTAGTCGCGGCACGCGTTGGGCGTACTCGGATAGGAATCCTACCCCTTCCACGTTGCGCAATGCTGCAAGGTCCAATTGGCTATCAGGGGTGTGAGGAGGCGGTTTCCGGTCTCGTAGAGCGCAGGGGAGCGGTTGGGGGCAGGTCTGTGCGATCCAAGGGCTTGGCGTGCCCTGACGGGCACCAGAAGGGAACCGGACTGATGCTGGTTTCCACAGCTTCCCAATATGGGAATTAAGGGGTTGTTTCCCATATTGGGAAATGGCATAGCCTGCTCATGAGGATCA
>NZ_LGJH01000046.1 GCF_001298105.1 Novosphingobium sp. ST904 | reverse complement strand
TTAACATTAGCCCTATTTTCCTCGTTTTCAAGATTGTGACACCCAGCCCGAATGAGGGTGCCAGTTACTGTATCGCGACGTGTTTACGGATATCACGATCGTATCCGCGATGACACACGCGCCGCGACCGCGCTTTGGACCTGGAGCTGGCAACCGTATGGCAGCCCGGTGACGCGAGAATCGTCGCCGGCATTGCACCGGGTCAAGCGTTCGCCAGACGCAAGGGGCTTCTGGAACGTGGGTTTGCCGTGGTCGTTATTGCAGTCGGGGTCTATGTTGCAGCATCGTCGCTCTGAATTAGACCATATGGATGAACGATTTCAGCGGGGCTGCTGAACGAGTACCTCGCACTAAGAGCTTCTCCTCGTCAGGCCTGATCTCCCCCTTGAGCGTGACATGGCGGTAGAGGGTCTGCCGGGTGATGCCGAGTTCGGCGCATAGCTCGGCGACTATCGTCTCCGGCTTGCCCATCGCTGCTTGGGCGAGGCGCAGCTTGTCGGGCGCGGACGACCGCCGTGCCGCCCGCGCGCATGGGCAGAGGCAGGGCCCGCGCGGGTGCGCTCGACGATCAGTTCGCGCTCGAACTCGGCGAGGCCGACGAAGATCGCGAAGATCAGGCGACCATCGGCGGTGGTGGTGTCGATCGAGGCGCCTTCGCCCGCCAGCACCTTGAGGCCGACGCCACGTTTGGTCAGATTGCCAACCGTATTGATGAAGTGGCGAAGGTCGCGCCCGCGTCGGTCAAGCTTCCAGATCACGAGCGTGTCATCGCGGCGCAGCGCGTTCGGCCAGGCGTCCAGCCCCGGTCGCTTCTCGAGCCGGCCCGACGCTGCATCCTTATAGATATGCTCCGGATCGACGCCGGCCGCGGCCAGCGCGTCGCGCTGGATCGCTGCTCAGTCGGCCGCCGCATCAAAGGTCATGGGCCGCCCCTTGACGAGATGCGCCGCCCAGTAGCGCATGCGCGCCTCGATGAGCTCGTTGCCGGGCATGGTGGAAAAGAAATGAATCATCTCGATCGAAGGATCGAGCGTCCTGATGGCGAGCGTGTCCGCATAGACCAGTGAGGCGAGGTAAAACCCGACGATATCTTCGCAGGCGGCAGCTTCGCGGGCGCCAGGCATCCGTGGGGTTTTACCGGCCTGAGCGTAGTCGGTCACGGTGATGTTGTAGATGATGGTGCCCTTATGGGTGGCATCCATGCCGCGCTGGAGCATCAGGTTTTTGTAGTCAGTGACGATCAGCGCGAGCGCGCGGCCGTCGAACATATCGGGCAGGGGGTCGAAGTCTGTTTCGGCGAGGTGGCGGATATCATCACGAGCGAAGACCCGCGGGCTGCAGTGCCTCCCATTGTGGAGGTGGTTTACCAGCGTAGCAACGTGGTAATAGCCACTTGTCCCGGGGTCTAAAGCGAACATGTGGAGGCTTGGGAACCAGTGGCCGGTTGCCGCGCATGCCCAGTTGGCGGGCAGCGGCCGGGGGGAGGGCCGCAAGGCCAGGAGCCGGTCGCGATCGTCAGCTGTTACGCGCGCCCGAATGGAAACCTCGCGCGTGGTCGCGTCAGGGTGGTGGTCCAGGAGGACGGGCGCGGAGATAATCCCGTCGGCAAGTGAGAACACTTTCATGCAAGGCTCGGCCATCGAGATGAGGGTGTCGATGCCGCGATGGACGGCGTATGCGCTGTTGCGCCGCTTTCCGAAGAGATCGCGGTCCTGGAGGCGCCGGGCCATATCCCAGACCTCGATCCATCCAGCGTCGGGGTAGAGTTGCCGAAAGCGGGTGGAGGTCCGTTGGTCGCGCTCGTCGAGGGTTGTGCCGGGCCGACTGGACCACCGTATGGCCAGATCGATATCACCAACGGTTTCGGCACCCCGCATCAGACTCCCGAAAAGCCAGATCTCGGCGATCTCGTAGTGACGGTCGGGATCTGTGTTGCAGCGTTCGGCCGACTCCAACAGGCTGCGCAATAGCTTCGTGGCTTTGTTGCGCGGAATGGGCGCATTGCTGCTGGAGCCGAGAACGGCGTAGCCAAGATGGGTGAGGGTAGCGTGATCCGGGTCAACGAGTTCCGCGTGAATGGCAGCCTCAATGGCGAGGGCATTATGGCATTGACTGGCACCGGCGGATTGCAGCTGGATGGCGGATGTGAAGCTGTTCGTCCTCTCGATGGA
>NZ_LGJH01000047.1 GCF_001298105.1 Novosphingobium sp. ST904 | reverse complement strand
CCACGACCTCCGACTGGCAGCCGGAGGCGAGGGAAACATGGGTCAATTCTCAATGGTAATTTATACGCCCCCCGGTTCACATCTCAGTGGCAATCAACAGGCGGGGCCTGGACGAGAACTCGGTGCTGATCCTCGATGAGGCCGGGCAGCTTGGCAACCGGCAAGCCATACGGCTGTTGGAGCTGAGCCGGCTCTCGGGTGCGCGGCTCATCATGCTTGGCGACAACCGTCAGACAGGTGCCATCGAGCAGGGGAAACCTTTCTGGCTGATGCAGCAGTTGGGCTTGTCGCGGGTCGACCTCATGGTGTCCGTCCGTCAGGAAACCAGGGCGATGAAAGCTGCGGTCGCGCTCGCTCGTAGCGGAGACTATGCCGGTTCGCTTGCCAATCTCGACAAGGTCCTGACGCAGGAGAAACCCGAGGAACTCGCGCAAAGCCTGGTTCGGGAATGGACGAGGCTCAAACCCGAAACCCGAACCACAACCAACATCCTGGTGCTGGACAACGCTACGCGGCTCATCGTGAACACGAAAGTGCGCGAGGCGCTCCGAACCGAGGAAGCGATTGGTGCCGAGGATGCACGTCTCTCGGTGCTGACGCCGGCGGGACTTTCCGATGCCGAGAAGCGCTATGCTAGGTTCTACAGCCGTGGGCAGGTCTTGACCTTTTCGCGCGGAGATCACCGGTCCGGGATCGTGCGCGAGGGTGAATACCGTGTCGTGCGCATGGTTACGGATGATGCCGAGCGGCAGGTGCTCGAGCTTGCCGATGAACACGGTCGGACGGTCCGCTGGAATCCGCGACTGGGGCGCCCGCAGCGGGTCAACGTCTTCAATGTGGAGGACCGGGAACTGACGCGTGGCGATCGCATCCAGTGGCGCCTGGTGAACCACGATCTCGACATCAAGAATGCCGAGCGGGGAACGGTCGAGGCGCTCGAAGGCAGCCGCGCAACCATTCGATGGGACCGCGATGGCCGGCGGCAATCAATCGATCTGGATCATCACAAGACCTGGGACCACGGGTACGCGGAGACGATCTACGCGGCTCAGTCGAAGACGTACGACAGGGTCTATGTGCTGGCGCCACTTGGTTCGCCGCTGGTAAACGGCAAGAACTACTACACCGCGATCACCCGGGCCCGCTTCGGGGTAAAGCTATGGACCCAGGATCGGGACAAGCTTGCCGAATTCCTGACCGTGAGGTCGGGCGAAAAGACTCCGCCCTGGAGGGGCTGGGCCGCGTCGAGCGCGACAGCCTGAGGGGCAGGTCACCGCGCCATTCGGAGCGATGGGCGCGCATGAGGGAGGAACAAGCGAACGAGCGGTACCAGCGCAAACTTCGGCTTGCTGCACAACGGAGTTCAGCCGGGTGGGGAGGGCGCGAGGGGCTTGCCGCAAGTCTCACCGAGCGGGGGCGTTCCGCAGCGGCAATTCTCGATGCATGGATCCAGTCGATCTTCACCCATGGTCGTTCGGGCGATGTTGCACCCGAAATACAGGTCCGATCAACCGGCCCGAGCGAAAGTGCGGCACCTCACAATGGAGACGGCCGTGATCGGTAAACCCGTTATGCTAAGCTTGGGCGTTGCCGTCCTTGTCGCGGCACTGGTTCCAAATGGAGCGGGTGCGCGTCCCACTCGGAACCTGGAGCAGAAAGCCCTGATCGGCCGGTGCATTCGCGAGGCTGCCTCTGGGCGAGAATGGCTGGAGCGCACTTTGTGGGGGCTGCGGGATCAGGAAGCTGGCTGGATTGGCGCCGAGGTTCCAAACACCAACGGGACGCATGACCTTGGGCCGATGCAGATCAACACCTGGTGGATCCCAAAGCTCTCTGCTCTCATCCACAAGCCTCCAGAGACAGTCAGGGCCTGGCTCATCCAGGATGCTTGCTTCAATGTCCAAATCGCGCGCTGGATATTTCTGGCAGAGCTCAGCGCAAATCGCGACTATTGGAGGGCAATCGGCGCGTATCACAGCCCGACCGATTGGAGGGGCCGAGATTACGCGCTCTCGGTCTCGAAAAAGATGAGAGCGCGGTTCGGCACGAATTGACGAGTGTTAACTCCCTTTCGTCCAGGTCGTCGCTATGGTCTCATGGCGGGCGGATGCGCATAGCGATTGGTGAAACATGCTGACTGATCTCGATAATCTCCCACAGGAAATTCGACCCGATCTCCAGCTCGTACTAGGCCGTAGACTCATAAGCTCGCAGCCATAGCCGCATTGAGGCAAGTTGAACCATGGCGAGGAAGTTGGCGGCGAGCTTGTCGTAACGGGTGGCGAC
>NZ_LGJH01000155.1 GCF_001298105.1 Novosphingobium sp. ST904 | reverse complement strand
ACGTCCCTCGATTGGGTGCTCGGGCAGTCTCAGCGAGCAGGCGGGTTGCGCCATCCGATGATGACCTCGTCGCCAGGCTTGAGGTCGTTCGCGATGACTTCGGTGCGCTTGCCATCGCCCGCGCCGGTCGCAACATAGACCCGGCGCGGCTCTCCGTCCGCCGAAACGAGATAAATGCGCGCCCTGCTGCGATCAGCCGAGTTTTCCGGTTCGAAGGTCAGCGCGGCATCGGGCACCAGCATCACGCCCTTGCGCGGCGGCAGGGCGATCTCGACGGTGGCGGCCATGCCGGGGCGAACGGTCTGCGCCGGATTTTCCAGCGTGAACGCCGCGCGGCGCGAACCCGGCGCATCGGCGCGGTCCACCAGCACGCGCGCCAGCGTGGCCTGCTGCGCTTCGTCCGGCATCGCATCCAGCCGCACCCGCGCGACCGTGCCGGTGCCGATCTCGGCATTGCCGGCCTTGGCCAGCGGGACCTCGATCTCCAGCGTCTCGTCGCTGGCCGCCAGCGTGAACAGGCGCATCCCGGTGCGGACGCGCTGGCCGTTGCTGATGTTGCGATCGACCACGAAGCCCGAGAACGGCGCGCGGACCACGGCGGAAGCCAGCTTCTCGCTATCGGCCTTCAGGCTGCTTCTTGCGGCGGAAAGCCGGGCTTCGGCGGCGGAAACCTCGCGGCCGGCACGTTCCACGGCGCCGCGCGCACCTTCGAGTTCGTTGATCGCGGGAACCCGGTGGCCGGAGCGCCGCCAGACATCCTCGAACCGGCCGAGCTTGGCCGCCGCCTCCTCGCGCGCGGCGCGGGCGGCCTCAAGGTCGGATTCGGCGGCGGACACCAGCGCACGGTCCGCGGCCAGCGTGCTGCGCAGGGGCTCGGCGTCGATGGTGGCAAGGACTTGCCCTTCCTCCACCTTGCCGCCGGCCGGAACGCCTTCCGCCGTGACGGTGCCGTCCAGCGCCGCCGCCAGCACGACTTCGCCGCTGCCGTGGACAGTGCCGCGCTCGGACACCAGCGGCGTCACGTCGCCGCGTTCGACCAGGGCGGTGTAATAAGGAGAATCGGTGCCGCCCAGGAACCGCATCAGCAGGAAGATCGAGGCGATCACCGCCAGCGCCAGCAGCGCGAGGCTGAGCTTGTGCCCCCGCCCGCGCCGGTTGCCCGCGCCCAGGAATGTATCGAGTACGCCCGTTTCGGCTTCAGTCACAGGCCGCGCCCCCCACCGGCGGTTCGAGGTCGGCGGCGGACCAGCCCGCGCCTTCCAGCCTGTGCAGGCGGATCACCGCCGCCGCGCGGTCGGCATGGAGCGAAACCCGCGCCTCTTCGGCGGCCAGTGCTGCCGCCTCGGTGACGTAGAGCGTGGCGAAATCGCCGAAACCGGCGCGATAGGCCGCGCGCGCATCGGTAACCGCGCGCTTCGCCTGCGCGGCCGCATCGGCCAGCGCGGCTTCCCGCGGGCCGAATGCGGCAAGCGCCTGGCGCGCCGAAACCATCTCGGCGCGGGCATCGGCCTGCGTCTTGTCGAGCTTGCGAATCGCCTCCCGCAAGGACGGCGGCACGGCCGCGCCATCCGGGTCGGCACGCGCCGCGTCGAGCTGCTCCTGCGTCACCTTTTCGTGCGCGAGGCTGGATTCGAGGCGGCTGCGCAGGGCCATGAGGTCCGCCCGGTGAAGCGGAGCATCGGGGGCGGGCGCGGTGCCCGGCGGGAAAGCGGGAATCTCTGCGCTTTCGCCGAGCGCGGTCAGCAGGGCATCGCCGTCCATCCCGGTCATCGCCGCAAGCGCGGCGCGCGCGGCATCGAAGCGGGCGCGCGTGGAAGCGACATCGGCATCGACCACGCCGGCCATGCTGTTGCCCAGCCCGCCGTCGATCGCGGTGACGAGCCCGGCCTGGCGGCGGAACTCGGCGATCACCGCATTGTCGCGGAACTGGTCGAGCCGCTCTGTCCGCAGCACGAGGATTTGCTGGAGCCTGCGAACCTGCACATAGGCCTGCGCCACTTCGCTGGCGCGGTCGGCGCGGGCCTGCGCATAGGCATAGGCCCAGGCGGAGCGGGCAGCGTCACGCTCGGGCGCCTCGTCCTTGCCCACCAGCGCGCGGACCTTCCCGGCCAGCCGCCGCGAAGCCGCCGCGTCGCTTTCCTCCTGCTGGTGAAGCCGCGCGGCCCGGCAGGCCAGATCGCCATCTGCGGCAAGGCCCCGCTCCACGAGGTTCGCGAGCAGCGGATCGCCTGCCGATTTCCACCAGTCCCCATCGGTCGGCGCTTCCACGGGGGGCGCCAGCGACAGGCTGGCGTGGACTTCGGGCGCCTGCGGCGTGGCGCAGGCGGCCAGCGCAAGCGGCACCGTAGCGGCCAGGGCACGGGGCAACGAACGGGGCAGCGCACGGGCCAGCGCCAGTACGAGCGGGCCGCCCGCGCGGCTTATGACAGCATGGTTTCGCACGTTGGCTGCGATAGCAGCAATGTTCGCAGAGGCAATCGTGCTGCGTATGCGAAGGCACCAACTTCTTGCAGTTCGGGGTAAAACCCCATCGCCGCCGCAGGCCGGAACATCCCTTTCGGCGCCCGTTTTCCTGCTGGCCAGACCGTAATTCATCGAACGTCCCATCCTCCCGTGCATTCGGCTTCGGGAACCGAACGCACGGGACGGAAGAGAGTTGTCGAAATGCTTCGCGGTCAGGCGGCGTGGGCCGGCGAGCAGGGGCTCCGCCAGTTTACGACCTAGACCGGAAGCCCCACGTAGTTCTCGGCGATCACCCGCCGGGCGTGTTCGCTCGATGCGATATAGTCTAGCTCGGCAAGCTGCATCCGGCGCTCGAAGGGGCCATCGTCGGGGAAGCGGTGCATGAGCTTGGTGAGCGACCAGCTGAACCGTTCAGAAGCCCAGACCCGGCGCAGCGCCTTGGCCGAGTAGCCCGCCACGGCGTCGTTGTCGCCCGCCTTGAAGAACGCGCCGAGCGCCTCGCAGGCGTAGTAGACGTCGCTGGCGGCAAGGTTGAGGCCCTTGGCGCCGGTGGGCGGCACGATATGCGCGGAATCGCCGCAGAGAAGCAGGCTGCCGTGCCGCATCGGCTCGAACACGAAGGAGCGCAGCGGCGCGATCGACTTTTCGATGGAAGGGCCGCGCGTGATGTGCGCGGCGGCATCGGGGCCGAGGCGGATCGAGAGTTCGTCCCAGATGCGCTCGTCGCTCCAGTCCTCCAGCTTCTCGGTCAGCGGCACGTCGATATAATAGCGGCTGCGCGTGTGGCTGCGCTGCGAGGCGAGCGCGAAGCCGCGTTCGTGGTGCGCATAGATCAGTTCGTGATTGCACGGCGGCACGTCGGCCAGGATGCCGAGCCAGCCGAAGGGGTAGACGCGCTCGAAAGTCTGGCCGACGCTGGCCGGGATCGCCGCGCGCGAGGGACCGTGGAAACCGTCGCAGCCGACGATGAAGCGCGCGTCGATGCGGTGCGCCTCGCCGTCTTTCATGTAGGTAACGAAAGGCGCGTCGCTCTCGATATCGTGCAGGGCGACATCGGCGGCCTGGTAGATCACTTCGAGGCCGCGTTCCTCGCTCGCTTCCATCAGGTCGCGCGTGAGTTCGGTCTGCCCGTAGACCATGACCTGCTTGCCGGTCAGCGCCTTGATGTCGATGCGGATCAGGCGTTCGCCGTCGGCCAGGTTGAACCCGTCATGCGGCAGCCCTTCGGCTTTCATCCGGGCATCGAGGCCGAGGCGCTCCATCAGTGCGACGGTGCCCTGTTCGAGCACGCCGGCGCGGATGCGGGAGAGGACATATTCGCCGGTCTGCCGCTCGACGACGACACAGTCGATGCCCTCGGCACGCAGCAGGTGTCCGAGCAGAAGTCCGGCCGGTCCGGCCCCGACGATGGCAACTTGAGTGCGCATGTTCGCATTCTCCCAATTTCAGACCTGCGGGCTCTCGCTCCTCTTGCGGGGGAGCCTCGCTTCGCCCTTGGGATTGACAGGCGCCGCCACCTGGCGGAATGCACCGGACGGCCATTCTTCCGGTACTTTCGAGACACGCCATGACAACAGCCCGGCCCGTCCCCTCTTATGTCCTCTATGGCGAGGACATACCCGACAGCTCGCCGGAATTCGGTCATATCGAGACGATAGCGGCCCGAAGTTCCTTGCACGACTGGGAAATCGCACCGCATCGCCATGTGCGCAGCGTGCAGGTCATGCTGGTATCGAAGGGACAGGTCACGCTCACGATCGACAATGTCACCGAGACGCTGGAGGGGCCGTGCCACATCGTCGTGCCGGTGGGCAGCGTCCATGGCTTCCGTTTCCGGCCGGAAACGGTCGGCTACGTGCTGACGCTGTCGAGCGGCTTCGCGCAGCGCCGCAGCGCCGACGCGGACCCGATGCTGCATGCCCTCACGCACGGGCGCGCCGGGATGACGCCGGCAGAGGTGCAGGATCGGGTGGAATTCCTGTCCGCCGAAATGCTGGGCATCACGCAGGACTGGCGGCGGCCGAGCGGCCTGTTCCTCGCCATGGCGGAAGCCCTGCTGCGCTCGCTGGTGCCGGAGATCGAGGCCGACGGCGGCGACCACGGCAGCGACCTGCGCCTCTCGCGCCTGCGCCACCTCGTGGAACTGCACTTTCGGGACCAGTTGCCGATCGGCTGGTATGCGCAGCGGCTGGGCATGACCACGCGCACCCTCACCCGCCTGTGCCGCGCAAAGCTGGATTGCTCGCCGCAGGAACTGCTTCACGCCCGCCTTGCCCTGGAGGCGCAGCGCCTGCTCTGCTTCGCCAATGCCAGCGTTGTGCAGGTCTCGAACGAACTGGGCTTCTCGGACCCGTCGTACTTCTCGCGGTTCTACTTGCGGATGACGGGGCATCGCCCGCACCTCGACAAGTCCACTCACGCCCATGGAGAATGAGGGCGCCCGGCCCTCACCCTCCCGTCAGGTCAGGTCAGGTGACGTCCATCGCGTAGCCGGCGGCGCGCACGGTGCGGATCGGATCGGTGTCACCGTCGCGGTTGATCGCCTTGCGCAACCGGCGGATGTGAACGTCCACCGTGCGCTCGTCGATGTCGGAGTCCATGCCCCAGACCCCGTCGAGGATCTGCTGGCGCGAGACCACCCGGTTCGGGCGTTCCATGAAGTAGCGCAGCAGGCGGAATTCGGTGGGGCCGAGGTGCAGTGCCTCGCCGCCGCGGCGCACGCGGTGGCTGGTGGCGTCCAGCTCGATGTCGCCCCACTGGAGCACGTTGCCCGCCAGCGAAGGCCGCGCGCGGCGCAGCAGCGCCTCGATACGGGCCAGCAGTTCGCGCGGGGAGAACGGCTTGGTCACATAGTCGTCCGCGCCGGTCTTGAGGCCGCGGATGCGGTCCTCCTCCTCGCCGCGGGCGGTGAGCATGAGGATCGGGATCTGCGCCGTGTCCTTGTCCTTGCGAAGCTGGCGGCAGACCTCGATGCCGGGCACATGCTCGATCATCCAGTCAAGAATGATGGCATCGGGCACCTGTTCCTGCACCATCAGCAGGGCTTCCTCGCCGTCGCCGGTGCTGCGCACCTGGTATCCTTCGGCGCTGAGGTTCCAGGTGAGCAGTTCGCAAAGGGCGCGGTCGTCTTCGACGACAAGGACGGAAGGGTTCACGGCAGGTCCCTTGTATCGTCGGTCTGGCTGTCGCGCTCGGCGTGGTATTCGCCGGTCGCGGCATAGTAGACCATTTCGGCGACATTGGTGGCGTGATCGCCGATGCGTTCGAGGTTGCGGGCGATGAAGAGAAGCTGCGCGGCGCTGGAAATCGTCGCCGGGTTCTCCATCATGTGGGTCAGCAGCGAGCGGAACAGCGTGTTGTAGAACTGGTCCAGCTTCTCATCGCGGCGGATCACTTCCTGCGCCAGCGCGGCATCGCGCGAGCCATAGGCATTGAGCACGTCGCGGACCATGCCCTCGGCAATCTCGGCCATCATCGGCACGAGTTCGAGCGGCTCGATCTTGCCCCGGTTTTCCAGCGCATTCACGCGCTTGGCGATGTTCTTCGCATAGTCGCCGATGCGCTCGATCACGCCGGAGATCTTCAGCGCGGCGATCACGTCGCGCAGATCGTCGGCCATGGGCGCGCGCAGCGCGATCGTGCGGACGGCGAGCCGGTCCACTTCGGCTTCCAGCGCATCGAGGCGCGCATCGGCCGCGACGACTTGCGCGGCGAGTTCCTCGTCGTGCTGCGTGAGCGCGACGATGGCGTCGCGGATCGCGACTTCGGCGAGCCCGCCCATTTCGGCGACGAGGCCGCGAAGCTGCCCGATCTCGCTGTCGAAGGCCTTGACTGTATGATCGACCATTTGGTGTCTTCCCTGAATTTCCCTGACTTATAGCACCGGCGGCGGGCCGATCAGCCGTAGCGGCCGGTGATATAGTCCTTGGTCTTTTCCTCGCGCGGGGTAGTGAAGATCTGGCTGGTGTCGCCATATTCCACCAGGTTGCCGAGGTGGAAGAACGCCGTGCGCTGCGAAACGCGCGCGGCCTGCTGCATCGAGTGCGTGACGATGACGATGGCGTAAGTGTCCTTCAGCTCGTCGATCAGTTCCTCGATGCGCGCGGTGGCGATCGGGTCGAGCGCGGAGCACGGCTCGTCCATCAGGATCACTTCCGGGCTGACGGCAATGGCGCGGGCGATGCACAGGCGCTGCTGCTGGCCGCCCGACAGCGCGGTGCCGGGCTCCTGCAGGCGGTCCTTCACCTCGTCCCACAGGCCCGCCTTGGTCAGCGAGCTTTCGATGATCCCGTCGAGGTCCGCCCTGGACGGCGCCAGGCCGTGGATGCGCGGGCCATAGGCGATGTTCTCGTAGATCGACTTGGGGAACGGGTTCGGCTTCTGGAACACCATGCCGACGCGGGCGCGCAGGGCCACCGGGTCCATCGAGGCGGCGTAGATGTCCTCGCCGTCCAGCAGGATCTCGCCGGTGACGCGGGCATCCGCGATCGTGTCGTTCATGCGGTTCAGCGAACGCAGGAACGTCGACTTGCCGCAGCCCGAGGGGCCGATGAAAGCGGTGACGAGGCCGTTGTCGATCTCGATAGAGACGTTGTTGATGGCCTTTTTGGGGCCGTAGAACACGTCGACGTTACGGGCGGTGAGTTTGGCTTTTGTCATGTCTCTACCAACGCACTTCGAACTTGTTTCGAAGGTAAATCGCAAGGCCGTTCATCGCCAGCAGGAAGACCAGCAGGACGATGATCGCAGCGGAAGTGTTCTGGACGAAACCGGCGTCGATCTCGTCAGACCACAGGAAGATCTGCATCGGCAGCACGCTGGAGGGATCGGTGATCCCGCCCGGCGGGGTGACGACGAAGGCGCGCATGCCGATCATCAGCAGCGGCGCGGTTTCACCCAGCGCGCGGGCCATGCCGATGATGGTGCCGGTGAGGATGCCGGGCAGCGCAAGCGGCAGGACATGGTGGAACACCGTCTGCATCTTGCTCGCCCCGATCGCCAGCGCGGCGTCGCGGATCGAGGGCGGCACCGCCTTGATCGCGTTGCGGCCCGAGATGACGATGACCGGCATCGTCATCAGCGCCAGCGTGAGGCCGCCGACCAGCGGCGAGGAGCGCGGCATGCCCAGCGTATTGATGAACACCGCAAGGCCCAGCAGGCCGAAGATGATCGAGGGCACCGCCGCGAGGTTGTTGATCGAGACTTCGACCCATTCGATCCAGCGCGCGCGGGGAGCGAATTCCTCGAGGTAGATCGCCGCCAGCACGCCCATCGGGAACGAGAGCAGCAGGGTGACGAGCATCGTCAGCAGCGAACCCTTGGCTGCCCCCCAGACGCCGGCGACGTCGGGATCGGTTGAATCGGAGCCGGAGAGGAAGTTCCAGTCCAGCCCGCCGAGGCCGTTCTTCAGCATGATGACCAGCAGCAGCGCCAGGAAGGCGAGGCTGAGGACGATCGCGCCAAGACCGATCAGCTTGAAGCGGCGCTCGGAGGCATTGCGGCGGGAAATCCGGCGCAATGCCTCGGGCGTTTGCCAGCGTGCATTGCCGTGGGTGCCGTGGGGGACGGCGCCCCCGGCGGTGCCCCCGCGCGCGTCACTGAGAGATGCGTTACTCATAAGCTTCCCGGAAGCGCTTCACCACGCGCAGCGCGATGATGTTGAGGATGAGCGTGACGATGAACAGCACCAGGCCCAGCGCGAAGGCGGACAGGGTCTTGGGGCTGTTGAATTCCTGGTCGCCGGTCAGCATCTGCACGATCTGGTAGGTGACCGTGGTCATCGAGGCGAAGGGATTGGCCGAAAGGTTCGCGGCAGCGCCCGCGGCCATGACGACGATCATGGTCTCGCCGATGGCGCGGCTGATCGCCAGCATCACGCCGGCGACGATGCCGGGCAGCGCGGCAGGCAGCAGCACTTTCTTGATCGTTTCCGACTTGGTGGCGCCCAGCGCCAGCGAACCGTCGCTCATCGCGCGGGGCACGGCAGCCAGAGCATCGTCCGCCATCGAGGAGACGAAGGGAATGATCATCACGCCCATGACGACGCCGGCAGCCAGCGCGCTCTCGGTAGACGGGTTGGACATGCCCAGCGAACCTGCAAAGTCGCGGAAGATCGGCGCCACCGTCAGCGCGGCGAAGTAGCCGTAGACCACCGTGGGAATGCCCGCGAGGATCTCCAGCATGGGCTTCAGCCACTTGCGGATCGTGCCCGAGGCATATTGCGTGAGGTAGACCGCGCTCATCAGGCCCAATGGGATGGCCACGATCATGGCGATGATCGCGCCGATGTAGATCGTGCCCCAGAACAGCGGCACCGCGCCGAAGCTGTCGGCCAGGTTGTCCGGCCGTGCATTGCCGGGCGACCAGTGCGTGCCGGTGAGGAACGCGATCGGCGAAACGTCCTTGAAGAACATCCCGGCCTCGAACACCAGCGAGGCGACGATGCCGAACGTGGTCAGCACCGCCATCAGCGAGGCGATCAGCAGCAGTCCCAACACGCCGCGTTCCACGCGGGTGCGCGCGGGATAGCCGGCCCGGATGCGGGTGAAGGCCCAGCCGCCGCCGGCCAGCGCGACGATCGCCACCACCAGCCCGCCGATCAGCCCGAAGCGGCCATGCGCCTCGCGGACCGGGACGGACAGGCTGTTGGACAGCGGATTGAACGCCACCGCATCGGGATTGTCGGCAATGGTCTTCGCTTCGGCAAGGATCGCCGCGCGGCTCATCGCATCGGCGGGAAGCTGCTGCGCGGCGGGGTCGGCCATGACCGCCCCGTCCACGAGGCCAGGCATGATCGCCTGCCACGCCCCCCAGGCGACCAGCGCCGGGATGACGATCCACAGGGCGACGTGCCATGCGTGATAGCCGGGCATCGAATGCATCGAGCCCCGGCCGGTATGGAGCAGCCGGGCCCGGCCCGTTGCGGCAAACCAGCCGACGAGACCGAGGCCGAGGACGGCCAGGAGAACTCCGGTGAGAATCATGAATGGCCGCCCTTCGCGTCCCAGTCGTCCAAGGTGATTACTTCAGTTCGGCCGGGTCGAGCACGGTCATCTTGGCGGCGATCTCGGCGCTCTTGCGGCGCACGTCCTCAGGCGCGATCACCATGCCCTTGGCCTTGAGCGAACCGTCGGGGCCCCACGACTTGGCCCATTCGGCCACGTAGCCCAGGAGGTCCTTGATCGGGCCGAGGTGCTGCTTCTTCACGTAGATGTAGAGCGGGCGGGCGCCGGGATAGGTGAAGTCGGAAATGGTGGCGTAGGTCGGCTCGATCCCGGACATGGTGATGCCCTTGATGGTGCCGGTGTTTTCCTCGAGGAACGAGAAGCCGAAGATGCCGATCGCCTTGGGGTTCTGCGAGATCTTCTGGACGATCAGGTTGTCGTTCTCGCCGGCGTCAACATAAGGGCCGTCCTCGCGGATGTCGTGGCAGATCGCCTCGTACTTGTCCTTGGCGGTTTCCTTGAGCGCGGCGGTCACGGCATCGGTCTTGCAGCCTGCTTCGAGGATCAGTTCCTTGAGAGCATCGCGCGTGCCCGAAGTCGAAGGCGGGCCATAGACCAGGATCGGCTCGTTCGGCAGCGACGGGTTCACGTCCTTCCAGGTCCTGGCGGTGTTCGGCTTGCCATAGGGATTGGCGGCCAGCGCCTTGTAGACGTCGGTCGGGGTCAGCTTCATGCCGGGGCCGTTCTTGCCCTCGGCGAAGGCGATGCCGTCAAGGCCGACCTGGATCTCGACGATCTCGGTCACGCCGTTCTTGCGGCATTCCTCGAATTCCGACTTCTTGATGCGGCGCGAGGCATCCTCGACGTCGGGGTGCTGGGCGCCGACGCCCGCGCAGAACAGCTTCATGCCGGCGCCGGTGCCGGTCGATTCGACCACCGGGGACTGCGCGCCGGTCTTCGCATACTGTTCGGCAATGACGTTGGCGAAAGGCGCCACGGTGGAGGAGCCCACGGCTCGCACGAAATTGCGCGAACCCGCGGTGGAGCCGCCCGAACCGCCACAGGCGCTCAGGGCCAGCACGGAAACGGCGGCAACAATGATTGTCTTGGTCGGACGCATGGATTTGACCCCTTGGGATTTCTTCTGCGACGCCCCTATTGGGATAGCATGACACTTCCATGACAATGAAGTGACATAACTCGGCAAGTCACGCAAATGCTGGGGTTCCAGCGCTTCGAACCGCCACCCGGCCAGGCGCCGCGAACCTGTTCTGGGCCTCGGCCGGGTCAGCAGGATGACAATCGTGAGACGTCGCGCAGGGAGGCGCCCGGCCGTTCAGCCGCCGGTCCCGGAGTCGCGCTGCGGCCCGGCGCCTCTCCTGCGCGACGTGTCGGGATTGTTTCCCGCCCGTGTCGATGAGAAACTCGATCATGTCGCCGGTGCGACTCCGGCCGAATCCCGGATCGGGCGCGGATACCCGAACGAAGCCCCCCGCGCCGATCGTCATATTCGTCATATTCGCAGTCACAATCGTCATCAAACTGTCACTGAACGGCAATAGTCGGCCTCGTCGCGCCCAGCACATCGGTGCAGCGCTCTGGAGAATGCCTGATATGCGCCTCGTCATGGCCTGCGCGACCGCCGTCGCCATCGTTCTGTCCGCCCCCGGCGCCCATGCGCAGGCGATCTCGGCTGAGGAAGCGGAAGTTCTCCGCGCGCAGATCCGCACGATGAAGGCCCAGATGGAGGCGATGGAAGCGCGGCTCAACGCGGCCTCCCCCGCCGCAGCCGCGGCACAAGCCTCCCCCGCCGCAGCCGCGGCACAGGGCACCGCCCAGAGCGCCGCGCCGGCCGGCACGCCTGCCATTGCCGCCGGCACCGCCGCTCCCGCCCCCCGCGCCGGCGACAAGGACGCCACCAGCATCGACTGGAAGGGCAGCCCGCAGTTCGCGCAGGGCGACCGCGCATTCAAGGTCAAGGGCCGCATCCAGGCCGACGCCAACTATGTCAGCGCGCCCGGCAGCCTCGACGACAAGGGTCTTGGCTTCAACAACGAGATGCGCCGCATCCGACTCGGCGCCGAAGGCGCGCTGGGCGCCGGTTTCGACTACAAGCTGGAACTGGAACTGTCCGACAACGCGGTCGATCTGGTGGATACCTATGTGGGCTATCACACCGGCCCGTGGCAGATCCGGCTCGGCAACCAGAACTCCTTCCAGTCGCTGGACGAACTCACCGGCGACACCTCCGGCAGCGTGATGGAGCGCGCCGCCTTCACCGACGCCTTCAACTTCGAACGCCGCCTCGGTCTCGCCTTCCAGTACGGCAAGGGGCCGTGGCTGGCGCAGGCGGGCGTGTTCACCGACGACATTTCCGCGCTCGCCAACGACAGCGACGGCGAGAACGGCGGCGACGAGAACAACAGCTACGGCCTCGACGGCCGCCTCGTCTTCGCGCCGAAGATCGGCGATCTCCAGCTGCACTTCGGCGGCTCGGCCCACTGGCGCCGCCTCGGCCGCCTTGCCGAAAGCGACACCCGCTACCGCCAGCGCCCCTTCGTCCATTCGACCAACACGCGCCTGATCGGCACCCCGGCGATGAACGTCTCGGAGGAGGATCACTACGGCGTGGAATTCGCCGCCATTCGCGGCCGCTGGCACGCCGCCGCCGAATATCACGCGCTCACCGCCAACCGCGTCGACGCCTCCACCGTCACCTTCCAGGGCGCCTATGCCGAGACCGGCCTGTTCCTGACCAAGGGCGATCATCGCGGCTACAAGGAAGGCATCTTCCGCGTCGAGAAGCCTGCCCACCCGGTGGGCGAAGGCGGCATCGGCTCGGTCCTGTTCACGCTGCGCTACGACTGGCTCGACCTCAACGACCGTGACATTCGCGGCGGCACCCAGAACGGCTACATCGCCGCGCTGGTGTGGGAGCCGATCCAGAACCTGCGCTTCAACGTGAACTATGCGCTGATGGACTATACCGGCGCCAAGGCCCTGCCCTCCGGCAAGACCGACTACGACGCGCAGGTCATCGGCACCCGGTTCGAACTGGATTTCTGAGGGCGAACAGCCTGCCGGGAGGCAGGCCCGCCGCCCAGGTTGTATACCTAACCCGCCGCCGCTTCCTTGCGCAGCGGCAACATCAGCGAGGCGGTAGTCCCCTGCCCCGGACGGCTGTCGATATCGAAGCGGCCCCGGTGGCGCTCGACGATGTGCTTGACGATCGACAGGCCCAGCCCGGTGCCGCCCACGGCGCGGCTGCGGCTGGTGTCGGCGCGGTAGAAGCGCTCGGTCACGCGGGGAAGATGCTCCGGCGCGATACCCTCGCCGTGATCGCGCACGGTCACCAGCACCCAGCCGGTCGCGGTCGCCTCCAGGCTCACGTCCACCGGCCCGCCCGATTTGCCGTACTTCAGCGAATTGTCGATGAGATTGCGCAGGACCTGCGCAAGCTGGCCGCGATCGCCGGCGACCACCGCCTGCTCGCAGTTGGACTGCACCGCGATCTGCGCGTCGCCGCGCGCCTCACCGGCGATCTCGTTGGCGAGCGACACCATCTCCACCCGCTCGGAGGGCACCTCGTGCTTCACCGCCTCGATCCGCGAAAGCGACATGAGGTCCGAGATCAGCGCTTCCATGCGCTGGGCCTCGTGGCGAATCGTGTCGAGGAAGCGCTTGCGCACGCCTTCGTCGCCGCCCGCCTTGGGGTTGTGCAGGGTTTCGACGTAGCCCAGCACGTTGGCCAGCGGCGTGCGCAGTTCGTGGCTGGCATTGGCGACGAAATCGGCATGGGACTTGGCCACGCTGACCCGTTCGGAAAGATCGTAGAGGCTGACCAGCCGGTCCGTCGCCGAGACCACCCGGCAATCGACTTCCCAGACGCTGCCGCCGGTGGACAGCCCGCTGACGCGGGCGGTGCCGCCCTCATCGCTGAGGATCGCCGCCACGGCGCGCGGCTCGCGGATGGCGATGCGGACGTCCTGCCCCACGATATGCGCGCCCAGCAGGGCACGCGCGGCGCTGTTGGCGAAACGGACCTGGCCCCGTGAAACCATCATCGCGGGTGTCTGGAGGTGTTCGAGGAGGTGTACGCCCTCACCGGCCATGATCTATTCGCCTTCCGTCCTTCTGCGCGCCGTTCCGATCGGCGCCGATCTTTCTCCATGCCCGCGCCGGACGACAGGACAAAGACGCCCGGGCAACGAACTTGCGGAAAATCCTGCCGCGAGCCGGTGCTAAATACGTATACGGGCACTTGTTGCGTTCAATCCGTGCAAACGTGGTTGAGGTTTGCCGCGCTCTCGCCTAGCACTTCGCACGCAGTCCATGTTATGCTGCAACCGCGAAGACCAGACGTCCTGCCTGATACCCCGATCGTGACATCCTGCCACTTCCAGGATCGACTCTATCCCATGGCCGACCCTTTCTCCTCGTGTTGCATATGACTGGATTGTTGGAGGAGGAGCCCGTCGATCCCCGGCGGAAAATGACCATATAGGTGGATAACCCCCAGAAGGTGGACTGCGCCCAGTGACCAATTCCATATCGGCCCCATTCACGTCAGATCGTCTGCTCCTGTTCGGCGCCACCGGCGACCTTTCGCGCCGCATGCTCCTTCCCTCGCTCTGCGCCCTCGATGCCGAAGGCCTGCTCGACCCCAAGGTCGAGATCATCGGCACGGCCCGTTCCGACCATGACGACGCCGAGTTCCGCAATTTCGCGCGGGCCTCGCTCGAACAGTTCCTGCCCGCCGACCGGCGCGGCGGCATGGCGCGGTTCCTCAACCGCCTGTCGTACCAGACGCTCGACGCCAACCAGATGGAAGGCTTCAATGCGCTGGCAGCCAAGGTCGGACAGCCGCAGGACGGTCTCTCGATCTTCCTGTCCACCGCGCCCAGCCTGTTCGAGCCGACCATTCGCGGCCTGCAGGCCAGCGGCCTTGCCGGGGACAATGTGCGCATCGGGCTGGAAAAGCCGCTCGGCATCGATCTTGCCTCCAGCAAGGTCATCAACGACGCCGTGGCCCGCGCCTTCCCGGAAGACCGCATCTTCCGCATCGACCACTATCTGGGCAAGGAAACCGTCCAGAACCTGCTGGCGCTGCGCTTCGCCAACCTGATGTTCGAACCGCTGTGGAACGCGGCGCATATCGATCATGTGCAGATCACCGTGGCCGAAACCGTGGGCCTCGAATCGCGCGTGGCTTATTACGACGATTCGGGCGCGCTGCGGGACATGGTGCAGAACCACATGCTCCAGCTGCTCGCGCTCGTCGCCATGGAGCCGCCGGTCAGCTATGACGCCACCAGCGTGCGGGACGAAAAGGTGAAGATCCTGCGCTCCTTGCGCAAGGTTGCCGCCAACGAGACCGTCACCGGCCAGTACCGCGCCGGCGCCATCGGCGGCCAGGCCGTGCCCGGCTACGACGACGAACTGGGCAAGGATTCGAACACCGAGACTTTCGTCGCGATCAAGGCGCATATCGACAACTGGCGCTGGCAGGGCGTGCCCTTCTATCTGCGCACCGGCAAGCGCCTGCCCAAGCGCACGACCGAGATCGTCGTCCAGTTCCGCGACGTGCCGCACTCGATCTTCCATGGCAGGGGCGCCCGCACGGTGCCCAACCGCCTCGTCATCGGCATCCAGCCGAGCGAAAACATCACGCTTTCGCTCATGGCCAAGGTGCCGGGCCTCGATCGCAACGGCTTCGGCCTGCGCTCGATCCCGCTCGCCATCACCATGCCCGACGCATTCGCCGGCCCGCAGCGCCGCATCGCTTACGAGCGCCTGCTGCTGGACCTGATCGAGGGTGAGCAGACGCTGTTCGTCCGCCGGGACGAAGTGGAAGCCCAGTGGGACTGGATCGACGCCATCCGCGCCGAGTGGGAGGAACAGGCCCAGGAGCCCAAGACCTACACTGCCGGAAGCTGGGGCCCCTCCGCCGCCATCGCCCTCGCCGAGCGCGACGGCGTCACGTGGCATGAGTGACCGGGCCAGAGTAAAAAGGCCAGGGCGGGCATGACCTCGCAGCGCACCCTATATGCCAGGGTGCGCGCGTCGTCCCGCGCCCCCGTTCCCCCGCAAACCGGTGGAAGATAGATGTTGACACCGGTTACCTAAATGCCTTCAAGCCTTCGCTCGGGAGATCCTGTTGCGGCGGCTTCGGGAGGCTGAGACAAAAAGACAGACGGAAAGTGCAGGAGTAACCCCATGAGCAATCTCAGCCCGGTGGTCGCCCGCGTGACTGATCGCATTATCGAGCGGTCGAAGCCCAGCCGCGAACGCTATCTCGCCATGATCGAACGCGAAGCCGGCCGTCATTCGGACCGTTCGTTCCTTTCGTGCTCCAACCTCGCGCATGGTTTTGCGGCCAGCGGCGAAGACAAGCCCGCCATCGCCACCGGCAAGGCGATCAACGTCGGCATCGTCACCGCTTACAACGACATGCTCTCGGCCCATCAGCCCTATGGCCGCTATCCCGAGCAGATGAAGCTCTACGCCCGCGAAGTGGGCGCTACGGCACAGGTCGCAGGCGGCGTGCCCGCCATGTGCGACGGCGTGACCCAGGGCTTCGACGGCATGGAACTCTCGCTGTTCAGCCGCGACACCATCGCCCTCTCCACCGCCGTCTCGCTGAGCCATGCGATGTATGACGGCATGACCCTCCTGGGCATCTGCGACAAGATCGTGCCGGGCCTGGTCATGGGCGCGCTGCGCTTCGGCCATCTTCCGGCGGTGTTCATCCCCTCCGGCCCGATGCCCAGCGGCATCTCCAACAAGGAGAAGCAGAAGGTCCGCCAGCTCTATGCAGAGGGCAAGGTCGGCCGTGAGGAACTGCTGGCCAGCGAAAGCGCCTCCTATCACTCGGCGGGCACCTGCACGTTCTACGGCACCGCCAACTCCAACCAGATGATGATGGAGATGATGGGTCTGCACATGCCCGGCGCCGCCTTCGTGCCGCCCGGCACCTCGCTGCGTCAGGCCGTGACCCGCGCCGCCGTCCACCGCGTGACCGAGATGACCCGCAAGGGCGACGATTTCCGCCCGATGGGCCACGTCGTGGACGAGAAGGCGATCGTCAACGCCATCGTCGGCCTGCTCGCCACCGGCGGATCGACCAACCACGCCATCCACCTGCCCGCCATGGCCCGCTGCGCCGGCATCCACATCGACTGGCAGGACTTCGACGAACTGTCAGGCGCGGTGCCGCTCATCACCCGCGTCTATCCCAACGGTTCGGGCGACGTGAACCACTTCCACGCCGCCGGCGGCATGGGCTGGGTGGTGCGCGAGCTGCTCGATGCAGGGCTGGCCCATGAGGACATCCTCACCGTCTCCAGCGGCGGCATGCGCGCCTATGCCACTGAGCCGACGCTCGACGATGGCGAACTCAAGTGGAAGCCCGCGCCTGCCGTCAGCGGCGACGATTCCATGCTGAGCACGGTGGC
Source organism: Novosphingobium sp. ST904 (assembly GCF_001298105.1). Classification (GTDB taxonomy): domain Bacteria; phylum Pseudomonadota; class Alphaproteobacteria; order Sphingomonadales; family Sphingomonadaceae; genus Novosphingobium. Next base: position 128,433 of record NZ_LGJH01000155.1, on the reverse strand, counting down.
CAAGCCCTTCCTGCCCGACGGCGGCATGCGCCTCGTTTCCGGCAACGTGGGCCGCGCCACCTTCAAGACCAGCGCGGTCGATCAGGAGCGCTGGACCATCGAGGCGCCGTGCCGCGTGTTCGAGACGCAGGAAGCCGTCATCAACGCCTTCAAGGCGGGCGAGTTGGACCGCGACGTGGTGGTGGTCGTGCGCCATCAGGGCCCGCGCGCCAACGGCATGCCCGAACTGCACAAGCTGACCCCGCCGCTCGGCGTGCTGCAGGATCGCGGCTTCAAGGTGGCGCTGGTCACTGACGGGCGCATGTCTGGCGCTTCGGGCAAGGTTCCCGCCGCGATCCACGTCACCCCGGAAGCGCTGGCCGACGGCCCGATCGCCTATCTGCAGGACGGCGATATCGTGCGCCTCTCGGCGGAAGACGGCACGCTGTCCACCACGGCGGACCTCTCCGGTCGCTCGCCCGCCCCGCTGCCCGCGCCTGCCGAAGGCATGGGCCGCGAACTCTTCGCGATGTTCCGCATGAATGCGGGCGGCGCCGAACAGGGCGGCTCCTCGATGCTGGAGGTCGCGGGACTGTGAGCGCCCAGGGAAGTACCGAACTCGTAGCCGTCGATATCGGCGGCACGCACGCACGCTTCGCGCTGGCCGCAGTCGATGGACAGGGCCAGATCACGCTGGACGAGCCGGTCACGCTCCACACCAGCGACCACGGCAGCTTCCAGCTTGCCTGGCAGGCCTTCCGTGAGCGGAACGGCGGGACAGTCCCGCCGGCGGTATCGATTGCCATCGCCGGTCCGGTCGGCGGCGACGTGATCCGTTTCACCAACAACCCGTGGATCATCCGCCCCGGCCTGATCCCCGAAAAGCTGGGCGTGGAACGCTACACCGTGGTCAACGACTTCGCGGCGGTGGCCTATGCCGTGGCGCTGGCGCCGGAAGACCAGTTCCTGCATCTGGCCGGGCCGGACGTGCCGCTGCCGGTATCGGGCACGCTCAGCGTGCTCGGCCCGGGCACCGGGCTTGGCGTGGCGCACTTGTGGCGCAACGGCCTGCCCCACGGCCAGGGCGGGTTCTACCACGTGCAGGCGACCGAAGGCGGCCATACCGACTATGCGCCGCTGGACCTGATCGAGGACGCGATCCTCGCCCGTCTGCGCAAGCGGCACAACCGCGTCTCCACCGAGCGCGTCGTCTCCGGCCCCGCCATCGTCGACATCTACCAGACGCTCGCCGCCATGGAGAACCGCGCGATTCACGATATGACCGACGTCGATATCTGGACTGCAGGCACCAATCTTTCCGACCCGCTGGCCGCCGCCGCCGTCGACCGTTTCTGCCTGGCACTCGGCAGCGCGGCGGGTGACTGCGCGCTGGCGCACGGCGCCAGCGGCGTCGTGATCGCCGGCGGGCTCGGCTACCGTATCCGCGAAACCATTCTGTCCTCGGGCTTTGCCGAGCGTTTCTGCGCCAAGGGCCGCTTTGCCGGCATGATGGCGCAGATGCCGGTCAAGCTCATCACCCATCCGCAGCCCGGCCTGTTCGGCGCGGCTGCCGCCTATGTCAGGGAGCACGTTCAATGAGCAGCCCGTCCGAAGCCGTCGAAAAGGTCATGCGTCTGGCCCCGGTGATCCCGGTGCTGGTGATCGAGGATATCGAACACGCCCTGCCGATCGCCGAAGCGCTCGTCGCGGGCGGGTTGCCCGCGCTCGAAGTGACGCTGCGCACCGAATGCGCGATCGAGGCGATCAAGGTGATGAAGCAGGTTCCCGGCGCCGTGGTCGGCGCGGGCACCGTGCTTTCGCCCGACGACCTGAAGCGCTCCATCGATGCGGGCGCCGAATTCATCGTCTCGCCCGGCCTCACCCCGATGCTGGCCGAAGCCGCCTACAAGACCGGAATCCCGTTCCTGCCCGGCACCGCCAATGCCAGCGACGTGATGTTCGCACTGGAATGCGGGTTCGACCGGCTGAAGTTCTTCCCCGCCATGGCGGCGGGCGGTCCTCCGGCCCTGAAGGCGATCTCTGCCCCGCTGTTCAAGGCCAAGTTCTGCCCGACCGGCGGGGTGACGCCTGAAAACGCCCCCGAATGGCTGGCGCTTGATGCCGTGCTCTGCGTCGGCGGCAGCTGGATGGTGCCCAAGGGCAAGCCCGATGTGGCGAAGATCGAGGCGGCCGCCCGCCTCGCCGCGGGGCTCCCGCGATGACGGGCGCGGCGCTGACCACGGTCGACGATCTCGACCGCCGCCTTCAGGAACTCCATGTCCTGACCGCCCAGCACGCCGCTCTACAATCCGGTTTTCCAGCTGGGGCTCGAATTGTCGCGCCAGCTGGAAAACGGCGAAATGGGCCTCGACCAGATCGAGGCCCTCGTCGCCGAGATGGAGTGCGAGGGGCTGCGCGCCCGCGCCGCGCGGCTTGACCGCATGCTCGCCCCCATCGCCACGGCCGAAAACGAAAAGCGGCTCGACGAAGCCGCCAGCGAAGAAGACTTCACCGCCTTCGCCGTGCGCTGGCAGCGCCCCGCCGCCCATGTCGTCTTCACCGGGCACCCTACTTTCCTGCTCTCCACCGCCCAGACCGAAGCCGTGACTCACGCCGCCTCCACCGGCGATCACAGCGAGGCCACCGTCTGCGCCGCCTCGCCCGACCGTGATACGATCACGCTCGATTACGAGCACGGCAAGGCGATGGAGGCGATCGCGCGCGGCCAGAAGGCCCGCGACCGTATCAACGAACGCCTGTTCGACATTGCCGCCGCCCGCTGGCCCAAGCGCTGGAAGGGCCTGAACCCCATGCCCGTGCGCTTCGCCTCGTGGGTGGGCTACGACATGGACGGGCGCACCGATATCGGCTGGTCCACCTCGATCCGCTACCGGCTGGAGGAAAAGGCACAGCGTCTTGCCGGCTATGCCGCGATGCTGGAACATGCAGCCCCGGACACCGCAGCCAGGCTGGCCCGCGCCGGCACGCTCGCCGGGGACATGGCCGCGCACTTCGCGCAGGACTTCTCCTCGCCAGAGCGCTGTCGGAAGCAGCCAACGCGCTCACCGCCGAACATCCCGACAAGCTCGTCAGCCTTGAAGGCATCGTGAGCGACCTCGAATACGAAGCGCGCCACGCCGATCAGGACCAGGCCCGCACACTGCTGGTCGCCGCCGCCGCCATGCGGGCGGACGGGCTTGGCATGGGCTGGATCCACTTCCGCGTGAACGCCTCGCAGCTCCAGAACGCGATCCGCCTGCGTATCGACCCGGAAGGCAAGCTGAACCTCGCCAGCCAGGCCGCGCTGGTCCGCACGCGCGAGCTGCTGGCCGAAGTCCGCCCGCTCAGGTCGAACTTCGCCGCACTCGCCATCGAGAATTCCACCGCCGTGCGCCAGTTCCTGGCGATGGCGCAGATCCTCGCCCATATCGACGCGGATGCGCCGATCCGCATGCTCGTGGCCGAGTGCGAGGAGCCCACCACGATCCTCGCCGCGCTCTACTTCGCGCGGATGTTCGGGATCGACGAGAAAGTCGACGTCTCGCCGCTGTTCGAGACGGAAAGCGCGCTGGAGCATGGCGGCCGCTTCATCGACGCGGTGCTGGCAGAACCCGCCTACCGCGAATATGCCCACAAGCGCGGCCGCGTCTCGATCCAGACCGGCTTCTCGGACGCGGGCCGCTTCGTCGGGCAAGTTCCCGCCGCGCTCGCCATCGAGCGACTGCAGGGCCGCCTTTCCGAAGCCATGGTGGCGAACGGCCTCACCGACGTTTCGGCGCTGATCTTCAACACCCACGGCGAATCGATGGGCCGCGGCGCGCATCCCTCCAGCCTCAAGGACCGGTTCGACTGGCCGATGAGCCCCTGGGCCCGCCGCCGCTTCCTGCGCGCGGGCATCCGGCTGGAGCCCGAAGTCTCGTTCCAGGGCGGTGACGGTTATCTCTGGTTCGGGTCGGACGAACTGGCGCTCGCCACGCTCACCCGCATGGCCGAAATGCCGCTGTGGGGCGCCGACGCCGAAGCGCCGACCGACCTGTTCTATCGCCGCACCGACCTCAGCCTCGATTTCTACCGCGCCATTCGCGGCGTGCAGCACGAGCATCTGGAAAGCAGCACTTACAGTCGCGCGATCACGGCCTTCGGTCTGGGGCTGCTCAACGATACCGGCAGCCGCAAGTCGCGCCGCCAGTCGGACCTTGCGGCCGACCGCTCGATGAGCCTGCGCCAGATCCGCGCGATCCCGCACAACGCGATCCTCCAGCAACTGGGCTATCCGGTGAACGTGATCGCCGGGATCGGCACCGCGTCCGACGGCAACCGCGAGGAAGTGGCCGCCCTGCTGCGCGAAAGCGAGCGCGGGCAGCAGTTGATGCGGCTTGCCCGGCATGCCAACGCGCTGGCCTCGATCAAGACGGTGGCGGCCTATGGCGAACTGTTCAACTCGGCCTACTGGGCCAGCCGCCCCTATCGCGGCGACGAGCAGCACATCGCGGGGGCTTGCCTCAAGCTGGCCGAATACCTGACCAAGGATGACCGCACCGGCGTCTATCGCCGCCTCGCCTCGCGCCTCAGGGTCGATGCGATGAAGCTGCACTTCCTGCTCGACCTGCTGCCGAACGAAGCACCGCTGCCGGACCGCGAGCATACCCGCCGCAGCCTGGGCGTACTGCAATCGCTGCGGATCGCCTTGTTCAAGCACATGTTCCTGCGTGTGGTCATGGTGCCGCAGTTCAGCCGCGCGAACGATATCAGCCGCGACGACGTGCTGGAGATGTTCTTCACCCTGCGTGTCGAGGATGGCCTCGCCCAGCTTCGCCGCGCCTTCCCGACGAGCTTCCCCTCGATCGACGATTTCAAGGTGGAACTGCCAAGCGATTATCCGGATTCAAGCGCGACCGGATATACCCCTATCCACCGCGACTACATCGATCCGATCGCACGCTCCTATGCGCTTTCACTGCGGATCACCACGCGCTGGCGAACGAGTTCGGCGCCCACGGGTAAAGGAACATGGTGCCCCCGCTCATCCGGGCGGGGGCATGAGCTTCGCTAGCCCAGGGCCTTTTCCACAGTGGAAACGGCCTGCTCTATCGAAGTGCTGCGCGAACAGCGTCCGTCGCAGCGATCGTCCTGCGACTTGAGAGTTTCGAGTATTCGCTCTGCCGCCGGCCTATTACCCAGTTGAATTTCCGAAAGCGCAAGGCCCGTCATGGCGCCGGCATGCCGCGTTTTCCGGCTCATCAGCACGGACTTGAAATAGGTCCGGGCCGACGCCGACTGGCCTGTGCCGAGCGAGGAAACGCCCTTCAGGAAATAGGTCTCGCTATTGTTCGAGCGGTGGACGAGATCAGTCAATATCCGGTCTGCTTCGGCATATTTGCCTTCCGCAAGTAGAGTGCGCGCCAGCGTCATTTGCGGACCGGCGCCTCGTCCCGGCCCGGAGAAGGCAGGCTGCATCGGAATGCCGGAAAAGGCTGGAACGCCCGGAGACCGATCCGCTCCGGCGGACAATGCGCCCGACTGAAGAACTTGAGAAAAGGCAGGCGTGGAAACGAGAGCCGCTGCCGCAAGCAAAATAGCCAGGCGCATATGCACATCCGTTCAACAATATGAAAAAACGTAACATCGCGCCATCAGAGCGGTCAACGCTCCCCGTACGCAGCATTGATTTGTAAAAAAACAGTGCATCTCCCGCACTGCGCTTCACATCACGCCATCAGCTTCAAAAGCCCCTCGATCTCGCAGGTCGCGAAGCCGACTGTACTGTCGGAAATACCATATGGCAGAAGCAGCCGTTCCCCCACCTTGAGCGCACCGCATGTATAGACCACGTTGGGCACGTAGCCCGAACGATCCGCGTTTTCGGCGGTCAGCACCGGCTCCGTCGTGCGCGCCAGCACTTTCGACGGGTCCTTGAGGTCGAGCAATGCGCAGCCGAGCGCGTATTTGCGCATCGCGCCGACACCGTGCGTGAACAGCAGCCAGCCATGCTCGGTGGGGATCGGGCTGCCGCAATTGCCGATCTGGATGAATTCCCAGGGGTACTTCGGCCCCATCAGCAGAACGCCGTCATCATCCCAGATGTCGAGCGAGTCGGACCGGAGCAGGAACAGGTTCTTGCCGTCCTGCCTGCCGACCATGGCGAACTGGCCGTCGATCTTCTGCGGGAACAGCGCCATGCCCTTGTTGCGGCCCGCCCTGCCCCGGATCGGTTCCAGTTCGAACGCCCGGAAATCGCGGGTCCGCAGCAGTTCGGAGCGAATGGAGCTGCCGGAATAGGCGGTGTAAGTGCCCACCCATTCGTAATCCCCGTCCCCATGGTCGAACCGCACGAGGCGCAGGTCTTCCAATCCTCCGCGCTGTTGCTCGGTGATGGGGAAGATCACGGTGTTGGACAGGCTGGACTCCGGATGGCGATGGACCGCCACCGTGCCGTCGGCATCGACCTCGCCTTCCTCGTCGAGTTCGACCGAGGTAGCGAAAGAGGCCTGCGGCCAGAGACAGAACGTCCCGTCGGCCTCGGCTATGCCCTCGCGAAAGGCGATGGAACTGATGTGGCCTTCGCCCACCGCCCGCAGCGACATGATGAAGCGCACCGCGCCGTCCTGCATGCCCGACTGGTCAGGCGCAGGCACGATCGAGGGATTCATCAGCGCCGCCGCCGCGAACGTGTATTCGTGGCAGAAATAGGCCCCGATCAGGCGCTGGCGGGTTTCCGAAAATTGCCCCGGATCGAGTTCGAGGTTCGCCGCGACCTCCAGAAAGCGGTCGGCGAATATATTCTCGGTCTGCCAGTGGCGTTCCTTGAAATCGCGCAAGACGCGTTCGTATTCGGAAGCAACCTGCTCCTCGCTGAGGCCCGCGATATCTTCCACCAGCTTGTTGGCACGGCCGCCGGGCGCGTTCTTGCCCTGCCAGCCAAGGTGGAACGGACGCAGCACGACTCGTGCCGGATCGGCATAGAGGCGAGTCTCGAAGACATGGAGCGGTTCAGACCAGACGTTCTCGGGCCGATTCAAGCAATCCTCCTCCACGTCCGAGCGGTGCCGACACGGCAAGCTCGGCCAGAGCATAGTGCGAAAGTTGGAAGGCGAGAATGGATTCCGCGCCGCAATTGCCGTTCACTCCCCTCGGCGTGACCCCATCGCGGCATCGGCCCGTCGCAATGTCGGCCAGAACGACGCCGCGGTCGTTGCCGCCGAAGAACCAGCGCCAGGCCGTCATCGCATGTTCCGTCCAGAACGCACCGTTGGTGGCGCGCCATGCGCTGGCCGCCGCCTCGATCGCGGCCTGCGCTTCCAGCGGCTGCTGGTCGAACGGCAGATAGCTGTGCGGCTTGTGGAAGCTCTCCGAACCGATCGGCCGGAACTGCCCCCGCGCGGAAAGCTGCTGGCGGCAGATCCACTCCAGCGTTTCGAGCCCGGCGCCGATCCATGCTTCCTGGCCCAGCGCCAGCCCGGCCTCGATCAAGGCCTGCGGGAGGCGCGGATTATCGTAGCCGAGCACGGCCTCGAACCAGGCCCAGTCCGGCCGCCGACCGTGGCCGAGCAGCCGCATCAGGAAGTCGCCGCCCTCGCGCACGCAGGCGATGGCCGCCTGATGCTGCGGATGGCGGCGCAGCACGGCGCAGGCGCCGAGCATGGTGAAAGCCTTGGCGCGCGGCGCGTCCACGTCCGCCAGCGAGGGGAGCACAGTGTCGAAGAGTTGCAGGCCCCACTCCGCCAGCCCCTGATCCCCGGCCCGCTCGGACGTCTGGCCGAGCGCCCAGACGGCGCGGCCGTTCGAATCCTCGGAACCCTCGTCCTCGCACCATGACCGGTCGAAGCGCATGAAGTTGCGGAAGCGCCCGGCATCCGGGTTCCAGGCGAACTGCACGAAGGACGCGTAAGCCAGGCTCCATTTCATCCGCTCGCCCACCGGCAGCCCCCGCGCCACGTTCATGAGCATGAGCGCGCGGGCATTGTCGTCGAGGCAATAGCCATGGCGGCGATCGGGCACCACGCCGATGGAATGCTGGAGCATGCCGGTGGCATCGCTCATGGCGAGAATGGCGGAAAGGCCCGGCGTCGCGGTGATCGGCGGCAGCGCGGGATCGGGCGCGCGGGCGCGGGATACCAGCCGCACGCTGGCATCGGCGAACCGGGGCCAGATCATCTCCCGTCCCCGCACCCAGGCGCGGCGTTGCAGCGCGGCGAGTTCATCGGGATCGTCGAGCAGCGCCGTCACGGCCTCGGCGATCGCCTCGCTGGAGCCGGGCTCGATCAGCTTGCCGATATCCTCGCCCAGCAGTTCGCGCGCATGAACGTAAGGCGTGGAAACCACGGCCTTGCCCAGCGCAACGGCGTAGCTGAGCGTGCCCGAGGTCGACTGCTGCAGCCCCGGATAGGGCGTAAGATAGATGTCGCAGGATTCGAGCTGGTCAAGCAGGTCGTCGGTTTCGAGGAAGCGGTTTTCCCACGCGATGTGGTCCGCCACGCCCAGTTCGGCGGCGAGCGCCTCCAGTTCCTCGCGGTAAGCCTCACCCTCTCGTGCGACGAGATTGGGGTGCGTGGCGCCGACGATGCGATAGACCACCTCGGGATGCCGCGCGACGATCGCCGGCAGCGCGCCGATGGCATGTTCCAGCCCCTTGCCGCGTCCGAGCAGGCCGAAGGTCATCAGCACCTTGCGATCAGACAGGCCCTGACGCGCCTTGAATTCCTCGTGCCGACCGAACGGCCGGTCCGGCGCGCCATGCTCGATCACCTCGACGATGCGGGACGGCACCTCGTAACGGCTTTCCAGCAGATCGCGGGAACGGCGTGACATGACCATGATCCGCGAAGCCCGCGAGACCAGATGCCGCATGATCGCGTCCTGCCGCTCCGAAGGTTCGGACAGGACGGTATGCAAGGTAAGGACGAGAGGCGCAGCAAGGCGGTCCACGAAATCGAGCACCATCTCGCCGTCCGGCCCGCCGAAGATACCGTATTCGTGCTGGACCCATACCGCATCCACCCCGGATTCGTTGATCTGCCGAGCGGCGCGGGCATAGTCCTGGGGATCGTTGCAGGTGATGGTACCGGCGACGTGGCGATAATCGAGCGGCAGCGCCGGATCGTCGAGGGCATGGACCTCTACCGCCACTTCCGGGTGATGTTCGCGCAGCTTTTCGAAGATATCGGTCGTAAACGTCGCGATTCCGCACTTGCGAGGCGCGAAATTGCCGACAAGCGCAATACGCAACAGTTCCTCCCCCTTGGGAGGCAATGCCGGCGGAGTAACTTCGAAAATCGAACGTATCTTGTCTGAGCCCGATTTCTGGCCGGGTTCATCGTCACGAGGCATCAGGTTCATGCGCACCCCGTCTGCATAATGGAGGAGATTGCTTGCTCAATTCGCGAGCATGGCATGAGTTTCCCGCTGCACTGCAAAAAACTTCACATAACGCGCCAAAACGGTGCCAAATGGCGACCTGCCGAACGAACCGCGTCCCTGCGTTCACATCTGCACGGTCGCGACTCGGAATCGTGCTGCACTTGCTGCCTAAAAGTATAGACAAAAAAGCGCCGCTTACCCCTGGGCGGCATGGACTTACCCATGGCCGTTTCCTATGTCGTTCCATAACGCGCAACAGAGAAACGACGGGAACCGATGCCCTCTGCCTCCAGCCTTTTCGCGAACCGGGACCAGATGCTGTACCGGCTGCTTTCCGCGGTCGTCGGCGAACAGCCGGCAACCCTTGCCCTGACCACTCTTGCCATCGATCCCGCGCTTGCCGGCACCGGAGACAGCGCCAGTCGCGCGCAAGTCGCGATGGCGCTCAACGCGGCGCTGTTCGTGGACCTGCTGGACCGCGTGCCAACCGCGGACCGCTATGTGCAATCGATCCGCGACGCGGGCGAAGCCATCGTGTTCGACCATGGCGCGCTTCGCACGATCGACGGCGAGACCGGCGAACTCCCGCGCGGGCATGAAGCGTTCGCCCGCTTCCTCGCGCCGCTGGGCTATGAAGTGGGCGGCCTCTATCCGCTTCCCGCGCTGAAAATGACCGGGCGCGCCTATGTCCAGCGCGATTTGCCCGAAACGATCCCCCAGTTCTTCGTTTCGGAACTCCACGTTTCGGAACTGCCCGAAGCCGCACAGACCGCCTGCGCCAATGTGTTCGGCACGTCGGCCGATCCGCTGGGCACGGCCGAATGGCAGGCGCTCGGTGCCCTGTCCGAACATGGCGAAGCCAGCTTCGACGAGGCCGTCACCGCCCTCAAGGGCGCGCTGGCCGCTTTCGGGCGCCAGCACGAACCGCCCGCCCTTGCGGATTACGAGGTGCTGCTGCCCGCCACCAAGGAAGGGGCCTGGATCGCCACGGAAGGCAACGCCTTCAACCATGCCACGACCCGCGTTGCGAACGTGATCGCGCTGGCCGAGGAACTGAGGGAGGACGGCTATCCGATGAAGCCTTCGGTCGAGATTTCCCGGAACGGCCGCGTGCGCCAGACCGCGATCCTTGCCGACAAGGTGGTCCGCCCCTTCCGCGAGGCGGACGGCGCCGAAGTGCCGCTGCCAGTGCCGGGGTCGTTCTACGAATTCATCACCCGCGATATCGATCCGGAAACCGGCAAGCTCGATCTCACTTTCGATTCCGGCAATGCCACCGGAATCTTCGCCGTCACGAGGAACGCATGAGCCAGCTCCGGTCCTACGATCCGGCGAGCGGTGCGCTCGTCTGGGAGGGTGAGATCGCCACCCCGGAAGCCGTGAACGCCGCGCTCGCCCGCGCCCGCGCGGCCTTCCCCGGCTGGGCCTCGCTTCCCGTCGCCGCGCGCGTCGAGGCGGCACAGCGGTTCAAGGCCGTGCTCGAAGCCCGCAAGGAGGCGATTGCCGAGACGATCTCGCGCGAGACCGGCAAGCCGCTCTGGGAAACCCGCACCGAACTGGCCTCGATGATCGGCAAGGTCGGCATCTCGATCGCCGCACAGGCCGAGCGTGCCGGCGAGAAGCGCAGCGACATGCCGTTCGGACAGGCCGTTCTGCGCCACCGCCCGCACGGCGTCATGGCGGTGCTCGGGCCGTTCAACTTCCCCGGCCACTTGCCGAACGGCCACATCGTTCCTGCCCTGCTGGCGGGGAACGCCGTGGTCTTCAAGCCCTCGGAAATGACCCCCGCGACCGGGCAGGCCATGGCCGATGCCTGGGCCGAAGCGGGGCTGCCCGAAGGCGTGTTCCAGATTGTCCACGGAGCCCGCGAAACCGGCGAGGCGCTGGTCGCCGGACATATCGACGGACTGCTGTTCACCGGCTCGGCAGGCGCGGGTGCGCATTTCCGGCGGGTCTTCGCTGATCGGCCCGATGTGATCCTGGCCCTCGAACTCGGCGGCAACAACCCGCTGGTGGTCTGGGACGGCGACGTCGATGAAGCCGCCTCGGTCATCGTCCAGTCGAGCTTCATCACCACCGGCCAGCGCTGCTCCTGCGCCCGCCGCGTCATCGTGCCGGACAGCCCGTTCGGTGCCGCGCTCGTCGATGCCGTCGGCGCATTGGCGGACCGGATCGCGATCGGCGAATGGAACGAGACGCCCGAACCCTGGATCGGCCCGCTGATCTCGGAAGCCGCCGCCGAGGCCGCGATCGACCGGTTCGCCGAACTCGCCGCGCGCGGTGCCAGGATCGTCCGCCCGTTCGGCGGCGTGGCAGGCCGCAGCGGCGCCTTCGTCACCCCCGGCATGATCGACGTGACCGGGATCGCGGTGCCGGACGAGGAAATCTTCGCCCCGGTGATCCAGATCACCGCGCGCCAGACTTCAACGCCGCCATGGCCGCCGCCAACGCGACCCGCTTCGGCCTCTCCGCCGGGCTTGTCAGCGCCGATGACGCCCTGTGGGACCGCTTCGTGCTGGAAAGCCGCGCCGGCGTGGTCAACCGCAACCGCCCCACCACGGGCGCTGCAGGCTCGATGCCGTTCGGCGGCCTGGGCGACAGCGGCAATCACCGGCCGAGCGCCTATTACGCGGCCGACTACTGCGCCTATCCGGTCGCCAGCTTCGAGGCGGCAACGGTTGCCGGCAACAGCGGCGCACTCACCGGCAAGCTGCGCTGATGGCGGGCCTGACCGGAGCCGAACAGGAACTGCTCGCCCCGGTCGCGCGTGCACCGATCCTCGCCCACACGCTGGACTGGGCGGCGATCAACAGCGGCACCGCCCATGTCGAGGGGCTGGCGGCGATGGCCGCGCGCCTTGCCGATGCCTTCGCGATCCTGCCGGGCGATGTCCGGCTGGTCGATCCCGCCCCGGTCGAAAAAGTCGACGCGCAGGGCCGGCTCCGCGAAGTCGTCCATGGCCGCCATCTGGTGGTCTCCGTGCGCCCGCAGGCCGAACGGCGCGTGATCCTCACCGGCCACATGGACACCGTCTACCCACGCGAACATCCGTTCCAGACTTGCGACTGGCTGGACGACAACACGCTTCACGGCCCCGGCACCGCCGACATGAAAGGCGGCCTCGCGCTGATGCTGGCGGGACTTGCCGCCTACGAACGATCCGGGCCGACGCTGGGCTACGACGTCCTCGTCAACAGCGACGAGGAGACCGGTTCGCTCTCCTCCGCCGCCCTGATCGCCGGTCTGGCGAAGGACAAGCTGGCGGCGCTGACCTATGAACCCGCGCTGCCCGGCGGGCAGATGGCGCGGGCGCGGCCCGGTTCGGGCAACTACGCGGTCGTCGTTCAAGGCCGCTCAGCCCACGCCGGGCGCAATCCCGAGGACGGGCGCAATGCGGTGGTCGCGGCCGGCGACCTCGCCCTGCGGCTTGCCGCGATGCGGCGCCCGGGCCTTTCCGTGAACCCCGCCAGGATCGAAGGCGCGCCCCTAACAATACCGTGCCGGACCTTGCGATCCTGCACTTCAACATGCGCCCCGCCACCCCCGAACTCGCCGCCGAGGCGCAGGCCCTGATCGATGCCATGGTGGCCGAAGTGACCGCCATCCACGACGTGCATGTCCACCTGCACGGTCACGTCTCGCGCCCGCCCAAGGCGATCTCCACGGGGACCGAGGCGCTCTACGGCCTCGTCAGCAAGGCCGCCGCCGACCTGGGACAGCCGATGAGCTGGAAGGACACCGGCGGCGTGTGCGACGGCAACAATATCGCCGCCTGCGGTGTGCCGGTGCTCGACACCATGGGCGCGCTGGGCGGCGCCATCCATTCGCCCGACGAATTCCTGCTGGCCGATTCCCTCGATGCCCGCGCCCGCCTCACCGCCCTGGTCCTGCACCGTCTGGACCGCACCGGAGTACTTGCCGCATGACGTTCCTCCTGCGCACCGCACAGGAAAAGGACCTTGAAGCCCTTTACCGCATGGCCAAGGGCACCGGGGGAGGCTTCACCAATCTCCCGCCAGACAAGCCGACACTCGAAGCCAAGCTCACCCGCACCGCGAAGAGCTTCGCGCGCGAGAGCGACGAGATCGCCAACGATCTCTTCGTATTCATTCTCGAGGACACCGAATCCGGCAAAGTGCGCGGCACCTGCCAGGCGTTCTCGCAAGTCGGCACCGAACTGCCGTTCTATTCCTATCGCATCGGCCGCATCACCCAGCATTCCAAGGAGCTGGACCGCACGTTCCGCGCCGACATGCTGACCCTCTGCACCGATCTCGACGGCGCGAGCGAAGTGGGCGGGCTCTATCTCGACGCCACCGAGCGTTCGGCGGGCGTGGGGAAACTGCTCGCCCGGAGCCGCTACCTGTTCATCCGGATGCACCGTGCGCGGTTCGGCGACACCACGCTGGCCGAACTGCGCGGCGCCATCGACGATGCCGGCAACTCCCCGTTCTGGGACGGGCTCGCCGGGCGCTTCTTCGACATGAGCTTCCGCGATGCCGACGAATTCAACGCCAAGCACGGCAACCAGTTCATCGCCGACCTCATGCCCAAGCATCCGATCTACACCGCGCTCCTTTCCGAAGCCGCGCGGCAGGTCATGGGCCAGCCGCACTATTCGGGCCGTCCGGCGATGCGGATGCTGGAAAACGAGGGCTTCGCCTTCCAGAATTACGTCGACATCTTCGACGGCGGGCCGACCATGATCGCCCGCACCGATCACATCCGCACCGTGCAGGAAGCCCGCACGGCGCCGATCACCGCGCTGGTGGAGGATGACGGAACCGAGGCCAGCCACCTCGTCGCCACCGGCCATCTCGCCACGTTCCGCGCCTGCCTCGGCCATGTCGACACGGCGGATGGCGGCGTCGTGCTGGACAGTGCGGCGGCAGCCCTGCTCGGCGTCGCGCCGGGCGACACGATCACTTACGCCAGCGCCTGAGGCCCTTCATGCTCACCGAGATCAATTTTGACGGCATCGTCGGCCCGACCCACAACTATGCAGGCCTCAGCCTCGGCAATCTCGCCTCGGCCCGGAACCTCGGCAAGGTCTCTGCCCCGCGCGCCGCAGCCCTGCAGGGCATCGCCAAGATGCGCGCGAACCTGGGCCGCGGGCTGGCGCAGGGCTTTTTCCTGCCCCAGCGCCGCCCCGATGCAGGTTGGCTGCCCCGGCTCGCGCCACGCCCGAAACGGCGAGCGCCACGCTCCGGGCCAATGCCCTCTCGGCCTCGTCGATGTGGGCCGCCAATGCCGCCACCGTCTCTCCCGCGCCCGACACCGCCGACGGTCGCTGCCATCTCACTGCGGCGAACCTCGTCACGATGCCGCACCGCAGCCACGAATGGCAGGAGACGCTGGCGCAGCTCCGAATCGCCTTCGCCAATGACGCGCATTTCGCCGTCCACGCCCCGGTGCCGCCCCCCTTCGGCGATGAAGGCGCCGCCAATCACATGCGCCTCTGCGCCCGCCACGATGCGCCGGGCGTGGAGGTCTTCGTCTACGGCGAGGCGGGCGGCCCGTTCCCCGCCCGCCAGCACCGTGAAGCCAGCGCCGCCGCTGCCCGCCGCCACGGCCTCGACCCGGAGCGCACGATCCTTGTCCTCCAGTCGGCCGAGGCCATCGCCGCCGGCGCCTTCCACAACGATGTCGTCGCGGTCGCCAACGAGCGCGTGCTGTTCACGCACGAACAGGCCTTCGCCGACCGCGAGGGCTTTTACGCCGACTTGCGCGCGAAGCTGCCGGAAGTGGAAATCGTCGAGGTCCCCGCAAGCGAGGTGAGCCTTGCCGATGCGATCCGCTCCTACCTGTTCAATGCCCAGCTGGTAACGCTGCCCTCGGGCGAGGCTGCGCTCGTGCTGCCCGGAGAAGCGCGGGAAACGCCGGCCGTGTGGGCCTGGCTGGAACGCCATGTCTCCGGCAACGGGCCGATCCGCCATCTCTTCGTCCATGACCTGCGCGAATCGATGGCCAATGGCGGCGGCCCCGCCTGCCTGCGCCTTCGCGTCGTCGCCGATCCCGCGGCGGTAGACCCGCGCTTCATGGCGACGCCTGAAAAGCTCGACCGCATCGAAGCCCTCGTCGCGCGCCTCTGGCCCGAACACATCGCCGTGGAAGACCTGTCGAACCCTGCCCTCTGGGCCGATTGCCTGTCCGCCCGCGCCGCACTCTGCAAGGAACTGGGGCTTGAGGAACTGGACCGGGATGCGTTCTGACACCTGACCCGTCACTGCCTTTTTTCCAGCCAGAAGCATCCGGCCGCGCGCGCAACCGGCGCTTTTCGCAACTGCACATTCCTGTTTTGCAATGGTTCCGCCGCACTCAGCCTTCATATTGTAAGGTATGGCCCTGATTTCAGAAACCGTTCGCTCTTCCCTTCTTCCCGATCCGATCCGCGCCGCGATCTTCGACATGGACGGCACCCTGCTCGATACCGAGGCCGCGCATGGCAGGGCTTTCGCGCAGACCGGCAAGGCGATGGGCTATCCGCTGGCCGAAGAACTGCAGGCCTCCATGGTCGGCATTCACCGCGATGGATCGCGCCGGCTGGTGGCGGACTTCATGGGGCCTGACTTTCCGCTCGACCGGTTCTTTGCGGAGAGCGACGCGGTGTTCGAAGCCATGCTCGAAGCCGGAATTCCGCTTCGTCCCGGTGCGGAAGTGATTCTGGCGCACTTCGCCAAGGCAGGCGTGCCGATGGCGATCGCCACGTCTTCCGAGGCGCCTTATGCGCAGCAGCGGCTGGAGAAGGCCGGGCTGCTCCACTATTTCGATGTCGTCGTCACCCGCAACGACGTGACGCAGGCAAAGCCTCATCCCGAACCCTATCTCCTGGCCGCCAGCCGTCTCGGCGTCGATCCGGCGCACTGCGTCGCCATCGAGGACAGCCCCGCGGGCGTTCGCTCGGCCACGGCGGCGGGGATCGCCACGGTCATGGTGCCCGATCTCCTGCCCGCGACCGAGGAACAGGCGCTGGTCTGCGCGCAGGTTCTGCCGAGCCTCCATGCACTGCGCGACCTGCTGCTGGCGCCTGCGGAAAGCTGATCCGGCCGCCGTCCCGGATCGAAATCCGGGGCGATGAATTGGGCCGTGCATAGCTGCGGTTCGCGCTGGACCCGCCCGGCCCGACATGGCTACGGGCGGGCGGATGAGCATCATCGCCACCATCATGAATTCGACCACCGGCCAGCCCATCCAGAAGATGACCTTCGGCCGCATGCCCAAGCCCTGGGCCAGCTTCAACCTCGCGAGCGGCGAACTCGTTACCGCGGACCGCGTCCATGTGGGCAAGCCCGCACCGGGCAAGTTCGCGGCTCCGGTCGAAGTCTGGGTCACGCCGAAGGCCTGATCCTTTTCGCAAACCCCGCCCTCAGGAGGGGCGAGCCGCCTGAACGTCGGGATGCGCCGCGGCGAAAGCCGGGTGCTCCCGGCAAGCCGCCTCGATCTGCGTCAGATGCGGAAAGGCCCCGAGATCGCAGGAAAATCGCCGCGCATTATAGAGCTGCGGCATAAGAACGCATTCGAACATGCCGGGCGCGCCGAGCAGGAACTCCCCCGCCCCGCGCTGCGCCAGCCGCGCCTCCACGCCCTCGAAAGTGCGGGCGATCCAGTGCCGATACCAGACATCGATCTCGTCCTGCGAATGGCCGAGGTCGTGTTTGAGGTAAGCCAGCACCGGCAGGTTGAGCGGTGCGTGAAGTTCGGTGGCGATCGCCATGGCCAGTTCGCGCACGGCGAAACGATCCTCGACATCGCGGGGGAGCAGCGGGCGGTCCGGGAACCGCTCGTCGAGCCATTCCAGGATCGCCATCGACTGCGCGTAGATGCGCCCGTCGACCTCCAGCGCCGGAACACCGCCGAAGGGATTCAGGCGGCGGTATTCCTCGGAGCGCTGCTCCGCGCCAAGCAGGTTCACTTCGACCTGCTCGTATTCCAACCCCTTGAGGGCCAGCGCAATCCGCAGGCGATAGCTGGTGGAGCTGCGCCAGTAGCCATGAAGCCGCACGCGATCAGGTCTCCGCCGCGATCTTCTCATGCAGCCACGCGGCATGGCGCGGCGCCTTGCGGGTACGCGACCACTCCTCCAGCATGTCATCCGCAACCGCCCTGAGGCTCGCCATCTGGCTGGAGGTGCCGAATTGCCAGGCCAGTTCGAGGCGGTGGCCGTTCGGATCGAAGAAATAGATCGACTTGAACACCCCGTGGTGGACCGGGCCCACCACTTCCAGCCCGCGCGCTTCGGCCCGCTGTTTGGCGCAAAGCAGACCTTCCTCGCTCTCGACCTTGAAGGCGATATGCTGGACCCAGGCCGGGGTCGCCTCGTCCCGGCCCATCTCGGGCGCGTTGGGCAGCTCGAAGAAAGCCAGCACGTTGCCGCCGCCGCAGTCGAGGAAGACATGCATGTAGGGATCGGGTGCGCCGGTGGAGGGCACCTTGTCCTCGGCAATGGCGAGCATGAAATCCATGCCCATCACATCGCGGTAGAAGTCCACGGTCTCCTTGGCGTCGCGGCAGCGGTAGGCGACATGGTGGATTCCGCCGAGAATGGGGGCCGGTTGGGGGCTCTGTTCAGTCATCTTCTCTCTCCGTACATCCGAAGTGGTGCGCCGCTCGTGCCTGGACAAGCTTCCACTTCGGCAGGGCTCGGAATGGGCGGGATGAGGTTTTCCTCTTCTCTCCCGCCCTTTCGGTAGTGCTCGCCTATTCCGCCGGTTCTTCCATCTCTCGGGCGGGGCTCTCGACAGGCTTCAGCACGCCGCGGCGGATCTGGTCGCGCTCCATGCTCTCGAACAGCGCCTTGAAGTTGCCGTTGCCGAAGCCGTCGTCGCCCTTGCGCTGGATGAATTCGAAGAACACCGGCCCCACCCGCGCTTCGGCGAAGATCTGGAGCAGGAGGCGCGGCTGGCCGCCGTCGGTCGTACCATCCAGCAGGATGCCCCGCGCCTTGAGTTCGTCTGCAGGCTCGCCGTGCCCGGGCAGGCGCTCGGCCAGCATCTCGTAATAGGTTTCCGGCGGCGCGGTCATGAAGGGCACGCCAAGCGACTTCAGACGATCCCATGCGCCGATGAGATCGTCGCAGATCAGGGCGATATGCTGGATGCCCTCACCGTTGAAGGCCCGGAGGAACTCATCGATCTGCCCCTTGCCGCCCTCGGCTTCCTCGTTGAGCGGGATGCGGATCTTGCCGTCCGGCGCGGTGAGCGCCTTGGAGGTCAGGCCGGTATATTCGCCCTTGATGTCGAAGTAGCGAATCTCGCGGAAATTGAAGAGCTTCTCGTAATAATCCGCCCAATAGGCCATGCGGCCGCCATAGACGTTGTGCGTGAGGTGATCGATCAGGTCGAACCCGGCGCCGACCGGATGACGGTCCACCCCGGGCAGATATTCGAAATCGATGTCATAGATCGACAGCGCGCCGTCGCTTTCCCCGTTTTCATCGATCCGCTCATAGCGGTCGATCAGGTAGATGATCGAATTGCCAATGCCGCGAATGCCGGGAAGGTGCAGTTCCATCGGGCCGGTCGCGACCTGGATCGGCTCGGCCGAACGCGCCAGAAGTTCGGCATAGGCAGCGCGGGCGTCCCTGACGCGGAATCCCATGCCGCAGGCGGAGGGACCGTGTTCGCGGCTGAAGAACCAGGCCGGGCTGTGCGGCTCGTAATTGGTGATGAAGTTGATGCCGCCCTGACGCCACAGCTCAACGTCCTTCGAACGGTGGCGGGCGATCTTCTTGAAGCCCATCGCTTCGAAAACCGGCTCCAGCACACCCTTCTCGGGTGCGGAGAATTCGACGAACTCGAATCCGTCGAGGCCGATGGGGTTGTCGAAGATGTCGGTCATGGGGTCAGTTCTCCGAAGGGGGTTTCGCCGGAAAGCAGGTCTCCGGCGGGAATGGGCGGCGCGGCGCGCCAGGTTTCGTAGACCGGGCCGAAGTCCAGCCCGACGAGGTCCTCGATCAGCTGCGGCAGGCTTTCGAGGACGAAATAGGTCTTCTGGAAGGAGTCGATCATGTAGCCCGTGCGCATGACGCGGACCGCATCGAACGGCAGGCGCAGGACCTCGCGATCCTCGATCGAATAGCGCGTCTCGCTGGACGAGGAGATGATCCCGGCGCCGAAGACCTTCAGCCCGCCATCCTCGCGCACCAGCCCGAACTCGATGGTGTACCAGTAGATCCGTGCCAGCATGTCGAGCGCGTCCATCGCCATCGCCCGCGTTCCGGCCTTGCCGTAAAGCTCCAGGAAATCGGCGATCGTCGGGTCCAGCAGCATCGGCACATGGCCGAAGAAATCATGGAACACGTCCGGCTCGACGAGGTAGTCCAGTTCATGTTCCTCCCGCAGCCAGCGCGTCACCGGGAAGCGGCGATGGGCGAGATGGTCGAAGAACACCGCATCGGGAATGAAACCGGGCACGCCGACAAGCTGCCAGCCGGTTTCAGGGCCGAGAATCGCATTGGCATCCTCGAAACGCGGAATACCCTCCGCACAGTCCAGCCGCGCGAGCCCTTCGCGGAAGGCCGCACAGGCATGCGTCGCCACCAGCGCCGATTGCCTCGCGTGGAGGCGGCGCCAGCGTTCGTGCATCTCCGGGGGGTAGGAATGCCAGTCCTGGCCGACGGTATAGTCGGCGGCGGCGCCTTCGTACTCTCCCCGAAGCCCGCTCGTGGATGTCTCTGTCGACGGCTTCTTCATTCTGGAGAGATTATCACAGGCCGCGCGCAAGATTCGTGCATTTGCACGCGCCGTCTTATGTCATAATAGCGGAATCCACCAGGAACCCGGATTTCTGAAGGGGAATCATGCAGCTCGACCTTTTCGACCGCAAGATCATCGCATCGCTACAGGAAGACGCGCGCATGGCGGTGGCGCAAGTGGCGGAACGCACCGCCCTTTCCGCCACGCCGGTAAGCCGCCGGATCAAGCGTCTGGAAGATGAAGGCGTCATCCTGGGCTATGCGCCGGTGCTCGACCCACGCAAGCTGGGCTTCGAGATCGAAGCCTATGTGCTCATCAACCTCAACGCCCATATCGACGAGAACATCACGCGCTTCGAACAGGCGATCCGCGACAATCCCTATGTCATCGCTTGCCACGCCGTGACGGGGGACATGGACTATCTGGTCCACATCATCGCCCGGGACGTGGAGCATCTCTCGCAGATCACGCTGAAGACGCTGGTTCGCATCCCCGGCGTGCGCGATGTGAAGTCGAGCATCGTGCTGGAGGCGATCAAGGAGCCCCGCACCCTTCCTCTCGAATAAGCGCCGCCGGACGGCACGGGGCCATCCGGCGATGTAGGCCCTAGTCGTAATCGATGGCCAGCTTGGTGGGCGCGCCGCGCCCTTCAAGGAAGTTCGCGAGGTTGCGGTGAAGGTTGATGACCTTCTGCTCCTGATGCGGATTGGGCAGCGGCCCGCGGAAGCCCGAAGACTTCATGCCCTTCTGCACGAACTCCATGTTCGAGAAGTCCTGAGCCAGCACCGAACCCCAGTTGTCGCCGGTCGGATCGGCATAGGTCCACTCCGTTTCCGGCACTTCGCCTTCGGGGAAGCGTTCCAGCGCATAGCTTTCGAAAATGCACTTGTTCGGATCGTCGCCATAGGGACGCACGCGGTAGCAGAGTGCGAAAGTCACCCCGTGCAAGATGTTCTGGTTGGGGAACAGGCCCCAGGCGAGCCCGGCCTCGGCCATGATCTCGGCCGGGACTTCCGGCCAGGCGACGCCCCGCGCGGCATCGTCGCGCTTGGCCGATGCCATCCAGTGCGCGATGACATCCTGCGCCGAGGTCCCCTCCGGCAGTTCGTCGACCAGGCGGCTGGCCGCGTTGACGAGTGTTTCCGTCGAGGCGGAGTAGTTCACCGTCTCGTAGTTTTCCTTGATCAGCTCGTACGTCGAGCGGCGCGGATCGTCGCCCTTGCCAGCGCGGGTGGTGCCGGCGCTTTCGCTCATCGCGAACTTGCTGTCGCGCGTGTCGTAGCTGGACACCGAGTGCAGCCCATACTGCTTCGAGAGCGCGTAGTAATTGCCGTAGGCCAGAAGCTGGGTATGGGTCCCGGCAACGTGATAGGGTTCCAGGAACGCCTCGATCGCGGTCTTCCAGTTGCAATCGTAGATGGCCCACTGGCGCCACTTGTAGCGCATCTTCGCGAGTTCGAAGTGATCGAGGATCTCGCCCGCGCGGCCCATCCATTCCTTCAGGGGAACGCAGTCCGGGTCCATGTTGATATAGATGAAGCCGCCCCAGGTATCGACTTGCACGTCCGACAGGCAGGTCATCTCCGGCGTGAGCTTGTTGTGCCAGTCCTGCGGGTCGAGAATGTAGGTGTTCTTCCCGTCGAGATCGAAGGTCCAGCCGTGGAAACCGCAAACGAAGCTGCGGCGATTGCTGCCGCGCACGTCGTGAGCACCTTCGGGAACGGAGACGAGCTGGCGGCCGCGGTGGGGGCAGACATTGTGGAAGGCCCGCAGCGAGCCGTCATCCCGGCGCAGGACGATGACCGATTCGTCCGCGACGTTATAGGTCATCCAGTCTCCCGGATTGGGAAGGTCGGTCTCCCGCTCGACCATTTGCCAGATCTTCGGCCACAGCAGCTTCTTCTCTGCCGCAAGGTATTCCTTCGAAAGGAAGGCATCGGTGGGGTAAGTGGCGAGGCGTTCCTCATCCATGTCCTTGGCGGTCAGCGTAGCCGACTGCGACTTGCCCGTCTCTTTCACGTGGCCTCTCCCGTTATCAACAGGTGTGTTCATTAAGCCATCGCACGAGGCAGTGCCAGCCGCCGCGCTGCCAAGCGCACGCCCGGGCGATACAACCATGGGAGATGCGCAGAAGGGGAGGGAACGCGGCGCGTCCCTCCCCTTCCACTTTTTCAGAGAGCGATGGCGAGGCGCGGATGTGCGCCCCGCCCTTCACTCACCCGGGCGTCATCACAGGGCGATGACGCGCCGTCGTCCTTGGTGATCGCCACGATCGCCGAACGCGGACGCACCGTCGCCGCCGGAGAGCCGGCCTGGCTATCCGGCCAGTGGCTGGACGGCGCGGCGGGCGTGCCGTTCTCGCCGGGATGCTGGATGCCGACGAAGAGCGTGCGCCCATCGGGCGTCATGTCGATGCCGGTGATCTCGCACTGGACCGGACCGACCAGGAAGCGGCGCAGGTTGGCGGCGGTCGCTGCCGCGCCGACGATAGTGGCCTGGGTTGCCGTGGCGCCGGCCGAGTCCTTGTTGGTGATGGTCTTCGCCCCGCCATCGCCGACATGGCCGGGGATCGCGGCGAGCAGCATGCAATTGGTGCGGTCCGTCATCGCACCGTCGTCGGTCTCGATCCAGAGCACAGGGTTGATCTGGCCCGCCGGATTGGTGCTGCGCGAGAAATAGCAGCCGTCCGGGCTGGAAAAGTCGTTGTCCACGGTGAGTCCGGAGACGTTGACGTTGGCGTCGCTGCCGTAATCGGTCGCATCGGCGCCGAACAGGTAGATATCCCACTTGAAGGTGAGCGATGCGGTATTGTCGCCATCTTCGCGCAGGCGGACGATGTGGCCGTTCGGATTGCCGTAGCTGGTCGAGGCCGAAAGGTTGGGATCGCCATAATGACGCGGATTGGCAGGATCGGTGCCGGCGAGCGGGCGACCGGCGGCATTGTTGTTGGTGAGCGTGAGATAGATTTCTCCCGTCACCGGGTTGCCTGCCGTCCATTCCGGCCGGTCCATCGGGGTTGCGCCCAAGGCGTCCGCGGCAAGGCGCGGATTGACGAGAATGTCGGCCTGGTCGGCAAAGACGTATTCCGGCGTGGAGCCGCTTGCCGGGCGGTTGGGAACCGAACCGAACACCAGCGGCAGCCACTGGCCCGTGCCGTCGGCACCGAACTTCGCGACGTAGAGGATACCGGCGTCGAGGTACTTGTCGCCCATGGCGAGGCGGCTGGTCGTCGAAGCATCGGCGGCGACATAGGTCGCCGTGGACACGAACTTGTAGAGGTATTCACGGCGCGAATCGTCGCCCATGTAGACGCCGACCTTTTGCCCGGCGACGGCACGCACGAAAGCGCCTTCATGGCCGAAACGCCCCAGCGCGGTGCGTTTGCGCGGCGTCGAGGTCGGATCGTAGGGATCGATTTCGACGACCCATCCGTACTGGTTGGGCTCGTTGCGGAAATCGTCCGAAGCGGCAGCGCCGATGGCGCTGGCGTTCCACTTGGTGAAGATCGTGTCGGTCGAGGCCACGGTCGACCAGGCGTAGCTGCCCACCGTGCTGGTCACGCCGTAGCGGGCCAGCGCCGTGACTTCCCGAACCGGTCTTGCGGCGTTGTCGGTGCTGACGCGGCGGAAATAGCCTGCCCAGTTTTCCTCGCAGGTGAGGTTGGTTCCCCAGGGCGCGATGCCGTTGGCGCAGTTGTTGATCGTTCCGCGTCCCGCGGTGCCGGCGGCAGAATAGGCGGTAACCAGCAGGGTCGAGCCGGCGGCGGGGCCGTGGAAGCTCATCGGCGTGTTCGGGGTAATGCGGCGATTGAACGCGCTGGTCGGCACATAGGACCACTTGCGGCTGCCGGCATCGATATATTCCGACACCGAGACACCGTGCGCCTCGATCTCCTTGAGCGCTTCCGCTGCAGGGCGGGGGCCGGTGGAGACGTTGGTGGGGCCGTTGGGATGCAGGTACTGGACGTTGAGGTTCTCGTGGTTCTGCACCATGAGCCCGCGCGTCGAGCTGGTTTCGTCACGTGCGCCGGCCGCCGAAAGCCCGAAGAAGTGCAGAGCATCGCCATGGTCGCCGATGCGCTGGGCGAAGTTGTCGTCCGTGCCGTCGTTGGCATAGGCGGAAACGCCGGTGGCGAGCGGATCGCCGAGGCGGGTCATCACCGTGACCGAATAGCCTGACGGCACCTTCACGGTATCTGCAAGGCTGTGAGGTACGGCAGCGAAGCCCAGCACCGCCGGCGACACGCGAATGGTCGTGGTGGCGGTGCGGGTCTTGCCGACGACGTCCTTGGCCGAGAACGTGAAGACCAGATCGGTCGCGGCGCTCACGGCGGGTGCGATGAAGGAGACCGACGAACCCGAGCCGGTCAGTTCGACATCGGGACCCGAGGTCTGCGCCCAGGCGGTGTCGAACCCGGCGTAACCGTTCGCCGGGCTGCCGGTGAGGTCACGACACGTCCGGCGCTGGTCGCGGCATTGGCGCCGGCGGTAACGGCCACGCCTTCGCCGTCGTCATCCCCGCAGGCGGCGAGCACGGCGGTGCCCATGAACGCCATGGTCGTTGCGCCTGCGCCCCGGAACAGGGCCTGCCGGCGCGAATAGCGCTCTGCCGCCATGCTTTCGAGCGAGCGCTCGGTGGTGGAATTGGTATCGACATCGCCATCGGTGTAACCGTTGGCGGGAAGCCCTTCAGTCATGGATTTGCCCCTGTTCCTGTAACATTCGCACAGGGGGTGCTAGGGGCGCTTCATGGCAATTGAGCGCAAGTTCGATGGCAGTTCAGTGTCTCTTTCACGACAACCGGACCGGAACGGATCCAATAGCCGCGCGAAGGCCGGACCTGCGGTTCAATCCGCGGAGGGATAGACTCCGCCGAGCACTTTATTGAAATGCGCAGCGACGTGATCGTTGCACGAACAGGCCTTGCTGCGCAGGCTCTCGCGGTCGGACACGGCGATGCCGCCACGGCGCGTGCGGACCAGCCCTTCCCGCTTGAAACGCTGGAGTACGCGGCTGGCATAGCTGCGACCGATCCCCATCATGGAGGCAAGCTGCTCCTGCGTCATCGTCACGTCGTTGCGGCCGATCCGGTCGACCGCGGCGCCGAGCCACTTGGCCGCGCGCTGTTCGATCGTGTGGACGGCATTGCAGGCGATCGACTGGAACACTTGCGCCATCATGCAGTCCGCATAACGCGAGAAAAGATTGCCGATCACCGGGGACTGGCGCTTCGCCTCGTCAAGCTGCCGCGTCGGGATGCGCCAGAACAGGCCGCCGTGAAGCACGTTGGCCCGGGCATAGGCGGGAAGGCTGCCCTGGCTGACCACTCCGCCAAGCGCGCCTTCGCGCCCCACCAGAATCGTTTCCACCGCGATGCCGCTGTCGAGCTCCACGAAGAACGAGCAGACCGAGGCCCCGCGCGGAAGATAGCAATACTCCACCGCATCGCCCGGCTGGTAGATCACCTCGCCGGATTTCATGCGCACTTCCGCAAGATGTGGTTGCAGCAGGGCGAAGTCCGCGGGCCTCAGCGCTGCGAGAAGATCGCTTTGCTCCTGGCTCGTCTGTAACTCCATTTTCATCGGCTCCCTGATCTGCCGTGATGCCTTTGCCGCGCGGACCCGGGCGGTAAGGGTCACAATGCGGCAGGTCGCTTGCGGTTCCCGCTTCAACCGTACAGAAGTGAACAGACGGCGCGCAGAGAGCTCGCTAAAGCGTTCCTGAGGAACATATCTCCAACGCAAGCGTTCTGCTGCCTTGGACGGGGGCAGTTCCGCAAAGACGGTCGCGCACCCATCCGCTTGCGACGATTCAATGTTAGGCGAATTTGAGAATGCGGACCGAGGACCTGACTTTCCAAGACACCGACCTGCCGACCGCGCTGCGCGCCGCCACGGCAGAGCTCGCAGGCTTCGACGCCTTCGCCCCTGCTTTCGCCCAGGCCTTCGCGCTCAGCGCGGATATCGTTATTGTTTCCGAAAGCGAAGCGCGTGGCTGACGGCATGCATCAGGTAAACCTTTCCACCTGCGACCTCGAACCGATCCACATCATCGGCCGCATCCAGAGCTTCGGCTGGCTTCTGTCGTTTTCGAGCGACTGGATCATCAATCACGTCTCTCTCAACTGCGAAACCCTGTTCGGCGTTGCGCCAGCCGACATGGTGGGCGTGCCCGCCACGCAGTTCCTCTCGCCCGAGGCGATGCACGACGTGCGCACGCGCCTCCAGGTTCTCGGCGGCGCCGCCACTGTAGAGCGCCTCTTCGAAGTGGACCTGCTTGGCGACGGACGGCTGTTCGACATGGCGGTCCATGCCTCCGGCCGATCCTATGTGCTGGAGATCGAACCGCATGAGGGCGGCGCCGCCGCGATTTCGTGAGCTACGTGCGCCCGATGATCGACCGTCTGCGCCAGTCCAGCTCGATCGAGCAACTCTGCGCCAGTGCTGCCCGGCACTTGCGCGGCCTCACCGGGTTCGACCGCGTGATGGTCTACCGCTTCGAGGGGGACGGGGCCGGCGAAGTCGTGGCCGAAAGCCTCAACGGCATGGTCGACAGCTTCAAGGGCCTGCATTTTCCCGCCTCCGACATTCCCGCCCAGGCACGCCGGCTCTACACCCGCAACCTGCTGCGCATTATCAGCGACGTGGACGACCCCACCGTGCCGATCTACCCGGCGACCGATCCGAACGGCGATCCGCTGGACCTGTCGATGTCGGGCCTGCGGGCGGTCTCTCCGATCCATGTCGAATACTTGCGGAACATGGGCGTGAAGGCGTCGATGTCGGTCTCGATCATGCGGCGCGGCAAGCTCTGGGGCCTGATGGCCTGCCATCACTATTCTCCCCTCACACTGTCCTATTCGGTCCGCACCGCGAGCGAGCTGTTCGGCGAATTCTTCGCCTATCTGCTGGAGCAGAAGGAAACCGACTTCGCGCTGGAGCAACGCTCCGCCTCGATGCGCCTTCACGACGAGATGATGGCCCGCGTGGCCTCCGGCGGATCGCTGCTCGAAGCCTTCGAGGATTTCTCGGAATCCATCGGCCGCGTCATCCCGTTCGACGGGGTGATCGGCTGGGTGGACGGCCGCTTCATGAGCCATGGTACGACGCCGAGCGAGCGCAGTTCTCGCTGCTCGCCCGCTTCCTCAACACGGCCGGCGCAAGCACGGTGTGGTCCACCGATTCGATCGGCTCGCTGTTCGAGCCCGCACGTGAATGGACGGACAGGGCCGCCGGCCTGCTCGCGCTGCCGGTCAGCCGCACCCCGCGCGACTATATCGTGCTGTTCCGCCGCGAGCAGCTTCGCGAAGTGAGCTGGGCCGGCAATCCCGAGAAGGCGATCGAACTCGGCCCGAACGGTGCCCGGCTCACCCCGCGCAAGAGCTTCGAGATCTGGAAGGAAGAACGGCGTGGGCAATCGCGCCCCTGGACGGAGGAGGAAACCCTCGCCGCCGATGCCCTGCGCATCACCTTGCTCGAAGTGGTCCTCCGGCTCGCCGACGCCGCCCATATCGAGCGCGAACAGGCGACCCGCCAGCAGGACATGCTGATCGCGGAACTCAACCACCGCGTCCGCAACATCCTCAACCTGATCCGGGGTCTGGTTACCCAGAGCAAGGAAGGCGCCCGAACGATCGACGATTTCGCCGAGATCGTCGGCAGCCGCATCCACGCCCTTGCCCGCGCGCACGATCAGGTGACGCAGAAGGACTGGACACCCTCGTCGCTCTACGACCTGATCCGCACCGAAACCGCCGCCTATGTCAGCGACGGCGCCGATCGCGTCGTGATCGACGGACCCGACGCCCTCATCGCGCCCAGCGCCTTCACGACACTGGCGCTGGTGTTCCACGAACTGATGACCAACTCGTGCAAGTACGGGGCGCTCTCGGACTCGCGCGGCACGGTCACCGTTTCGCTCAATCGCGGCGAGGACGGATCACTGGAGATTGACTGGCACGAATCCGGTGGCCCCGCAGTAAGGACACCCACCCGGCGCGGCTTCGGCTCCACCATCATCGAACGGACCATCCCGCATGAACTGGGCGGCTCGGCCTCGGTGGTCTATCCGGTGGAGGGGATGAAGGCCCTGTTCCTGCTCCCCGCCGATCACGTCGCCAGTTTCGAGACGCCCAGTGCGGCCGAGCGCGAACCCGCGCCGCATGTGCCCGAAGCCTCGGACCTTGCCGGCACCTTGCAGGACGGCATCGCCCTGATCGTCGAGGATAACGTCATCATCGCGATGGAGGCGGAAGACGTGCTGCGCGACCTCGGCTTCGGCGACTGCCGCATCACCGGTTCGGTGCAGGACGCCATGGCCCTTGTCGAAGGCAACGGCGTTTCCTTCGCGATGCTCGACGTCAATCTCGGCAAGGACACCAGCGAGCCGATCGCCCACGCCCTACACGAGCGCGGCGTGCCGTTCATTTTCGCAAGCGGCTACGGCGAACGCGCGTTGATGGCCGGAGATTTCAAGCGCGTGCCGGTCGTGACCAAGCCTTATGGCGAACGCGACGTGCGGGCGGCCATTGGGCGATTGCGGCGAGGCTAGAAAGGAAGGGCAGGAATCGGCGCCCTGCCCACTAGCCCCAGCTCGCCACTAGCCCCAACTCGCCGCGGCAGGAGCCGCTTCCAGAAAAGCGATCAGCCCCCGCTCCTCACGCGCGAGCCACTGGGTCCGGCGCGGCAACCGGGCCGGAAGCTCCGGCACCGGCTCCGCATGGCGGACGAATGCGATCAGCGCCGGGTGGACATAGGACTTTCGCGCAATCGCGGGCGTATTGCCGAGATGCTCGGCCACGTCCTCCAGCACGGCCTTCAGCGTCACGCCCGGCTCCCGCCAGATCCGCGCGAAAGCCAGAGTGCTCGCGGCGAACGTGCGGAAATCCTTGGCCGAAAAGTCCTCGCCCATGGTCTCGTGCAGGTAGTCGTTCACGTCCTGCGAGCCGACCGGGACCGAGCACCCCTCCCCGTCGAGATACTGGAACAGGTGCTGTCCCGGCAAGTCCTGCATCTTCCTGACGCAGGACACGAGCGCCCGGTCGCTGGAGGTGACCTCGCGCAGCTTGCCGTGCTTGCCCCGGAACCGCAGCCGTAGCTTGCGCCCCTTGAGCGTGGCATGGCGCCCGCGCAGCGTCGTTGCCCCGAAACTGCGGTTCTGGGTGGCATAGCGCTCGTTACCCACGCGCATGGCCGCACTGTCCAGCAAGGCGACAACCGATGCCACCGCCCGCTCCCGGCACAAGGTGGAGAGCGCGAGGTCTGTCGCCACCCGCTGCCGCAACCCGGCAAGCGCATGGCCGAAAGCGGCGCAGCGGTCGAACTTGGAGGCATCCCGATCCGCGCGGTATTCGGGATGATAGCGATATTGCTTGCGTCCGCGCGCATCGAACCCCGTCGCCAGCAGGTGGGCGGCGGGATCGGGCGAAAACCAGCAATCGACATAGGCAGGCGGCAGGGCGATGCGATTCAGCCGGTCGATCTCCTCGCGGTCGGTGATGCGGCCGCCATCGGGATCGTGATAGGCCCATTTGCCTGACCTGATCGGCCTGCGGGTGATGCCCGGCTCGGTTCCATCGGCAAATGTGAGACGCGCCATCGAAAAGGGCCCTTGGTCGGAGCGCCGCGTTATCGGGCGCCTGCCCTGTCAAAACGCACGATACGGCGCGAAGTTGTCCCGCGGCGGAACCCTGCGCGCATACCGGCCGTTGCTCCTGCAATACCCGGCGCCGCCCGCAGAGGGCCCCCGCACAGGAAGGAGCAGGACCATGGCCGATGCCCGTATCTTCGAGGATCTCAAGTCCGATCACGACCGTCACCGCAAGATGCTCGCCCAGCTTGGCGAGACGCAGGGCGACAGCCCGGAACGCCGCGAGCTATTCGAGGATCTGCGGCGCGAACTGCAGGCTCACGCCGCGGCGGAAGAAGAAGCGCTCTACGCCACCATGCTCGCCTGCCCCGACTTGCGGGACGAGGCCCGGCACTCGGTATCCGAGCACAAGGAGATCGACGACTATCTCGGCGAGCTGCTCGACATCGA
Organism: Novosphingobium sp. ST904; assembly: GCF_001298105.1. GTDB lineage: Bacteria > Pseudomonadota > Alphaproteobacteria > Sphingomonadales > Sphingomonadaceae > Novosphingobium. Next base: position 98,366 of record NZ_LGJH01000155.1, on the reverse strand, counting down.
CATGAGTTCGGGCGCCTGGCTGATGAAGTTCAAGGACATGCGCCACCGCTATCTCCACCATATCGACGAAGAGGAGGAGGAGATGTTCCCTTCGGCCGCCAAGACCCTTTCCGGCGAAGCGGAGAAGAAGATGGCGCAGACGTTCGAGAAGCGGAAGCCGAAGGAACTCGCCATGCGGCGGAACAGAAGCCCGGCGACGACAAGGAGTGAATTCCTGCGGCGGGCCGGCCCACTCGGCCCGTCGCAGTTTCGGGAACGTCAGGCCCACAGGCGGCGTTGGATTTATGCAATCAGGAGGAGACCTGCCATGGAAACCCATGTTCGCGACAAGTTCTGGAAAGCCTTCGCGGCCAGTCCGCTGATGATGATAAAGCTCGATGCGGCCCATGGCCATGCCGAGCCGATGACTGCCCTGCTGGACAGGGACGCGCATCACGCGGTGTGGTTCTTCTGCAAACGCGACAACCGCATCGGACAGGGCGGACGTGCCATGGGGCAGGTCATCACCAAGGGACACGACGTGTTCGCCTGCATCGCCGGCACCCTGGTGGAGGAAACCGACGCTGCCGTTCGCGACCGCCACTGGAGCAATGCGGTAGAGGCTTGGTTCCCGCACGGGAAATCCGACCCGTCGATCGTGATGCTGCGCTTCGAGATCGACGATGCCGAAGTCTGGACTTCCGATATCGGAATTACCGGCCTGTTCAAGCTCGCGACCGGCGGGACCATCGATCCCTCCAGGGCCGGCGAGCACGAAGTCGGCGCGGTCTGATCTTCAAACAATAAAAAGCGCGGGAAAGGCCGAAACCTTTCCCGCGCTTTTTATTGTCCGGATCAGGTGCGGACCAGCGGTTCCAGTTCCACGGGGCGTTCGCTATCCGGGCTATCGGCAAGGGCATAAGCGATCGCAGCGAGGATCGCTTGGCGCGAGAACGGCTTCTGCACCACGCCGATCGCGGTCGGAGCCGGAGAGTCGATCTGACCGGGATTGGCGGTGACATAGATGACGCGGGCCCCGAACCGGACGGCCAGGTCCCGGGCAACCGCAGGGCCGGTCAATCCGTCCCGCAAGTTGAGATCGACCAGCGCGACATCGGGCGCCTCCCCCAGCGCCGCCACGGAAGCGGCGTCGGGGAAAGTGCCGAGGACGGCATGTCCGCCATCGGAGAGGATATCTTCCAACTGCAATGCCACGAGGAATTCGTCCTCGACGATAAGAACCTTGGCGAAACTTTTGGCAGAATTCGGGATCATGGAGCCCAAGACGGCTTTCCTTGTCAGGCAGCGACCGCTTCGCGGGCTTCTGCAATCTCGTCGGCGTTGGCGATCTTGACCAGTTCGGCGAAGAACGCATCGACCGCTTCACCGGTAAGGACGAAGTTATGGCGGAAATCGGGGAGCTGGCCGGATTCGATGACCTTCGACAGCATCGAGCGGGCACGGCAGATCCGGCTCTTCACGGTGCCAAGCGCGATGCCGCAGATGTGAGCGATCTCTTCATAGGAGAGATTGCCTGCCGCCACCAGGATCAGCGCTTCGCGGTAGCTGTCGGGAATGGCGGTCAGCGCGCGCAGGACATCCGCCAGTTCGACGGCGCTTTCCTGGCTCGCTTCGGCGCGCAGGATACGCTCGGCCGCCACTTCGTCATATTCGCCGTGGAAGCGGGCGCGGCGCGCTTCGCTGTAGAAATGATTGCGCAGGATCGTGAAGGTCCAGGCCTTGAAATTGGTACCCGCTGCATAGCGATGACGCGCGGCCCATGCGCGGAGCATGGCTTCCTGCGCAAGATCGTCCGCCCGGTCGCGGCAACCGCAAAGACCGCGCGCGAAAGCGCGAAGATGCGGGGCCACTTCGGCAAGGGCGCGCTTGAAATCGCGGTCGCTGAGGGCTGCCACTTCCACAGGCACGGTCGTCGCTGCGTTATCGGCACCGGTTCCGGCTTCGGTTGTTGCGGACATCGTGTTTCCCTCCATGGCTGATCACGGCTCGTGATCCGTCAGTTGGGCAAACGCGACTAATGCACACAAAGTTCCCGAAACCGCACTGAACGCCGTTCAGAAGCACCTGCCACACGATGGAACGAGGCCCCGGCGCGACCGATCGCGCAATCACGCCTTCCCAGCGCACCGGAGCAGGCTGAAAATTTCCGTGGCATGCAGATTTTTTGGCGACCGCCGGGAACAACCATGCTCCGGAAACTTTGAGGCCTCCGTCCACTCTGCGGTGAACGGAGGCCTCCGGGATCGGGTCACCACCGGTTTGCGGGGGGTGGGGGAGCCAGTGGTGATACCGTTGGAACGTGCATTGCCAGACTTGGTTCCCGCGTGATGTTTGTGTGCGAGAAAAATTTTCGGGTTGCCCTGCCCCATCTGCCGCGTCAGACAAGGAACGCTGGTCGGGAGGGGGCGCGAGCCGCCGATGCGAGATGAAAACACGGGAAGATGACTTCCCACGATCCGAGGAATTTCGATGTCCGTCTCTGACCAGATCGCCATCCAGCTGCCCTATCTGCGCCGCTATGCCCGCGCGCTGACAGGTTCGCAGCATTCAGGCGATGCTTATGTCCGCGCCACTCTCGAGGCCGCGCTGGCCGACAAGACGCTGCGCGACGATATCGCGCGCAGCCGCGCTGCGCTCTACGCCGCATTCACCCGCATCTGGTCGACCAGCCATGTCGACGATCCGGGTCTGTCCGGCGAAGGCGGCCAGCACGAGCAGGCTGCGCAGACCCGGCTTGCGATCGTTGCCCCCACGCACCGGCAGGCCCTTCTGCTGACCACGGTGGAAGAATTCTCCCGCGAGGATACCGCACGCATCCTCGACGTGACGCCCGACGGCGTGGATGCGCTGGTTGCCCAGGCCATCCTCGAAATCGAGAGCGAAAGCACCACCGAAGTTCTCATCATCGAGGACGAGCCGCTCATTTCGATGCAGCTTGAAGGGCTCGTCACCGAACTCGGCCACCGCGTAGTCGGTACGGCCGCAACCCATGCCCAGGCGGTGGAGATCTTCGAGCGCTCGCCCGCCGGTCTCGTCCTGGCCGATATCCAGCTCGCCGATGGCAGTTCGGGCATCGAGGCAGTGGAAGACCTGCTCAAGTTCGGGGACGTGCCGGTGATCTTCATCACCGCCTACCCCGAACGCCTGCTCACCGGGGAACGTCCGGAACCGACCTATCTGGTCACCAAGCCGTTCCAGGAAGCCACCGTGCGCGCGGCGATCAGCCAGGCCCTGTTCTTCGGATCGAGCAAGCCGCTCGGCTGATCGGCTCCGGCCCTACCCATTCGGTCATACCCGCCCCCGCCGGTTCACCCCGGCGGGGTTTTTCCTCAGCTATTCGCGGGGCGTTCGCCTGCATCGATAGGGGGAAGCGCGCGGCCGAACCGGTCGCGCGGGGCCTGCTCCTCGAACGTCAGCGGCGGCGGCTGGAAGCCGAGATGCAGGACCAGGGCATCATGGATCGGCGCAAGGAAACGCACCCCGGCACAGCCACCGACCTGCCAGACGACTTCCCCGGCCACGACCTGATCCTTGCAAAGTCGAAGTTCGATCCGCTCACCCGGTTTCGCCGCGGCCTCAGGAAATTCCACCATGCAGCCGCCGGCGGACAGGTCATAGAGAAAGACCGAATCCCTGCGGTCTTGCCCCAGGCAGTCGATCTTCTTTTCGACGATATGCCGATCCCACTCTCGCGCGTCCATTCGTCTTGCCCTCGATGGATGACGACCGGCAGCTTGCACAAGTGTGCCTAATAATTCCTGAAGAACACCTCTCGTGCCGCGCCGCGCCGCGCGCAACCCGTTGGCCATATGGAACTTTCCGGCTGCAGCCCGATGCCGGCGTTTATCGCCGGTCGTTTCGCAGCGTGAATTCGCGGCTGGCCCGTACCGGCACCTTGAGTCGGCATTCCACCCCGCTCGGCTTGAACCTCAGGTCCACGTCCGACTTGAGTTCGTGAGCCACGATCTTCTCGATCAGATCTCGCCCGAAGCCGCGCTTGGCCGGTTCCACCACCGGCGGACCGCCTTCTTCGCGCCAGTCGATCTCGGCAAGTTCCGGGCTGACCAGGATCCAGTGAACGTGGATCCGCCCGCCTGTCGTGCTCAGCGCACCGTATTTGGCGGCATTCGTGGCCAGTTCGTGGATGGCGAGGCCCAGCGACATGGCGTCGTTAGGCGCCAGCCGGACTTCCGGTCCCGACATTTCCACGTGGCTTTCGTTACCCTCCATGTAGGGCGCCAGTTCCGATCGCACGACATCGCCCAGGACGGCATGTGTCCAGTCGGACTGGGAGAGCAGGTCATGCGTGGCCGAAAGCGCGCGAATGCGGGCGGTCAGGCTTTCGGTGAAATCGTCGATATCGGTGGCGCGCCTGCGGGTGAGCGCGGCGATGGACAGGACGTTGGCCAGAGTGTTCTTCACGCGGTGGTTCAGTTCGCGTGTCAGCGAATTGCGGATCGCCGCCTGGCTCTGGAGCCACTCCAGCACCATGCGGTCTTCCGCCGAACGGCGCGTGATGAGCCGCCCGATCGCCATGACCATAAGCGAGGCCAGCGCACCGAAGAACAGGGTGATCCGCGAAGCGGTGGAAAGCACGCCGACCTTGCGATCACTGATGACGACGACCCATGAGTGGCTGCCCACGTCGATCCGCCGCTCCATCGTCGGCCCGGCGGAACCGTCCGCCCGGCGCTCCGCCAGCAGTTTGTCGGGCGCCACCTCGCCGTCGTAGATCGCCACGTCGATATTGTTGTTGCGATAGAGCTCGCTGGCCGATGTCAGGAAAGTCTCCGCCCGGAATGGGCTGAACACGAAACCCTTCACCTGCCGGCCCGATCGCCCTGACAGGACCGGCATGTAGATCAGGAAACCGGCGGCCTCGGCATTGCTCTCGTCCTGCACCAGATGGACCTTGCCGGATGCCACCGGCTTGCCCAGCTTCATCGCCCGTTCCATCGCCGCGCGGCGCACTTCCTCCGAGAACATGTCGTAGCCGAGCGCCTGCCCGTTACCGTTGATGTCCGGTTCGAGATAGACGATCGGCGCCGCCGTGGTCCGGTCGAAGGTCGGCCTGGGGTAGACGAGGAAATCGGCCCGGCCCGCCGCCTGTATGGACATCTCCATTTCCGACAGGCGATCCACCGCCACGATCGGCGCCCAGCCCATGCCGAGCGAGCCGTAAAGGTCGCCCTTGCCCTGGAGATCCTGCGCGAAAGCGCGGAACTGGTCCTCGCTCACCTCGCGCTGGGTGGCGAAGAGAGCGGCGCCCGCGCGCAGCAGCGCGATATTCTCGGTCGTGCGGCGTTGCAGCGCGGAAGCGATCTCGGTGAGATTGCGATCCAGCTCCACCTGCCGGGTCTGCCGGTCCGCCCGCTCGATCGCCATGACCGACACGGCCGTGGTGATCGAAGCGATAATGAACAGCAGGAACGGCCAGCGCGCGGATACTTGTGGAACCAAGCCTGCTTCTGGACCCTATCGAGCAGAGCCTGATCAATCACCGGAAATCCCTGCCATCAAATGGGCCTGCATCATTCCTAAAGAGCATCGCCATGCTCCGGACCATTTGCGTGGCAGCCCAGGACAAGACTTCGTAACAAAGGGAACCAAGACCTGCCTCGATTGTTCCAGCGAAAACGACGTTCGGTTGCCTTGCCGGCAATATCACAAGCGGATCGGTCTGTCGCAGCGTGCAACGCGCTTGCAGCATGGCTCTTGACCCGCTTGCGGCCAGCAAGCAAGTGTTCAGGTTACGATGGAGTCAAAGTTGAATCAGCCCGAAGGACATGGCGAGCCGGCACAGCCCGGTCTGCCGCCTGAAGTCCGCAAGGACGGAGAACCCGGCTGGGCCGGGGGGCTGAGGAAGCTGTACAACTCCGTGGTGGACGAACCGCTTCCGGACAGCTTCAGGGATCTTCTCAAGAAGCTGGACGGGGCGGACGATGCCTGACCGCCAGTCTTCGCACCCCGATCAGCCCACCGCACGCAAGTCCGACCCCAGCGCAAGCCGCCCAGAGGACGAGGCTTTCCGCCGGGAACTGCTTGGCGTCCTGCCGCATTTGCGCGCTTTCGCACGCGGCCTTTCCGGTCGCCCGGATTTCGCTGACGATCTGGTGCAGGAGGCCGCGATAAAGGCCTGGACCGCGCGTGAACGCTACACGCCCGGCACCAACATGCGAGCCTGGACATTCGCGATCCTGCGCAACCACTACCTGTCGGAACTGCGCAAGAGCAAGCGCCAGACCGACCTTGACGAAGGCGCGGTTGAGCGGATGCTGGTGATGGACGCGGACCAGGAAGGCCCGCTTCACCTCGGCGACATGGAAACGGCATTGCAGAAACTCGCCCCCGAACGGCGCGAGGCGGTGCTGCTCGTGGGTGCGTCCGGCTTCAGTTACGAGGAAGCGGCCGACATCTCCGGTTGTCCGATCGGCACGATGAAGAGCCGCGTCGCCCGCGCCCGCGCGGACCTGGCGCGCATGCTCGACGGCGAAGTGGAACTGGTGGACGTGGGCGGGCGCCGGAACCTGTAATCGGCCCGGCCGCCTGCCCTGTTCCCGGCGGTGCGGCCGATCAGCCTTTAGCGGTGCCGATGGTATATTCCGCCATGATACCCCAGTCCCGATCGGCATGGCCCGCTTCTATCGCCGCTCCCATCCGGGCGTGCACCGCATCAAGCATGGGCAGGCTCCCCTGCGTGCCGATCGCGGTTTCGGCAGCCAACTCGCGGGCGAGGCGCAGGTCCTTCAGGCCAAGAACCGCCTTGAAGCCCGGCTCGTACTTGCGCTCGGCGATGATGCCCGAATAGTTCTGGTAGACCCGGCTGCCGAACAGGGTGCCGAGCATCAGTTCGAAGAACTTCTCCCGCGGGAGCCCCTTGCCCTCGGTCAGCACGACGGCCTCGGCCATGCCTTCGATGGCCATGGTGATCATCATGTTGCAGGCGATCTTGGCGGCATTGGCAACGGTGGCGTCCTCGCCCATGTCCCAGACCTTACCGGCAATCGCCTCGAAGACCGGCTCCAGCCTTGCGGCATGTCCGGCCGGGCCGCCGAGGATCACGTTGAGCTGGCCCGCCGCCGCCACATCGGGACGGCCAAGCACCGGCGCCGAAAGATAGCCCACGCCGGCAGCGTCATGGCGCTCCACCAGTTCGCGCGCGAAGGCCACCGAAATGGTCGAACAAACGAGATGGACCACGCCCGCCGGCGCCCCGTCCAGCACGCCGCTGTCAAGCAGGACCTCGCGAATGGCGGCGTCTTCGGAAAGCATGGTCAGCACGGCGTCGCCCACGAAGGCTTCTGCCGGGGAGGTGACCATCTCCACGCCTTCCACCGAGCCCCCGGAGCGATTCCATGCCCGCACCCTGTGCCCTGCCGCCGCGAGATTGCGTGCCATGGCGGTGCCCATCGCACCGAGACCGATGAAGCCGATGTCCATTGTGATAATCCTGAAAACCGAAAAAAAGAGGCGGTAAAATGCTTCGGGCGGATCGCGCTGTGTAGCGGCGACCCGGCCGGTTCAGCGTGTCATGGTGCCCGGCGCCGGCCGGGCTGCCGGGCTCAGGCCGGGTAGACCCAGGCCGTGCCGCGGTCGAAGTTGTCCGAGGCGAACTTCCAGTTGATGAGGTTCTCGAGAACCGTCTTCACATAGACCGGGCGCTTGTTCATCTGGTCGATGTAGTAGGCGTGCTCCCATACGTCGATCGTGATGAGCGGGTTCACGTCGGTGGTGATCGGGGTGCCGGCGTCATGGGTCGAGATGACCTTGAGCTTGCCAGCTTCGACGACGAGCCATGCCCAGCCCGAAGCGAAGTGATTGACGGCTTCGTTCGAAAGCGCTTCGAGCAGCGCGTCGAGCGAACCGAAATCGGCGTTGATCGCGGCGAGCAGGCTCTCGCTCGGCGCGGTCTTTTCCGGGCTCAGCGAGTGCCAGTAGAAGCCGTGGTTCCAGGTCTGCGCGGCGTTGTTGAACAGCGGGCCCGACGCCGACTTGGTGATTTCCTCAACCGACTTGTCGGCATTCTCGGTGCCCTCGATGGCGGCGTTCAGCTTGTCGACGTAAGTCTTGTGGTGAGCACCGTGGTGGATTTCCAGGGTCTTGGCCGAGATGTGCGGTTCCAGCGCGTCCTGCGCATAGGGCAGCGGGATCAGGGAAATGGTCATGGCTATCTTCCTGTTTCAGGTTATCAAAGGTTTGGACATGCACGCATCCGCAAGGACCGGGCGCAAACACCGGACGGCGCGTGAACTGGCACTCGGACTTTCGGGGGGCTATGTCTGCCCTCTTGCCCGACAATTCAAGCATCTATTGGCGGCATTTTCATTGCACCGCCTGATAGCAAGGCTTGGCGGCGAATCCGATTATCCGCGCGGGCACTTCGGATGCAAGAACGCCATATGCAAGAAGGACGGCGGGTTGCCCCGCCATCCTTCTGCTCTCGTTCCTGACGAGAAGCCGGATCGCTGTCGGATCAGTTCTGCTTCCTGATCTCGTCCGCCTTGTTTTCCAGCGCGTCGGACTTTGCCTCGCCCGCCGCCTCGACCGCATCGGCCTTCTTGTCGACAGCCTCGGACGCGGCGCCGGTCATCTGGTCGGCCTGGTCGCGCATGGCGTCGGCCGTTGCATCGGACGACTGTTCAACGGCATCCGCCTGCTGCTCCGTCGCATCGTCCGCCTTGTTGTTGCAGGCGGCGAGGCCGAGCGAACCGGCGGAAACGATCGCGATCATGGCGAGGCGCGAAGTGGTCATGGCTTTCATGGCAGGCATCCTTTCCCTGTTATTGAAAAAGGGCGCGTTTTCCATCGGAGGACGCGCCGGCCTCGTTCAGACCCCAACGGGATCCTTAGCGGATGGAACCGCGACGGAAGAGGTTGACGATCGCCAGCAGAACGACCGCGCCGAGGAACGAAGCGAAGAGCGACATGATGTCGAACGCACCGCTGGTGATGGGCGCGCCGCCGATGAGCGGCGTGATGATGAGACCCGCGATCAGGGCACCGACGACACCGACGACCACGTTCAGGAATACACCCTGCTGCGCATCGGTGCGCATGAGGATGGAAGCGAGCCAGCCGATAACGCCGCCGACCAGGAGAATAAGAAGTAGAGTCATTGTGCTTCTCCAAAAATTTGTGTCGTTGCGGGATTAACTGCGCTGTTCGCACAAGGTTCCGGAGCGCGGCCAACCGTTCGCCGCAGGGAGGTCGATTGTCCCGCAATGAGAAAAGCGCGGGAGCTTTCGATGCGGCAACTTGTTCCGGCAATGTCGGCAGCGAAGGCCGTCCATGAAAGGAGCACCCGGTGCATTCCCTTCCACGCGCCCCTCACCACGCCCTCCGACGTGAGCGCGCGATTTCCGCGACGGCATCGGCCGCAATCGTGATCGGCGGGCTTGCCGCGCTTGCATGGGGGCTGGGCGTGAACCTGCCGGCGTTTCCCGAGCGCTCCACCCTTACCGCGACGGTGTTGCTGCCCGAGGCCCGCAAAACTCCCGAAAAGCGCCCGCAGGAAACAACGTCATCCGCCCATCGGGGCGCGCCCGCACCGGAGGGTCGCAAAACGCGGGCTGCACCGGTGGTCCTGCCTGCTCCCCGCATCGTTCTGCCATCCCCCGTAACGATCGTGGCGGCCCGGCATCCGGGAGATGGCGACAGGCCGGCACAAGGCTCCGGAACCTCCGGCTCCGGCAGTGGATCGGGCGGCAGGGGAAACGGCGGAGGAGGCGGCGGAGAGGGAGCCGGAGTCAACGAAGGGGTCGCCACCCTGCCCCGGCAGATCGCCGGCCGCCTCCACTATGGCGATCTGCCTGCGGACTTGCGCAAGGCGCGCAGCGGCGCCGACCTGACCCTGCGCTACCGCATCGGCATTGACGGGCGAGTAAGCGGATGCACCGTGATTTCCTCCAGCGGCCGACCCGACCTGGATGCGGGAACGTGCCAGCGCATCACCGAACGCTTCCGCTTCCGCCCGGCACGCGATGCACAGGGGCAGCCGGTGCCTTTCGTGATGACCGAGACGCATGGTTGGGACGATGGCAAAGAGGGCCCGTGACCTGACGCGGCCGAGCGGCTAGGGAAGCGCTCCAAACATCAGACGGAAGAGGAGATTCCCATGGCGACGATCGACGAAACCCACGACAGCGCGCTGCGCTCCTGGGTGGAAAGTGCGAACGGCCATGGCGACTTCCCGATCCAGAACCTGCCGCTGGGCGTGTTCTCCAACGGCGGGAATTCCGCACGCGGGGGCGTGGCGATCGGTGACCTGATCCTCGATCTTGCCGCACTGGCCGGGTCGGGACTGCTCGAAGGCCAGGCGCTGGAAGCCGCGCGGGCCGCCTCGGGCGAAAGCCTCAACCCGTTGCTCGCCCTTGGCGCCGGTCCGCGCCGGGCGCTGCGCCGGCGCATCTCCGCCCTGCTGGCAGAAGGCGCCGCAGAGCGTGCGCAAGTCGAACCGCTACTGGTTCCGATGGCACAGGCCACGCTGCATCTGCCTGCGAAGATCGCGGACTACACCGATTTCTATGTGGGCATCCATCACGCCACCAACATCGGCAAGCTGTTCCGCCCGGACAATCCGCTGCTGCCCAACTACAAGCACGTCCCCATCGGCTACCACGGCCGCGCCTCGACCGTGAGGCCGAGCGGTGCGCCGGTGATCCGCCCCAACGGCCAGACCAAGGCGCCCGATGCCGAAAGCCCTTCGTTCGGCCCCATCGGCCGGCTCGACTACGAGCTGGAGCTGGGCGTGTGGATGGCGCAAGGCAACGAACTCGGTCAGCCCATTCCTATCGGCGAGGCGCTCGATCACGTTGCCGGCGTAACCCTGCTCAACGACTGGTCCGCCCGCGATGTGCAGGCCTGGGAATACCAGCCGCTCGGGCCGTTCCTCGCCAAGAACTTCATCACCACCGTCTCGCCGTGGATCGTCACGATGGAGGCGCTGGCCCCGTTCCGCATCGCCCAGCCGCCCCGGCCCGAGGGCGATCCCAGCCCCCTGCCCTATCTCTGGAACCGGGACGACCAGGACGAGGGCGCCCTGTCCCTCGATCTCGAAGTCAGCCTCAGCACCGCGACAATGCGTGCGGACGGCGTTCGGCCCATCGCCTCAGCCGCGGGCCGGCCAGCAACATGTACTGGACCATCGCCCAGATGGTCACGCACCACGCCTCGAACGGCTGCGAGATGAATCCGGGAGACCTGCTCGGCACCGGCACCATTTCCGGTCCCGAGGACGGTTCGCAGGGCAGCCTGATGGAAATCACCCGCTCCGGCCGGGAGAAGGTGACGCTTGCCACGGGCGAGACGCGAACGTTCCTTGAGGACGGAGACGAACTGGCGCTTTCCGGACGCTTCGTGGCAGATGGCGCGGTAACGATCGGGTTCGGTCCGTGCAGCGGGATCGTGCAGCCGGCGGTACCGCTGAACTAGGACGGAATTTACGGGAGCCTGGGGATCGTCCCTCAGGCTTCCCCCCGTCGGCCTGGAACCTGCGGCCTAAAGCCAGTCGTTCGCGCGGTACCACTCTGCCGTGGCCCGCAGACCGTCCCGCGTATCGATGCGGGGCTCCCAGATCGTCGGCGGCACGGCCGCGCCTGCTCCCACCACCCAGTTGGGATGGCTGAAATAGGCGGCGCGATCGGCGGTCATCTTCGCGCCGTCGCCGCGCAGGAACTGGTCGGCCCGAGCCGCCAGCCGCAACGCCCCGGACGAAAGCGAGATCACCCGGGCACGGCGGCCAACCGCAGCGCCGATGGCGCGGGCCATTTCGGCATTGTCCCAGCCTTCGGGCTTGCCGTCGTCAGGCTCGAACAACTTGCCTGTCACGTCCTCACCACCCGGTATCAGCGCCACCAGCAGGCGGGCGAGATCCTCGACATGGATCATCGAGGCGCGGCCGTCCTTCGGCACCGGAACCAGCCCCCAGCGCGCAGCGCGGAACAGTTCGAACATCTCCTTGTCGCGCGGGCCGTAGATCGCGGGCGGGCGCACGATCGTCCAGTCCAGCGGACTGGCGCGCAGCAGCTTCTCGGCCTTGGCCTTCGAGGCGCCGTAAGCCGAAAGATCGGGCTCGCGCGCGGAAAGCGAGGAAACGAAGACGAAACGCCGGATGCCCTTGGCCACGCCGGTCTCGATGAGGTTCAGGGTGCCCGCGACATTGCCTGCCTCATACCCGGCGGCATCGGGCGCGCTCACCACGCCCGCAACGTGGACGATCGCCTCGGCACCGCGCGTCAGCTCGGACAGCGAGGCGGTATCGCGCAGTTCGCCGCGTACCCAGGTGACGTTCTCGCGCCGCTCCTGTTCGCGGCGGGTCAGCGCGCGCACGTCGTACCCTGCGGCCACCGCTTCCTCCAGCACGCACTGGCCGACGAAGCCGGTTGCGCCGGTCAGGGCGATGGTGGGGCGGTCTATCTCGTTCATCTGGGGAAAAGCGGTCATTTCAGCACGAGCTGGTCACGATGGACCACGGAGGAACGCGGCGAATATCCCAGCACTTCGGCCTGCTCGCTCGAATGGAGCCCCTTGATCGCGGCGCATTCGCCAGCATGGTACTCCGAAAGGCCATGGGCGACCACGCGGCCGCCGGCATCGACGATGGCCACGGGATCCCCGCGTTCGAAATGCCCCTCCACGGCGGTCACGCCCTTGGCAAGGAGGCTCGACCCGCGCAGCAATGCGGCGGCCGCGCCGGCATCGACGACAATGCTGCCCTTGAGCCGCAACCGCCCGCCGAGCCAGGCCTTGCGAGCGCCCGCACGGCGGCGGGGGAGGAACAGCGTGCCGATCCCCTGATCGATGATCCGCGCCACCGGGCGGGCGTGCTGGCCATTGCCGATGACGAGGCAGATGCCCGCCAGTTCGGCGATCTCGGCTGCCTGGAGCTTGGAAACCATGCCGCCGGACCCCATGCCCGAATTCGATTCCGCACTCGCCATGGCGTGGACTTCGGGCGTCACGCCTTCGACCACCGGAATCATCTTCGCGCCGGGCTCCCGAGGGTGGCGGTCGTAAAGGCCGTCGATGTCGGAGAGCAGCAACACCGCGCTGGCCTGCGCCGCCTGCGCGACGCGGGCGGCCAGGCGGTCATTGTCACCGAAGCGGATTTCCTGAGTCGCGACCGAATCGTTCTCGTTGATCACCGGCACCGCGCCCGCATCGAGCAGGCGCGTGAGCGTTGCGGTGACGTTGAGATAACGGCGCCGGTCCTCGAGATCCTCCAGCGTCAGCAGCATCTGCGCGGCGGTGATGCCGTGGCTGCCCAGCAGTTCGGCCCAGAGCCCCGAAAGCGCGATCTGGCCCACGGCCGCGGCGGCCTGTGCGTCCGCCAGCGAGCCGCGTCCGCCCTTGTCGAGCCCCAGAGTCGCCGCGCCCAGCGCAATCGCGCCCGAAGAGACGACGATCACGTCCTGCCCGCGTGCGCGCGCCTCGGCGATCTCGGCGACCAGCGCGGTCAACCATTCGCGCCGCACACCTTCCTTACCGACAAGCAGCGCCGACCCCACCTTGACGACGAGGCGGGGGCTCAGGACTTTGTCGGAGAGATCGGAAAGGCGGGATACAGGCATGGAGGCCGAGCCTCTAGGACACTTGCCGCCCGGAGGAAAGCGCTCGCTTGCAAAGGACCGCGCACCCCGTCCCGTCGCGGGAACGTCAGGACGTGGCGGCCAGACGGCGCGCCTGCCGGGCCTTGAACATCTCGTGCCCGCTGACCAGCAGGATTCCCGCCATGACCATCAGCGCGCCGGCGATGAAGGCCGGCTCCAGCCGCTCGCCGAGCAGAACGACGCCGAAGGCCACGCCGAACAACGGAGTCATGAACGAAAGCACGCCCAGCCGCGAAGCCAGATAGACCCGCAGCATCCCGAACCATACCAGAAGGCTGACCAGCGAAACGAAGACGATCTGGAACGCCATGCTCATCGCCAGCAGCGGGGTCGGCCTGACCAATGTCTGCCCCGAGCCGAGCGCCAGCGCCCCCAGCAGCACGAATGCACCGAGAAGCTGATAGAGCGTCGTGACGCTGCTCGGCGCCTGCGACAGGCGGGAAAAGCGCAAGGTGAGCGTCGTCGCGCCCCAGGCGGCACCGGCGCCGATCCCCATGAGATCGCCGATCCACGCCGAATCGTGCTGCGAGCCCGCGCTTGCCCCGCCGAGGAAGGACACCGCCACTCCGCCGAAGGCCGTGACGATGCCCAGCCATTGCAAAGGACTCAGGCGCTCTTCCGGCAATCCGAAGTGGAGGCCGAGTGCCGTGAAGATCGGCGCGGTATAGAGGAAGATCCCCATGTGCGAGGCATTGGTGAAGCGCAGCCCCTCCCCCATGAACAGGTATTCCAGCGCGAAGAGCGCTCCGATCGCCACCCCCGGCTTCCAGGTGCCCCCGCGAAGAGCATGGCCGTCGCCGCGCAGACGGACCAGCGCCGCGATGAACAGCGCGGCGATCCCGGAACGCAGCGAAATCTGGAGGACCGGCGCCATGTCCGGCGCGGCCGCCTTGAGCGCGGTCTGTTGCATTCCCCAGATCGCGCAGAGCCCGACCATCAGCAATGCGGCGCCACCGTCGACCGGCCTTCGCGAATTCGCTTCCATCTTTTCCATTACCGCAACTTCAGTTCGCAAGCTCGGCGGACCCGATGCGCCAGCCTCGCGCCCAACCCGAAATCGCCGATGCCGTCAACCTCCCTGCCCCCGCCGGTGCCGCGCTGCGCTGCGGCCATGGAGGTTCCGACTTCGCGCTTTCATTTTAGAATAATGATTCTAGATATGAAGCGCGAGGCCGATTCGAACGAGATCGGCGCGACGAGGGAGAAAAACGCGTGATCGATCGCCGCACCATGCTGGCCGCCGCCGCCGCGGCAACCGCAGCCAGTATCACCGCACCCGCCTTTTCACGCGGGGCACGACCGGTCGATCCGAAGTTCCCGCAGGGCTTCCTCTGGGGCACGGCCACGGCGGCGTATCAGGTGGAGGGAAACAACCTCAACAGCGACGTCTGGGCGATGGAACATGCCCGTCCCACGGTCTACGCCGAACCTTCGGGAGACGCGGCCAACAGCTTCGCGCTCTGGCCGGTGGACCTCGATATTGTGAAAGGCATGGGGCTCAATACCTACCGCTTCAGCCTTGAATGGGCCCGCATCGAACCGGCGAAGGGCGAATTCTCCATCGCCATGCTCGATCACTACAAGGCCATGATCGAGGGCTGTCATGCGCGCGGCCTCACGCCCATGGTCACCTTCAACCACTTTACCACGCCCATCTGGTTCGCGGCGCAGGGCGGTTGGTCCAACGCGGAAGCGCCCTCGCTGTTTGCCCGCTACTGCGAGCGTGCCGCGCGCCATCTTGCCGCGATCATCGGCTATGCCACGACCCTCAACGAACCGAACCTGTCGGGCCTCCTCGACGTGGTGCTGCCCGGAGACATCGGCCCGCGCCTGCTGGGGGCGGACAAGGCCATGCAGGAAGCCGCGGCACGGGAACATGCCGTCGCCCGGTTCCTGCCCGGAAACCCTCTCTACGTCGCCGATCCGCAAGTGGTGCAGGCCAACCTGATTGCCGGACACAAGGCCGGACGAGAAGCGATCAAGGGGGTGCGCCCCGACCTGCCCGTCGGCGTCAGCCTCGCCGTCATCGACGATCAGGCAGCAGGCAGGAACAGCCTTCGCGACGCCATGCGCGCGAAGCTCTACCGGCCCTGGCTGGAAGCCGCCCGGGGGAACGACTTCGTCGGCGTGCAGAATTACGAGCGCACCGTCTGGACCGACAAGGGCAGGCTTTCCGCGCCGGAAGGCGCCGAAACCAACGATGCCGGATCGGAAGTATACCCTGCCTCGCTCGCCGGCGCGGTACGCTATGCCCATGCGGTGAGCGGGGTTCCCGTGGTCGTCACCGAGCACGGCATCAACTCCGCGGACGACACCAAGCGAGCCCGCCTGATCCCGGCGGCGCTGGCCGAACTCAAGCGGGCGATGGAAGACGGCGTGCCCGTTCTGGGCTATATGCACTGGTCGCTCGTCGACAATTTCGAGTGGGTCTTCGGCTACAAGCCCCAGTTCGGATTGCACACGCTGGACCGCACCACGTTCAAGCGCACCGCCAAGCCCAGTGCCGCCGTGCTGGGCGCGATCGCCCGCCGCAACGCGCTCTGATCGGCAGAACGCCGAATGCGCCGGTCAATGCGCCGGCGCTGCAGGCGGAGACGCCCCTTCGATCATGAACCACGGCGTCTGCCCCTGCTCATAGGGCGGCGCCGGATAGAGCCAGCGAAGCGCTTCCTCGGCAGCATGGTGATAGACCGTGGCGTGAGACGCGCTCTTGCTGAAATCGGCATAGCGCACCGTGATCCGCGCGGGCGGCTGCTTGCCGAAATAGGCGCGCACGCGGTCGATACCGTCCTGCATCGTTCCGCCCTCGTCCCCCACCGCAAGGTAAAGGCGCTCGCCGGACATACCCTGCCCTGCCGCGGTCCGATCGAGATCGCGCAGCGGACGCGATCGTCCCACCACAGGCTGGGGCTGACCGCCACATAGTCGCCGAAAAGCGTGGGATCGTTCAGGAGCGTGTCCACCACGAACAGGCCCGCAAGGGACTCTCCCATCAGGGCGCGCCGATCTCCACTGCGAAAGCGCGCCTCCACGAAGGGGATGACCTCATCCCGCAGGAACCGGCGGAAGCGGTCGGCTCCGCCGCTTTCAGGAAAGGCCGAGAGATATCGGGGATCGGTGGGGCGCGAAGTCAGTTCGGCACGCCGGTCCTTCGTCTGCACGCCGACGACGATCATCGGCCCGTAAGTCCAGCTCAGCGAGGCCAGACTGCCAAGCCCTGCGATATGCACGAAATCCTGGTCCAGCCCGCCATCCAGCAGATAGACCACCGGATAACGGTCAGCCGACTTGTCATAGCCCGTGGGCAACCAGACGTTCACTTCGCGCGTGTCGCCAAGAACGGCGGATCGCAGCTCATAGCGCGTGCCGAGTTCGATAGGTTGACCCGAAATCTCCCGCGGCGCCGCATCCTTCGCGCTTGCGATTTGCGGGGCCAGAACGAGCCCTGCGGCGAAAAGCCCCGGGATGACAAGCGAAGTGGCGATGATCTTCATCGCCACGGTCTAGCGAGAGCCGCCTGCCCTGCCAATATGCGCCTGAAGCGTAACGAATAAAAGCGAGCGACGCCGCTGCGTCGCTCGCCCGGATTGGATCAGATCGGGGACCAGGGCTTGTCGTCGGCTTCCTCGCGCTCGCCTTCCGGACGCTCGGTCACGGTGGCGGCAGGGAGATAGTCAATCACCGCATCGAGCAGCTTCGACATGCCCTTGCCCGTCGCGCCCGAAATCGGGAAGACCTCGTCGGCTCCGGCCTTGAGCAGCTCGCGGGCATAGTCCGCCGCCAGCGCGTCATCGACGAGATCAATCTTGTTGAGCGCGACGAGACGCGGCTTGTCTTCAAGGCCTTCGCCGTAAGCCTCGAGCTCTTCCTCGACGATCCGCATCGCTTCAACCGGGTCGGTGCTGGAGATGTCGATAAGGTGGACCAGCACGCGGCAACGCTCGATATGGCCCAGGAAACGGTCGCCAATGCCGGCACCGTCCGCCGCGCCGGCGATCAGGCCGGGGATGTCGGCCAGCACGAACTCACGGTTCTTGTGCGTGACGACGCCGAGCTGCGGCCGCAGCGTGGTGAAGGCATAATCGCCCACCTTGGCCTTGGTGTTCGAAAGCTTGTTGATGAAAGTCGATTTGCCAGCGTTGGGCATGCCCACCAGACCGACGTCCGCCAGCAGCTTGAGACGCAGCCAGACCCACAGCTCCTGCGGCGGGATGCCCGGCTGGTGCTGGCGCGGCGCGCGGTTGGTGCTGGTCTTGTAGCTGGCGTTGCCACGGCCGCCCATGCCGCCTTCGAGCAGGACCACGCGCTGGCCCGCCTCGGTAAGGTCGGCCAGAACCGTCTCGCGGTCGTCGTCATCGATGAGCTGGGTGCCGACCGGAACCTTGACTACAAGGTCCTTGCCAGCCGCGCCGTTGCGGTTCTTGCCCATGCCGTGGCCGCCGCGCGGGGCCTTGAAATGCTGGGTATAGCGGAAGTCGATCAGGGTGTTGAGACCGGCGACGGCCTCGAAGATCACGTCTCCGCCCTTGCCGCCGTTACCGCCGTCGGGGCCGCCATATTCCACGTACTTCTCACGCCGGAAGGAAACGGCACCCGGTCCGCCGCCGCCCGAACGGATGTAGATCTTGGCCTGGTCGAGAAAATGCATGGGTCTTTTTTCCGGCAATCCTGAGAGCTGAAGTGGGCTGGCGGAGGCTCCGCCGGGGCGGCACCGGCTCTCTTCCAGTGCCTGGCGATGCTGGCTGAACCCGCAACGCAGATAAACAAAAAACCCGGCCATGTCTCGGGCCGGGTGATGCCCGGCACCGAGCCGGACACGCATCAATCTAGAATACTGGTGGAGCCGAGGGGGATCGAACCCCTGACCTCGTCATTGCGAACGACGCGCTCTCCCATCTGAGCTACGGCCCCGTTCCAGTATCTTCGCAAAACGTCCAGCGTTCAGCGAGGCGCTCCCATAGCGAAGTGCTCTTTCGCTTGAAAGAGCAAAAATGCCGCAGAACCAATTTTGCAGGACAGGAGCGCCTGCCCCTGCCCTGCCTATGCCTTGAGCTTTACTGGGCGAAGGCCTGCGCCGCGACCTTGGGCTGCGTGCCCGCCGCCGCCACGGGAGCGGCGGCCCCCGAAGTGGCCGATGCGGCGCCGTAGCGCGACTCCCAGGCCGCGAGATCGGCGCGATACTGGTCGTAGCTGTTGAAGAACTCCTTGAACGGAGCCTCCGCCTTGGCAAGGCCGCTGACGGCGAAACCGTCAAGCTGGCCCGCCGGAACTGCCTGCAGGTCAACCGCAAGCCCCATCGCCGCGTTGCACAGGGCGGGAACGACCGGCGGCAATGCGAAATAGTTATAGACCTGCGTCTGATAGGCTTCGCGCTCCCGCACGGATTTCGCGCCGAACCGGGTGCGGAACTCCTTGTCGAGCGCCTTGTTCGTGGCCGTCAGCGACTTGGCATGCTTCTTCAGGAAGTCCTTGTAGCCTGCAAGAATAGGCTCGTACTGAGGGCCAAGGCAGTTCAATGCCGCAACATTGTAGGCCGAACGGAGATTCCACAACGCCTGCGCCTGCGACACGCCGCTGTTCACGGTATGGCGCGAACCATCCACGGCAAGGGCGGGAACCGTCATGTTGGGCGCGCACCAAGCGGCGGCATCGGGCGCGGCGGGATCACGATAACGGGCGGCGGCGGCGGCGGGGCCACGGCAACCTCTTTCGGGCCGCAGCTGGAAAGCACCGCAACGAGCGAAACCGCCATCAGCGGGAGGCCGCGCAGAAGGCCTCGTTTCTTCAGGTTAACCACCCCGGACACTCCATTTCTCAGAGCGCTATTACTAACTCTTCTTGACTCCAAAGAAAATGCCCGGCGCGACGAATCGCACCGGGCATTTTCGATTTACCTGTCAAAAAGCCGTGGATTAACGGCGATCGCCCAGGAACGTCAGCAGGAACTGGAACATGTTGATGAAGTCCAGATAGAGGCTGAGCGCGCCCAGAATCACGGCCTTTCCGACGAAGTCGTGCCGCGAAGCTGGTAATACTGGTTCTTGAGCATCTGCGTGTCATAGGCGGTGAGGCCTGCGAAGATCAGCACGCCGAGCACCGAAATCGCCAGTGCCAAGACGCTTGAACCCACGAAGATGTTCACCAGCATGGCCACCAGAATGCCGACGAGGCCCATGATAAGGAACGTGCCGAAGCCCGACAGGTCCTTCTTGGTGGTGTAGCCATACAGACTGAGGCCAGCGAATGCCGCCGCCGTCGCGAAGAAAGTCGTCGCGATCGAGGTGGACGTGAAGACCAGGAAAATCGTCGACAGCGAGAGACCCATGACGACGCAGAAGCCCCAGTAGAGCATCTGGAGAGTCGAGGTCTTCATGCGGTTGACGCCGAAGTTCATCGCCATCACGAAACCGAGCGGGGCCAACATGATCACCCAGCGCAGCGGCGTCGTCAGCACCTGCATCGCCATTCCGGAGGAGGCGAACAGCAGCGCCACGATGCCCGAGAGCAGCACGCCCGAGGCCATGTAGTTGTAGATGGACAGCATGTGCCGACGCAGGCCAGCGTCGTAAGCGGCCTGACCGGCAGTACGTCCATCGAGGCTCGGAGACGCACCGAAGCCCGTGCGGGGCTGGGGGTCGTTCCAATTCGCCATTTCAAACTCCCTTTCACGGGCTCCTGCGAAATGCGGACCCCGTACGCTCCTGAATATCGGCTCCGGCGCAGGGGATTTCAAGAAAAACCGGCCAAAGGGATTTGTGTCAAAATGTAAAGATCGCCTCCGGATCGGAGTAATGCTGCCGATCCGGTGCGAAATATCAGGACTTGCGGGCTTCCGCCGCCATCTCGGCATTGCGATCCCGCGAAGCTTCCATCGCCGCGGCGACGACCTTCGCCAATGCCCCGCCCTCGTCCAGCACGTTCATGCCCGCACGGGTCGAACCGCCCGGGCTCGCGACCTTGTCAGCCAGTTCGCCGGGCGAGAACGGCGAGGCCGCGGCAAGCTGCGCCGCGCCTTCCACCATGGCCACGGCGAGCCGGCGCGACTGTCCCTCGTCAAGCCCGAGCGCAACCGCGCCGGCCGCCAGGGAATCGATGAAACGATAGACGAAAGCTGGGCCGCAGCCTGCCAGCGCGGTCACGGAATCGAACAGTTCCTCGCCGGCAAGCCATTCCGGCGTGCCCAGCTTCTCCATCATCGCCGTCACCGCTGCCCGCCCCATCTCGTCAAGACCACGCGAATCCAGCGCAATGGGTGACTTGCCGATCGCCGCCGCCAGGTTCGGCATGATCCGCACGATGGCGCCCGCATCGGGGAAGCGTGCCGCAAGACTGTCGAATTCCACACCGGCCAGGATCGAGAACAGCACTGTCCCCTTGCCCACCAGCGGCGCTATGGCCGGAGCGGCACCGTCCAGCCCTTGCGGCTTGATCCCGAGCATGACCGCATCGAAACGGGCAGCGGGCAGTTCCTTGAGCAAGGTCACGCCTGCGGGAACTTCCGCACGGTGCGGGTCAACGACAGTGAAGCGGGAGGCCGGAATTCCGCCAGCCAGCCAGCCTTCCAGCATGGCACCGGCCATATTGCCGCAGCCGACGAGAAGGATGTTCTGAAAGCGGTCCATGTCATTCCCCTAACGCGAGAAGACGCCTTGCGATGCGTCTCGATTGCCCGCGCTTAAGGCAGCGCATAACCGGTGCCAAGGGCCAATGGCCCTCATCGGGGCCGGGCCACGCCCTCAGGCACGGCTCCGGCCTTGGCCGGGTTCAGGCTTCGCCGGCCGCGTCGATCATTGCAGCGGTCAGCGCCTCGGCAGGGGTCTTGTCGCCCCAGAGGATGAACTGGAACACCGGATAGAAACGATCACATTCCTCGATCGCGGCTTCCACCACCGTTTGCGCCTGACCCGGGCCGAGAAGCCCGTCCTCACCCAGCATCAGGCCGTGGCGATAAAGCACGACGCCGCTGCTCGACCAGGTATCGAAGTGGCCGACCCAGATCTGCTCGTTGATGAGCGCCAGAGCCTCGAACATCGCCTGCCGCTTGGCGTCGGCGATGCGCACGTCAGGCAGGCACAGGAGCTGCAGGACGCGATCTTCGGCGCGCCAGATCGCCTGGACCTGATAGGTCGCCCAGGCGCCCTTCACTTCTGCGGAAATCTCGTCTTCGCCCGAATATTCAAAGGGCCAGTCACGCGCTTCGAAGAGCGACGCGAGCATCTCGATCGGTGCGGACTCGTCCTCCCGGCCGATGTCGTCCTGTACCGTTCTCATGATTTCCGACATTTGCCCTCCGGGAAGCGTGAAGGCATGGATGCTTTGCATCGGGGGGCAAGCACAATCCGCGACCCGCGATCGCCTGAGCAAAACTGCACTAGCCTGTTCACAGGGTGTGGATAAGACTAACCGCTCCTTAATTCGGACAGGTTGCCGACCACGGAATTGACCGAGAGATTCTCCGAAGAGCGCTTTACGTAAACGTTACTTGACCGAAAGAGCGTCCACCACCTGCCCCGCAGGGCTGGTCCAGGGCAGCGCATCGCTGAAGCCCTGCTTCTTGGCTTCGGCGATGAAAGTGCCGGCGGCCTTCTGAGTCTCGAACGGGCCGACGAGAATGCGGTTCGTTCGCCCCATATCGCTGATGTAGGGCTGCCGCCCCTTGAGCAGTGCTGGCGCCTGCTTGAGCGATCGCCGCCAGTCGAACGCGATCGCATCCTTGTCCCGGCCTACGCCGACCTGCACCCAGATGCGGCTCGGATGCGCGGGCGGAAGCGGCTTCTTGGGCTTGGCGGGCTCTGCCTTCGCAGGCTTGGCGCTCGATTTCGCGTCTGCCTTGGCCGTTTTCGGATCAAGCTTGGGATCGACCTTGGCGGCCGCCTTCGGATCGGTCTTGGTGGCAGGCTTGTCCGCGGCTTTCGAATCCGGTTCCGGCTTGGGAAGTTCGATGCGCGGAGGCGCCGGACGGGCCGGTTCGATCTGCCGAATATCGACCGCACCGGAAGTGGGGACGATCTGCATCGTCGGCTTTCCGAGATCGGCGAAGATCTGTTCGAGCGAAAGCTGCTGGGCACTGGGCACCGGCGGCGCTTCGGGTGTGGCCGGCCTGACAGCCGGAGACGACGCGGCAGGCGTCACCGCGGTCTGCTGGCCGGGCACGCGGGCAAGGTCGAAACCGGGCGAGGCCGCTGCCACTTGAGCCGCGGCGGGCCTCGTCGTTTCCGGCACAGACGCGGACGCCGCGGCAAGCGGTGCAGCAGGCGCAGGTTGCGACGAAACGGATGCGGGGGCCTTGGACGCGGATGTCGCCGCGAGCGCTGCGGGCACTTCCGTCTTCGGTCTGACGGGCGGCAATTCGCCTGCCGCAGTTTCGTTACGCTCGATGGTCGGCTTGGGTTCGGGCGGCGCAACGCGGACCTGCTCCCGGGAAGGATTGGCAGGCAGCGGGACGTGAGCGGAGCCCGCGCGGGACACGGCCGCGCGGTTACTGTCAGCAACGGCAACGGAAGTCGTCCGTGCCGTACCGCTTGCCGTCCGCGTGGTACGCGGCGATTTGGATGAAGCCTTCCCGCCGCCCAGCGCCTCTCCGCGCGGGACAAGGTTGGCGTCAGCCGTCGCCACGCGTGTGGTCGGCGCATAGGCAGCGATGCGGGCATCGTCCCGGCCGATTTCCGAAGCGCGGGGGAACTTGCCCAGATTGGCAGCAGCCGCCTGCTGCGCCGGGGTCAAGCGCGGCATGTACCGCAAGTACGGCGCAATGTTCTGGGCGAGTTGGGGCGGCAGGATCGTATCCGAAACTTCCACTGCCTGCTTGGTGTCACCGGCAATCGCCAGAGCAAAGGCACGGGTGCGCCAGCCCGGCTTGTCCTGCTTGCGCAGGAGCGGCATGATCGTCGCTTCGGAGGTCTTGGCGTCACCGGCGATGGCCTGGCTTATCGCCAGCCGCATGCGAACCTCGTCATCGGCGGCCGTGCCCAGCACCATCGCATAATAGCGCTGCGCCGTCGCATTGTCGCCGACGAGATCATAAGCGAGGCCGCGATCGGCAGCGATAAGCGCTGGCGTGGCCCCTGCCCGCTCGGCTTCGGCGAACAGCGGCAGCGCGGCAACCGGATCGCCGCTCTGCGCAAGAGAAGCGGCAAGCCCGGCCTTCACCCGCCCATTGCCCGGAGAGATTTCATCCGCACGGCGATAGAAGCCGATGGCCGCATCGAAATCGCCCAGCTTCCTCGCGGAATCGCCGGCTTCGAGGAGGGCTGCGGTATCGCGGGGGTTACGACCCAGCCTCGCCAGCGCGCCGTTGAGCGCTTTCTGATCGGCGCTGGGAAGCGCCTGCACCACGGGGCGCGAGACGACAGGAGCCTGCGCCTGTAGCGTCATCGGGAAAGCCAGCGCAACACAGGCTGCCGTGCCGGCCAACCACTTGCTCGATACCCTCTGGCGCAGACGCAAGACCCGGGAAACCTCTCAAAAACGCGCAAGGCCCGGCTGGTGGCGGGCCTGAACCTGTAACTGAACGGGGCAGCCTATGCCGCCCCTTTCCTGAACCCGAGGAGAATAAGCGGAAAACGGCGGTTCGGACCGGCATGACACTAGGCCGAACCGCTATATCGTTTACTGGTTGTTCTGACGTCCGAGGAAACGCGGAATGCTGATCGAACCGCCCTCGTCATCCTCTCCGGTCGGCTCGCTGGAAGCGGCCTTGGGACGTGAAAGACTGGTCATGCGTTCGAACAGCGTGCTGCCGCCGGCGGGGCGGGCAGGCGCGGGCTCCACCGGACGCTGGCGAACCGGCGGGACCGGAGCCTGGGCATCGGGAACGAGACCGCCGTTGAGCAGCAGTTCGTCCTGCTGACGCTGCGGCGCCGGCTGAGCCTGTGCCGAGGCACCGAGGTCGAGCGGTTCCGAACGCTGGCCGTGCAGGCCGGAAAGGCTTGCGTAATTGTTCGATGCTTCCGGCTCGGCTTCTGCGCCGAATTCGTCACCGGCACCGAGTTCCAGTTCGCCGAACGCCTGCGGAGCGGCTTCAGGAGCGGGGGTGGACAGTTCGAAAGGCTCGGACGCGGCCGGAGCCGAGGGCGTGAAAGCCACCGGAGCCGGTGCTTCCACGGCCGCAGGCGCGGGCGCCGGGGCGGGAGCAGGACGCGAGACCATCGGCCGGACGCCGCGCGATGCACCGAGGTTGAGCGGGCGCGAGGCGATTTCCGCCATCTCGGTCGTCTGTTCGATACCGGTGGCAACCACCGAGACGCGGATCTTGCCCTGAAGGTCCGGGTTGAAAGCCGAGCCCCAGATGATGTTGGCATCGGGATCGACCAGCTCACGGATATGGTTCGCGGCCTCGTCGACTTCGAGCAGCTTCATGTCGTCGCCGCCGATGATCGAGATGATCACGCCCTTGGCACCCTGCATCGACACGCCGTCAAGCAACGGGTTCGCTATGGCGCGTTCAGCCGCTTCCAGTGCGCGGTTCTGGCCTTCGCCCTCACCGGTGCCCATCATCGCCTTGCCCATTTCGCCCATGACCGAGCGGACGTCCGCGAAGTCGAGGTTGATGAGGCCGGGCATGATCATGAGATCGGTGATCGAGCGCACGCCCTGCTGGAGCACTTCGTCGGCAAGCTGGAAAGCTTCCTTGAAAGTGGTCTCTGCCTTGGCGACCAGGAACAGGTTCTGGTTCGGAATGACGATCAGGGTATCGACGTGCTTCTGAAGCTCCTCGATGCCCGAGTCCGCCGAACGCATGCGGCGCGTGCCTTCGAACATGAAGGGCTTGGACACCACGCCCACCGTCAGCACGCCCTTGGCGCGCGCGGCCTGCGCGATGATCGGCGCGGCACCCGTGCCGGTGCCGCCGCCCATGCCGGCGGCGATGAAGACCATGTGAACGCCGTCAAGCAGACGTTCGATCTCTTCGATGGTTTCTTCCGCTGCGCCCGGCCCACTTCCGGACGCGCGCCGGCGCCGAGCCCCTGCGTGATCTCGGGCCCGAGCTGGATGCGGGTTTCGGCGATCGAATTGTTGAGCGCCTGGGCGTCGGTATTGGCGACGACGAAGTCCACACCCTCTATTTGGGCCTGGATCATATTGGCGATGGCGTTGCCGCCCGCACCGCCTACGCCGATGACGACAATGCGCGGGCGAAGCTCTTCGATCGCCGGCGGTCCGATGTTGATGCTCATTTCGTTCTCCTGGCAGGCACGTGCGCGAAGAAATTTACCTTGACTAGCCTGATTGCACGCCTGCCTTCATCTAGGCAAAGCATGCGGCCCTGTTGTCCACAGCCGAAACCGCGAAATCCAGCCGATCGTGCCATCCCCGTCGCAAGGATTGCACGGCTGGGCAAAGTGCTCAAAGTATTCCCTCAATGCTCTATAGACGCGATTGACCACACCGAGGCCGCTGTAACTCACTGAACCTTGTCTGTTCTTGCCGAAAGTACGAATGTCGATCGGGTCGGCCGCGGCATACAGGACAAGCCCGGCAAGCGTGGAAAAGCCCGGTTTGACGTGAGCTTCGGCCAGGCCGGACAGGTGCGGAACACGGCCGATACGGACCGGTTTTCCAAGTGCGGCCTGCGCATAGTCGGCAAGTCCCACAAGCTCGGCACCGCCACCGGTGAAGACCACCTGTTTGCCGCGCTGCGCGTTGAAGCGCATCAGCTTGAGCGCCTTGTTGATCTCTTCCATCAGGATACCGAGCTGGCCGGTAATGACGCCGATCAACTCGGCGCGCGGTATCCGGTTCTTGTCGTCGGCATGACGGGCGATCGGGCCGGTTCCCTCTTCGCCCGGAGCATTGACCGGGATCAGTTCGCGGTGATCGTGCGGGCTGGCGATCGCCGAACCGTTCACGCACTTGAGGCGCTCCGCCTGGAAACGGCGAATACCGAAGGCCGAGGCCACGGCATCGGTGATGTCCGCCGAGCCCATCGGGATCGAGATCATGTCGATCAGCAGCCCGTGCGAATAGACCGCGACATTGGTAACTTCCGCGCCGAATTCAACAAGCGCCACGCCAAGGTCGCGCTCTTCCGGCGAAAGACAGGCCTGACCCGCCGCAATCGGCGAGCCGACCACCGCCTCGACTTCGAGGTGCGCGCACTGCACGGCCTCGGTCAGGTTCCTGATCGGGGCGCCTTCGGCCAGCATGATGTGGATGTCGACACCCAGCCGTTCGGCATGGAGCCCCTTGGGATTGCCAACGCCGTGCGCACCGTCGAGGCGATATTGCGCGGGCTGCGCATGGAGCACCATGCGTCCGTCCGGCTGGATCACCTCACGCGCCGAGATCAGGAGCTGGTCGATATCCTCCTGCTCGATGCGGCGACCGCCGATCTCGGCATCGAACTGGTCGATGCGGCTGGCGAGCCCTGCGCCCGAGCAGCCGATCCAGACCTTGGAAACGCTGGTGTCGGCCATTTTCTCGGCGCGGTCGATGGCATCGCGCACAGCGTAAGTTGCCGCCGCCATATCCGTGACGTAGCCGCGCTTGATCCCCTGGGATGCGCGGTGGCCCGAACCCAGCACGATCATGTCGCCCATCTCGGACATGCCCGCAACGATGGCGGAAATGCGGAAGGAACCGATATTGACCGCACCGAATACGCGGGTGATGCGAGGTGGTGCCATCACTGTTCCTCCGCTGCGGCGGCATCGCCGCTGGCTTCAACGCCGGTATGGGGGACTGCACCCGCCTTCATCGCCAATTCCTGTCCTTCGGCATCGGGAACCCGCAGATAGATGCGGTCCTTCGCCCGCATGTCGATTGCAGTGACCTTGCCGCCGATCAACCGGTTAGTGCCGTCCAGCCGCGCGAATGTCACCAGTGCGCCGGCGGATTCGTTGTCGCCCTCCGGCAGCGCCAGCACTTGTCCGGTCTGGAAAGTCAGGTTCCAGCGGCGGTTGCCGATCCACTCCGCCTCCTGGACCTTGGGCTGAAGCGCGGGCGCCGCTTCAAGCAAGTGCCCGAGCTGCGTAACCTGCTGACCCGCACCGGGGCCGGAGACGATCAGCTTGCCCTTGGCATCCTTGCGGTTGATCGCCTCAAGCTCCTGCCCGGTCTCGTCGATCAGCACGAAGCGGTCGGCCTTGCGCAGGACGGCGTGCGGTTCGCGTTCGACGATGTCGATCACCAACGTATCGGGAAGCTGCCGCGAAACACGCGCGTCCTTGACCCACGACAGGCCAAGCAGCTCGCCGCGCAGCCCGTCAAGGTCGACCTGCGTCATCGACCGGTCGCGCTCGGCCAGGGCCTTTTCGTAGACTTTCAGCTCGTTGAGGTTCTTCACGCCGCGCACTTCCACGCGCTTAACCTCGAACCCGGCATCTGCGGCGACTTGCGCAAACTGCTTGCCCGCAAGCATCGGCACGCCCGCTGCATTAGCCACGACCCAGACGAGCAAGCCCGCGCCGCCGAGGATGGCGACGAGGAAGATCTTGTGAAGCTGCTCCTCGGTGAAGGGCAGCCAGCTCATCACCGTGTCGACGGCCGTGCCGCTCGTCGCCTTGGCCTGGCGCACCTTGGCCTTGGTGTTCTGGGCCGCTGCGGCCTTTCGCGCTGTCTTCGGCTTGCGCCGGATCGTCTGGCTCATTTGCCCCCCTTGGCGACCTTTCCGGCGTCGGCAAGCGCTTCGGCGATGATAGCCTCCACGAGATCGGGGTATTCCATGCCGCAGGCACGCGCCTGTTCGGGAACGAGGCTGAGCGGGGTCATGCCCGGCTGGGTGTTGACCTCCAGCAGGAACAAGCCCTCGATGCCCTGCGTGTCGTCCCAGCGGAAGTCGGCGCGGCTGGTGCCCTTGCAGCCGAGCAACTGGTGGGAGCGCAGCGCGAGATCCTTGCAGGCCGCCGTGATCTCGTCGGGGATTTCCGCCGGGCAGACGTGTTCGGTCATGCCGTCGGTATACTTGGCGTCGAAGTCATAGAAGCCAGACTTCGGCTTGAGTTCGGTGACCAGCAGAGCCCGTTCCCCTGTGTTCGGCCCGCCGATCACGGCGGTGGTCAGTTCGCGGCCACGGATGAACGGTTCGGCCAAAAGGCGGTCGAATTCCTGCCACGGCCCCTTGGCATCCGGCGCGATGGGATTGCCGTAGTTCCCCTCGGCGGTGACGATGGCCACGCCGACCGAGGACCCCTCGTTGACGGGCTTGAGTACATAGGGACGCGGCAGCGGATCGCGCTTGTGGATTTCCGCGCTCTCAACGATGCGGCCGCCGGGCATCGGAATGCCGTGGGGGACCAGCGCCTGCTTGGTCAGTTCCTTGTCGATGGCGATCACCGAAGTGGCGAGGCCGGAATGCGTGTAGGTGAGGCCCATCAGGTCCATCATGCCCTGCACCGTGCCGTCCTCGCCCGGCGCCCCGTGGAGCGCGTTGAACACGACATCCGGCTTCGCTTCCGACAGACGCAGCGCGACATCGCGGTCCATGTCGATACGGGTGACCTTGTGGCCCTTGGACTCGAGCGCTTGGCCACGCCCTCGCCGCTCATCAGCGAGACCGGCCGTTCGTTCGACCAACCGCCCATCAGGACTGCGACGTGGAGTTTGGGGAGAGTCACTTCTGGATACCTACTCGTGCTTGGCCTGACGCGTCGGCGAACATGCCCACGCGCTGAATTTCCCATTCGAGCGCGACGCCCGACTTTTCCTTGACCCGGCGGCGGACTTCCTCGCCCAGGGCCTCGATATCGCTGCTGGTGGCGTCGGAGACGTTGAGCAGGAAGTTGGTGTGCTTCTCGCTCACTTGCGCGCCGCCGAGGGTCAGGCCGCGGCATCCTGCTTCGTCCACAAGCTGCCAGGCCTTGTGGCCTTCGGGGTTCTTGAAGGTCGAGCCACCGGTCTTGCTGCGCAGCGGCTGGCTGGCCTCGCGGCTGGCGGAAATGCGGTCCATCTCGGCCTGGATCGCTTCCGGTTCACCGGCACGGCCCTTGAAGCGCGCAGCGACAACGACGGCGCCTTCGGGGAGTTCGGAGTGGCGATAGGTATAGCCGAGATCGACATTGCCGAGCGTGACCAGCGAACCGTCGCGCAGAACCACGTCGCAATCGACAAGCACGTCCTTGACCTCGCCGCCATAGGCGCCGCCGTTCATCCGCACGAAGCCGCCGACAGTGCCGGGGATCGAGCGCAGGAATTCGACGCCGGCAATACCGTTGTCCCGCGCGGTGGAGGAGACGAGAATGCCGCTGGCCCCGCCGCCGCATTCGAGCGTGACCTCATCGGCGCGGGTGACTTTCGCGAACGCCTTGCCGAGGCGGATCACTACGCCCGGAACGCCGCCGTCGCGCACGATCATGTTCGAACCAAGGCCCAGCGCCATCACCGGGACCGACGGATCGAGATCGCGCAGGAATCCCTGAAGATCGGCCAGATCCTTCGGCTCGAACACGCCACGTCGGCCGCCGCCCGACTTGAACCAGACGAGCGGCGCCAGCGGTGCGTCGGCTTTCAGCTTGCCGGAAACCTGCGGAAGATGCGCGGCTTGGCTCAAGCGGCCCTCCGCGCCCGGATCGCGTCGGCGAGACCTGCCGCCCACTTGGTGATGTCACCTGCGCCGAGGCAGACGATCATGTCGCCCGGCTGGATCGAGGTTGCCAGCACATCGGCCAGTGCGTCGGGGCCGGCAATGACTTGCGCGGAACGGTGCCCGCGCGCCTTCATGCCGGAGACCATGTGATCGGAATCGACGCCTTCGATCGGCTGCTCGCCCGCTGCGTAGACCGGCGCCGCATAAACCACGTCGGCATCGTTGAAGGCGCCTTCGAAGTCTTCCATATGGTCACGCAGGCGCGTGAAGCGGTGCGGCTGAACCACGGCGATCACGCGATTGCGCACGCCTTCGCGCGCAGCGGCGAGCACGGCGCGAATCTCGACCGGATGGTGGCCGTAATCATCGATCACGGTGACGACACCGCCATCCACCTCGATTTCGCCGACCTTGGTGAAGCGGCGCTTCACGCCGCCGAATTTCGAGAACCCCGTCTGGATGCACTCTTCCGAGCAACCCATCTCCACCGCGACGCCGACAGCGGCGAGCGCGTTCTGGACGTTGTGGCGGCCCGGCATCGGCAGTTCGATGCCCTCGATCCGGCGGAACGAGCCGTCCCGCTGGCGCAGCGCCACGTCGAAGCGGTTGCCGCCGGGAATGGGCGTCACGTTCTCGCCCCGAATGTCGGCCTGAGCGGAGAAGCCGTAAGTCACCACGCGGCGGTCGCGGATCTTGGGGATGATCGCCTGCACTTCCGGGTGGTCGATGCAGAGCATCGCCGCGCCGTAGAAGGGCACGTTCTCGATGAATTCGACGAAGGAATCCTTCACCTTGTCGAACGAGCCGTAGTGATCGAGATGCTCGGGATCGATATTGGTGACGACGGCGATAGTCCCATCGAGGCGCAGGAACGAGCCGTCGCTCTCGTCGGCTTCCACCACCATCCAGTCCGAGGCGCCGAGGCGCGCGTTCGAACCGTAGGAATTGATGATGCCGCCGTTGATGACGGTGGGATCGACCCCGCCCGCATCGAGCAGCGCCGCAACCATGGACGTGGTCGTGGTCTTGCCGTGAGTGCCAGCCACCGCCACGGTGTTCTTGAGGCGCATCAGTTCGGCCAGCATCTCGGCGCGGCGGACCACGGGAATGCGGTTTTCGAGCGCATGGACAACTTCGGGATTATCGCGCTTCACGGCGGTCGAGGTGACGACCACGGCCACGCCTTCGACGTTCTCCGCCGACTGCCCGATCATGACCTTGATCCCGCGCCCGCGCAGGCCCTCCACCACATAGCCCTCGGCGATGTCGGAGCCCTGCACCGAGTAGCCGAGGTTGTGCATCACTTCGGCGATGCCCGACATGCCGATGCCGCCGATGCCCACGAAGTGGATCGTGCCGATGTCAGTGCCGACGCCCCTCACTGCACGGATTCCTTGACCAGCTTGCTCTTGGCAAGGGCTTCGCCGCCCTTGGCGGGCATGGCCTTCTCCATTCGAATTACGTCCATTATCGGGGTGGCGCCGAAGCCTTCGACAAGATCGGCAAGATCGCTGGCGGCATTGGGATAGCCGCAGTTCCATGCGGCATGCGCGGCATTGGCCAGCGTTTCGGGATTCTGGGCGATGGCCTGGATCTGCAGGCAGACTTCCTTGGCCATCTTCTGGAACAGGTCGGCCTGCTCCTTCAGAAGCGCATTGCGCCGTTCGCCGCTGTAAGTGTCCGCATCCTCGGTGGTGATCGCCGGCTGGCGGATCACACGCGCACCGCCCGCAGCCACGATCTCGCGCGCATTGGCGGTCTGGTGGTCGTCGGTTGCGTAAGGCAGCGGAATCAGGATCGCAGGACGGCCCACATCGGTCAGTTCCGCGATGGTCGACGCGCCAGAGCGTCCGATGAACAAGTGCGCACCGGCAAGGCGCTCGGCCATGTCCTCGAAATAGGTCGCAAGTTCGGCCGGAATACCGTGGTTTACATAGCGCGCACGGACGCCTTCGATATCCTCGGCGCGGCACTGCTGGATGACCTGGAGGCGCGAACGCAAGGTGGGTGGCAGCATCGCGAGAGCATCGGGCACGACTTGCGACAGAACGCGAGCGCCCTGGCTTCCGCCGGTCACGAGGATGCGCAGCAGGCTGTCCTCGCCGAATTCGGGGAACGGCGCGTCACGCAGGGCCAGGACTTCGTCCCGCACCGGATTGCGACCAGCGTCACCTTGTCCGAAAACCTGGGATCGAGCATGTCAACTTGCTCGAAAGCCGTGGCGATGGCGTTCACCTTGCTCGCGAAATAACGGTTTACACGGCCCAGCACCGAATTCTGCTCATGCAGGATAGTCGGGATTTTAGCCGAGTTGGCGGCCAGCATCGTCGGCAGCGCGGGATAGCCGCCGAAGCCCACCACGGCGGTCGGTTCGAAGCTTTCGAACAGGCGCAGCGCCATGGCGCGGCCGGAAAGAATGCCCTTGGCACCCCTGAGCCAGTTCAGCGGGTTTTTCCCAGCGATCCGGCCCTGCGGCAGGACATGGGCAGGCAGATAGTCAGGCTTGCCCGGAATCGCCGCGCCCCGCTCGTCCGTGATGAGCGCAACATGATGCCCGCGCCGATCCAGTTCGGCGGCGAGCGCGAAAGCGGGAATGAGGTGCCCGCCCGTCCCGCCCGCGGCAAGGACGTAGTGGCGGCTTACCGAGCCTTTTACGGCCGAACTCATGAAGAAAAGTCTCCAACGGCGCGAAGCGAGAACCTCTCGCGCTTGATGAACGGATTGCGGCGCGTGATCGCCAGCAGCAGCCCCACCGTCATGCACATGGCCACCGTGGACGAACCGCCATAGCTGATCAGCGGCAGGGTCATGCCCTTGGAAGGGAAGAGTTGCAGGTTGACCAGGATATTGATGAAGGCCTGCCCCCCGAACTGCGAGCCGATCCCGGCTGCCGCGAGTACCGTGAAAAGGTCTTCCTCGTCCACCAGGCGCAGCATCACGCGGGTCAGCAGCGCAAGATAGATCATGACGATGATGATGCAGGCGATCAGGCCGAATTCCTCACCGATCACCGAGAAGATATAGTCGGTATGGGCTTCGGGCAGCGCCATCTTCCTGATGCCCATCCAGAAACCCTGTCCGAACCATCCACCGTTGAGCAAGGTGCGCTGCGCGAGGTCCACCTGATCGAAGGCATTCCCGCCCGACAGGAAGGAATCGATGCGATTACGCCCGTTGTCATAGGTGAAGTACATCAGGACAAGGCCGCCGATGCCCACGCCCGCGAACATGCCGATGCGCTTGAGCTGGATACCGGCCAGCAGGATCATCACGAAGAACGTGCCCGAAAACAGCATCGTCGAACCGAAATCGGGCTGCGCCATCAGTAGCGCGCCCAGCAGGCCCATCAGGCAGAAGCAGATCGCAACCACCGGAATATGCGGATCACGCGCGCGCCACGAGAGGATCCAGGCCAGCAGGATCGGAAAGCCCGATCCCAGAAACTGCGAAGGCTGGATCGAGATCCCCAGCTTCAGCCAGCGCCGCGCGCCATTCACTTCGGAACCGACCACCGGGACCAGCACCAGCCCGACAAGCATGACGGCCGCGATGAGGATGCCGACCCGGCGCGCACTGTCCTTCGACAGGCTGGAAGCCCAGAACATCGCGCAAAGGCCCACGAACTGCCACCGCAGGTGCAGCCAGAAGAAGTGCAGCTGCGAAAGCTTCTCGTGCGCCGTCGAAAGGCGCCGCGCGCTCGCCGGAGAGCCCGCCGCCACCGCCACCGCGCCGATCCCCATCAGGATCAGCACCAGCGCAAGCACGCTGCGGTCGATCTCCTGCCACCAGATCGCGAGTTGCCCCCGGCGGTTGCGGTTGTAGCGTGTGTTCGCGGGAACCGCTCCGGTGCCGGGCGCGATTGTGGCCATCAGTGCTTCACCCCATCGGCATCTTCGCCCTGCGCCTCGAGCAGCGCCTCGACGATCTGGCGGAACACCAGGCCGCGCGCCTCATAGTCGCGGAACTGATCGAAACTGGCGCAAGCCGGAGACAGCATGACAACATCGCCGGGCTTCGCGCGGGCCATGGCCTCGCGGATTGCCTCGGCCATCATCTCGCTGCGATGGACTTCGGTAAATGGCGTCAGGATCTCGGCGAAGCGCGGGCCGGCATCGCCGATGGTATAGGCGGCGGCCACATTGCCGAAGAAAGGCGCGCACTCGTCAAGGTCGTCGCCCTTTGGCAGACCGCCCAGAATCCAGTGGATGCGCGGCGCCGGATCAGGTGGAAACGCAGCAAGCGCAGGCGCGGTCGAGGCCGGGTTGGTAGCCTTGCTGTCATTGATGTAAAGGACGCCGTTCGCCTCGGCCACGCGCTCCATGCGGTGCGGCAATCCGCTGAACGTGCGCAGCGCCGGTTCCCACTGCTCGGCGGGAATGCCCAGCGCCTCTACGATGGCGACCGCTACGGCCGCGTTCTGAAGGTTGTGCGGACCTTGCAGCGAAGGCCAGTCCTTTTGCAGCGCGACGAGACCCTGCCCGTCGACCCGGCGCACGAGGCCGGCCGCGCGGCGCGCCTCCTCTGCCTCGGCAATATCGGAAGTCTCGCGGTCGCCCGTGCCGAAGATGGCCGGACGGGCGGCATCCTGCATCTCGAACAGGCGGGCCTTCGAGGCCGCATAAGCCTCGAAACCATCGTAGCGATCGAGATGGTCGGGCGTGATGTTGAGCAGCGCCGCCACGTCGCAATCGAGGCTGCGGGTGAGGTCGATCTGGTAGCTCGACAGTTCCAGCACATAGACGCCGCCCTCGGGCAGCGGAACTTCGCCAAGCACCGGCACGCCGATGTTGCCGCCGACGCGCGCGGGCACTCCGGCGCTTTCGAGAAGGTGGTGGACCAGCGAGGTCGTGGTGGACTTGCCGTTGGTGCCGGTGATGCCCACCACGCGGTGCGCGGGCAAACCGCCCTCGCCGGGCGCGATCGTGCGCGCCAGTGCGAAAAGCTCTATATCGCCGATTACCGGCACGTCCTGACGGCGCGCGACCTCGGCGATCGGATGCTTGTTCAGCGGAACGCCGGGCGAGACGATGACGCCGTCATAGCCGGTAAGATCAGCCGTGACCGGATCGGCCACTTCTACGCTCTCGTCCTGGCTGCGTGCGCAGAGCGCCTGGCGCGGTTCCTCGCGCGAATCCCAGGCCATGACGTGAGCGCCGCTCGCCAGCAGCGTCTCGACCGCGGTGAGGCCCGAGCGCGCGAGCCCTAGGACCGCATAGCGTTTTCCGGCAAAGGCGGGGGAGACGATCACGTCGGGCGCCTCATCGTAGCTTGAGCGTCGAAAGGCCGATCACCGCAAGGACGATCGAAATGATCCAGAAGCGGATGACAACGGTGGATTCCTTCCAGCCCTTCTGCTCGAAGTGGTGGTGGATCGGCGCCATGCGGAACACGCGGCGACCGGTCCGCTTGAACCAGAAGACCTGGATTATGACCGAAACAGCCTCCAGCACGAACAGGCCGCCGACGATGGCCAGAACGATCTCGTGGTGCGCGGCAACGGCGATGGCGCCCAGTGCGCCGCCCAGTGCAAGGCTGCCAGTGTCGCCCATGAAAACGGCTGCAGGCGGCGCGTTGAACCACAGGAAGGCGAGGCAGGCCCCGATGATGCCGGCGCAGAATACCGCCAG
Organism: Novosphingobium sp. ST904; assembly: GCF_001298105.1. Lineage (GTDB taxonomy): Bacteria > Pseudomonadota > Alphaproteobacteria > Sphingomonadales > Sphingomonadaceae > Novosphingobium. The sequence goes on along the minus strand of NZ_LGJH01000155.1, from coordinate 62,610 downwards.
CTCGCCTGCGCGCGGCACGTGCGGGATGCCAAGGTAGTTGGCATAGTCCACGCGGCCGGCAAGGTAGCAGATGATCGCGAAAGTGCCGGCCGCGATCACCACCGGCATCGTGGCAAGACCGTCGAGACCGTCGGTCAGGTTCACCGCATTGCCGGCACCCACGATCACCACGGCCGCAAAGACGTAATAGAACGGCCCGAGCGGGATATAGCGCCCCGAAAGGAACGGCACGTAGAGGTTCGTATTGAGCTGGCTGACGATGATGTACGAGGCAATCCCCGCAACCACGAATTCGAGCGCCAGCCGCAGCTTGCTCGACAGGCCCGCCGTGCTGCGCTTGGCCACCTTGTCGTAATCGTCGAGGAATCCGATGATGCCGAAGCCCACCGTGACGGCGACACAGGCCCAGACGAACGGGTTCTTCACGTCCATGAACAGGATCATCGCGCTGACCAGCGCAGTGAGGATCATGAGCCCGCCCATCGTGGGGGTGCCGCGCTTGGCAAGGTGGCTTTGCGGGCCGTCCTCGCGGATCGGTTGCCCCTTGCCCTGACGTACGCGCAGCATGTTGATGAAGCGCGGGCCGATCAGCAGCCCGATGCCCAGCGCCGTCATCAGCGCCGCGCCCGACCGGAACGACTGGTATCGGAAGAGGTTGGACAGTCCCTCGAAATGGAACCATTCTGCGATGAGATACAGCATCTTGCGGGGGAGCCCCCCTACCCTTCCTGTTTGTCGAGCGCGGTCACCAGGGAAGCCAGGCCCACCGAGTTCGAGCCCTTGACCAGGATGACGTCATCCCGTTCGAGACCGAATTCGCGCAGAGCGTCGACAGCTTCCCGCACAGTCAGGCAATGCGCGAAGGGCACGTCCTTGCCAAGCGGAAGCGCCCCGGATTTCCCCAGTTCCCCGGAATTCTCCCCCGCTTCAAGGGCTTTTGCGAGTGGGGCCATCTCCTCGCCCACCAGCACGGCGTAATCGACACCCGCTTCGCGGATCGGGCCGGCAAGCGCGGCGTGATAGTCAGGGCCGTGGCTGCCCAGCTCCTTCATCGCGCCGAGCACGGCAATACGGCGGTGGGCCGGCGTGCGACCAAGCTGATCCAGCGTCGCGCGCATGGAGGCGGGATTGGCGTTGTAGCTCTCGTCGATCAGCAAGGCCTTTGCGGAAGCGGCGCGGCGCCCGTCAGCATTGGCTTCGGCGCCGGGCTCCCCACCCGGAACGTCGATCTGAAGCCGGGCGCGCGCCCAGGCAACCCGCCCATTTCGGCGAGCGCCACGCCTGCGGCACCGAGGTCTCCCCTGACCCCGCGCACCGCGGCCATCACCGCGAGCGAATTGATCACATGATGTTCACCGGGCGAGGCGACGGTGTAGCAAACCCGCCGGTCCCCCATGTCGATCGTCACCAGCGAGCCGCCGCCGATCGCCGGAACCGCATCCAGCAACCGTACGTCGGCGTCTCGCGCCTTGCCGAAGGAGACCACTTGCGCGCCCGCTTCGAGCGCGGCTTCCTTCAGCCTGTTGAAATAGGGACTGTCGGCCGGAATCACGGCCACGCCGCCCTTCTCCAGCCCTTCGAAGATTTCCGCCTTGGCGTCGGCGATGGCCTCCATCGAACCCAACATCTCGATGTGAGCGGGCGCAATGGTGGTGATGACCGCGACGTTCGGACGGACCTGGCGGGTCAGCCCGGCAATTTCGCCGGCGTGGTTCATTCCCATCTCGAAAATGCCGAAACGCGCACGCGCGGGCATTCGCGCAAGGCTCAGCGGAACGCCGACATGGTTGTTGTAGCTCTTGACCGAACGATGGGCATCACCCCGGCTGGCGCGGTCGAGCGCAGCCCAGATCGCCTCCTTCACGCCGGTCTTTCCGACCGAACCCGTCACGCCGATGATCGGCCCGCGCGACCGGATGCGCGCGGCGGCCCCCAGCCGCTCCAGCGCCTCGGTCGTGTCCTCCACCAGGATGTGGGGACCATCGACCGGCCGATCGACCACGGCTGCAGCCGCACCTTTGGCAAAAGCCCCATCGACGAAGCGATGACCGTCCATGGCCTCGCCCTTGAGCGCGAAGAACAGGTCGCCGGGCTCGACGTCGCGGCTGTCGATCTCGACGCCGGAAACGGTGAAGTCACCGCTGGCCGTACCCTTCAGAACCCGCGCCAGCGTGGCCGAGTCCCAAAGGGCGAGAGGCCACGGAGAGAGCGGGTTTTCCTCGGCCGCATCGCTGGGCCACTCGAGGATCCGGGCTACAGCATTCATCGCCTACTACCTTCCCTGCGGACCAGACATTTCCCTGGCCACGGTGACGTCGTCGAATGGCAGGACGCGCACTGCATCGCCGCTGCCGATGATCTGCCCCTGTTCGTGCCCCTTGCCGGCGATGAGGACGATGTCCCCCCGCCCGGCTTCGGCGATGGCCGCACCGATCGCCTCTCGCCGATCGCCGATTTCTCGCGCGCCGCCGCTCATTCCGGCGAGAATCATGGCGCGAATTGCCGCCGGGTCTTCCCCGCGCGGGTTGTCGTCAGTGACGATCGCCACGTCCGCACCCTCGCTGGCCACCCGGCCCATTTCCGGCCGCTTGCCCTGATCGCGGTCGCCGCCCGCGCCGAATACCACGATCAGGCGTCCTTCCACATGGGGACGGAGCGCCGCGATCGCCGCTTCCAGCGCATCGGGCGTATGCGCATAGTCGACATAGACTGGCGCGCCTACCGAGGAAATCGCCGCACGCTCGAGCCGCCCGCGCACGGTCACGAGCCGCTTCAGGGCATCGAACGTCGTGTGCGCATCGCCGCCGCTGGCCAGCACCAGCCCCGCCGCGACAAGCGAATTTGCCGCCTGATAGGCGCCGATCAGCGGGAGCTCGAGCACGTAGGCTTTGCCCTCATGCTCGAGCTCCAGCTTCTGGCCGAGTCCGCCCGGCTTGCGACCCGAGAGGCGGATGCTGGTGCCCTTGGCACCCACGGTGAACGTCTTGAGCCCGCGCTGTTCGGCATGGGCAATGGCTTTGTCGGACCACGGATCGTCGGCCCAGATCACGGCGGTGCCGCCATCGACGACCACTTCGTCGAACAGGCGCATCTTCGCCGCGAAATAGTCGTCCATGTCTGCGTGGTAGTCGAGATGGTCGCGCGAGAGGTTGGTGAAGGCGCCCGCCGCCACGCGCGGTCCCTCGATGCGGAACTGCGAAAGACCGTGGCTCGACGCTTCGTAAGCGACGTGGGAAACACCCTCGCGGGCAAGACCGGTGAGGTTGGCCAGGAACGTCACGATGTCCGGAGTGGTGAGACCTGTGGAAACTGTTTCATCGCTGGTGGTGACGCCGAGCGTGCCGATCGAGGCGGCGCGCTGGCCGGCCATGCGCCAGATCTGACGGGTCAGCTCCACGGTCGAGGTCTTGCCGTTGGTGCCGGTGACGGCCACCAGCGTCTCCGGCACGGGCTGGAAGAACGGCGCGGCAAGTCGCGCGAAGAGACGGCGCGGCTCAGGATCGGCGAAGTGCACCGCACCTTCGACCCTGGCATCGGGATGCGCCACGACCGCGACGGCGCCGGCTTCGATAGCTGCGGCGATATAGTCTTCGCCGTTGAACCTGGCGCCCCGGAACGCGCCGAACACCGTGCCGGGCGCGACCTTGCGGTGATCGATGGCAAAGCCGGTCACGTTGGCATCTGCGCCCTCGACCAGAGGAACATCGGCAGCAGCGCAGAGGGCAGTCAATTTCATTCTTCCAGGCTCACTCTTCAGCGGTTCCGGCCGGGATCAACGGCTTGAGGTCGGAAATGTCGATGTCGCGGGTTTCGTCGGGCATGATGCCGAGCAGAGGCCCGATGCGCGGGACCACGCGCTGGATCACCGGCGCCGAGTTCCACGCGGCAGTGCGCTGGAACGAGGTTGCCTCGGTGCCCTGTGGCTCGTCCATCATGGCGATGACGACGTAGCGCGGGCGGTCCATCGGGAAGGCGGCGGCGAAGGTCGCCACCAGCGAGTGCTTGCGGTAACCGCCGACGCCCGGCTTTTCCGCCGATCCGGTCTTGCCCCCGACACGGAATCCCGGCGCGTCGGCCTTGCGGCCGGTGCCGTAGGACACGATCATGCGCAGGAGCTGGCGCATGCGCGCGCTGGTCGCGGCGGTGAACACGCGGCGACCGGCAGGAACCTGCGATGGCTCAAGCTTCTTGAGCGTCGCCGGACGCCAGATGCCGCCGTTGACGAGCGAGGCATAAGCCGAGGCGAGATGCAGCGGCGTCACGGCGATACCGTGGCCATAAGCAACCGTCATCGTGCGCAGACGCGGCCATTCACCACGCGGCCACAGCGGGAAGCCGCGCGCAGGCAGCTCGACGTAGGGACGCTGGTTCATCGCCAGCGATTCCATGGTCTTCTTGAGCCGCTCGCCGCCAAGCTCGTCCGCGATATGGGCCGTGACCGTGTTCGACGAGTGGATCAGCGTTTCCAGCACGTTCAGCGAACTGCCGTAGTTGTGCAGGTCATGGATCGTGAACTTGCCGACGTGAAGCGGCGTTGCCGGCCAGCGACGGCGCAAGTCGGTGATCGTGCCCGCGTCGAGCGCGGCAGCGACGGTGATCGGCTTGAAGGTCGAACCGAGTTCGTAGACCTGGTTGGTCACGCGGTTGAAACCACGCGGCACGTTGCCGTCCCGCGCCTGCTCCTCGGTGATGACGAGATCGCTGGGCTGGACGTGGTTCGGATCGAACGAGGGCAGCGACGCCAGCGCCAGTATCTCGCCGGTATCCACGTCGAGAATGACGCCGGCCGCACCCTTCGCCTTGCTCAGCGCCATGCCCTTGCCCAGTTCATCTTCCAGCGCGCTTTGCACGCGGAAGTCGATCGAGAGCACTGCAGGGTTGGCACGCCCTTCTGGGCTGGTGAGCTGCTTGTCGAAAGCCTGCTCCATGCCGACCTGGCCCTTGCCGAAAGTATCGACATAACCGAGCACCGAAGCCGCCATCGACCCTTGCGGGTAGAAGCGCGTGGCTTCCTGCGGGTATTCGAGCGCCGGCTCGCCCAGCGCGTGAACCTTGTTGGCGTCCTCGGGAAGGATCGACTTGCGCAGATAGCCGGGCTTGTCGGACGAGAGCTTGGCGATAAGCTCGTCCCGGTCGAGATCGGGGAAGATGCGGATCAGGCCGTCAGCGACCTGGGCCGGCGTGTGGACCAGCGCGGAACCGGCGCTCATCGCCTTGGGGTTGAACCACAGCGAATAAGTCCGGAACTCGCGGGCCAGCGGCACGCCATTGCGGTCGACGATCTCGCCCCGCTGGGGAACCAGCAGATCGGACAGGTCGCCGCCGCGCACCGAGGGGCCGGTCACGCCAAGATAAAGGATACGGAAAAGCGCCAGCAACCCGACGAGCGTGAAAACCCCCAGAATCCAGAGCGTGCGCATCTTCGCGACCAGCAGCGATTGCTGCCGGACGTTAAACAGCTTGCGCCGGCCGGTCGAGACCGTGGTGGGGATCGCTCCGATCGGGAAGGCCGGGGCGTTCACTGCTGGGCAGCCTCCGCCACCTCGATCCGCGCCAGGCGGCTGCCGAGCGCGGCAGCATCACGCGCGAGCTGATCTCGTTCCGGGTCGCGGCTCTTGCCACCGGCGCCCTTGGCCTCGGTGGCCGGAAGCGCGGCGGCGGTTGCCCCCGTCACCGGCGAAACCATCGCGAGCAACCCGCCGTTCGAAGCATCGCCCTGGCCCTGCGCCGGATCGCCCGCCGTGTCGGCATTGGCGTAGCGGATCGGAGCCGGCGCACCGGGGCCGACCGGCATGCCGAGCGCGGCAAGCTGGCGCTCGCCTTCGATGTACTGGCCCGCCGTGGGCGCCTTGTAGCCGAACTCCAGGTCGTTGAGTTCCTTGAGCGCCTGCTGGTTCGAGCGGGTCTGGAACTCGGTCTCCAGGAAATTGATGTCCTGCTGAACCCACACGATCCGTTTCTCGGTATCGTGGACCTGGCTCTTCACCGCGTTCACGCGCAAGGTCAGGCCGATCGTCAGCGCGCCGCAGACCAGCAACACGGAAATCCATCCAATCGAATGGACGCGATCGCGAGTGAGGTTCATGAGGCACTCCTGTGGTCTTTACGGCCATCTGGCGTTCTTGGGGGGGGCATCGGTGCGCAGCGCGGCGCGCAGGGTTGCGGATCGGGAACGAGGATTGGCGGCAAGTTCCGCCTCCCCCGGCCGCACGGCCTTCGCCACTTGCGCGAACGTCGCCTGCGGGCCGGAGCCGACTTGCGGCAGATGCCGCGAGGTGCTCTTGGCCTGACCGGCGGCATCCCTCAGGAAGCGCTTGACCTTGCGGTCCTCGAGACTGTGGAAGGTCACTATTGCCAGCCGCCCCCCGGCGCGCAGCAGCGTTTCAGCCCCTTCCATCCCGGCATCGAGTTCGTCGAGCTCTCCGTTCACGTGGATACGGATTGCCTGGAAGCTGCGCGTCGCCGGATCCTTCGGCGCGGAAGCTCCCTTGTAATTGGCATTATAGCCCACCGCCTTGCGGACCACGCGGGCGAGTTCGCCCGTGGTCTCGATCGGACGCGCGGCCACGATCGCGCGGGCTACGCGGCGCGACTGGCGCTCCTCGCCGTAAAGGTAGAGCACGTCGGCGATCTCGGCCTCGTCGGCCTCGTTCACGAAATCCGCGGCAGAGAGCCCGGCCTGGCTCATGCGCATGTCGAGCGGCCCATCGGCGCTGAAGGCAAAGCCGCGCTCGGCCTGATCCAGTTGCATCGAGGACACGCCGATATCCATGACCACGCCGTCCACTTGCGTGATCCCCGCCTCGATCAGGCTTTCCGCCATTTCGGAGAACCGACGCGGATGCAGCACGAGCCGCGGCGGAACGGTGTCCAGTTCCGGCCATTTCGCACGGTTCTGCTCGATCGCGGCGATGGCGTCGGGATCGCGGTCGAAGGCATGGACGGTCGCGCCCGCATCGAGCAGCCGGCGTGTGTAGCCGCCCGCGCCTAGGGTACCGTCGACGATGACTCGCGCCTCGGGGGTTCAGGGCGGCGACGACCTCCTCCAGGAGCACAGGAACGTGGGGAACGCCCTCGGGTATGGTGCGAGAGGCGCTCATTTCTTCGAAGCTTTCTGAAGTTCCTTGGCCGCAAGGCTGCCGCAGGCGGTCTGTGCCGCCTTCCAGCCATCGTCCATATCGTTGAGGTTTTCCGGGCTCCACACCGTGAAGAAGCGGCCGTTGCCGCGGAAGTAGAGCTGGTCGGTCACATTGGCGAGCGCGGCAAGGTCCTCAGGCAGGACGAAGCGGCCACTGCCGTCGAACGGCACTTCATAGGAGGCGTAGATGTCGCTGGCGCGCTTTTCCGCGTCGAAATCCTTGCCGGCACGTAGAGCCACCTCCTGCTGCTCGCGGATTTCCTGTTCGAAATCCTGGATGCGCGAGAGCCCGAAGCCGACAAGGCAGGGCCAGCGATCGTGGGTGGTCAGGCAGAGCAGATCCTTGCCGCTCGATTCGCGCACGGTGCCGCGGAACGCATTGGGCAGCACGAAACGGTTCTTGTCGCGTAGCAGCGAAAAGCCCTGTCCGTTGTAGATGTATGGCTGCCCAGCCATGTGTCCCTGTCGCCCCTAAGGTTGCCTCTCGGGCATGACGGAGACCCTCCGACCGCGCGCTCACGCGATCGGGCCCGGACCCTGCAAGCAAGGCACGGCGAGACTCAGCCATTCCGATTGACCCTGCTTTTATAACGGGAATTTTGGGGATTAAAGGGAAATGTGGGGATCAACGGGATTTAATCGGCGGATTTCTTCGGATTTTCAGCACAGTTCGTCTTCACGGAGATAAGTGTTAAACCATGGGAAACTACAAAAATCGCTGATTTTCAGGGACTTTCCCTTAGTTCAGCGATCAATCCACCTCATCCCCGCTCCAACCCCGTCAATCCCCACTTTCGGCACCGAGGATCATCGCGGCGAGCACTTTCCGGCAAATGGCCTGCCTGCCGACGTCAGGTGATTCTTCGAACAAGGCGGCATCGGAAACCGCAAAAACCCGGCCATGCCCGATCTTGCACCGTGCAATCAGCCCTTCGGATTCGATCCGGCAGGCATCCCGCGCATCCCCGGGTTTCCCGTCCTTCCCGTGTTTTCCCGATTCCGGGAGCCGATCCCCGGAATTCCCCGAAGACCGAAAACGGCCCGCCAGGTTCACGGGAAACTCGCCCACGAAGCTTGCCGCCATCCGCTCGCCCGCGGGTTGCCCCTCGTCGAACTCCATGCGAAGCCCCCAATGCGCGAGAATGGGCGATAGCATCGCCATGTCCTGCGGGCGGCGCGGATCGCCAAGGGCGTGGCGGGAGGGCATCGTCAGCATGGGGTCGGCAAACAGCAGTACCCTGCCCCCATCACGCACCCAGCGATCGAGCGCGACGTTCTCTTGCGGCGAGAATGGACGTGGCTGCGCCAGCACCAGCAACCCATCATGCTGCAGCGGAAGGACGCCGTTTGCATCGGCAAGCGTGTCCAGCGGCACCAGCTTGCCCGCGTCCGACAGCACCGGACCAGCCCAATGCTGCGGCCGGTCAGCGGCGAGCAGATCCCGGATGTCGTCGCTCTCGGCCCAGAGGATTGGCAGGCTGGTGTAGAGCCCCACCTCGCGATCGGCGCGCGGTGGGCGGGAATCGCCGCAGGAGCGAGCGCCAAGGCGCCCGCCAGCAACATCAGTACAGGGCGCAGATTATTGGCCGCCGGCCGGAGATGCGGGCGGCACACCCGGATCGCCCGCCTCGCCGGTGGGCGTCGGACTGGGGTCGGAGGCTGGAACCACGCCGATATCGGCAAGCGGGTCGCTCGCCTGCTTCTTGGGCTTGGCATCGGCTGCAACGACCTGCCGGATGGGATCTTCGGTGTCGATCAGGCGGGTGCGGTCGTTGATGATATTGGCGAGGCCGACGATGAGCAGCATGGCGCAGAGGCCGAACAGCCCCACTTGTAACCGATGTACCGCCTGCGAACGCAGTTCGCGCGCCGAGGGCGGCACGAAGTGCTGGGGCGTCGTGATCGGCTCGATCATCGTAGGCGGAATGTGTCCTGCCATCGACAGACCGTTTACCTCAGGATTCCAGCCATGGGAAGACAGGCAAATTCTTCGACTTCAACCATTCCGGATTGTACAGCGAGGAAAGGTAGCGGAAGCCGGTGTCGCACAGAATGGTGGCGACCCGGGCATCGGCCTTACCTTCGGCCACCAGCTTGCGGCCGAGCGCCACGGCGCCCGCCACGTTGATGCCCGAGGAGAGGCCCAGGCACAGGCCTTCCTCCGACAGCAGGCGGCGGACCCATTCCAGCCCTTCCTCATCCGAGATGCGGAACTGGGCATCGATCGGCGCGCCTTCGAGGTTGGCGGTAATGCGTCCCTGTCCGATACCTTCGGCAACGGAGGAACCCTCCGCCTTGAGTTCGCCGTTCGCGTAGTAGTTGTAGAGCGCGGCGCCGTGCGGATCGGTGAGCGCGATGGTGATCGCATCGTCGAACGCCTTGAGGCCCAGCCCCGTCCCGGCAATCGTGCCGCCCGTCCCTGCCGCACATGTGAAGCCATCGATGCGGCCTTCCATCTGCTCCCAGATTTCCGGTGCCGTGCTTTCGATATGAGCCTTGCGGTTGGCGATATTGTCGAACTGGTTGGCCCAGATCGCGCCCGGAGTCTCTTCTGCCAGGCGGCGCGAGGTGTGGACGAAATGCCCGGGGTTCGAGAAAGGCGCAGCAGGAACGAGGACGAGTTCGGCGCCAAGCGCACGCAGAGTGTCCATCTTCTCGCGCGACTGGGTCTCGGGCATGACGATGATCGTCTTGTAGCCCAGCGCATTGGCGACGAGCGCGATGCCGATGCCGGTATTGCCGGCCGTCCCCTCGACGATGGTGCCGCCGGGCTGGAGCAGCCCCTTCGCCTCAGCGTCGCGCACGATCCAGAGGGCCGCGCGGTCCTTCACCGATGCGCCGGGATTGGCGAATTCGCACTTGCCCCAGATCTCGCAACCGGCCGCTTCGCTGGGGCCCTTGAGCAGGACGAGCGGCGTGTTGCCGATGAGGTCGAGAGTGGAGCGCTGGGAGATGGGTGCAGTCATGGCGGCACAGGTAGGAAGTCAGGCGGAAAGGCGCAAATGATTTGCAGAGTTTTTTGAATGCGCCATCCGACTTGTGCGAATGGATCCTGGCTCCGGCCTGCGGCGGAATGCAGACGCCCCCACCTCGGCCCCGCGCCGCGAGGACGGCCGGACGGTCTTTTCACCTGACCGTCAGGCCGTCCGAAAGATCAATCTTCCTGCGCGATCGTGACCTTGCAGCCTTCGAGCGCCGCGGTGACCGGAACCTGGCAGGAAAGGCGCGAGAATTCGTTGCGATGGTCGGAACTGTCGAGCAAGTCGTTCTCGTCCTCGCTCATCGCGGGCAGCTTGTCCGCGAAGGCCGGGTCGATGTGGACATGGCAGGTTGCGCAGGAGCAGCAGCCACCGCAGAGAGCCAGCAACTCGTCGAAGCCGCTGTCGCGGATCGTTTCCATCAGGGTGCGGCCTTCGAGGGCCTCGACGGTGGATTCTTCGCCCGATTGATTGATGACGATGATCTGCGGCATTCTCGTCGATCCTCTTTCTGATACTGCATGTATCATAACATGCTTGTTTCGGCCTTTGCGGCCGGCTGCTAATGACTGCAACCCCCTTTTGCAAGGTAATCGAATAATGGGCTTGAGCGCAGGCGCACTGAAACTGGGACTGGATGCGATTGCTGCCAAGGAACCTGCCATCGCCCGTGCGCTGGATGTCGCCGGCTACCCCGAACCCCGCATTCGCGCGACCGGATATGCCACCCTGCTGCGGACCATTGTCGGCCAGCAAGTGTCGGTTGCGGCGGCGGCATCGGTATGGAACCGGCTGGAAGCGCTGCTGGGCGAAGGCATTGCGCCCGAAGTCCTGCTCGCCGCCGAATTCGACGCCTTGCGGGCCTGCGGGCTCTCGCGCCAGAAGCAGGGATATGCACGCAGCCTTTGCGAACTCGTTGTGGCGGGCACGCTCGATTTCGACAATCTGCCGGAAGACGACGACGAGGCCATAGACCAACTGGTGCGGATCAAGGGGATCGGACGATGGTCCGCCGAAATCTACCTGCTGTTCGCGGAAGGGCGGCCGGACATCTGGCCTGCCGGTGATCTCGCGGTTCAGGCCGGGCTGCACAAAATCCTCGCCCTGGAGGCAAGGCCCAGCGAAAAGCAGACGCGCCAGATCGCCGAAAGCTGGCGCCCGCACCGAGGCGCGGCGGCGATCTTCACCTGGCACTGCTACAACAACCCGGCTCTCTAGGCACGCCGCCTAGGCCGGGATGGTAACAACCGGCGCAGAGGCACGGGGAAAGCGCTCCTCCATCCAGCGCCGCAACTTCGGCGACTGCGCTCGGTAAGGAGCGAGATGGCCGCACAAGAGAGCACGATCAGCCCGACAAGTGCGGCGAACACCGGAAAACTGCGCCCGGCTTCGATGCCCCATGACCGCAAAAGCTGAATCAGCGGCCAGTGGAACAGGTAGAGGGTGAATGAAAAACCGGCGAGCGTCTTCGCAGCCGTCTCCAGCCGCATGACCGGTTTCGCCAGCCGGTTCGCGAGCGGGCGCACACCGGCAAGCGCGGTGGTCATGACCACGCCCATGAACAGGTCCGACAGCGCCCACTGCGACCATTCGGCGTCCCCCGGCCACCACGCCTTCAGCAGCGGATTGAGCGTCTCCCGGTCTATCTCGAACAAGGCCAGCGCCATCCAGACCGCCGCGGCCAGAAGAAACGGAGCCGCCGCCAGCGGGAGACGCCGCGCGGCAGGCGTGTGTGTGAGCGCGACACCGAAGAGCCAGACCGGCATCAGGAGCAGGATCGCCCCGCCAGCCGCCGCACAGCCGACGATCACGGCAATCACGCGCAACCAGCCGCGCAGGAACGCCGCAAGCGCGAAGATCGCATAATACCAGACCTCATAGCAGAGCGACCAGTAAGGCGGATTCCAGACCGGCCCCGCCACGCCGGGCCAGGCGCTGATGAAGGTCAGCGGCGCCAGCAACTGCCTGGTCACTGCCAGCGCGTCTTCCGGGCTGTTGTCCATCCGTACCGGGCTCGGCCCGGCCAGCAGATATGCCGCAAGCGTGCTGAAGATCAGCGACGGGATCGCAACCGGCAGGATGCGCGAGATTCGCGCCACCGCGTAGCGCGGCAGGTTCGAGCGACCGCCGAGCACGGAAGTACTGATGACGAGGCCGGACAACACGAAGAACACGATCACGCAGTAATGCTGCATCCGCACGCCGAACGGGAACCAGCCGTGATAGAGCCCCAGTTGCACCGCATGTCCCACCGCGACCAGCAGTGCCGCGCCGAAACGCACGAAATCCAGCACGACCGAAAGCGGCCGTGTCAGGAAGCGTTCGTCGGACACCGGCGACATCCGCCCCGACCGTTCAGGCGTCGGGGGCGGCAGCGTCGATAAAGCGCGCCAGTTCCACGTCGCGGCGGCTCAGGCCCGCGGCATCGTGCGTGGTCAGCGTGATCTCGACGCGGTTGTAGACATTGAACCACTCGGGGTGGTGATCGGCCTTGTCCGCCTGGATCGCCACGCGGGTCATGAAGCCGAAAGCCTCGTTGAAGTCGGCGAATTTCAGCTTGCGCACGATGGCAAGACCGTCCTCGCGCAAGTGCCAGGCGGGCAATCCGGCCAGCGCTTCGCGCTGTTCGGTATCGGTGAGGCGGGCAATCGACATGATGAAAGGCTCCATCGGCGGCAACTCGGCCCTGAAAAGAGCCTTGACTAACTTGGCACTGGAGGGCCTTTCCACTATCGCGTCAGCCCATGCAAGGGGCCTCCATCGCGATCGACGATCTCGCCTGCCGTCGCGGCGACAGGCTGCTGTTTCGCGGCGTCTCCTTGCGGCTTGAGGACGGCGAGGCGCTTCAGGTGACCGGCAGCAACGGCATCGGCAAATCAAGCCTCCTGCGCATCGTTGCGGGTCTGGCGCCGGCTTATGCCGGGCGAGTCGCAACCAGCGGCTCGATCGGCCTGGTGGACGAACGCCCGGCGCTGGATCCCGGCCAGACCCTTGGCGCGGCGCTCGCATTCTGGCGGCGGATCGACGCCAGCCCCGATGATGGCAACCGGCCTGGCGGGGCGCAGGCCGAGCATCTCACCCGCCTCGGCCTCGCGGGGCTTCTCGACGTTCCGGTGCGCTATCTCTCCACCGGGCAGAAGAAGCGCGCCGCCCTGGTCCGGCTGCTCGGACAGAAGGCTGCGATCTGGCTGCTCGACGAGCCGCTCAACGGGCTGGACACCCATGCCGCGGCGCTCACCGAAACGCTCGCCGCCGAGCATTGCGCGGCCGGCGGGATCGCGGTGATCGCCTCGCACCAGCCTTTCGCGCTGCCGGGAATGCGCGGTCTGGCGCTGGCGGAGTACGCTGCATGACCGGGCGTTTCTGGTCCCTGCTGCGGCGCGACCTTGCCCGTCTGCTGCTGGGCGGACGCGGCGGCGGGGCGCTGCTGCCGGTGCTGTTCTTTCTCTCGGTCGCCATGCTCTATCCCTTCGCCGTCGGCCCCGACGCGCCGCTGCTGGCGCGGACAGGGGGCGGGGTGATCTGGGTGGCGGCGCTGCTCGCCGCGATCCTGCCGCTTGACCGGCTGGTAGAGCCGGACATCGAGATGGGCCTATTCGACCAATGGGCCCTGCGCGGGATTTCGGAGGAACTGGTAATCGCGGTGCGGGTGCTCGCTCACTGGCTGAGCTTCGGCCCCCCGCTCATGCTCGCCGCCCTGCCTGCCGGGGCCTTGCTGGGGCTGGAGCGGCATACCCTGCTGCTCGTCGAGATCGGCCTGCTGGCCGGAACCCCCGGCCTTGCGGCGCTGGGCGTCACCGTCGCGGCCCTGACGGCAGGGCTGCGCGGGGGTGCGGCGCTGGGCGGGTTGCTGGTCATCCCGATGGCCGTTCCGGTGCTGATCTTCGGCGCAGGAAGCCTTGGGACGGGCGGAGAAAGCGGTCTGGCGCTCACGGCGGCGGCCAGCCTCGTCCTGCTCGCCATCGCCCCCTTCGCAGGCGGCGCGGCCGTGCGGGCGGCGCGGGGCTGAACCGGCCTGTTTTCCCGGCCTGTTTTCCCGGCCCGGTTTCATCGCCACGGCGGTTGGCGCCGCGCTCTCACCCCCCGCATAGTGCCGCCCCGATCCGGCAAGAACCGGGCGCTGGGGAGAGAAGCCGATGGAACGCATGGTTCAGGGTGGGATCCAGGGATACAGGGACCTGATCGACCGGGCCGCGCGGAAACCGGCCTTGACGATTTCGGGGACGACGGATTTCGCGAAGGCCTTGAAATTCTTGTCGATTCCTTAAACCGCGAAGCGCAGCTGAATGCCTTGGGCGCCAGCGCTCTTGCCGAGCGGATCGTCCTTCACCTCAAGCAGCGGCTGGAAATCGAGGACTGGTATCGCCGCCATCCCGAGATCGAGGACGAGGAAATCCGCGCTCCGCTGTTCGGGGTGAGCCTGCCGCGCACGGGCTCCTCGGCGCTGTCCTACCTGCTCTCCAGCGACCCGGCGATCCGCTACCTGCGCGTCTGGGAAAGCAGCCGCCCCTGCCCGCCGCCCGGCACCGTCGAAGGCCCCGATCCGCGCCGCGGCGTCTCCGCCAGCACCGCCGACGAAAACCTCAAGGGCGGCACCCGTACACCCAGCGGGATCGATGGCGCCATGGAGTGCCAGGACCTCATGGCGCTCGATTTCAAGAGCCAGATCTTCCAGGCATTTGCCCGGATTCCCCGCTATTCCGACTGGCTGATGCAGGCCGACCTGAACGGCACCTACGCCTACCACAAACGCACCTTGAAACTGCTCCAGTGGCGTCAGCCCAGCCGCCCCTGGCGGCTCAAGGCCCCTACGCACATGCTCTATCTGGATGCGCTGGTTTCGGCCTATCCGGATGCCCGCTTCGTCATGACGCATCGCGATCCGAGCGAGGTGATCCTCTCGGTGGCCACCGTCTATGCCGACATCATCGGCAAGTTCAGCGACAGGCTCGACCATGGCTATCTCGGCGAGCTCAACCTGCGGTGCTGGTCAGAGGCGATGCGGCGCGCGATCGCCTTTCGCGATGCCGGAGGGGACCATCGGTTCCACGATATCCATTTCCGCGCGATGCTCCGCGATCCGATCGGCGAGGTCCGCGGCCTTTACGACTGGCTGGGCGAGCCGGTCTCCCCCGAGTTCGCGCGGGCGATGGCCGTGTGGTGGACCTCGAACGAGAACGGCGAGC
The DNA here is from genome assembly GCF_001298105.1 of Novosphingobium sp. ST904. Lineage (GTDB taxonomy): Bacteria > Pseudomonadota > Alphaproteobacteria > Sphingomonadales > Sphingomonadaceae > Novosphingobium. Next base: position 47,308 of record NZ_LGJH01000155.1, on the reverse strand, counting down.
GCATGGCCAAGCCCGATCCGGCGCTTTTCGGGCTCGAACCCGCCGCGATACGCGGACACTTCGGCGAATATCTCGCGCGGATGGAGCGCTGGGCCCCGTTCGACGAGGCGGCATGACGCATATCAAACCACGGGCCCGACCAGGGGCCAAACCACAGGTGACAACAATGAGCGAAGTAATCAGCGGCCCGGTGCAGTTCGACGCCGCCGCGCGCGAGGCGCAGACGATCCTCGGCGGGCCGCGCTACACGCCGCTGCGGCTCGAAGAGGTGAGCCCCGAGGGGCAGGAGCAGGTCGACGCGATTCGCGCCGCCTTCCATATTCCCGAAAGCCGCCCCTTCCCCGATGTCAGCCTCATCACCCTGCGCCATCCCGGCATGTTCAAGGGGCAGATGGTCCTTGGCATCGAACTGGCAGCAAAGGGCACGATCCCCGGCCGGGAACGCGAACTGATGATCCTGCGCCTTGCCCTGCTGGCCCGCGCGCCGTTCGAATGGTGCGAACATGTGGATATCGGCAAGGCCTTCGGCATCGATGGCGAGGATATCGACCGGGTGATCGCCGGTTCCGCCGCTCCGGGGTGGAGCGAACACGAATCGGCCATGCTGCGCGCGGTAGAGGAACTCGTGGCTGACCACTGCGTCAGCGATTCGACCTGGGACGTGCTGGCCAAGACCTGGGACGAGAAGCAGATGCTGGAGCTTCCGATGCTGATCGGCGCCTATCTGATGACGGCGATGCAGCAGAATTCCCTGAAAATTCAGCCCAAGGGCGGTTTCGACTACCGCTAGAGGCGCGATTCGCAGGCGCCCTTGCCGAAGGCTGGCGCCTGCGGGTTCCCGATTCGGCGATTCGAATCGCTCCCGAATCACCCCGATTCGCAGGCCGTCGTCCAAGCCGGACGGCGGCCTTTTCGTGCGTGGAATATCACCCGTTTTTCTGCACGGCTCGTCGGCGGCGGCCGCGTGGACAGTCCTGTGGAGAATGCCGGTATATCCCTGGGAGAACCGAGGGAAAACCTATGGATTTCAGGGGAAAAAATGGGGCCGCGGTTTCTCGCGCATGGCGTGAAATCGCCCCGGCCCAGTCGACAGGAAGGGCAGGCAGGCGCCCCATGACAAGCGCCGGCCCTAGGTCCTTGGTGCAGGCTTGACGGGCAAGACAAGCTGCGTACACATAGCTAATGATAATCATTCGCAAATACAAGCCCATGGAGAACCAGGCATGTATCAGTACGTCGATCGCCCCCTGAATTCGCTCGACGAGGGCTGCCGCTTCCTCGTCTGGTCCATGCGCGCCTGGGTCACCACGCTGGGGCGCCGCCAGTGCCCGGCGCAGGCCCTGGCCCCCGCTTTCGCCAAGTGGCGGATGATCGGCGGGCTCCAGCCCTTCCACCGCGCGATGCTGCTGTTCAACCGCGACGCGCTGGAAACCTTCGCGTTCTGCCCGATGGCCTGCAGCCACGTTTCCGAGCACGAGGCCGTGATCCTCGAACTCATCACCTCGCTGCGTGACCGGGGCGCCCAGCAAACCCGTGACACGCTGGAACTGGTGATTTCCGAGGACAGCGTGGGCGACATGCTGGAAACGCTCTCCAAGCTCGGCGCGGCGATGGCCATTGCCGGGATTTTCCCCGGCGAGACGATCGAGGCGAAGAACGTCCGCGACTGAAGATGCAAAACGGGGGGGCACAAGGCCCCCCCGCTTCCTTCTCGCGATGACCGGCCTGTCAGGGCTGCCCCCGTCAGACCTGGGCAGGCGCCAGTCTCGGGCTGAGCAGGTGGACCACCAGCAGCGCCACCAGATAGGCGCTGGCGCAAATCGCAAAGAGCACTTCGTAGCTGTGCGTGGCGTCGAGGATGTAGCCTGCGAACAGCGCCATCCCCATGCCGCCGAAAGCGCCCACGGTGCCGCCGATGCCGACCACCGAGCCCACCGCACCGCGCGGGAACACGTCTGAAGGCAGCGTGTAGAGGTTAGCCGAGAACGCCTGGTGCGCCGCCGTGGCCAGCCCGATCACCAGCACCGCCGACCACACGCTGTCGATGCTCTGCGCGAACCAGATCGGCAGGACGCAGACCGCGCAGATCAGCATCGTGATCTTGCGGGCGAAGTTGGGCGTGCGGCCCGCCTTGATGAGCTTCGAGGACAGCCAGCCGCCGCCGACGCTGCCGAGATCGGAAATCAGGTAGATCCCCGCCAGCGGCAGGCCGAAGGTCTTGAGATCGAGGTCATAGCGCTCGAACAGGTAGCCGGGCAGCCAGAACAGGAAGAACCACCAGATCGGGTCGATCAGGAACTTGCCGAGCGCATAGGCCCAGGTTTCCTTCACGGTGAGCAGGCGCGCCCAGCCGATCTTCTCGACCGGATCGGCGGGATCCTGCTGGATCCAGGCGAGTTCGGCCGGGGTGACGCGGCCATGCTCGCCGGGATGGCGATAGATCGCCCACCATGCGCCCAGCCACAGCACGCCGAAGATGCCGGTGACGAAGAACGCCATGCGCCAGTCGAACCAGAGCACCAGCAGCGGCACGATCAGCGGCGTGAGAATGGCGCCGACATTGGCCCCGGCATTGAACAGGCCGATGGCGAAGGCGCGTTCCTTCTGCGGGAACCAGTCCGTCACGGCGCGGATACCGGCCGGGAAGTTGCCCGATTCGCCGATCCCCAGGCCGAAGCGGGCGGCGGCGAACGAGGTCAGCCCCGAAGCGAAGCCGTGCGCCATGTGGCTCACCGTCCAGATGACGATGGCGATGGTGTAGCCCAGCCGCGCGCCCAGTGCATCGACCACCTTGCCGAACGAAAGGTAGCCGATGGCGTAGGCAAGCTGGAACCAGAAGACGATTTCCGCGAAGTCGCTTTCGCTCCAGTGGAATTCGCCCGCCAGCGTCGGCTTGAGCACGCCGATCATCTGGCGGTCGATATAGTTGATCGCCGTGGCCGCGAAGAGCAGCGCGACGATCGTCCAGCGATAGCGGCCGGCGGTGGGGTGAAGGCCGGTCCGGTCTACCTTGGCCGTTCCAGCGATACCTGCATCCATTGATCCTGCTCCCTTTTCGGCGGCGTTCTTGTGGGCCTGCCGATCGATCTGTCCTGTCAGGCGGGCACCGCCGCCGCGATCCGGCAGCTCACGCTGCCATGGCCTTCGAAGTGCGCGGTCACGCCCTGCCCCGGCACCACCGGGTGGACCCCGGTAACCGCGCCCGTCGAAACCCAGGTGCCGCCGCTGCAATCGATGCCGCGGGCCGAAAGGTTCGCCAGCAGGAAGCGCACCGCGCCGAGCGGGCCGTCGAGCATCGTTGCCGTGGTTGCCTCGGCGATGGTTTCGCCTTCGATCTCGAAGCGGACGCCGATGGTTTCGAAGGCGGCGGTTTCCCAGCCTTCGAGGGCCGGCCCGACGACCATGCCGGCGTTGTTGCCGAAATCGGAGATCGTCACCGGCGGGCCGTCGGCATTGATGCCGGGATAAGGCGAGCTGGCCACTTCGATTCCGATATGGACGGCATCGAGAACCTTGCGCGTCTCCGCGTCGTCCGCCGGTACCGTGCCGTTCCAGCCGGGCGCGACATGCAGGAGGAATTCGGCCTCGGCAGCGGCAAAGCCCTCCGCGAAAACGGGCATCTCGGGCGCTTCACCCGAACTTGCCGTGACCACGCTATCCGCGAAGATCGGCCCGGACAGCCGGTTCGCGCCGAGGCGCGCGTCTTCGGGGGCGTTGATCCTACCGACCTTCCAGCCGGCCACCGTGCGGCCGTCAAGGCCGATGGCGCGGTCCTGGATGGCATAGGCGCCCGACAGGTCGGTAGGCGCCTCGCCGGGGTAGATCGTCAATGCGCGTTTCTCGCGTCGTGCCGCCACGAATGCACTCGCAACCGCGTGTGCCTGTTCGTGGGGAGCCTGCTCGGTCGAACTCATCCCAAACCCTTCGTTGTTCTGATTTCGTCGTTAAAGGAAACCGGTGTCATAAGCAAATCGATACTTGGCCGCGCGGGCGCTGCCTCAGCCGTTCAGAGGGTTACGCCGCGCTTCCAGACCGCGATGGCGCGCTGGCCGCCGCGCTCCGAGGCCGTGGCCTCCCCGCTGGCGATCGCGCAGATCCGCTGGAGGAAAGCGGCATCGGCAGCGTCCTGCCCGAGATCGAGCGCGATCGAGGCGTCGAAATCGATCCAGTGCGGCTTGGCCTCGGACAGGCGGCGGTTGGAGGCGACCTTCACCGTCGGCACCGGGAAGCCCAGCGGCGTGCCGCGTCCGGTGGTGAACAGCACCAGGGTCGCCCCCGAAGCGGCGAGCGCGGTGGAGGACACCGCATCGTTGCCCGGCGCCTCCAGCAGGGTGACGCCCGGCACGCTGGCCTGACCGCCGTAATCGATCACGTCGCACAGCGGCGCGGAACCCGCCTTCTGGACCGCGCCCAGCGATTTCTCCTCCAGCGTGGTGATCCCGCCCGCAAGGTTGCCCGGCGAGGGGTTCTCCGAAACCGGCAGGCCCTGGTCGAGATAATAGCGCTTGAAACGGTTCACGAGGCCGGCCGCCGCGTCGAACACCTCGCGCGAGGTCGCACGGTCCAGGAGGGCCTGTTCGGCGCCGAATATCTCGGGAATCTCGGTGAGGATCGCCTTGCCGCCCGCGTCCGAGATCGTTTCCGAAAGCCGCCCCAGCAGCGGATTGGCGGTGAGCCCCGAGAAGCCGTCCGAACCGCCGCACTTGAGCCCGATGGTCAGGGCCGAAAGCGGCAGTTCGACCCGGCGGGCGCCGGCCGCTTCCTCGACCAGTTCGTCCACCAGCCGGCCCGCTTCCTCGATCTCGTTCCCGGCGGACTGGCTGGAAAGCATCCGCAGCTTGGACCGCGCCCATACCGGCACCGCCGCAACCAGCGCATCGAGCTGGTTGGATTCGCAGCCAAGCCCAAGCAGCAGCACGCCCGCCGCATTGGGGCTGGCGGCAAGCCCGGCGAGCAGGGCGCGGGTGCCGTCGAGATCGTCGCCAAGCTGCGAGCAGCCGTGCGGGTGCGCGAAGGCATGCACACCGTCGATCCGGCCCGCCGCGATGAGCGCCGCATGGCGGCCCTGCGCCTCGCGGGCGACCTGTTCGGCGGTCATGCCGACGCAGCCGACCGTGGGCAGTATCCAAATCTCGTTGCGGGTCGCCGCGCGGCCGTCGGCGCGCAAATAGCCCTGCCATGTCAGGTCGGTTCCCGCACGCGGGGCATGGGCCTGCGCTTCGCCGGGGTGGGGCGCGTAGGCGAGCTCGCCGGCCAGCGCGGTTTCCACATTGTGGGTGTGGACATGGCCGCCCGCCGGGATCGCCTGCGTGGCGCGGCCGATCGGCTGGCCGTACTTCACCACCGTGTCCCCTGCCGCGATATCGGCGAGGGCGAACTTGTGCCCCTGCCCCACCTCCTCGCGCAGCGCGAGGCCGTCCACCACTTCGCCCGAGGCGAGCGGGCGCAGCGCGACGGCCACGGTGTCGCGGGGGTGGATACGAATCGAGGCGGGGATTTCTGAAGGCATCGTAGGACCGGAGTTAGCGCGGAATTGAGGACTTCCAAGAAAAGGAAACCGGTGTCATCTTGCCTTTCCGCAAGCAAGAAGGCAAGCGGCTGACAACAGATCGGCGAAACCGCAAGCGGTCCGTCAAAAGGGGCGAGGATGCCGGAAGAACACAAACGCGACGCCAAGCCCACCATCAACGACGTCGCCCGGCTCTCCGGCGTGTCGAAGAAGACCGTCAGCCGCGTCATCAACAAGTCGCCCCTGCTGAACCAGGCCACGCGCGAGAAGGTCGAAGCGGTGATCGCCGAAATCGGCTATGTGCCCAACCCGCAGGCCCGCGCGCTGGCGCTGCGGCGCAACTTCCTGATCGGCCTGATCCACGACAACCCCAACGCGCAGATGGTGCTGGGCGTGCAGGAAGGCATTCTGGACGCGATCCGCGACACCGAGTTCGCGCTGGTGGTCCGCCCGGTGGATCGCCATTCCCCCACGATGCTGGAGGACATCCGCCGCTTCATCGAGCAGCAGCGCCTCTACGGCGTGCTGCTGCTGCCGCCGATCTCCGAGAACGACGGCCTCGCCGCCGTCTGCCGCGAGCTTGGCTGCACGCTGGTCCGCATGGGTTCCGCCCGTCTGGATGACGACAAGCACCTCGTCGCCTCGAACGACCGTCATGCCGTGCGCGAGGCGGTGGCATGGCTGGTGAGCCTTGGCCACAAGCGCATCGGCTTCATCGCCGGGCCGGAAGGCTTCCGCTCCGCTCACGAGCGCGAACTGGGCTTTGCCGACGGGCTTGCTGGCGCCGGCCTCGAACCGGACCCGGCCATCACCGCGCGGGGCAACTACCGCTTCGAATCGGGCCTTGCCGCGGGGGAGCGCCTGCTGTCCGCCGAACCGCGCCCCACGGCGATCTTCTCCAGCAACGACGAGATGGCCGCCGGCGTGCTTCATGCGGCGCGGGCGAAGGGCATTTCGGTGCCCGAGCAACTTTCCATCATCGGCTTCGACGATACCGCCATCGCCGCGCATATCTGGCCGCCGCTGACCACGGTGCGCTGGCCGATCGTGCCGATGGCGACCGCCGCCGCCCGCAAGCTGATCGAGCCAGCCAGCGCCGCTTCGCAGCCATCGCTGTTCCTCTCGGACCTCGTGCGCCGCGCCTCGGTGGCGCCGCCCTCCCCGGACCGCTGAGCGCCGCGGTTCAGGCACATGGGGACAAACACGCCCCGCAGGACATTGACACCGGTTACCAAAGCCGGATAAGACTTGACCTGAAACGCAATAGCGTCCCACCATACGGAACTGAATTCCACAAGGGAGAGAGCCCCCGTGTTCTGCAAGACCTACCACGCCACCCATCCCGACATGATGGAGTGCGTCTCCAACGAGGAACTGCGCGATCGCTACCTCGTCGGCGGCATGTTCGAGGACGGCAAGGTCAACCTCAACTATTCGCACAACGAACGCTTCGTGATCGGCGGCGCGGTGCCTTCGCAGGGTCCGCTCAAGCTGCCCGCGCAGACCGTTCCCAAGAGCGCGGAAGGCAAGCCCTTCCTTGAGCGCCGCGAAGCCGGCATCACCAACATCGGCGGCCCCGGCGCGATCACGGTCGACGGCCAGCGCTTCGAGGTGGGCAACAAGGAATGCCTCTACGTGCCGATGGGCTCGGACGAGGTGATCTTCGAGGGTGAGACCGCGCGCTTCTACATCGCCTCGGTCCCCGCGCATAAGGCCTGCCCGATCAAGCTGATCACGCTGGCCGAAGCGAACCCGCTGGCCCGCGGCGATCTGGCCAATTCGAACCAGCGCACGATCTACCAGCTCGTCATCCCCGGCGTCTGCGAAAGCGCGCAGCTGCTGCTGGGCCTCACCGTGCTGGAAGAAGGTTCGGTGTGGAACACGATGCCGCCGCACCTTCATGACCGCCGTAGCGAGATCTACCTCTACTTCGAACTGCCCGAAGAGAACGACCGCATCTTCCACTACATGGGCGAGCCCGACCAGATGCGCCACATCGTGATCGCCAACGAAGAGGCCGTCATCAGCCCGCCGTGGTCGATCCACATGGGTTCGGGCACCAAGAAGTACGCGTTCATCTGGGCCATGGGCGGGGAAAACCTCGACTATACCGACATGAACGTGCTGGATATCTGCCAGCTTCAGTAGGGTATCCGTTCGGACGCGGCTCCGTCGCGCCCCTCGTCACCGGCGGGGAGCGGAGCGACGGAGCCACGCCCGCAACGACGAAGTCGATGCCGAACGCGGAGCCAACGGTGCGAAACCGCACCGCCGGCACGATCAGATTGGGACAGGACAGACTATGGCGATTTCCTTCAGCCTCGAAGGCAAGGCCGCGCTCGTGACCGGCGCCAACACCGGGATCGGACAGGCCATTGCCGTGGCACTCGCCGAAGCCGGCGCCGACGTGGCCCTTGCCGGGCGCAGCGAACCGGCGGAAACCATTGCGCTGGTCGAAGCGACCGGCCGCAAGTGCGTGAACATCAAGGCCGACCTCTCCTCGATCGAGCCCGTGGGCCGCGTGATCGACGAAGCGGTGGCCGGGCTCGGCAAGATCGATATCCTCGTCAACAACGCCGGGATCATCCGCCGCGACGACCTGCTGCAGTTCTCCGAAGAGGACTGGGACGCGGTGATGGACACCAACCTCAAGACCCTGTTCTTCCTCAGCCAGGCAGCGGCGAAGGGCATGGTGGAGCGGGGCGCCATTGGTGGTAGCCGGGGCAAGATCGTCAACATCGCCTCTCTGCTCACCTTCCAGGGCGGCATCCGCGTGCCGAGCTATGCGGCGGCGAAGTCGGGCGTGGGCGGCGTGACCAAGGCCATGGCCAACGAACTCGCGCCCAGGGGCGTGCAGGTCAACGCCATCGCTCCGGGCTACATCTCCACCAACAACACCGCAGCCCTTCAGGGCGACGAGACGCGCAACCGCCAGATCCTGGAGCGCATTCCCACCGGCCGCTGGGGTGATCCCCGCGACATCGCCGGCGCCGCCGTGTTTCTTGCTTCCCCGGCTGCGGATTATGTTACAGGCCACGTCCTCGCCGTAGACGGCGGTTGGCTCGCGCGCTGAGGATTACCAAGACTATGACTGGCCACGTTACCTGCTTCGGCGAAGTTCTCATCCGTTTCGCCACGCATGATGCACGGCTCGTGGTCCAGTCGGATTCGCTCGACATGGTGGTGGGCGGGGCGGAAGCCAATGTCGCCTCGGGGCTCGCCTCGCTCGGCCACGAGGTCCGCCTGGTTTCGCGCCTGCCCGCCAATCCGCTGGGCGACAAGGCCCGCGCGCGCTGGGCGCGGCGGGGATCGGCCTTTCCGGCGTCACCTCCGGGCCGGGCCGCATGGGGCTCTACTTCCTCGAAACCGGCGCCGGGCTGCGTCCTTCCGCGATCACTTACGACCGCGCCGGCAGCGCCTTCGCGCAGTCCTCGGTGGACGATTTCGACTTTGCCGCCGCGCTCGACGGCGCGCGGCTGCTGCACCTTTCCGGCATCACGCCCGCACTCGGGCCGGGCGGCGTCTCGCTCGCCAGGGCCGCGGTGCGCGCCGCGCAGGAAGCCGGCGTGCCGATCTGCTTCGATGGCAATTACCGCGCGCTGCTGTGGGAAAGCTGGGACAGCAACCCGCGCGAAGTGCTCACCGAACTGGTCAGCGCGGCCACGGTGATGATCGGCAATCACCGCGACATCTCGCTGCTGCTGGGCGGCACCTTCTCGGGCGACGGTGAAGACCGCCGCCGCGAGGCTGCCGAGGCCGCCTTCGCTGCCTTCCCGGGCCTCCAGATCATCGCCTCCACGGCGCGCCATGTCGTCAACGCCGGGCATCACCGCATCGCCGCCCGCGTGGACGGCCGCGACGGCGCGGTGCAGACGGCCGAGCGAGCCACCGGCATCGTCGATCGCATCGGCACCGGCGATGCCTTCGCGGCGGGCGTGCTGCACCAGTGGCTGGAAGGCGGCGACCTTTCGGCCATGGCCCATGCCGGCCTCGCCTATACGGTGCTCAAGCATTCGCTGCACGGCGACATGAGCCTGATCGGCCGGGCGGAACTGGAAGCGTTCTCGATCGCCGGGGGCGACGTGCGGCGGTGACCGGAAGCTGATGCGTTTGCGTCGCCCCGGACATGATCCGGGACGGCGCCGGGGGAAGAGGCACTGCCATGACGGCCAGACACATAACGCGCCGCACTCTCGTAAAGTCCGCCGCGACGCTTGCCGCGATCGCCCCTGCGCCGCTTCTCGCCCGCCCCTCCGCGCGTGCCGACAGCCCGGCGGCGGGGCGCTACCTCGGCCTTGCCGAACAGGGCGTGCTCGCCTTCAAGGGCATCCGCTACGGCCGCGCGCCGCGCTTTGCCCGCGCCGTCGCTGAACCCTGGTCCGGTCCGCGCGTCGAAGCCCGGAATTTCGCGCCGATCTGCCCGCAACGCGGCTCCGGTAGCGAGCGTCAGTCCGAAGACTGCCTTTTCCTCAACGTCTGGACACCCGAAGCGAACCCCGCCGCGAAGCGCGCGGTCATGGTCTACTTCCACGGCGGCGCCTATACGACCGGCTCGGTCACCGATCCCCTTACCCACGGCGCGAAGCTGGCGGCCGGAGGAGACGTGGTGGTCGTCACCGTCAATCACCGGCTCAACGCGCTGGGCCATGCCTGGCTGCGGCCTTTCGGCGCCCGCTATGCCGACAGCGGCAACCTCGGCCAGCTCGACCTGATCCTCGCCCTGCAATGGGTGCGCGAACATATTGCGCAGTTCGGCGGAGACCCGGCGCGGATCATGGTGTTCGGCCAGTCGGGCGGCGGCGCCAAGATCGCCACGCTCATGGCCATGCCGGCCGCGCAAGGGCTGTTCCACACCGCCGCCACCATGAGCGGCCAGCAGGTGCAGGCCAGCGGGCCGATGCACGCCTGGGCCCGCACGCAGGCGCTCATGGCGGCGCTGAAGCTGGCGCCCGGCGATGTGGAGAGTTTGCGGACGATGCCCGTGGAACGACTGGTGGAGGGCCTTGCCGCCACCGATCCGGTCATGGGCGGCCCGGTCTATTTCGGCCCGGTGCTCGACATGACCAACCTGCCGCGCCATCCGTTCTGGCCGGACGCCGCGCCGCAGTCGCTCGGCGTGCCGATGATCCTGGGCAATACCCACGATGAAACCCGCGCCTTCCTCGACCCGCGCGGCAGCAAGCTGAAGGGGCTGGACTGGGGCAACCTGGCCGAGCGGATGAGCCGCGAGGTGAAGATCGATCTCGACCCGCAATGGGTGGTGGACCGCTACCGTGCCCATGAGCCGGGCTGGAGCGTCGAACAGGTCTATTACGCCGCCACCACGGCGGGTCGCTCATGGCCGGGGCAAGTCATCGAGGCCGACGAGCGCGCGAAGGCAGGTGCGCGGGAAACCTGGGTCTATCAGCTCGAACGGCCCTCTCCCGTCGATCCGCTGCGCGCGCGGCGCATACCGATGACATTCCCTACGTCTTCGGCACGCTCGATGCGCCGGGCAGCCTTTCAGGCACGGACGCAGGCGCGCAGGCCCTGAGCAAGGCGATGATGGGCGCCTTCGCCGGGCTCGCCAGGACAGGACGGCCGGGCATCGCGGACTGGGCGGCCTACGCCCTGCCCTCCCGCCAGACCATGGTGTTCGGGGACAATGTCCGCGTGGAGAACGACCCGCGCGGCTGGCAGCGGGAATTGTGGGCCACGGCGCCCTATGTGCAGCCGGGAACCTGAAGCCGCCGCAAGTGCGCAGGGGAGCGCGATGCCCCCCTGCGCACCCTTTCACTTCTTCCCGGCGGAACCCGGCGGATTGGGATAGGCGATCACCAGCGAAAGCGGCTCGTCGCCCTTCTGCCAGATGCCGACGACCGCGCCGTTGTAGAGATAGGCCGTCATCCCCGGCCGGAGCGCCGCGCGCTTTCCGTCCGAAACCACCTCACCCTCGCCCGAGAGCACATAGTACACCTCGTCATGCGCGATGGGATGCTCGCCGATCGCCGCTCCCTTGTGAAGCACGCGGCGGCGGAATTCCATCGTGCGCGGCGCGGGCGCGGCATCGGAGATGCGGTAGGCCGTGCTCATGCCGATGGCGCCGTGCGGAGGGGCTTCCTCGCGCACGGTGTCCTTCTCGTCGATCACGGCCATCGGCGGCGCGCCCGTGGCGGATGCGGCCATCAGCAGCAGGGCCGCGATCACTTCGCGGCCCCTTCGCGCATTTCCTTGTCGCGGGCAGAGAGCTTTTCCTGCGCCCCTGCCTTCTGGCCCGGATAAATCCCCGATTTCGGCGTCATCGTCGCAAGGTTCCAGTCCTTCTCCACGAAGGCGGCGCGAGTCGGCGCCGGATGGGGATAGCCGCCGACGACCTTCTCGTCGTCGATCACCTCGCCGCGTCCTTCGGCGACGAAGAACAGCACGCGGATATCGTCAGGCGCACGGTCCCACGGGCGGGCGCCGACCGAGGCCAGCAGCCCGGTCTCGAGATCGGCGGCCGGGACCACCTTGTAGCCATCGAGGCTGGCGAGCGGCTGCGGCGATTCGATCACTTTCGCCTTGGTCACGCCGTAGCGGCCCAGCATCGGCGCGGGATTGCCCCAGCGATCCACGTTGATGTTGTCCTTGCTGAACCAGGCAAGATCGCCGTCGCCGCCCAGCGTCAGGAACGGCAGACCCGGCGCAGTGGTGTTGCCCGCACGCATGACGTTGCCCACGGCCGTAATCTCGCCGGTGACATAGGGATGCCCCGCCCATTCGAGGTTCATCAGGTTGTAGTGCACCGCGCGGTGGCCGGGATCGTAGATCATGTTGTTGACCATGAGCACCTGCGCCCCGCCCTTCACCAGCGGCGAGCGCTCCATGTTGTGGGCCCAGACGTTGCGGTAGAAGACGATGCCGGTGGCATTGTCGTGCACCAGCGAGCCCTTGGAATGCTCGCCCTTGGGGTGACTGGCATCGGCCAGGCCTTCGGCTGCGAGGTTTTCGCGGAACAGCACGTCATGGCTGGTCGCCGCGCGCCATTCCTTCACGGTGTTGCCGTTGAAACGCGGCCCGGAAGTCGACATGTTCTCGTCGATCGCCCAGAAGAAGCTGCAATGCTCCACCACCACGTTATGCGCGGCAACGGTGGAGAAGGCGTCCGCCTCCCAGCCGGAAAGCTTGGGCTGGCCGTCCACCCCGGTCATCACGCGAAGGTGGCTGATCTTGACGTCGTGCCCCTTGAGATCGATCCCGCCGCGAACGATGGTCACGCCCGGCGAAGGCGCGGTCTGTCCGGCGATGGTGAGGTAGGGCTCGTCGATTTCCATGACCGAGCGTTCAAGGTCGATCACCCCGCCCACTTCGAACACCACGGTGCGCTTGCCCTTCGCCTCGACCGCTTCCCTGAGCGATCCGGGGCCGTCCTTGGCCAGGGTCGTCACGCGAATGATTCGCCCGCCGTCGCCGCCCCGGGTCGGGTCTGCGGCCTGCGCGCCGGCCAGCTGCGGGACCGCCGAAATCGCCAGAATTGCGGCCGAAACCGTGAGGGTAAGACGGCTCATCTGCCTCTTTTCTTTCACTGTGCTCTCCCGTTGACCTGCTTCTCACAGGGGTTCTTGACAGGGCGCTGTCCCTGCGGCAATAACTAATGACACCGGTTACCAAGACCGGCAAGAACGAACTGACGGTCGCAATGAAACGACGATACGCGGTTCGGAAGACGTGCGCCGACAAGGCGTGGAGGATGGCGTTGCAAGACGCCGGGAGCAGGTGCCGGAGAAGGGAAGCGCCAAAGGCGCGAACACCTCTGACACCGGTATCAATTGGCCAAAACGGCCATGAAGGCCACAACGGCTACAGGGGGAGTGATCATGCGCCTGAATATTTCCAAGGTTCATGTTTCGAGGATTTCGCTACTGAAGGCAGCTCTCGTCGCGGGCAGTGCGCTGGCATTGCCGCACGCAGCGTTCGCACAGGATACCGCCGCCGCAGGCCAGACCGCGACGGAAGACGGCACCGCCGCGCAGGAAATCATCGTGACCGGTTTCCGCAAGTCGCTCGAAGCCGCGCTCAACGTGAAGCGCGAATCCGTCAGCGCCGTCGATGCCGTCGTCGCCGAGGACATGGCCAAGTTCCCTGACCAGAACCTTGCCGAATCGCTCCAGCGCATCCCCGGCATCTCGATCCAGCGTGACGGCGGCGAAGGCCGTGCAATCACCGTGCGCGGCCTTGGCGCCCAGTTCACCCGCGTCCGCGTGAACGGCCTGGAAACGATCGCAACCAGCTCCGACGGCGCTTCCGCCAACCGCGACCGCGCGTTCGACTTCAACGTCTTCGCCTCGGAACTGTTCAGCAGCCTCGTGGTCCACAAGACCGCCGAAGCCAGCCTCGACGAAGGCTCGCTGGGCGCCGTGGTCGATCTCAACACCGGCAATCCGCTGGCGGGCAAGGCCGGTCTTTCCGCCGTGCTCAACATGCAGGGTTCCTACAACGACCTGTCCAAGAACGTCGGCCCGCGCCTTGCCGGCCTGCTGTCCTGGCGCAACGATGCCGGCACTTTCGGCGTCAACCTTTCGGCGGCCTATTCGCACACCGATACGCTGGAAACCGGCAACAACACCGTCCGCTGGTCGCAGGCCTACTTCAACTCGGTGAACGGCACGCCCTGCTTCTATTCGGACGTCGGCCCGACCGGCGGCAACCCGGTGAACTCCGGCGGCGGCTACCGTCCTTCCGAAGCCTGCGACGCGGCAGCGCTCTCGTTCCACGCCCGCATCCCGCGCTACGGCAAGGTCGAGCATGATCGCCGCCGCCTCGGCCTGACCGGCTCGATCCAGTTCGAACCGACCGACCGCACCAAGCTCTCGATCGATGGCCTCTATTCCTCGTTCAAGGAAAACCGTTCGGAACAGTGGCTGGAAGTCCTCGCCCGCTCGAACGAACGCCGCTTCAACCTCGTGGACCCGGTCTACGACGACAAGGGCACGATGATCGCAGGCACTTACGACAATGCCTGGGTCCGCACCGAAAGCTACCTGCGCAAGTCGGAGACCGAATTCTACCAGTTCGGCGCGACCTGGGACCAGGACGTGACCGACACCTTCCGCTTCACGGCGCTGGGCGGTTTCTCGCAGTCGAACGCCGACATCCCGGTGGAAACCACTTTCGCCTACGACAACCGCAACGCGAACGGTTTCGACTTCGACTATTCCGACATGAAGTCGCCGGTGCTGAACTACGGCCTGGACGTGACCAATCCGGCGAATTTCCAGCTCGCCGAAATCCGCGACCGTCCGTCCTACGTGAAGAACAAGTTCAAGACCGCCCAGCTGCGCACCGAATGGGACATGGCGGACGGCTTCACCGTGAAGGCGGGCGGCGTCTGGCGTCGTTACGACTTCCGTACGCAGCTGTTCCAGCGTGACACCGCCGCCTGCGCCACCAACGGCCAGCCGGACCTGATTCTGGGCCAGGTGACCTGCTCGTCCAGCGTCTACGGCCTGCCCGTCACCTCCGACATCTCGCGCCTCATCAATCTCGGTGACGCCGGACAGCCGGGCGGCACCACCAGTTCGTGGATCGTGGCCGACATCGACAAGGCGGCGAACTACACCAATCTCTATGCCCGTACGGCCGTCGAGGATCTCGGGAACAATCGCCGCGTGCGCGAGGAGACCTCGGGCGGATACCTCCAGTTCGACGTCAAGGGCGATATCCTCGGCCTCGAATTCGCGGGCAATGCCGGCGTCGCTGCGCTCATACCAAGCAGACCTCTACCGGCTACACCGCAGGCGTAGCCGCGACCGTTGGGCGCAGCTACGACGACTGGCTGCCGGCAATGAACATCGCGTTCTACCCGCGCCATGACGTGATCGTGCGCGGCGCGATCGCCAAGGTCATCACGCGCCCCTCGCTGGGCAACCTCAACCCCGGCGGCTCGGTCGACGGGTTCAACTACCGCGTGACCTTCGGCAATCCGTTCCTCAACCCCTACCGGGCAACCAATTTCGACGCCTCGATTGAATGGTACTTCGCACCGCAGGCGCTGGTTTCTGTGGCGGGCTTCATCAAGAAGATCGAGAGTTTCCCGGTTGCGGGCACCTATACCGCTACACTGCCGCAGCTCGGCCTTGGCCGCGACGTGCTGGGGCAGAGCACGCCTGCCTACATCAATTACGACCCGAACCAGGAGTACATCGTCTCCGCCCAGGTCAACGGCAAGGGCGCGACGCTCAAGGGCGTGGAACTGGCGCTGCAACTGCCCTTCACCTTCCTGCCGGGCATCCTCACCCACACCGGCTTCCAGGGCAACGCCACCTTCATCGACAGCAGCGCGGACTACCAGATCACCGGTCCGGCCGTTTCCGCCTGCACCCGCAACCCGACGACCAATGCCTGCGGCCTCTCCGGCGTCTCGGCGATCTACAACAACACCCTGCTGGGCGTGTCGAAGAAGGCCTGGAACGCCACGCTCTATTACGACGACGGCAAGTTCAGCATCCGCGGCTCGGTCAGCTATCGCGGCCCGTTCAGCGACGCCACCAGCGCGACCGGCAATATCTTCGAGGGTTACGGCTCGTACACCAGCGTCGATGCGGCGATCCGCTATCAGGCGACCGAATGGATGGAACTGTCGATCGACGGCAACAACCTGACCGACGAATATCGCTACCGCACCAACGACATCTACGCGCAGCGCAATTACGAGAACAACCACTTCGGCCGCACCATCCTGTTCGGCGCGCGCCTCAAGTATTGACCTTTGACCGGCAGTAATGCCGAATGAAGTGAACTGAAAGCAACGAAGAGGAAGCCGCCATGACCATCGACCGCCGATCGTTCATGGCGGCTTCCCTTGCCTCGGGCCTCCTGCCGGGGCTGACGGCTGGAACCGCGCAAGCGCAGACGGCAGCACCTTTCGACAGCACCCGGTCTCCGCCGGCGGGATTGCCCGAACCCGGCGAGACCATCGACCTGTGGCCCCGCGGCGCGCCGGGAATGCCCGCCACTCCTCCTTTGGAAACCGTCACCGAACGCTCCACCAACGGGCAGGTCAACGACCGTTCCGTTACCGGGACCACCCGCCCGCGCATGGTGGTGTTCCGGCCGGACCGCCCCAATGGCGCGGCCGTGCTCATCACGCCGGGCGGCGGCTATGCCCTCGTCGTCATCGACAAGGAGGGCTACGAGATGGCCCGCTGGCTCGCCGCGCGCGGCTTCACCGCCTTCGTCCTGTTCTACCGCCTGCCGGGCGAGGGCTGGGCCGATCGGCAGGACGTGCCGCTGGCCGATGCCCAGCGCGCCATCCGCCTGATCCGCCACCGCGCCAAGGATTACGGCGTGCAGCCGGAGCGTGTTGCCGCCATGGGCTTTTCGGCCGGCGGCCATGTCTGCGCCAGCCTCTCCACCCGCTACGACGCCCAAGTCTACAAGCCGGTCGACGCGGCGGACAGGCTTTCCGCGCGCCCCTTCTGCGCGGCCCCGATCTATCCGGTGGTCTCGATGGACCCCGCCGTCGCTCACGCGGGCTCGCGCAAGCTGCTGCTCGGCCCCTCTCCCACGCCGGAAATGGAGGCCGCGCACTCACCGGACCGCACGGTTCCCAAGGGCGCGCCGCCGCACTTCCTGCTCCACGCGGAGGACGATCCCGCCGTTCCGGTGGACAACAGCCTGCGGCTGCGCGCCGCGCTCAAGGCGCAAGGCGTTCCGGTGGAAACCCACCTCTTCGCGCAGGGCGGCCACGGCTTCGGCCTGCGCGGCACGATCGGCAAGCCGGTCGAGACATGGCCCGAACTCTGGCGCGCCTGGGCGCGCTCGGTGGGGCTTGCCTAGACCGAAGACAGGATGACCATGGACAGACGCGACGCACTCAAGACCGCCCTGCTGGGCGGTATCGGCCTTGCGGCACCCACTCTCGCGGGGAGAGAGGCTGCCGCAGGGGAGACCGGGGCGGGGATTGCTCCTCCAGCGCCCACCCCGGGCTCCCGCACGCCACTGGCGGCGCGGATTTGACGGCCAGCGCATCGCCGACCTCGGGAATGGAACGATGCTCAATCCGGTCCTCTCCGGAGACCGGCCCGACCCGGCCATCCTGAAGGATGGCGAGGATTATTACCTCACCTTCTCCAGCTTCGATTCCTACCCCGGCCTCACCATCTGGCACAGCCGCGATCTGGTGAACTGGCAGCCGAGGAAGCCCGCGCTCACCCGCAACATCGGCTCGGTCTGGGCAGTCAGCCTGGAAAAGCACAAGGACCGCTACTTCCTCTACATCCCGGTCAAGGCGGAGCCCAACGAGATATACGTGATCTGGGCCGATCACATCGACGGCCCGTGGAGCGATCCGAAACCGCTGGGCCTGCACGATCATATCGACCCCTGCCACGCCGTGGGCGAGGACGGCTCGCGCTGGCTGTTCCTTTCGGGCGGAGACCGCGTGCGGCTGTCCGACGACGGCCTCTCGCTGGCGGGCAAGGTGGAGCATGTCTACGACCCGTGGCACTACCCGGAGGACTGGGATGTCGAGGGCTTTTCGCCCGAAGGCCCCAAGATCCACCGCCACGGGGGCTGGTTCTACATGCTCACGGCGGTGGGCGGCACGGCCGGTCCGCCGACCGGGCACATGGTGATCGCCGCCCGCGCCCGCTCGATTCACGGACCGTGGGAGCAGCATCCCGGCAATCCGCTGGTCCGCACCGAAGACCAGTCCGAGGCCTGGTGGTCGCGCGGGCATGCCTCCCTGGTGGAGGGGCCGGACCGCAAGTGGTACACGCTCTACCACGGGTTCGAGAACGGCTACTGGACGCTTGGCCGCCAGTGCCTGCTCGATACCATCGAATGGACCGAAGAGGGCTGGTTCCGCATGACCGGCGGCGACCTCTCACAGCCGCTGCCGGTGCCCAGGATCGCCAGCCCCCTGCCGCACGGCATGGCCTTGTCGGACGATTTCTCGAAGCCGCTGGCGCTGGGTTCGAAATGGTCGTTCTTCCGCCCCGCCCCCGACGAATCCAGCCGCCTGCGCGTGCAAGGCGGCGCGCTGCATTTCGCGGGCAAGGGCCTCGCCCCGTCGAGCGGCTCACCGCTGCTGCTGATCGCGGGCGATACCAGCTACCGGTTCGAATGCGATATCGAACTGGCGCCCGGCGGCACCGCCGGCCTGGTGCTGTTCTATGACGACAAGCTCTATGCCGGGCTCGGCTTCGACGAGACCCGCTTCGTCACCCACCAATACGGCAACGAGCGCGGCCGCCCCGCCAATCCGCACGGAAGCCGCATGAAGATGCGCCTCACCAATCGCCGCCACATCGTCTCGTTCCACACCTCGGGAGACGGCGGCAGGACATGGAAGCGGTTCGACCGGGGCATGGAAGTGTCCGGCTATCACCACAATGTTCGCGGCGGCTTCCTCATGCTGCGGCCGGGCCTCTATGCCGCCGGTCCGGGCGAGGCAAAGTTCCGCGATTTCCGATTCACAGCACTGGAAGACTGATGCTCCGCCCCCTCGATCTGCATCCCGACCGGCTCCTCCCGGCCGAGCCCGCCACGCGAACAATCGCCCGCGAGCTTTACCAAAGCGTCGCGAAACTGCCGATCGTCAGTCCGCACGGCCATACCGACCCGCGCTGGTTCGCCGCGAACGAGACATTCGGCAATGCCACCGAACTGCTGCTGGTGCCGGACCATTATGTGTTCCGCATGCTCTATTCGCAGGGCATCCCGATGGAATCGCTCGGCGTGCGCAATCCTGGCGTCGATCCGCGCGCGGCCTGGCGGCTGCTGGCGGAGAACTTCCACCTGTTCCGGGGCACGCCCTCCCGCATGTGGCTTGACTGGGTCTTCGCCGAAGCGTTCGGAATGGGTGTGCAGCTCTCGGCCGAAACCAGCGATCTCTATTTCGACACCATCACCGAGATGCTGGCGAGCGACAGCTTCCGCCCCCGCGCCCTGTTCGACCGTTACGGCATCGAAGTGATCGCCACGACCGAAAGCCCACTCGACACGCTGGAACACCACGCCGCGATCCGGGCGGACAATGCGCGTGCCGGGGGCTGGAAGGGCAAGGTCGTCACCGCCTATCGCCCCGATCCGGTGGTCGATCCCGAGTTCGAGGGTTTCCGCGAAAACCTGCGCCGGTTTTCCGAACTCACCGGGGAGGACTGCCTCACCTGGAACGGATACCTTGCCGCGCATCGCCAGCGCCGCCGCTTCTTCGCGGAAATGGGCGCTACCTCGACCGATCACGGGCACCCGACCCCGAAAACCGCCGATCTCCCGCGCGCCGAGGCCGAAGCCCTGTTCGCCAAAGTCACCAGCGCGGACTTCACCGCCGAGGATGCCGAACTGTTCCGCGCCCAGATGCTCACCGAAATGGCGGCGATGAGCCTCGACGACGGCCTCGTCATGCAGATCCACCCCGGCGCCTTCCGCAACCACAATGCCCGCGTCTTTGAACGCTTCGGCCGTGATAAGGGCGCCGACATCCCCTCGCGCACCGAATATGTGGCCAATCTCAAGCCCCTGCTCGACAGGTTCGGCAACGAGCCCGGCCTCTCGATCATTCTCTTCACGCTGGACGAAAGCACGTATGCCCGCGAACTGGCGCCGCTCGCCGGGCATTATCCCTGCCTCAAGCTCGGCCCGGCATGGTGGTTCCACGACAGCCCCGAAGGCATGCGCCGGTTCCGCCGCATGACCACCGAGACCGCAGGCTTCTACAATACGGTCGGCTTCAACGACGATACACGGGCCTTCCTGTCGATCCCCGCGCGCCATGACGTTGCCCGCCGGATCGATTGCGGGTTCCTTGCGGAACTCGTCGTCGAGCACCGCATCGAGGACTGGGAAGCGGCCGAACTGGCGCAGGACCTTACCTACAATCTCGTGAAGAAGGCCTATCGTTTGTGAGACTTTCCACTGCGAGCCTGCCGCAGCTTCCCGCCGACATCGCGCGCCCCCGTTACGAGCGGGGCGCGCAGGCGGCGGGCATCGTCCACTTCGGTATCGGCGCCTTCCACCGCGCCCACCAGGCCTGGTATACGGACCGGGCGATGGCGGCCGGGGACCGGGACTGGGCGATCACCGGCGTATCGCTGCGATCCGCCAATGTGGCGCGCCAGATGAACCCGCAGGACGGCCTCTATACCCTCACCGAATGCTCGGCCGCGGGCAACGAGACAGTGGTGATCGGATCGGTCGGCCGCGTCCTTGTCGCCAGCGAGGAACCGGAAGCCGTCATCGCTGCTCTTGCCGCGCCGGAAACGCGGATCGTCACTTTCACCATCACCGAGAAGGGCTACTGCCGCGCGGCGGACGGCTCGCTCGAACCCTTCCTGGCGCACCACGGCAGCGTCTATGCCTTCCTCGAACAGGGCCTGCGCCGCCGCCGCGACGCGGACCTTCCCGGCCTGACCCTGCTCTCGTGCGACAATCTTGCCGATAACGGCCGCCAGCTTGAGCGGCTCATGGCCGAATACCTTGCCCGCCACGACCCCGAACTCGGCGCATGGGTCGCCGCGCATTGCGCATTCCCCTGCTCCATGGTCGATCGCATCGTCCCCGCCACCACCGCTGCGACCGCAAGACGGTCGCCGCGGCCACCGGGCTGGAGGATCAGGGCGCGGTGATGACCGAACCGTTCAGCCAGTGGGTGATCGAGGACAAGTTCGCCGGTCCCCGCCCCGCTTGGGAAGCCGTGGGCGCGCAGCTCGTCGGCGATGTCGCCCCTTACGAGGCGGCCAAGCTGCGGATGCTCAACGGCGCGCACTCGGCGCTGGCCTACCTCGGGCTGGAACACGGCCATGCTTTCGTTCACGAAGCAGTCGCCGATCCGGCGATCCGCCCGCTGATCGAACGCCTGATGCGCGTCGAGGCCCAGCCGACCATCGCAGCCGCGCCGGGACAGGATCTGGACGCCTATGCCGAGGCCCTGCTGGCACGCTTCGCCAATCCGGCGCTCCAGCATCGGCTCATCCAGATCGCGATGGACGGCAGCCAGAAGATCCCGCAGCGCTGGCTGGAAACGCTTGCCGCCAACCAGGCCGAAGGCAGGCATTGCCCTGCGATCCTCTCGGCGCTGGCGGCATGGATGCGCCACGTTCGCGGCGACAACGCCGTGAACTGGGGCCCGGTCGATGACCCGATGGCCGTCCGTCTTGCCGATCTCTGGCGCGAGGAAGGCCCCGGCGGAATGCCGCGCGCCCTGTTCGGCGAACACGGGCTGTTCGCGGCCACCTGGCGTGCTTCGGCCGGCGACTTCGAAAGTCTGGCCGAGCATCTGGGGCAGAGAGTCTAGGTCGTAAACTCATAAACGGCGCCATCGAGGTTTGAGGCAAAATGGCTCAGCGCCAGGAGGGAAGGCGCTGGAATATGTCCATATTTCAAGACCTCCCGACGCAGCGATGGGCCATTTTGCCTCAAACGTAGTTCACCGCAAGGTAAATCCCGAAGGGACGTCCAAATGGCGCCTCGATGGTGCCGTTTATGAGTTTACGACCTAGGCGGCTGGGACGGGGCCCTTCCTTCAGACCGACGTGTCGAGCTTCGTTTCCATCCGGTAATCCGGCAGCGAATCGAAGGCCTGCCGCAAAGCCTCTCCCCAGCCGGTGGAAACCGACTGGAAATAGGGATCGCCCGCGTCGATGCGCCGCTCGTGCAGCGGCGTGAAGCGGTCCTGCTCCAGGACCAGCAGGTCGAGCGGCAGCCCCACCGAGAGATTGGCTTTCAGCGTCGAATCGAACGATACGCAAAGCAGCTTCACCGCCGCCTCGAACGTCATCGAACGCTCGTAGCCCCGGATCAGGATCGGCCTGCCGTATTTGGTCTCGCCGATCTGGAAGAAGGGCGTATCGAAGCTGGCTTCGATGAAATTGCCTTCGGGGTAGATCAGGAACAGGCGCGGCTCCATGCCCTTGATCTGGCCGGCGACGATCATCGAGGCGCTGAACGTGCCGGAAGCCGCGCTCTGGCCGTTATCGGCGGCGCGTTCGGAAATGATGTCCTGCAGGAGATTGCCGACGATAGTGGCCACCTGGAACATGGTCGGCGCTTCGAGCAGCGAATTGTGCCGTTCCGCCGGGGCCTTGTTGCGTTCCTCCAACTGGCTGATCACCGCTTGGGTCGTGGCGAGGTTGCCCGCCGTCATCACCGAGATCACGCGCTCGCCGGGGAGCTCCCAGTGGTACATCTTCCGGAAGGTCGAGATATTGTCGACGCCGGAGTTGGTGCGGGTGTCGCTCATCAAGACGAGCCCGCGATCCAACATCATGCCCACGCAATAGGTCATGGAAGTTCTAACCCCTGAAATCCTTCGCCCCGCGCGACCGATGCGGGGGTGCGGCCGTTCAGCCGCCCTGTCTCTGTTGTTGTCCGCCGCTTGCGGACTGCTGTTGCTGCTGTCCTAGCAGGTTCTCGGCCACCGACAAATGCACGTCGAGCCGCGTTTCCCCCGCTCCCATCGCGATACCTGTAATCGGAGCGGCCTCTGCATAGTCGCAACCGCTGGTTACGCGGATATACCGTTCGTCCGGGCAGATCGCGTTGGAAACGTCGAATCCGACCCAGCCGAGCCCCGGAATAAACGCCTCGGCCCAGCCGTGCCCGGCTTCCTGCTCCACCCGGTCGTTCATGCGCAGATAGCCGCCGACGTAGCGCATCGGGATATCGAGCAGGCGACCGGCGCTGATGAAGACGTGCGCATGATCCTGGCAGACGCCCTTTCCGGCGGCGAGCGCCTGTTCCGCCGTCGTCTCCGCATCGGTGGAACCGGGGAGATACTCGATCTCCTCGGCCACCGCGCTCGACAGGGCGTGGAGGAAGCCCAGCGTATCGGCGCGATCCGCATCGACGGAAGCCAGCAGCGAGCGCACCCGGCTTCCCGCGCGGGTCAGCACGGTCGGCCGCAGGAAGCACCAGAGCGGGGTATGGCCGCTGTGCGCGCCGGTGATGCCGCTGTTGTCGATCGTGCGCACCGTGCCCTTGCAGGTCACGATGACTTCGGGCGTGCCCGGCTCGATCGAGACGAGCGCGGTATGGTTCTGGTGATGGTCGTCATACTGCGCCTCGGGCCGGGCGCCTTCGATCTCCATCTGCCAGTCGAGCACTTCCTGCCCATGCGTGGTCTTGGGTTTAAGGCGCAGGCGCTGCAGCCCGTGAGTGACCGGCCCGGCAAAGGCATAGCGAGTGGTATGCGTAACGGTCAGAAGCACGGGTGGCTGTCCTTCTATTCGATGAACCGGTAATCGGCGGCGATGGCGCCCCCGATGCGCGTGGTCTTGCCGATGAAGTCCTGCAGGAATTCGTGCAGGCCCACTTCGAAGATATTCTCGATCGTGGTCTGGTGCAGGGCGTCTCCGGCCTGCCGGACCAACGCATGGGCGGAAGTCTCGTGCCCGTATTCCTTGGCGAGCCCCGCCATGTTGCTGCGGATCTTTTCGTAGCAGAACACCAGCGAGCGCGGGAACTGGCCGTCGAGGATCAGGAAGCGCGCGATCCCCCGCGGGTCCATTGCGCCGGCATTGAGCCACGAATAGGCGCGGTTGCCCGCCACCGAGCGCAGCAGGGTATCCCACTGCACATTGTCGAGACTGGAACCGACCCACGCCGCCGAGGGCAGCAGCACGTAATACTTCACGTCGAGGATGCGCGCGGTGCTGTCCGCCCGCTCGATGAAGGTGCCGATGCGCGCGAAGTTGAACACCTCGTTGCGCAGCATCGTGCCTTCAAGCGCGCCGCGCACCAGCGTTCCGGTGCGCCGGATCGTGGTGAGCACCTCGCCCAGGCTGGTTTCGCGCACGGGCCGCGAAAGCAGGTCGCGCAAGTGCATCCAGCCTTCGTTGGTGGTTTCCCACACGGCGTTCGTCAGGCTGTTACGCACCATGCGGGCATTGGTGCGCGCATTCTCCAGCATGGCGAGCACCGAACCGGGATTGTCCTTGTCGCGCAGCATGTAGTTGAACACCTGCGTCCCGGTGATGTCCGAGTGCTTCGCGCGGTAGTCCTCGATCAGGCCGGTGGTGGTCAGGACCGACTTCCACTCCTCGTCCTGCGAGTGCTTGTTCCCGCGGGTGAGAGCGAGATGAAAGCCGACGTCGATCAGCCGCGCGGTATTTTCCGCGCGTTCGAGATAGCGGCTCATCCAGTATACGCCGTTGGCGGCCCGGCCCAGCATCAGCGCGCCCTCGCTCTTTCAGGACCCTTCATTCGTCCAGCACCCAAGAGTCCTTGGTGCCGCCGCCCTGCGAGGAATTGACCACCAGAGATCCTTTCTTGAGCGCCACGCGGGTCAACCCGCCGGGCGTGATGTCGATGCCGTCGGGCGAGACCAGCACGAACGGGCGAAGGTCCACATGGCGCGGCGCCAGACCCTCCTTGGTGAAGATCGGCACCGTGGAAAGCGAGAGCGTGGGCTGGGCGATGTAATTGTCCGGCCGCGCCCGCAGCTTGGCCTCGAAATCGGCGAGTTCCTTCTTCGAGGAGGTCGGCCCGATCAGCATGCCGTAGCCGCCCGAACCGTGGACTTCCTTCACGACCAGTTCGGCGAGATTGTCGAGCACATAGGCCAGCGCATCCGGCTCCGAGCAGCGCCAGGTCGGCACGTTGGAGAGAATCGGCTTCTCTCCGGTATAGAACTCCACGATCTCGGGCATGTAGCTGTAGATCGCCTTGTCGTCGGCGATGCCGGTGCCCGGCGCATTGGCGATAGTGATGCCGCCCGCGCGGTAGACATCCATGATCCCCGCCACGCCCAGCACCGAATCGGGATTGAAGCTGAGCGGGTCCAGGTAATCGTCGTCCACCCGGCGATAGATGACGTCGATCGCCTTGTAGCCCGTGGTCGTGCGCATGGCGACGCGCCCGTCCACCACGCGCAGGTCGCTGCCCTCCACCAGTTCCGCGCCCATCTGGTCGGCAAGGAAGGCATGTTCGAAATAGGCCGAGTTATAGATGCCCGGCGTCAGCACCGCGACCGTCGGCCGGCCCGATCCCTTGAAGGCGGGCGGCGCGCAGGCGCGCAGGGAACGGGCAAGCCGCGCGGATAGTCCGACACGGGGCGCACCGGAATCCTGGTGAACAGTTCCGGGAACATCGCCATCATCGTTTCGCGATTCTCGAGCATGTACGAGACACCGGACGGCGTGCGGGCGTTGTCCTCCAGCACCATGAATTCGTCAGGCCCGGTGCGGACGAGATCGATGCCGACGATATGGGTATAGACGCCGCCCGGCGGCGTCATCCCGATCATCTGCGTGAGGAAGGCCTCGTTGTCGCGCAGGGCCGAGATCGGCAGGCGGCCGGACCGGATGATCTCCTGCCGGTGATAGAGATCCTGGAGGAAGGCATTGAGCGCCCTCACCCGCTGCTCGATCCCCCGCGTCAGCTTGCGCCATTCGCGCGCGGTGATGATGCGCGGGATCATGTCGAACGGGATAAGCCGCTCTTCGGCGGCATCGTCGCCATAGACGTTGAAGGTAATTCCGATGCGGCGGAAGAAGCGTTCGGCCTCGGCATCCTGGCGTTTCAGCCAGGTCTTGTCCTGCGAGTCGTACCAATTCCTGAAGTCTGCATAGGCAGGCCTGACCGACCCGTCCTCGTTGAGCATTTCGTCGTAATTGGTTCCGCCCGTAGCCGTCATTGTGACTCCCGTTTGTCCATGTGATGCAACATGGAAACGGACTTGCCAAGCGGTTACGCTGCAAGTGCGAAAGAAAAATTACTGCGCGAATTGGCGGAAATCGGACCGAATTGGTCGAATACCCAGCGCTCCGGGAAATGGCCGCAGCTTTGGGCTGTGCGGCAGGTGCTAAGCGGGTTGGCTAATCGATCCGTTCGAGCGCCCCGCCCTTCACAGCTCAGGCCAGCAGCCCCCGCGCGCCGAGATCCGCGCGCAAGGCAGCCGCGTTCTGGAAGTGATGCACCTGCCAGCCGAGATCGCGGGCGGCGGCGATGTTGGCGGCATTGTCGTCGATGAACAGCATCGCGCCGGGCGCATGGCCGAAACGCCGCGCGGCGAGATCGAAGATGCGCGCACCGGGCTTCGCCAGCTTCTCGTCGCCCGAGACGACGATGTCGCCGAACAGGTCGAACAGGGGCTCCGACGCGCGGTATTCCCGCCAGAACGGGCTGGCGAAGTTGGTGATGGCGAAAAGCGGCATCCCGCCGGACGCCAGTTCGCGCACGATCTCGTGACTGCCGGGCACGTTGCCGGGAATCGTTTCGAGGAAACGCGTGGCGTAAGCGTCGATCAGGGCATCGTGGCCGGGATACTCGGCCTTCCGTTCGGCAACCATCTCGGCGAGGTCGCGGCCGGCATCATGCTGGAAGTGCCACTCTTCGGTAACGACGTTCGCGCAGAACCAGTCGAGCCGTTCGGGCTCCCGAATCAGCTTGGCGAAGAGCAGGCGCATGTCCCACTCGACGAGGACGCGCCCGACATCGAAGACGACCGCCTCTACGGCGGCGCCTTGGGCAGGATCGTTTACGTGGACTGCAGACATGATAAGACCCCCGCGAATGGCGGGGGCCTCATGTCACCGACGTAGTCGCCCGTCCGCCTTATGGTCCCCGCCGCGTGGCAGGGACAGGCAGCCGAATCAGCCCTGGCGGGCCTTGAAGCGACGGTTGGTCTTGTTGATGACGTAGGTACGGCCGCGACGGCGGATCACGCGGTTGTCCCGGTGACGACCCTTGAGCGACTTCAGGCTGTTGCGAATCTTCATGTCATGTCTCGTCTGCGTGGTCCGGCGGTTGTTCCAATAATGACTGGCCGCCCGAAAATTGAAGTGGCGCCGTTACGGGTGACGGCTTGCAAAGTCAAGCGCAAGAGCCCATTTCTCATGGCCTGACCCGCGCTTTTCCCGTTCATCTACGGGCAATCGCGAGGGCTCATAACTCAGGTTCGGGTGCGACCCAACTGATTCTTAGCCAATCGATTCTTCGGACCCGGAACACCATGCAGACGTTCAAAGCCGCGATTCTCGCCACCGGCATGGCCGCAGCCCTGCTGGCCGCACCCGCACTTCAGGCCCGTCCGGGCTGGGGTTCGCCGTGGGGCGGATATGGCCCCGGCTGGGGAGACGGTTGGGGCGATCCGCTGATGGGCGGTCCCATCGGTGCGCCGATCTCGTCGCGCAATCGCACGCAGGATTCGCGCGAAGGCCGCGTCGAAGTAAGCCGATTCGTCGCGCCCGGCCCCGAAGCCGCCGAACTGGGCAAGGGAATCGTCGCCGTCGAATCCGATTCGGGCGAAGGCCAATGGGTCCCCGGCCCCGAGCGCGCCGCTTACGAGGCCGCCATCGTCGAGGCGCTGGTGGGTGCCGGATACGATACCCAGCACAAGGACGAAAGCGGTGGCCAGGTCGCCGAACTCAAGATCAGCCGCCAGGTGCTGACCCCGGCCGAGGAAAAGCGCAGCCCCGTCAGCGGCACCGCCGCGATGGGCGTCAGCAACCGCGGTTCGGCTTATGGCCTTGCCGTCAACGTGGACCTCACCAAGCCGCGTTCGGCGCTGATCGGCACCCGCCTCGACACGCGCATCGTCGACAAGGCGAGCGGCAAGGTGCTCTGGGAAGGCTATGCCACGATCGCCACCCGCGAAGGTGACGACAAGTGGCCCGACTACCGAATCGCCGGAAAGCTGGCCTCCGCCCTTTTCGATGGTTTTCCCAAGGCGGACCTCGTCGACAGCCCGGCAGACTGACCGACCTTATTCATGGCTCCGGCGTGCGATAAGGGTTATCGTATAGACACTTGCCCCCGGGAGAGCCTGACATGATCCGCACCACCCGCACCCTGACCGCAGCCTGCTTCCTCGCCGCGGCACTGACGCTTGGCGGGTGCTCCGCGCAGGTCGGCCCGGTCGAAGTGACCCGCTTCAGCGCCGCCGACGCACCCGGCCTCGGCAGCGGCGTGATTCGCGTCGATCCCGCCAACCCGCAGGACGCCTCCAGCCTCGAATTCCGCACTTATGCCGCCGCCGTCGCGCAGGAACTCGCAAAAGTCGGCTATCGGCAGGCATTGCCGGGCGAGGCCGTCGCCAATCCGCAAGTCGCCGTGCTCTCCGTCGAACGGCGCAGCTACCAGCCGGGGCGCGAGCGCAGCCCGGTTTCCGTGGGCGTGGGCGGCAGCACCGGCTCTTACGGATCGGGCCTGGGGCTCGGCCTCGGCATCAACCTTGCCGGCAAGCCGCAGGAGCAGGTCGAGACGCGGATGCAGGTCATGATCAAGGACCGCCCCGGCGGCCGCACCATCTGGGAAGGCCGCGCCGCCTTCACCGTCGGCTCCAAGGCGCCCGTCGCCCAGACCTCGCTGGGCGCCGCAAAAATGGCCGAAGCGCTTTTCAAGGGGTTTCCGGGCAAGTCGGGCGAAACTATCCTGGTGAAATGACCAGCATCCAGATCTCCTCCGCTTTCGATTCCGGCAACATCGAAGTCCTCTCCACCCAGGGCACCACGGCCCGCTTGAAGATCCGGCGCGATCACGAATCGGACTTCTTCCAGTGGTTCCATTTCCGCGTCAGCGCGCGCCCGGCCAGAGCATCGCCGGAGAGGAACTGACTCTCAAGATCACCGGCCTCAACGGCTCCGCCTACCCGATGGGCTGGCCCGGCTACCGCGCCTGCGCCTCGGAAGATCGCCAGTTCTGGGGCCGTACCGACACTTCGTGGAGCGCTAGCGAGGATGGCGGCACCCTCACCATCCGCCACACGCCCGAAGGCGAACTGGCGTGGTTCGCCTATTTCGCGCCCTATTCGATGGAGCGCCACCACGACCTCGTCTCCTCGCTCGCCGGGCTCGAGGATGTCGAATACCGCCTGCTCGGCACCACGCTCGACGGCCGTCCGCTCGATTGCCTCTCGATGGGCGAAGGTCTCTCGCAGGTCTGGCTCTATGCCCGCCAGCATCCCGGCGAATCGATGGCGGAATGGTGGATGGAAGGCGCGCTCGAAGTGCTGGCGGACCCCGCCGATTCGGTGGGCCGCGAACTGCGCAAGCGCTGCCGCTTCCACGTCGTGCCCAACATGAACCCGGACGGCTCGGCGCGCGGCCACCTGCGCACCAATGCGGCCGGCGTGAACCTCAACCGTGAGTGGGCCACTCCCAGCCCCGAAAAGTCGCCCGAAGTGCTGGCCGTGCTGGCCGCCATGGACGAAACCGGCGTGGACTTCGCCATGGACATCCACGGCGACGAAGCCATTCCTGCGGTGTTCCTTGCCGGATTCGAAGGCATTCCCTCGCTCAAGCCCGAGCAGAAGGAAGGCTACGACCGGTACGCCTCGATCCTCGAACGCCGCACGCCGGACTTCCAGACGAAGCTCGGCTACTCGCTCGCCCAGCCGGGCAAGGGCAACCTCACGATGTCGACCAACCAGCTTGCCGAACGCTTCGGCGCGGTGTCGATGACACTGGAAATGCCTTTCAAGGACCACGACGAAGCCGCCGACCCGCGCCAGGGCTGGAGCCCGGAACGCTCGGCACAGCTCGGCAAGGATTGCATGGGCGCGCTGCTGGAGTGGTTCGTCGAGCGCGAAGGGAAGTAAGGCGGCATAAGCGGACGGCAGGGGCCGCGGCCCCTGCCTCCTGATTTTTACGCTATCTGTTTATCGCCGGATATTCAGCCGGATCTTCAGATGCCCGCCCACTGCCGCAGGGCCTGCTTCACCGCCAG
Source organism: Novosphingobium sp. ST904 (assembly GCF_001298105.1). GTDB lineage: Bacteria > Pseudomonadota > Alphaproteobacteria > Sphingomonadales > Sphingomonadaceae > Novosphingobium. Next base: position 17,175 of record NZ_LGJH01000155.1, on the reverse strand, counting down.
ATTCTCGTCGTAGCTCCATCCCGGCGAGAACGAAGCGGCGGGAACTTCGCCCAGCACGCTCTGCAGAATCATCCAGCCGGACGCCCAGTCACCGCGTGTATCATCGCAGACCGGGAAGGAATCCCAGTCCTTGGCGAGGCGGATCATCGAGCGTTGCTGGGCCATGGACGCGTCGAGATCGCCGACCATGAAGGACGTGAACGGCAGCGGCTGGCGCGGACAGGCGCCGAAGCGGGACAAGCGGCGGTCGGCCCCGGGAAGGTCCATGTTCGGCGGATTGACGACGATCGCGCCGAGCACCGGGTTTTCCTTGCCCACACTTTCGAACTCCACCCACCAGGCGAGCGCCAGCGCTGCGATATCGTCGGTCACGATCACGACCGGGCGGTCGGCACGGCGGACGGCGAGGTTGAGCTTGTTGACCCAGGTATTGCGGTGCGGTTCGTCCCAGAGGCCAAGCTCCAGCACGCGGCAATGTTCGCTCCACCGGGCCCAGCGGTTCATCCAGTGCCCTTCGGCAAGGGGAGCGCCGGGCACGAGGAGAATGAGGGGCACATGGTCCTGCTCACTGGGATAGCGATAGTTTGTCATGGTGGTGCTCCAACGCTGTTGGGGATACCGCCGGTCGACTCTGTCTACGTCCCGACTGTCTGCGCACCATAACTCAACCGATTTGGTTGACAATAAGATTCCGACGAAACGATGCCCTTCCACGTCACTCCGAAACGGACCAAGTGACGCGGCGCGGGATGCCTGTTCGATCGGGCTTGTCTTACAGGAGGTTAGCCGGTCCGAAGGCGTGCGGCAGCAATTCCGACAGGCGCATTTCCAGCACGCCGTCCGGCCCGTCGCACCAGACCAGCGGATCGGTGCCGCCGATCTGCGCGATCTCGTTCAGGACCTGGCGGCAGCGGCCGCAGGGGGTGACGGTGTCACCCTGCCCTGCCGCGCCGGGCGCGCCGCCCGTCACCGCAACCGCTTCCAGCTTGCCCCCGTTGCGAAGGAACTCGCCCGAGGAGAGAATGGCGGAAACCGCCACCGTCTCGGCGCAGAGCGAGAGCCCGTAGCTGGCGTTCTCGACATTGGCGCCGGTGACGACCGAGCCATCCGCCATGAGCAGCGCGGCGCCGACGTGGAACTTCGAATAAGGCGCATAGCGCGGCCGGCGGCCTCGCGCGCGGCCACAAGCAGGGCGTCGCGCTGTTCGGCGGCGAAAGACGGGGAAGATGCGGTGGTCATGGCTGCACCACTACCCAGCGGAGCCCGCCTTGCGCAATATCGTTCGAAAGCGAGCGGTTCGCCGTCCACAGCGACCATGGACGGCCGCCGTAATCCGGCAGGAAGCGATCGCGCGACAGCCAGAGGTTGCGATCGAGCTTGGCCGCGATCCGGTAGCGCGATTCGAACTGCTTGCTGACCTTGAGGATCACCGGCTTTCCCGCATGGGTCTCGATCTGGTTGATGAAGGTCATCAGTTCGCTCTCGACCTTGGCGTCGGAAACGTTGGCAGGGCAACCGTCCGCCACGATATCGAGATCGATCACCGGCGGCAGCAACTGCGCATCGCGCGGAACCGTGGTCACGAAGTTGGCGGACTGCATTTCGGCAGGCTGGCACGGATCGTAGCGGTGGACCGCTCCCACCTGCAGGCCGGCCGCCTTGGCCGCCACGAAATTGGCGACGAAACGCGGGTCGCGGGCAAAGGCGCTGACACTGGCGCTCGCGTCGATATAGGCGAAGTTCACGCCGATCGCCTTGAGCGACTTCCAGTTCACCTCGCCGTCGGAGGCGCCGATCTCGACCCCCTGCATCGGATAGAGGCCGCGATCCGGTGTCCAGTGGCGAACGTGCCACCAGCCCCAGCCGCCCGCCAGCAGCGCCAGAAGCAGCAGAACCGCGGCGATTCGCCATACGATGCGCGCGCGCGCCTTTGCGGCCGAGCCTTTCCTTGCCATGCGAGCCCCCTCAGCCGCGAATATGCAGGACGCAGATCAGCGTGAAAAGCCTGCGTGCGGTGGGGTGGTCCGTCTCGACCTTGCCTTCGAGGCGTTCGAGCAGAAGTTCGGCGGCGGCATTGTGAATACCGCGCCGGGCCATGTCGATGGTCTCGATCTCCTGGGCCGAAGCCTTGCGAATCGCCTGGTAGTAGCTTTCGCAGACCGCGAAGTACTCCCGCACGGGGCGGCGGAAGCGGGCAAGGCCCAGCACCATGGTTTCCAGCGCGCCGCCGGCCTCGTCCGCGATGTCGAGCGAGAGGCGCCCGTCGCGCACCGAAAGCCGCAGGCGATAAGGCCCTACGTGACCGGCTTCATAGGCGCGCAGGGGCTTGAAGACGTTGTCTTCGATCAGATCGAAGATGGCGATGCGCCGTTCCTGTTCGATATCGGCGTTGCGCCACAGAATGGTCGCCTCGTCGAGTTCGATATGGGAGATGCACGGATCGGACATGATCCCTCGCCCTTTACGCGCTTGCAGCATGGGGTCGCAAGCCCAACGCTCACCATTCACACCCTGTGGAATAATATCGCTCACCTGTTCGCTTGCTGGCGGGGGGCGAGATGAGGCATTGTCGGCCCCCTCATGTCACAACCTGCCGCCATTGCGCTCGCCCCCGAGGCCGAAGCCCGTACCCTCCCCGCCAACGTCGAGGCCGAGGCCGCGTTCCTTGGCGCCGTCCTGATCGACAACCGGGTGATCGAGGAACTGCAGACGCAGCTCACCCCGATCCACTTCTTCGAGCCCGTGCACGCGCGAATCTACGAGCGTATCCTCCAGTTGCTCGATCGCAAGGCGGTGGTCACGCCGGTGACGCTGCGCCCCTATTTCGAATCGGATGAAGCGCTCAAGGCGCTGGGCGGCGTATCCTACCTTGCCCGCCTGACGGCCGACGGACAGGGCCTGCTCGCCCCGCGCGAACTGGCGGACCAGATCTACGATCTCGCCCTGCTGCGCGAACTGATCTCGGTGGGCCGCAACCTCGTCGCCGAGGCGATGGATACTTCCGAATCGGTGGAGCCGATGGAGCAGGTGGAGCGGGCCGAAGCCGCGCTCTACAAGGTGGCCGAAGGCGCCGCGACCGCGAACGAGGCGAAGAGCTTCGCCGCCGCCACCCGCACCGCGATCGGCGCGATCGAGAAGGCCTTCAATTCCGGCGGTCACATCTCCGGCAAGACCACGGGCCTCAATTCGGTCAACGGCAAGATCGGCGGCCTGCACGATTCCGACCTTATCATCCTTGCCGGCCGTCCCGGCATGGGCAAGACCTCGCTCGTCACCAACATCGCGTTCAATGCCTCCGACCGGCTCCAGCGCGACCTGGCGGACGGTATCCCGGTAGAAAAGTCGGTGGGCGCGGCAACGGCGTTCTTCAGCCTCGAAATGAGCGCGGATCAGCTGGCCACGCGTATCCTTGCCGAGCAGTCGGGCATCAGCTCCGAAGCGCTGCGCATGGGCAAGATCAGCCGCGAGGACTTCCAGCAGCTCTCCTTCGCCTCGCAGCGGCTGGCCGAACTGCCGCTCTATATCGACGATACGCCGGGCCTCACCATCGCCGGCCTGCGCACCCGTGCCCGCCGCCTGAAGCGCCGCCACAACATCGGCCTCGTCATCATCGACTATCTGCAGCTGCTGCAGGGCTCCGGCCGCGCCAACGACAACCGCGTGAACGAAATCTCGGAAATCTCGCGCGGCCTCAAGACGCTCGCCAAGGAACTGCACGTTCCGGTGATCGCGCTCTCGCAGCTTTCCCGTGCGGTGGAATCGCGCGAGGACAAGCGCCCGATGCTTTCCGACCTTCGCGAATCGGGCTCGATCGAGCAGGACGCGGACATGGTCTGGTTCGTGTTCCGCGAGGATTACTACGCCAAGGGCGTCGAGCCGCGCGAGCCCGGCGACAACGATCCGCCGGACGTTCACGCCAAGTGGAACGAATGGCGCGAGCATATGGAACGGATCACCGGCCTTTCCGAATTGATCATCGCCAAGCAGCGTCACGGCGCCACCGGCAAGGTGCGCCTGCGCTTCGAGGCACGGATCACGAAGTTCTCCGACCTTGCCGACGACGACATGCGCGCGGCCTTCGAAAGCGACTGATCTTCCCGAGAGGAATGCCGAAAAGGACAAAATGAGCGACCGGAAAGTCCTGCTTCTCGCCGGGGGCAGCGGATCGATCGGCAGCGCCATCGCCCGCCAGGCGCTGGCTCATGGCTGGAAGGTCGCTCTCCACGGCCGCACACCCGAAAAGGTCGAAGCGCTCGTGACCGGGCTGTCCTACCTCGGTTCCATCGATGGCTTCATAGCCGACGTATGGGAAGAGGATGCGGCCGAAACCCTGATCGCCGAAGTGGGTGAGCAATACGGCCGGATCGACGCGGTGATCGACTGCGTTTCGACCGGCCCGCTCGGCATCACCGGGCTCCTGCCGGAAACCACCCCCGAAACCTTCGGGGATTTCCTCAATGTCTCGGTCGGCTGGGTGGAGCGGCTCGCGCTGGCCAGCTATGGATTTCTTGCCACGCAGGGCGGCACTTTCCTAGCCCTCGTCTCCGACGCCGGGATCTACGCCGCCGCGCGCCAGAGCCTGATCGGCGCAGCGCGGGCCGGCACCATCGGATTCATCCGCAATTTCGCAATGGAAGCCGCGCGCGACGGCATCCGCGCCCATGCGCTCTCCACCAGCTTCGTGGAGGGCAGCGAAAGCGCGATCCGGATGGGTTCGGAACGCATGGCCCGCGCGGCGCGCAAGGCCGGTCTGGGCCTGCCGACAGCGGATGACGTCGCCCCGCTCGCCCTGTTCCTCTGTTCGGACGGTGCAGCGAAGATCACCGGACAGGTCATCAGCGTGAACGGCGGGCTGAACGCCTGAAACACCGCCCGCGCGCGTTCACCCGCGCGCTTCAGGCCGCCACCTGCCCGGCTTCCACACCGGCCTCGACCCCGTCCACGACCTCGCCCCCGGCGGCCCTGCCCCGCATCATCAGTGCGTAGCTCGCCAGCGCCACCGCCACGCCGACGAACCAGGCGTAAGTGTAGATTCCCGACCAGAACGCCCCCACACCGCCGAAGGTCTCCGGCGCGGCAACCTTGAGGAAGCCCGGCACATTCGGCGCGATACCCAGCACAAGGGCGATGAGCGCGCGCGGATTCCACCCGTTCCCATAGGAATAGACGCCGTTTTCGTCATAGAGCGCCGCGACGTCCAATCGCGTGTCGCGCACCAGCCAGTAGTCGGCGATGAGGATGCCGGTGATCGGACCAAGCAGCGCACCGTAACCGGTGAGCCAGGTGAAGATGTAGCCCTCAGTGCTGGCCATCAGCTTCCAGGGCATCATGAACAGCCCGATGCACGCCGTGATGAGCGCGCCTGTCCGGTAGCTGATCCTTGACGGCTTGAGCGATGCGAAGTCGAACGCCGCACATACGAGGTTGGCGGCAATGTTGCAGGAAACCGTGTCCACCGCGATCACCACCAGGCCCAGCAGCACGAACGGGCCGGACAGGGTTCCCGCCAGCACCACCGGGTCCCAGATCGCATGGCCGTAGATCACCACGGTTGCCGAAGTGGTGATGACGCTGATGAGCGCGACCAGGCCCATGGTCGGCGGCAGGCCCAGTGTCTGGCCGATCATCTGGTCCCGCTGGCTATGGGCGAAACGCGTGAAGTCCGGGATGTTGAGCGCCAGGGTTCCCCAGAAACCGACCATGGCGGTGAAGGCAGGAAGCCAGACTGCCCAGAACTGGCCCTCCTTCGCACCGCCCGGCCCGAAGGCGGAAGGCGCCGAGAAGATCGGCCCGATGCCGCCCGCAGCGTCCACCGCCCACCAGACAAGGCCGATGCAGGCCAGCAGCTTTAGCGGCGCGGTCCAGGTTTCCAGCCGCCGGATCGTCAGCAGGCCCTTGCGCACGAAGAGCAGCTGCACGCCCCAGAACACCAGGAATGCAAGCAACTGGCCGATCCCGATCCCGAAGAACGGCAGCGGTGCGCCGCGCAAGTCCAGACCGAGGAAGATGCCGAGCAGCGTCAGCAGCGCCTCGCCGCCGATCCAGGTCTGGATGCCGTACCAGCCGCAGGCCACCAGCGCGCGGGCCAGCGCGGGAAGCCGCGCGCCGACCGTACCGAAGGAAGCGCGCACGAGCACCGCGAAAGGTACGCCGTAGCGGGTGCCGGAATGGCCGATCAGCAGCATCGGCACAAGGATCACGATATTGCCCAGGATAACGGTAACAGTCGCCTGAAGCGCCGACATGCCCTGTTCGATCAGGCCGGAGGCCAGCATCCAGGTCGGCACGGCAACGACCATGCCCACCCACAGCGCCGCGAAGTGCCACCAGCGCCAGTTGCGCTGCGCCTCGTCCGTGGGCGCGAGGTCCGCGTTCCAGAGCGTGTCGCCATTACCGTGACTCATCCGCGCGATCCCCCGATGCCTGAGGGGGACTACGATGCCGCAGTGTAGCAAAGTGTCAAGCGCGCGAATTCCGGCTCACCGACTGGCGATCAGCCCAGCAGGCGCTCCCTGAACCGCGCGAGGCGGAACACGGCTTCGTCCAGCACTTCGGCGGGCTTGGTGAAGCAGAAACGGACCAGGTGGCGGGGTGCCGCTTCGCCCTGGTAGAGCGCCGAGACCGGCACCGTGGCCACCCCGGCCTCGGCCACGGCACGTTCGCTGAATTCGCTGTCGCACAACGAAATGCCGGAAGCGCCGAGATCGACGTTGAGGAACCACGTCGCCGCGTTGGGCAGCACCACGAAGCCCGCCGCCGCAAGGCCGTTCCTCAGCCGTTCGCGCGCGGCATTCCATTCGGCGCGCTGGTCCGCCAGCACGGCATCCGGCAATGCCAGCCCTTCGGCCACGGCCCATTGCAGCGGGACCGCGGTGGCATAAGTCAGGAACTGGTGCGCGCGCTGAAGCGCCGTAGCCAGTTCGCCCTGCGCGATCATCCAGCCGATCTTCCACCCGGTGAGACCGAAGATCTTGCCCGCCGATCCGATCTTCACCGTGCGCTCCGCCATGCCGGGAACCGCCGCGAGCGAGCGATGGGCCACGCCGTCGAAGCGGACATCCTCCCAGACTTCGTCGCACACGGCGACAAGATCGTGCTCCACGCAGGCGCGGGCGATCGTCTCCAGTTCGGCGTGGCTGGCGACCGTTCCTGCCGGATTGAGCGGATCGTTGAACATCAGCAGGCGCGTCGCAGGCGTGATCGCGGCGGCCAGCGCTTCGGCGGTGTAGCGGAAGTGCGGCGGGGAAAGCGGGATAGACACCGGCACGCCCCCTGCCCGGCGCACCGTGGGCGCATAGGCATCGTAGGCGGGCTGGAACAGGATCACCTCGTCGCCCGGCTGCACCAGCGCGGAAACGGCAGCGGCCAGAGCCTCGGTGGCGCCGGAAGTCACCGTCACCTGTTCGGGCGCGAGCGCCAGCCCCTGCCGCCGGGCATAGTAGGCGCAGATCGCCTCACGCAGTTCGGCAAGCCCCGCGCCCGGCGGATACTGGCTCGATTTCTCCTGCAGCGCGCGCGCGCCGCCTCTATCAGCGCGGGCGGCGGCGGCCCGTCGGGAAAGCCCTGCCCCAGATTGATCGCGCCATGCTCACGCGCCAGCGCAGACATGCGGTCAAACACCGTGCGTTCCATTTCGGCATAGACCGGGTGGATGCGGGACTTCATCTCGGGGCTGCTCCGATAGCGCGTCTGGGCATGGTGAGAGCGCCGGATAACGCGCGTTTTCGCAAATTGCACGGCGATACGCACACGCTGTCGAGAAGCGCCGCCCCCGCGCTTCTACCCCGGATCGGCCACAAGGGAGAGCAAGAGACGTGTCCTACGAGCTGAACCGCAAGCTCGCCGCGCGGCGCGAACCGCTGCCGACGGCGGCCCGGATCGACCCGGTAACGGCCGACATCGTTCGCGGCGCCTTCGAAACGGTCTGCTTCGAGGCTGCGACCTATCTTGGCCGCGCCGCTTCCAGCCCGATCATCAACCAGTCGAACGAGCGCAATGCCGCCATCGTCGATGCCCACGGCCGCCTTGCCATGGGCGCGGTGGGCACCCCGCACCTGACGTTCGTCAACCAGATGGAAACGCGCTGGGGCCTGATGAACCAGGACCGTTACGACTGGGGGCCCGGCGACGTCTTCCTGGGCAACGATCCCGATCACGGCGGCGGCCACCTGCCGGATTACTGCATCTACGGCCCGGTCTATGACGACAAGGGCGAGCTGATCTGTATCCAGACCTTGCAGGCGCATCAGGGCGACACCGGCGGCAAGGACCCGGGCGGCTTCTCGCTCGATGCCACCGACGTCTTCACCGAGGGGGTGATCTACCCCTGCCTCAAGCTGGTCCACCGGGGCGAGCTGCGCCGCGACGTGTTCGACATGGTGGTGCGCAACAACCGCTTCGCCACGTTCGCGGGAGACATTGCGGCGATGATCGGCGGCGTGCAGCACGCGGTGCGGATGCTGGACGACCTGCTCGGCAAATGGGGCGGGGAGACGATCAAGGCGGCGATCAACCACTCGATCGAGCACACGACACGCCGCGTCCGCGAGGAAGTGGCGAAATGGCCCGATGGGTGCCACGAGGCGACCGTCTGGATCGACCACGACACCGCGGGAACCAAGGACATCAAGGTCCAGGTCGCCTGCACCATCGCCGGGGATCAGCTCTCCGTCGATCTGGCGGGGACGGACGACCGGCAGAACCTTGTCGGCGTGTGGAACACGTTCGCCAATTCGCGCAGCTACGTGATGTGTCAGGTGGTCGCGGCGATGGACCCGACGATCGTGAAGAACGAAGGCTTCTTCAACGCGGTCGATATCCTGATCCCCGAAGGCTGCATCGCCCAGCCGCCGCCGAACAGGCCCGCCGCGCTGGGATCGTTCCACCCGGCCTGCGAGATTACCGAGGCGGTCTGCATCGCACTGTCCAATGTGGCGCCCGAACGGTCACAGCCGCAGCTCTACAAGATCGGTATGCCCAACATGGTCGTCGGCTTCGACGAGAACGGCATGATGTGGATGGATCAGGGCGTCGATTGCCGATCGATGGACGTTTCGGCGGTGGAAGGGCTGGATGGCTGGGGCTCCTGCCCCTCCGCGCTGGGCAGCCTGATCCTGTCCGAGGCGGAAGATGCGGAAAGCCGCTTCCCGATCCTCAACATCAGCCGCGAGTTGACCACCGACGGCGGCGGCGCCGGACAGTGGCGCGGCTGTCCGGGCTCGCTCAACGTCAAGCAGGTGCTGCGGCCGACTTCGGCGATGGCGTGGATGGTCTCGGCCGACCACCCCTTGCGCGGGCTTCGCGGCGGGGACGATGCGATCCCCTATACCAACCGGTTCGAGGTCGGCTCCCCCAATGAGCGGGCCATTCTCCACACCGCGCAGGACCTGCTGCCGGAAGGCGCGGTGATCGCCTACCAGCACGGCGGCGGCGCGGGGTTCGGCAGGCCGCTCCAGCGCGATCCGGAGGCCGTGAAGGAGGATGTGCTCGACGAGTACGTCAGCCCGGAGGCGGCGCGGGCGAAGTACGGCGTGGTGCTGACCGGCAGCCTCGACGACTACTCGCTGGCAGTGGACCACGCCGCGACCGAGGCGCTCAGAGCCGAAATGGCGAGCATGGCCGAAGCAGCAGAATAACGAAAAAGCAGGCTCTCCCCCCTTCCCTGAAGGGGAGGGGATCGGAGAGGACGTTTCATGGATTACAGGGTCGGCATCGACATCGGCGGCACCTTCACCGACTTCGCGCTCCTGAAGGGCAGCGAGGTGGTGCTCCACAAGAACCTCTCCACCCCGGAGGACCGCTCGCTGGGCGTGATGGAAGGCCTCGGCAAGCTGGCCGAAAAGGAAGGGCTGCCGCTGGCCGAATTCCTCGGCTGCTGCGAGGCGATCGTCCACGGCACCACCGTGGCCGACAACACCCTGATCGAGATGAACGGCGCCCTCACCGGCCTCATCACCACCGAGGGTTTCCGCGACGAGATCGAATATCGCCGCGGCTACAAGGAGGATATCTGGGACGTCCGCCTCGAAGCCCCGCAGCAGATCACCCCGCGCCGCCGCCGCCTGACGGTGCCCGAACGCGTGCTGCACGACGGATCGGTCCACAAGGAACTGGACGAAGCGGCGCTGCGCGAAGCCTGCCGCAAGCTGCGGCTGCAGAACGTGGAAGCGGTGGCGATCTCGTTCCTGTTCTCCTTCGTCAACCCGGAGCATGAGCGCCGCGCCAAGGAGATCGTGCGGCAGGAAATCCAGAACGCCTACGTTTCCGCCAGCCACGAAGTGCTGCCCCGCGCGCCCGAGTACGACCGCACATCGACCACGGTGGTCAACGCCTATGTCGGCCCCCGCGTTACCGGCTATCTCGAGAAACTGGTGCAGCGGCTTGGCGAGGGTGGATACCGGAACCAGCTGATGGTCATGCAGGCTTCCGGCGGAGTGATGACCAAGGACTATATCGACGGCGCGCCGATCCGGGTGCTCGCTTCCGGCCCGGCCGGCGGCGTGGTGGGTTCCGCCCATGCGGGCCGGGCCAAGGGCTGCCCGGACCTGCTCTGCGTAGACATGGGCGCACCAGCTACGACATGGCGCTGGTGCTGAACGGCGAAGCCCCGGCCGAGGCCGGCTGGAACATGCATCACCGCTATCTCGTCGGCGTGCCGATGGTGAAAGTGGAAACGCTGGGCGCAGGGGGCGGCTCGATCTGCCACGTCAACAAGGGCGCGCTGGAAGTCGGCCCACGCTCGGCGGGGTCGCAGCCCGGCCCGATCTGCTACGGACGCGGCGGAACCGAACCGACCGTGACCGATGCCCTCGTCATGCTGGGCATTCTCTCCACCGAGGAAGGCTTCGCTGGCGGCAGCTTCCGCCTCACCCGCGACGGCGTGGAGGAAGCCTTCCGCCGGATCGCCCACGAACTCGGCCATGATGACCCGGCACGCGCCGCTTTCGACTGCTGGCGCGTGGTCAATGCCCATATGAGCCAGGGCGTGCGCCGCACCACGGCGGGCAAGGGTATCGATCCCAAGGATCTCGTCATGCTGGCCTATGGCGGCAACGGCCCCGCCTTCGCGGCGATCCAGGCCGAGGACCTCGGCATCACCCGCGTGCTGGTGCCCAAGGCCTCGCCCACGTTCTCGGCGCTGGGCACTCTGGTCGCCAACCCGACCATCGACGAGGAACGCTCCTACATCGCTTCCGCCTCGGCACTGGATGTGGCGCGCATCCGCACGCTCTGGACCGAACTGTCGGACCGCGCCGCCCGCTTCTTCACCGCCGCGCAGTTCCGCGCCGAGGATATCCGCGCCGACTACCGGCTCAACATGCGTTATCCCGGCCAGAACTTCTCGCTCTCGTTCGACTTTGCCGCCGAGACCGCACTCGGCGATCTCGGCTTCATCGACGAGACCTTCGCCGCCCGTGCCACCGAACTGTTCAATGCCCGCCACATGGCAGAATACGGCCATATCCGCGAGCACGAGGTGCCCGAAATCTCGGGCGTGCGCCTCGCGGCTCATGTCGAGACCCCTTCTCCAACAGCGGGCGGCGGCTTCACGCCCAGCGGCGCGGTTCCGCAGCCGCATCGCCGCCGCCGCGCCAATCTCGGGCAGGGTTTTGCCGAAGTCCCGGTCTATCGCGGCCCGGACCTCGCACCCGGCATGGAAGTGCCCGCCCCCGCGATCGTGGAGGAGACCTTCACCACGATCGTCATCTACCCGGGATGGACGGCCCGGGTGGACGCGGCGGGGGACTATCAGCTCATAAAGGAGGCCTGAGGCGGGGGCGGCGCCACCGGCCGGGGAACTTGCGCGCGGATCAGGCGTCTCTTTCTCGACACTTCCGCTTGCGACAGGAAGGTCTTGCCGCCAGACCCTGACCCTGCAGCCCGGACGGATCTTCGCCGCTCCTGGCGCAGCGAGAGACTTGCCCGACGTGAACCGCCTATCCCGCTTCCAGACCGACTTCATCGAAAGGTTGCCGCTGATCCCCGAACGCCCCGGAATGCGTTACGGCGTCACTGTCGCGCTGTGCCTGCTGGCCGCATGGATACGCTGGGAACTCGATGGCGCTTTCCCACCGGGCTATCCCTACCTGACCTTCTTCCCGGCCGTTATCCTCTCCTCGTTCCTGTTCGGGCCTCGCCCCGGCGTGGTGGCTGCCGTGATTTGCGGGTTCTTCGCGTGGTACCTGTTCATACCGCCGCGTTTCGGGTTCGCGTTCGACAGCAAGACGCTGGTGTCCCTGGCGTTCTACCTGGGCGTGGTCACTGTCGACATTGCCCTCGTCCACCTCATGCAAAGCGCCAACTCCCGCCTCCATGTCGCACGCGAGAACGTCCGCCTGCTCGCCGAGGAACGCGGTGTCCTGGCGGAGCGCACCGAGCTGCTATTTCAGGAGCTCCAGCACCGCGTCGGCAACAATCTCCAGATGATCGGCGCCGTTTTGTCGCTGCAGATGCGCGGCCTCGCCGAACCGACCGCCCGCCGCGCCATCGCCAATGCCGCCGGGCGGTTGCAGGTGATCGGCCGCATCCAGCGCCAGCTCTACAAGTCGGACGGAGAACTGGTGCCGCTGGACCGCTTCGTCCACGAACTGTCGGGGCAGGTCATGGATTCGAGCGGGCGGGACGACATCGCCTGCAAGGTCGTGGTGGAGCCCGGCATCGTCCTTCGGCCCGACGCCGCCGTCCCCGTGGCGCTGATCCTGTCCGAGGCCATGGCCAATGCCCTGGAACATGGATTGGCCGCGCGGGACACCGGCACGATCCACGTCCAGGTCATCCGCCGGGACGAGGGAATCGCGCTGGTCGTCGAGGACGACGGCGCCGGCCTTGCCGACGGCTTCGAGCCCGACCTTGCAGAATCGATAGGACTGCGCATCTCCCGCGTCCTCTCGCGCCAGCTCGATGCCCGCATGACACTGGAAAATGTGCCCCCTGAAACGGGACGGCGCGGCGCCCGCATGACCCTTCACCTGCCGCCTTGCCGCATCGTTCGGCAGGACTGATCCCGGCGTCAGCCGTCGCTGTCCGCGCCTCGCACATACCCCCAGCGCGTTTTCGAACGACACCGCAGGGCGAAACGATTACACTGACTGGCTCTGCTAACTTGCGATTCAGGCGCCCCACCCTACATTGGCGGGCGAAAGGACGGTTTCTCCCAAGATGAACGACGATCAGCCTAGCGGCAATCCCTGGGTCAAGAGCCTTCTCGTATGGGGCTGCATCTTCCTCGCGCTCCTCGTGGTGGTTTCCATGTTCAACACCCGCAGCGAAAGCGGGCCCGTGATCGCCTATTCCGATTTCCGCGCCAAAGTTGCCGAAGGCAGCGTTCAGAGCGTCGAAGTCGGCACGGACAGCATCGACGGGAAGATGAAGAACGGCGATGTCTTCCGCACCGTGCCCGTCCCCGGCGATACCACGCTGACCCCGCTGCTTCAGCAAAGCGGCGTGCAGTATGCCGGCAAGACGCCCGAGGAAGGCAGTCTGCTGGTCTACATCCTGGCGCAGACCCTCCCCTTCCTGCTGATCGTCGGCATCGCGTTCTTCGCGCTGCGGCAGGTCCAGAAGGGCGGCGGTTCGGGCGCGATGGGCTTCGGCAAATCGAAGGCCAAGATGCTGACCGAACGCTCGGGCCGCGTCACTTTCGACGATGTTGCGGGTATCGACGAAGCGCGTGAGGAACTGGAAGAGATCGTCGAATTCCTTCGCGATCCCACCCGCTTCTCCAAGCTCGGCGGCCAGATTCCGAAGGGCGCGCTGCTGGTCGGCTCGCCGGGTACCGGCAAGACCCTGCTCGCCCGCGCCATCGCCGGTGAGGCAGGCGTGCCTTTCTTCACGATCTCGGGCTCCGACTTTGTCGAAATGTTCGTGGGCGTCGGCGCAAGCCGCGTGCGTGACATGTTCGAGCAGGCGAAGAAGAACGCCCCCTGCATCGTCTTCATCGACGAAATCGACGCGGTCGGCCGCCATCGCGGCCACGGCCTCGGCAATTCGAACGACGAGCGCGAGCAGACGCTGAACCAGCTCCTCGTGGAGATGGACGGCTTCGAGGCGAACGAAGGCATCATCATCATCGCGGCCACCAACCGCCCCGATGTGCTCGACCCCGCGCTGCTGCGCCCGGGCCGCTTCGACCGTCAGGTCGTGGTGCCCGTGCCGGATATCGAAGGCCGCGAGAAGATCCTCGCCGTGCATATGAAGAAGGTGCCGTTGGCGCCTGACGTGAACCCCCGCGTGATCGCACGCGGCACGCCGGGCTTCTCGGGCGCCGACCTCGCCAACCTCGTGAACGAGGCCGCCCTGCTCGCCGCGCGCCGTAACAAGCGTCTCGTCGCCATGCAGGAGTTCGAGGACGCCAAGGACAAGGTCATGATGGGCGCGGAACGCCGCTCCATGGTCATGACCGACGACGAGAAGAAGATGACCGCCTACCACGAGGCCGGCCATGCCATCGTCTCGCTGCACGAAGCCGCCTCGGACCCGATCCACAAGGCCACCATCATCCCGCGCGGCCGTGCGCTGGGCATGGTGATGCGTCTGCCGGAACGGGACAGCTACTCGTATCACCGTGACAAGATGCTCGCGAACCTCTCGGTCGCGATGGGCGGCCGTGTCGCCGAGGAACTGATCTTCGGCTACGACAAGGTCTCCTCGGGCGCCTCGTCGGACATCCAGTACGCCACGAGCCTGGCCCGCAACATGGTCACTAAGTGGGGCATGTCCGACAAGCTGGGCCCGCTCCAATACGAGGAAAGCCAGGAAGGCTACCTCGGCATGGGCGGTTCGCACCGCACCATGGCCTCGGACGAGACCAACAAGGTGATCGACAGCGAGATTCGCGGCCTAGTCGACAATGCCCACGCCCGCGCCACGCAGCTCCTCAACGAGTACAGCGAACAGCTTGAAGCGCTGGCACAGGCCCTGCTGGAATACGAGACTCTCTCGGGCGAAGAGATCAACCAGCTCCTTGAAACCGGCAAGCTCGACCGCCCCAGCGAACCGCGAGGCCCCGGTGCTCCGCGCCCGCTGACCGGTTCCTCGATCCCCAAGGCCGGCCGCCGCCTCCCCGGCAGCGCCACGCCGCAAGGTGCCTGACGGCTTCGAAGGCTAGAAAGTTCTCCCGAGGGAGAATGCAGGAGGGGGCGCAGGACTCAAGGTCTTGCGCCCCTTTTGCGTTTCCGACCATCCGATGTGAGAGCGCCGACGCTCCACGAGGTTCAATCGGCGTACGAAGAACCACCTTCGCGAAAATCGACGGCGTCTCTGGACAAGCCGACAAGGATCGCAAGGTCGAGCCGCTGCACGCCCATCGCACGACATTTGCGGATTTCCGGCAGACCGATCCCTATTCCGGATTCGACCGCCTCTACCGCGAGTGACCGCAAGCCCGCGCCGATCAGGTCGGTTGCCTGGCTCGGCGAAAGCTCAACGATGTCTACAAGGCCGACGCGCACTCGGTGTCCGTCGTCGAAACATCTGGCACAGATCGGGGCGTGGATGAGCTGAGAGCGAGCCTCGTCAGGGGTTTGATGTTAGGCGGCAAGCCTGCGGTGAAGCAAGCGGCGATGTTCGATGGTCTTTCGCTTGATGGTTTCGCGGCGCTTGATGATGGCGGGAGCCCTGCCGAAGCAGGTGCCTGCAGGCGTCACGTTGTTCAGGCTCTCGTGGTAGCGCTGGTGATGTAGTGCTCCACGAAGGTCTCGATCTGGGCCTCGGGATCACCGAACAGGAAGTAGTTTTCCAGCAGGATGCGGTTCTTCAAGGTCTGGTGCCAGCGCTCGATCTTGCCTTGCGTCTGCGGATGCAACGGGGCTACGCGGACGTGGCTCATCTTCAGGGCCTGGATGTACCCGGCGAGTTCGCCGGCCATGTAGCTGGGGCCGTTGTCCGATAGCAGCCGGGGCTTGTGCAGGACCGTGGCCCTGTCACAACCCGATGCCTTGAGGGCCAGGTCCAGCGTGTCGGTAACGTCCTCGGCGCGCTTGTTGGTGCACAGCTTCCAGGCGATGATGTAGCGCGAGTATCCGACGCAACGCTCGGAAGCTCTCAAAGCTCAAGGCGCTGGATTTCTTCGCCTGGACGAACCATGTGCTGTCCAGAGCCTCGGCTCGATCACGCTGGCGGAAATCCTGCGCTATGTTGTGAAGCTCAAGCTGCAACTGCTCGCCGACACCGACGACGGCAACAACAATCCGGCGGAGAATGCCCTGCGCGGCATAGCCGTGGGGCGCAACAACTGGATTTTTGCTAGTGCCGACTGGGGAGGTAGGCGCGCCGGTGCCATGTATTCACTGCTGGAAACAGCTAAGCTTAGCGGAATCAACCCGCGGGAGTGGCTGGCCGATGTGCTCGATCGCATTGGCAAGGGGCATCCGATCAACCGAATCGATGAGTTGTTACCATGAAATTGGATAACGCCGAGCCTGAATGAACGCTTGTTCTGAGCAGCTGAATCGTCAGTCTAAAACGTCAACATCCTGCCCAACGGCCTTCAACTTCATATTTCCAAGATCTAGGTGGCAGTCGGTGCGAACGGCGTCTGAAGCATTTTGCATCGCGCTCAATGCAGGCGGGAAATAATCTTGAGGTAGCGCCGCCCCTATTCCAGTGAACGAATGCTCTACGCGCAGGTGCTTTTCTACTTCGCCGAGGTCCAGCCTTGCCCACCCAGCGCCATCGTTACTCTTATAATATGCGAACTGCGCGACCTCTGTTCCTTTCGGGAAGATGCCGCCGTCGGAAGTATAATCCCACCGTTCAATCACGCCAAAAGTATGGCGCAGGGATAAATCAACGCACCCAAGATCCACGCGTGAATTGACATCTTTTTCCGATACCACGCCACGTAGCGGCTCGCAGCCTCCGAGCGCGAGGATAGAGACGAAAAGGAGACTTCTGCGGCACTTCATGGCACCAAGATTGACCAACTTGTTTCGCGTTCGCAACGGGGAATGATGAGCGTAGAACGGGCACTGCCGGACGCTTGCGCTTAGGCCGATGCTGCAGAGGCGGGCCGCAACGGGGTCCAAAAACGGCAAAAGCCCCCGGCCATTGGGCTGGAGGCTTCAAGTCGTACATCATTGGTTGCGGGGGTAGGATTTGAACCTACGACCTTCAGGTTATGAGCCTGACGAGCTACCGGGCTGCTCCACCCCGCGTCACCGATGGTTTTGCGTTTTT
>NZ_LGJH01000048.1 GCF_001298105.1 Novosphingobium sp. ST904 | reverse complement strand
GTACGCATCTGCTGAGCGGCGCCTTGCCGGTGGGATGATGGATCGGTCTTAAGGTCGCAGTTATTTGCGAACTTAGGAGCGGTGTTTGTGGGACGGATCACGGTTTTCGGCGGGCCTGAACGCGCCGTCGCTGGAGTGCTGAGGAACGGCGGCGCATTCTGGAAGAGGCGTTTGCGCAGGGTGCGTGTGTCGCGCAGGTGGCTCGGCGGTACGACGTCTCCACTGCGTTGGTCTATACCTGGCGGCGCAAGCTGAGCGCGGCGCTCGTTGCTTCGCAGGAAGACCATGGCTTCATCGAAGCTGTCGTGCTGGAAGACAAGAGCTCCATGCCCACGCCCGTGCAGCCGGCGATCACGGTCGAGCTTTCCCACGGCGCCCGGGTGAGCATCTACAATTCGGCGTCGCCGACCATGGCAGCGGCCGTCATCAAGGCCTTGGCCCGATGATCCCGATCCCGGGCGGTGTGCGAGTGTGGCTCGCGCTGGGTCACACGGATATGCGGCGGGGAATGCGGTCGCTGGCCCTGCAGGTTCAGAACTCCCTGAACAAGGACGTCCATGCCGGCGATCTGTACGTCTTCAGAGGACGAAGCGGGTCGCTGTGCAAGATCTTGTGGCATGACGGCCTCGGGATGTCGTTATATGCAAAACGCCTGGAAAGAGGGCGTTTTGTCTGGCCCTCAGCAAAGGACGGCACGATCGCAATCTCGGCGTCAGCGATGGCTTGCCTGTTGGAAGGCGTGGATTGGCGCAATCCGCAAGAGACCTGGCGACCCACGCAGGTCGGGTGATTCCCGCCTGCATCAAAATAGCAGCAGGACCGGCACAAAAGTGCTGTAAATGCTGGGTTCCTGCGGACTTGCGGGTTATAATCCGCGCATGGTCTCCAGCAACGCATCCGATGAGCTTGTGCAGCTTCGCTCTGAACTTGCCATCGTGCGTGAACAGGCACTGGTGGCAGAGGCCGAGGTCGCCAAAGTCTGGGCGATCAATGCCGACCTGCTGGCCCGCAACGCCCATCTCGAACTGATGAACGAGCAGATGCGCCGCGACAAATATGGTGCGCGGTCCGAGCGCAGCCGGCGCCTGCTGGATCAGCTCGAACTGACCTTCGAGGAACTGGAGGCCAATGCCAGCGAGGCCGAGTTGCTCGGCCAGATCGCAGCTGCCAAGACCACCACAGTTCAGGCGTTCATCCGCAAACGATCCACCCGCCGCGACTTTCCCGCCGATCTCCCGCGCGAGCAGGTCGTCATCCCCGCGCCGGACCTCTGCCCGTGCTGCGGCTCGGATGATCTGAGCCATCTGCCTGCGGCGGTCACCGAGACGCTCGAGCGCGTTCCGGCCCGGCATAAGGTGATCCAGACCGTGCGCGAGAAGGTCTCCTGCCGTCAGTGCGAGAAGATCAGCCAGCCACCCGCGCCCTTCCACGTAACCCCGCGCGGAATGTTCGGGCCGCACTTCCTGGCCAACCTCGCATTCCAGAAGTACGGCCTGCACCAACCCCTGAACAGCCAGCGGGACAGGCTCGAGGCCGAAGGCATTCCCTTGAGCCTCTCGACCCTCGCAGACCAGGTCGGTGCGATCTGTGTCGCGGTAAAGCCCCTGTTCCTGTTACTGGAAGCTCACGGACTTGCCGCAGACCGCCTGCATGCCGACGATACCACCGTCCCGCTTCTGGCCAAGCTCAAGACCAGCGTAGCGCGAATATGGGATTATGTGCGTGACGATCGCCCGTTCGGCGGCACGGCTCCGCCGGTGGCGCTATGCTATTACTCGAGCGATCGCAGAGGCGAGCATCCCCGCGCCCATCTGGCAGGCTATGCAGGGATTCTCCAGGTCGACCGGTATGCCGGCTTCAATGCCCTGTTCGAGGAAGGCCGGACGGACAAACCCATGACCCGCGCCAATTGCTGGGTTCACGCACGCCGGGAATTCTTCAAGCTCGTCGATATCAGGCAGCAACTCAAGCGCCGGAAGAAGGGCGCTACGCCGCTCGTCTCGCCGCTGGCGAGTGAAGCGCTCGAGATTATCGACCGGCTCTTTGCCATCGAGCGCGACATCAACGGCAAGCCTGCCGCCGAGCGCTTGGCCGTTCGCCAGGAATTATCCGCGCCCATCGTTGCCGAACTCGAGACCTGGATGCGCGAGACACGCAGCAAACTGTCTCGTCACGATGCCGTGGCCAAGGCCATCGCCTACCTCCAGAACGACTGGGACGGCTTCACCACCTTCCTCGCCGATGGCCGGATATGCCTCTCCAACAACGCCGCCGAGCGTGAGCTGCGCAGCGTGGCTCGGGGAAGAAAAGCATGGTTATTCGTCGGCTCTGATCGTGGCGGCCAGCGCGCCGCGATGATGTTCAGCCTCTTCGGTACCGCGCGCCTCAACGACGTCGATCCGCTCGCATGGTTCACTGACGTCCTCGCCCGGATCGCCGACATACCCCAGAGCCGCCTTCACGAACTCCTCCCTTGGCACTGGAAGACCGCTCAGCAGCAGCTCACACAGGAAATCGCTGCCTGACTTCCTGCAGCTCCGCGTCAGCTAGCGGATGCGTAC
>NZ_LGJH01000050.1 GCF_001298105.1 Novosphingobium sp. ST904 | reverse complement strand
TCGCGCTATCATTCATTCAAACTACACCGCAGCCTTGAGATCGCAACATTCGCTCTGGGGCGTCTCCTACCGTCAACGGTCGAGGTCGGACGCTTACGATCCGTCTGGCCCAGCACAAGTATGAACGGGCCGACCGTAGCGGTGCGACGGAGGAAGACTTCAGGCAGCTCTGCGATATTTTCCCCGCCGTGCTCCAGCGGTTGCGGGAGAAGGCTGAGATCACTCGCGATCTGGTGACGATCAAACGCCTCGATCTGAACAGCCCCGAATCCTGGCAGCATCTGCTGTCAGAAGCCGCCGAGTGAGGCAGGTGCCGTCATGACGGATATTCAGAAAAGCACACCCGACGATCTCCGCCGAGAAATCACCCGCCTGCTGGGCGGCAAGGGGCATTTTGCCGGCGCTGATTACCGCGCGTTCACCCCGGCGGCGCCCGACACGCGCCTGCGCGAAAGTGGCAGGACGCTGCCACCGGCCGAGCGCGGCACCTTCGGCCGATGGCTCCTTCGCCAGACCGAGGCCACAGGCCTGCTGGCGAACCTCGTGAAGGCCGCCCGGGCTGATCGCCAATTCCCCCTCGATGGCGATCCCGAAGCGGTTCGAAAGCGGCTCAGGGACTGCGGCGCCGATGGCGATATGTTCGAGGCCGTCGAGGAAGCTGAACTCGACTGGCTGAGCTACTGAGCAGCGAGCCCGGGCGTTACCGGCCATGCGCTACAACAAGGACGGATACCACGAGCCGTCATCGATCAAGGAAGCCGCCCTGTTCTGCTACGCGGTGGTTCCCGTGTGCAAATGCGGGCACCGCTGTTCCTTCGATCCGTGGGGCCTCTGGTATCATTTCGAGCGTTACCGATGGGACGGCCGGTTCTCGGCCGCCAAGGCTCGCTTCTGGTGCCGGGTGTGCGCATCGCGGAAGAAGTCGACCGCCCCCAAAAAGCGCGTACGCCCGATCCGCTTCGATCTAGAGCGGCCGCAAAAACCCGATATCTGCCTGCCCACGCCACCCGATCATGAATGGCGGCGGGTAGTCAGTCGCACACGCTGCTAATGGAGCAGTAAGGCCGCCCTGCATGCTGCAGGACGGCCTTACTTTGGCACCAAGGGACCTATCGGGGGAGGACAGGCCCTTGGGGGAACGCCGCATCTGTGTGCGTTCAAAGTGATAATCTGCTGGCGATAACAGGTCCCGTTCATTTGGAATACATGGGTTAACGCGTTTTAATGGGGCTTCTCCTTATGAGAAGCCCGGGGGGGCGTAATATGACGTTAGTGCCGCAGCCGCTTCGCTGCCTGTTCAACAGGCACGCCGTTGCCAAAGATCAAGTTCAATGGGATGGCACCCACTATCACAGCCATTGCTTGCAATGCAGGCGAGCGGTCCGACGTGAAAAGCGGGGCATTTGGAAAAAAGATTGGCTGAGGCCGAAAAGCTAGGCTGCTCGTTCCGCCCTCGCGAGCATCGCTGTTGCACGACCAAGGCTCCGTTTAATTGCGGAGGCGACAACTGGCTCCCAAAATTTTGCAATCGCCCAAGCCAAAGCAATTGCTGTCGCTGACCCCATCAGGAAGGCATACAGAACACTGAACCCCAGAATTATCAATCCGTAAGTTACAGCGCCAGCGACGGTCGTATGACAAAGGTAAAGAGGATACGTTAGCCTCCCAAGGCCCGTCATCCAGACAGACCGAATTGCCGACGCATTGGCAAGAGAGTAAATCATAATGAAGAACGAGGCGACCCAAATAACAACCGGAGCGACGCTATCGTAGTTAATACTCTTGTAAATCTCAGTTTTAAGCACCAATTCAGCTAAACATAGGCATAGAGCAAATGGTCCCGCTATCCATGTCAATCTCGTCGCACGCCTTTCGGACCAAAGCCACATGAAAATTCCGAGAGCAAAAAAGGCAGCAAAACGCAGCAATGAGATGCGCTCTATTGAAGAGCCAAATTCCATCCCTGAAAGCGTTAGAATTGCCCAAACACCCGACCATGCCGTCAAAAGTACTGATACAACCTCTATGCTAACACGCTTTTGCAAGGTC
Source organism: Novosphingobium sp. ST904 (assembly GCF_001298105.1). Lineage (GTDB taxonomy): Bacteria > Pseudomonadota > Alphaproteobacteria > Sphingomonadales > Sphingomonadaceae > Novosphingobium. The sequence goes on along the minus strand of NZ_LGJH01000050.1, from coordinate 770 downwards.
CATAGAGCTATTACTACATAGAAAATAGCTTCCACACCCAATGTCCAGAACACTGGATCTATCCAAGGACCTTTAGGCAGAAGAATCATCGATTTCAGGAAACCGACCTGCCACCCTGCTTCAAGTGCTCCAGTCAAGACTAACAGAAATAACGCCAAGGGGGCGCACACCCAGACCGAAGGATAGAGGCGTGAGGCGCGACCAATCACAAACTGCGTTGCAGTGCGATCGAACGCCGAATTCGCAATTACAATTCCGGAGATAACGAAAAATATTTCAACTCCAACCCAACCAGGCTCACCGAAATTGGTGAAAAATGGCACTGGCTCAGGCAAATGGGTTATGAGGCCGGGAAAGCTATTGGGGTGACGCCATGCTTTGGAAGCAACGTGATGTACCAGCACCAAGGTCGCCGCGACGAATCGCAGAAGGTCTATCAGATTGTAGTGTTTTTTCATGCGCTCTCGCTAGCAATCCCACAGCGTCATCGCGGGATATGCATAGATACCTATCGAATGCGCAACCCTTTGCAGCCTCCGCACGAAAAGTCGATGACAACGACGGTTCAAGCGCTGCCTTGCTTCGTAATCTCGAGCGTCCAGCCTCACCGATTGACACACAGCCGGTCATAAACCTGGTTGTGTTCGATCACCTCAGACAACGTTTCGTCGGTGTCGAACCTGTTGCCGGGATCATCCTGCCCGGCCGCCGGCGCAGGCTCAGCGGTCAGTCGCTTGCTCACGAGGCAGAAATCGCTCGCAGTTCGCGGG
>NZ_LGJH01000049.1 GCF_001298105.1 Novosphingobium sp. ST904 | reverse complement strand
GGCGTGGCGAGCCCGAGGGCGCAGGGACAGGCGATCACCAGCACCGCAATCGCATTGAGCAAGGCATGGCCCAAGCGGGGCTCAGGGCCGACCAGCATCCACACGGCGAACGTCGCTACAGAGATCAGTACGACCAACGGCACGAACCAGCCTGAGACGCGATCGGCGACTGCCTGAATCGGGGCGCGGCTGCGCTGCGCTTCTGCGACCATGCGGACGATGCGCGCAAGCATCGTGTCGGAGCCGACCGCGCGCGCTTCCAAGACCAGGCTTCCCGTGCCGTTGACGGTGCCCCCGGTGACAGGAGTCTCGACTTCCTTGAGGACGGGGGCGGGCTCCCCGGTTAACATGGATTCGTCGACCGAGGAGCGGCCCTCGACTACCACGCCATCGACCGGGATCGCTTCACCGGGACGGACCCGTAGCCGATCGCCCACCGCCACTTTGGCAAGGCTGACTTCCTCCTCGGAGCCGTCTGGTTTCAGCCGGCGCGCCATCTTCGGCGCGAGGTCCATGAGTGCGCGGATCGCGCGTCCCGTCGCTGCTCGGGCGCGCAGCTCGAGCACTTGGCCGAGCAGCACCAGCGTCACCACGACGCCGGCGGCCTCGTAATAGACCGGAACTATCCCACCATGCGTGCGGAAGGTGGCGGGGAAAATGCCCGGCGCGATCGTCGCGACCAGGCTGTAGAGGAATGCCGCGCCGACCCCGATCGCGATCAAGGTGAACATATTGAGGTGGCGAGTGCGAAGCGAGGACCACCCCCGCTCGAAAAATGGCCAGCCTGCCCACAGCACGATCGGCGCGGTGAGCGCGAGCTGGACCCAGGGAGACGCCGCAGGGCTGACGATGCGCAGGCCGAGCATTTCGGCGAACATGGAGACGACGAGTAGCGGAATCGCGAGCACCCCCGACACCCACAGCCGCTGCGTGAAGTCGATCAGTTCCGGATTTGGGGCGTCGTCGAGCGACGGTTCTTCCGGTTCCAGCGCCATCCCGCAAAGCGGACAGGCGCCCGGTTCTTCCTGGCGGATTTGCGAGTGCATCGGGCACGTCCACATCGCTCCCGGCGTCGCCTTCGGTTCGGGCTTGGGCTTGGGCTTCAGATAGGCGTCCGGATCGGCGATGAACTTGGTCCGGCACCCAGCGCTGCAAAAGCGGTAGGTATGGCCCGCGTGCTCGGTATGATGCGCCGTCTTCGCTGGATCGACCGTCATGCCGCACACTGGGTCCATGACCATCGCCGGGGACTCTTCATCCCTCGCTTTGTCCGAGCAGCAACCGCCGTCAGCCTCAGCCGGGGCGGGCGAACAGCACGCGGGAACCTCGGGCTGGGCAATGGCGGGCTCGGCGCTGTGCTTTCCTGAGCAGCAGCCACCGGCGCTTGGGGCGTGGGAATGCGGATCGTTCATGGCAGACCTCCTCGACCCGATGACATGTAGGGTCTGACACCGTGTCAGAGTCAAGCTTCCTTGCCCGAGCGGGGCTGGAGCTCGGACGCACGCGGATGTTGGACCATCGAAGCATGTGGAATTTGGGTCAGCGGGTGATGAACATCACCCGCTCCTGAAAGCTGGCGGGCTATCGTCGCCGGCGATCAGATCGTGTGCGATAACCACGAGACGACCGAGAGATGCCGGAACGGCAATAGACGTGGAAAGGCGGCAAACGAAGACCGAACTTGATTATGCCGATGTCACTCAGGCTTGGCGTTTTCCTCGGCGGCCGGCGATAAAACCGCCAAAAATCCCGAGCATCGTCGCAAGGCCGAGTGCAAGGCGGCCCGGACCGTTCTTGACCGCAAGCTCTGTATTAGCTCCTGGAGGTCCAGCATCATCATCATCGGGCAAACAGCGCGGATTGAGCAGGCCGGGAGCCATTATTTCTCCGCATTCAGGACAGAACATGGTGTTTCCTTTGAAACGTGAGGCGCTATCCTGGGTATAACCTAAACATCGGAGGCGAGCGACGCCGTAAGCGACGTGCTATCACAGAATATTTTAGAAGGAGCGTTCCGCACATGGTCAATTCAAGCTCGAACAAGGTGGAAGCAGCATTCCTGCAGCGCCAGGAGGCTCTATCGAGATGGGAGAATGAGGGCGGCGCAGGTAAGGACGAGGTGCAAGCTGCCGCGCACGAAATGACGAATGGCGAAATGGTGCACCTTCGGATTCGCGTTATTGCGCTGGAGAATCTGGTCATCACATTGCTTGCGGAAGGGTCAGATCGGCAGATCGAGGTTGCTCGAGAAATGGCGGCCTATATCTCCCCGCGAGCAGGCTTCACCCCGCACCCTCTCACAACCCAAGCGGCGGATCACATGATCGATATAGTCGATCGCGCGATGCCTTTTCGGACAATGCAGTCCATCAAGAGGACGGCGTCGGCACCATCATCTCCATACAAGCACACGCCGATTTTCGACGAGAACACGATTCCGGCCGGGCTGCGCAAGGAGCATCGCACCAAAGCTGGGGTCTGGGGCGTCATCCGGGTGCTCGATGGCCGACTGCGCTATCACGTGCTTGATCCAGCCTCGGAGACGATCCTCGATCCTGAACATCCCGGGTTGGTGCTTCCGGACCAGCCCCATTGCGTCGAGCCGCTCGGACCAGTGCGGATGCAGGTCGAGTTTTACGACCATCTCCCCGATCCGTCGGTTCCGCAACTCGGTGATTGACGTCCATTTTAATTTATTAAGCCGAGGGGAGCCGTCGTGAG
>NZ_LGJH01000051.1 GCF_001298105.1 Novosphingobium sp. ST904 | reverse complement strand
GTAAGCGTCCGCCCTCCGGCGTGTTGCGGCATTCAGGCTCGGGGCTGATGGACCTCCGCTAAGGGGTCTCTTTCTGGACTCCAGAAGGAGGCCAAGTGAAGGATCGGTTGGAGATCATCGCGCGCACCGAGCGGCGCAGGAAGTTTTCGGATGTCGAGAAGGCAGCGATCCTCGCCGAGGCGGATGCAGACGGCGTATCGGTCCGGCAGGTTGCTGAGCGCCATGAGATTGCCGAGAGCCTGATCTATAACTGGCGGTCGGCGCGCCGCCAGGCAGCGGCCATTGCCAGTGAGGCGCTCGAGTTCATTCCCTACGGGGCGATCATAACGACGGAGCCTGCGGCCGCGCCGACAGTGCCCGAGCCCCAGAAGGCGCCGCGACCTGTTTCGTCACCGATGCCGTCAGCGTCGGAAGAGCTGATCCGCCCGCATCCCGGTGCCCGCCCCGGCGCAATAGACATAAACTTGCCCAGCGGCGTTCGCCTGTCGGTGGACAGCTACGTCAACGAGAAGGCATTGGCCCGCGTGCTACGGGCATTCCGGGACGTGTCGTGATTTCGCTGGCGCCCGGAACCAAGGTCTATCTGGCAAGCAAGCCGGTCAGCATGCGGCTCGGTTTCGACGGGCTGGCGGCGCTGGTCCGCCCGCTATTTGCGGTCGAGCCTTATGGCGGCCATGTCTTCCTGTTCCGCAGCAAAAGCGGCAACTACCTGAAGGCCCTGCATTGGGACGGGAGCGGGCTTTGCCTGTTCGCCAAGCGTTTGGAACGCAGCCGTTTCGTCTGGCCGCCGCTCATCGAAGGCGGTGTCGTGCTGACCCCGGCGCAGTTTGCGCTGCTGATCGAAGCGATGGATTGGCGGCGCACAGTGGCCCCCGATCCGCCTCGCCTGCCGGAGCAGATTTGACGCGATAATCGCCGCATTTCCGGGCTTTCTGCTTGGGCGGAAGACCGGATTCTGCTATCGGGAAGCGTGTCTCCCGACGATCTCGAACTCCCTGTTGATCCCGCAGAACTGCGCGCTTTTGCCGCGGCGATGCGCGCACGTCTGGCTGCCTCGGAACAGGCGCTGGAAGCCGAACGGGCGGCCCATGAAGCGACCCGCGAGAAGCTCGAGACGGCCCAGAACTCGATTAAGCTGACGGCGCTGCAGATCGAGAAGTTCAAGGTTCAACTGGCCCGCCTCCGGCGCATGAAGTTCGGTCAGTCGTCGGAACGCCTTGCTCTTCAGGCCGATCAACTCGAGCTGACGCTGGAGGATCTCGAGGCCGAGCATGCCCATGCCGAGTGCGTGATCGAGGGGCATGTGCCCGAAGATGCTTCGGCCAAGGCTGCCCCTCGCAAGCCTCGCCGTGCTCCGCTGCCCGACCATCTCCCTCGCGACGAGGTTATGCACGCAGCGCCGGATGCCGACGGCTGTTCCGCCTGTGGGGGCACGATGGGCAAGCTCGGCGAGGACGTAACCGAAGTGCTGGAATATGTCCCTGGCCGCTTCCGCGTCGTCCGTCATGTCCGGCCCAAGCTTTCCTGCAACCGCTGCGATGCGATCAGCCAGGCACCGGCCCCGGCGCTTCCCGTGCCGCGCGGCCGTGCTGGTCCCGGCCTGCTGGCCCACGTCATCGTCGCCAAGTTCGCCGATCACCTGCCGCTGTATCGCCAGTCGCAGATTTACGCCCGCGAGGGTGTGGAGATCAGCCGATCGACGATGGCCGATTGGCTGGGCCAGGCAAGCTGGCTGCTGCAGCCGCTCGTCGATCGGATCGCCGATCACGTTATGGCCAGCGTGAAGCTCCACGCCGACGATACACCCGTTCCCGTGCTGGCGCCGGGGACCGGGAAGACGGCAACCGGGCGATTATGGGTTTACCTTCGCGATAACCGACGATGGAGCCATCTGGATAAACCAGCAGCGCTGTTCCGGTACAGCCCTGATCGCAAGGGCGAGCGACCGCGCGAGCACCTCAAGACCTTTGCGGGCTTCCTGCAGGCCGATGCCTATGCCGGTTTCGAGCGTCTCTACGCGAGTGACCGCAAGCCAGCGCCAATCACGCCGGTTGCATGCTGGGCCCATGCCCGACGCAAGCTGAACGATGTCTACAAGGCAGACCCGAACTCGGCTGCGCTCGATGGGCTGCAGATGATCGGCGAGCTTTACGATGTCGAACGGCAGATCGTGCGTGAGCCGGCAGATTTCCGCCGCAAGGCTCGGAAGCTCTCAAAGCTCAAGGCGCTGGATTTCTTCGCGTGGGCCGACGAGGTGCTGTCCAGAGCATCGGCCCGATCGCCGCTGGCCGAGGCGCTGCGTTATGCGGTGAAGCTGAAGCCGCAACTGCTCGCCTACACCGACGACGGCAGGCTGGAGATCGACAACAATCCGGCGGAGAACGCCCTGCGGAGCATCTGCCTCGGACGGAAGAATTGGCTTTTCGCGGGTGCGGACTGCGGCGGCGAGCGTGCCGCCGCTATGTATTCGCTGCTGGAAACGGCAAAGCTTAATGGCGTCAATCCGCAGGAGTGGCTGGCCGATGTGTTCGACCGCATCGGCAAGGGCCACCCGATCAATCGGATCGACGAACTGCTGCCGTGGGAATGGTCCTCCCGGCAGGCGTGACCGCGCATTTTTGGGTGAGAAGCGGACCATCGAGTTTACGACAGGCGGTTAATCATATGATCGGTACGGACGGCCACGCCCACGTTCCCGGGCGGTCTGGTGAGGTAGCCGCGTCTCAAATCGTCTGAGCTGTTTCAGATGGTCAGGGTCGAACCGAACCGCACGCCGTAACCAATATCTGTAGGATGCAAGATCGCCTCGATTGAAAGCATCCATGGCAAGGTGTTGTGCAGCATATTCGTAGCCGCCTCTATGCGCTCGATAATACAGGCCAGCCCTGCTGAACCGGTCCGCAACCTGCCCCTCCATAGGAAAGGTGTCGGCGAGCGTGACCATTGCCGAGAAATCGCCGCCCAAGGCGAGATGCCACAAGATGGGCTCGCACAGACCACACCCGTGCTCGTCCTTGATCGACCAATACCGCTTCCAGAGAGCGTCACGTTTTGTGGGGCTGTTTCGCGCTATCATTCATTCAAACTACACCGCAGCCTTGAGATCGCAACATTCGCTCTGGGGCGTCTCCTACCGTCAACGGTCGAGGTCGGACGCTTAC
>NZ_LGJH01000052.1 GCF_001298105.1 Novosphingobium sp. ST904 | reverse complement strand
GCATGCCTAACACATGCAAGTCGAACGAGATCTTCGGATCTAGTGGCGCACGGGTGCGTAACGCGTGGGAATCTGCCCTTGGGTTCGGAATAACAGTGAGAAATTACTGCTAATACCGGATGATGTCTTCGGACCAAAGATTTATCGCCCAGGGATGAGCCCGCGTAGGATTAGCTAGTTGGTGGGGTAATGGCCTACCAAGGCGACGATCCTTAGCTGGTCTGAGAGGATGATCAGCCACACTGGGACTGAGACACGGCCCAGACTCCTACGGGAGGCAGCAGTGGGGAATATTGGACAATGGGCGAAAGCCTGATCCAGCAATGCCGCGTGAGTGATGAAGGCCTTAGGGTTGTAAAGCTCTTTTACCAGGGATGATAATGACAGTACCTGGAGAATAAGCTCCGGCTAACTCCGTGCCAGCAGCCGCGGTAATACGGAGGGAGCTAGCGTTGTTCGGAATTACTGGGCGTAAAGCGCGCGTAGGCGGTTACTCAAGTCAGAGGTGAAAGCCCGGGGCTCAACCCCGGAACTGCCTTTGAAACTAGGTAACTAGAATCTTGGAGAGGTCAGTGGAATTCCGAGTGTAGAGGTGAAATTCGTAGATATTCGGAAGAACACCAGTGGCGAAGGCGACTGACTGGACAAGTATTGACGCTGAGGTGCGAAAGCGTGGGGAGCAAACAGGATTAGATACCCTGGTAGTCCACGCCGTAAACGATGATAACTAGCTGTCCGGGTACTTGGTATTTGGGTGGCGCAGCTAACGCATTAAGTTATCCGCCTGGGGAGTACGGTCGCAAGATTAAAACTCAAAGGAATTGACGGGGGCCTGCACAAGCGGTGGAGCATGTGGTTTAATTCGAAGCAACGCGCAGAACCTTACCAGCGTTTGACATCCTCATCGCGGATTAGAGAGATCTTTTCCTTCAGTTCGGCTGGATGAGTGACAGGTGCTGCATGGCTGTCGTCAGCTCGTGTCGTGAGATGTTGGGTTAAGTCCCGCAACGAGCGCAACCCTCGTCCTTAGTTGCCAGCATTCAGTTGGGCACTCTAAGGAAACTGCCGGTGATAAGCCGGAGGAAGGTGGGGATGACGTCAAGTCCTCATGGCCCTTACACGCTGGGCTACACACGTGCTACAATGGCGGTGACAGTGGGCAGCAAGCAGGCGACTGCAAGCTAATCTCCAAAAGCCGTCTCAGTTCGGATTGTTCTCTGCAACTCGAGAGCATGAAGGCGGAATCGCTAGTAATCGCGGATCAGCATGCCGCGGTGAATACGTTCCCAGGCCTTGTACACACCGCCCGTCACACCATGGGAGTTGGATTCACTCGAAGGCGTTGAGCTAACTCGCAAGAGAGGCAGGCGACCACAGTGGGTTTAGCGACTGGGGTGAAGTCGTAACAAGGTAGCCGTAGGGGAACCTGCGGCTGGATCACCTCCTTTCTAAGGATTTGGTCGAAAGCGCTCCTGCTAGACGGGAGAAGAGCTTCGCTCAATTCTAAGAACATGCCGTCGTCCTCATGTCCCTTCATCCTGGAGATATACAGCGCATGCTGTGTATTCTGCCTGAGCTGGCTTTCAGCCGCCTGCGGCCCGCCCTCTTTTTGAGAGAGCAAGCCGTTCAGGCGAAGACTGGGCCGGTAGCTCAGGTGGTTAGAGCGCACGCCTGATAAGCGTGAGGTCGTAGGTTCAACTCCTACTCGGCCCACCAGTCTTTAAGTTTGGTGCGGGGCCTTAGCTCAGCTGGGAGAGCGGTTGCTTTGCAAGCATCAGGTCATCGGTTCGATCCCGATAGGCTCCACCATCCTTTATGGATGGCAGGCACCAAGCTCTCAGATGATACTCCAGAGATGAAGCGAAACAGTTCCGGCTTTAACGAGCCGGTTGCGCGGGATTTGCCCGCAGATCTTTGACATTGTGAATGGGTTTTTTAATCGATGCCGTGGTGCGTCGTATCTGCTGACGTAGTGGATACATGATGACGCACTATTACAGATGTAAATCTGGCTGAGATTTATCGTCCGCACCTATAAGCATTCTCTCTAGGAGAATGCGCCCCACAAGGGTTTAACAACGCGATCTCTATGCAGGGTTGTCGTTGATGGTGTGGATTCTCAAGCGTGAGGTAAGAGCATTTGGTGGATGCCTTGGCATGTACAGGCGAAGAAGGACGTGGCACGCTGCGATAAGCGTCGGGGAGCTGTGAGCAAGCTTTGATCCGGCGATTTCCGAATGGGGAAACCCACCTTCACCATTTCTCTCGTTGTTCGAGCGATCGGACAGTGAGTGAGGTGGATAAGGTATCATCAGGTTGAATACATAGACTTGGTGAAGCGAACCCGGGGAACTGAAACATCTAAGTACCCGGAGGAAAAGACATCAACCGAGATTCCGTTAGTAGTGGCGAGCGAACGCGGACCAGGCCAGTGCCTTCATTTTAACTAGCAGAACACTTTGGAAAGAGTGGCCATAGCGGGTGACAGCCCCGTATGCGAAAGCGATGATGAAGGACTCGAGTAGGGCGGGACACGTGAAATCCTGTCTGAACATGGGGGGACCACCCTCCAAGCCTAAATACTCGTACATGACCGATAGCGAACAAGTACCGTGAGGGAAAGGTGAAAAGCACCCCGATGAGGGGAGTGAAACAGTACCTGAAACCGAATGCTTACAAGCAGTTGGAGCCTCTTTAGGGGGTGACAGCGTACCTCTTGCATAATGGGTCAGTGACTTAATGTACCATGCGAGCTTAAGCCGTTAGGTGTAGGCGCAGCGAAAGCGAGTCTGAATAGGGCGACAGAGTATGGTGTATTAGACCCGAAACCCGGCGATCTAGGCATGACCAGGTTGAAGGTGCGGTAACACGCACTGGAGGACCGAACCGGTGAATGTTGAAAAATTCTCGGATGAGTTGTGTTTAGGGGTGAAAGGCCAATCAAGCCGGGAAATAGCTGGTTCTCCGCGAAATCTATTGAGGTAGAGCGTCGGATGTATGCCGTTGGGGGTAGAGCACTGGATGGATGCGGGGGTCGCGAGATCTACCAATTCTAACCAAACTCCGAATACCAACGAGACTTATCCGGCAGACAGACGGCGGGTGCTAAGGTCCGTCGTCAAAAGGGAAACAGCCCTAACCTACAGCTAAGGTCCCCAAGTCATCACTAAGTGGGAAAGCATGTGGGAATCCCAAAACAACCAGGAGGTTGGCTTAGAAGCAGCCATCCTTTAAAGAAAGCGTAACAGCTCACTGGTCTAAATAAGGGTTCCTGCGGCGAAAATGTAACGGGGCTAAA
>NZ_LGJH01000053.1 GCF_001298105.1 Novosphingobium sp. ST904 | reverse complement strand
TCATCGGTTCGATCAGCTGCTGCTATTGTCTCCACGCGCTTCCGATCGCCGGATGGCTCGTGATACTCTTTGGTGCTCTTCCGGTTACCGCAAGGCTGTGTAAGTGCCGACGGAAGGCGGCGTTGACATAGGGGTTATTTGGCCTTCCGCGGGCGCGGCGCCCATTTCTTGGCGAGTGCCGCGAAGCGATCCTGGATCAGATCGATGTTGGGCTGGACATGTGGATCATGGTCTTCACCCAGGATTTCCAGCGCCTGCTCGTGATATTCATGCGCCGGGTCTGCCAGGGCCCCCAGAGTTTCGGCATACCCCCAAGGTCCGCCTGAGTCTTCGGGCGGCCGCATGCCGGTGGCTTCGAGCAGCCGGGGATAACTGTATTGCGGATTGGCGGGAGCGATGCCTTCGATCCTGACGCTGTGATCCCAGGCATCTCCAAAGTCGTAGAGATATTGGAAGGTCTTGCCTCGCATTCCGTCCAGAGCCTCGGCCAAAGTGGCCTTGCGGGCATCGAGAGGGCCGTCGAAGCCGTACTCAGGGTCAGGGATGCCGAAGCCCGTGCGACCGAACGTCAGCTCCCACAGGTGACTGTCAGTCCATGACAGCGCATCCTGGAAGACGGTGTGCAAGCGATCGAGCCTGATGCCCAGCGGTACTTCGATTATGCGGCTCACGGTCGGTGTCACGTTATCCAACGTGATCGTGATCCGCATGACGAAGGCGTTGCTCAAGCAGCGTGCTCCAGGTTCTGGATCTCTCTCGCTGCCTGCCAATGCCATGGAAGCAGTTCGTCGATCCGGTTGATCGGGTGGTCGCCAATACGCGCGATGACGTCCGTGAACCAGGCCTCGGGCTCGACGCCATTCAGACGGCATGTCTCGGCCAGCGAGAAGAACAGCGCCGAGGCCTCGCCGCCCTTGATCGAGCCCACGAACAACCAGTTTCGCCGTCCCAGGGCCACCCCGCGCAGGGCATTCTCGACCAGATTGTTACTGATCTCGAGCAAGCCATCGTCGCAATAACGGATCATCGCCGCCCATCGGTTGAGCGGATAGCGGCATGCCTTCGCCAGGGTGCTGTCTGCGGACAGGCCCTGCTGCTGCGCCTCAAGCCATGGCCGCAATGCCGCCAGCTTCGGGCGGGCCAGTTCCTGGCGCACTCGCCGCCGCTCATCTGGCGGCGCGCCTTTTATCTCCCGCTCGATGGCGAAGAGCTCGCCGATCCGAACGACCGCTTCTGCCGCGATTGGCGAAGGGTTCTTTTCCAGCACGTCAGTGAACTTGCGCCGGGCGTGCGCCCAGCATCCTACTTCGGTCACGCCGCGCGGCGCCTTCGTTTTCGGATCGCGATAGAGCACGTTGTAGCCAGCGTATCCGTCAGCCTGAAGATAGCCGCGATATCCGGCAAGGTGTGCAGCCGCATGTTCACCGCCACGCCCGGTGGCGAAGCGGAAGGCGACCGCCGGCGGGCTCATGTCACCGCTGGAGCGCCCATCGTGCAGATAGACCCAGAAGTATCCGGTGGAACTGCCATCCTCGCAGCCGAGCACGGTGACCGGCGTTTCGTCGCCATGTATTTTGGGCGCCTCGAGGATGTAGGAGAATATCCGCTCACCGATCGGGGCCATCAGCCAGGCCAGCTTGCGCGCCCAGCGCCCCATGACGTCGCGGTCGATGTTCACGCCCTGGCGGCGCAGGATTACCGACTGGCGGTTCCAGGGTTGATGATCGACGAAGCGGCTGACTACCAGATGCGCCAGCAAGGCGCTGCTCGCCATGACCCTGGGCAGCGGGAGATCGACCACAGGTGCCTGGCGGATCTGCTCGCACGTGCGGCAGGCTACGCGAGGACGAACGTGGCGCAGCACGCGGAAGCGGGCCGGGATATAGTCGAGAACCTCGGTAACGTCCTCGCTGATCGTCGTGTCGGCGCCGCATCCGTTGCTGCACGGGCCAGGGTGGTGCTCAGTGGTCTGACGCGGCACGTGTGGGGGGATCGGAGCTCGGGTTCCCGGCTTGCGCGCCGACCGGGGCTTTGCCGCCGCAGGCGCATCGTCGTTGGCAGCCTGGGGCGCATCGGCTTCATCGAACATCAGGCGCAGCTGCGCGATGTTCATCTTCTCGGAGCTGCTACCGAACCGGACGCGCAGCAGCCCCGTCACGCGATATTCCAGTTTCTCGATCGTGAGGTTCTGGACTTTGATGGTGGCCTGCGCGGCCTTCAGTTCGGCCTGTTCCTGCTCCATGACCTCGGCCAGCTCCCGCAGCATTTTCTGCAGGAGAACCGGGTCGGTGGGAAGGCGATCAAGGTCGAACCGCATGCCCGCAACGATAGCGGAATCGGGCTGATGTACATAGCAAAAACCGCGCAATTGCGCGGTTTATCGCTCACGCGAGCGTCGGCGTGGACACCTCGTCATGAACAATCGCATGCCTCCAGTCCAGCCCTTCGATCAGCATCGCCAACTGTGCCGCCGACAGCCGCACCGCGCCGTCACCCGAGCGTGGCCATACGAACTTCGAGCGCTCGAGACGTTTGCATAAAGGCAAAGTCCTGACCCGTCCCAGACCAGTCCCTTCAGCCTGTTGCCGCGTTTCCCCCGGAACAAAAACACCGCGCCAGAGAAGGGATCAAGCAGGAGAATGTTGCGCACCTGAGCGGCAAGGCCGTCAAAGCCCTTGCGCATGTCGCACGGTGCCAGCGACAGGTAGATCTTCGCCGACGGCGGTAGCGACAGGCTCACCGAGCAATCTCCCCGACCACGTCGAGGACCAGCTTCAGCGCGGCGCGGTCGACGAGCTCGTCCACGCAAACTGTGAAGCCGCTGCCGCTGACAATCGCGATCTTCCCACCACCGCCCGGCTTGCGCGCCACCTCCGCCTTCGCGAGCTCGACCGGCACGAACCCGGCCATCGCTCCGCGCAGCAGTTGCTTGCGCCAGGTATAAAGCTGGCCGGTACCGATATCGTGCCGCCGTGCGATGACCGCCTGGATCGCACCGGGCTCGGTCGTCTCCTTCAGGATTGCCAGCTTCTCTTCATCGCTCCAACGCCGGCGACGCTCCACTCGTACGACCGCTCCGCCATCACGGCGACCACTCATACGAGCCTCGTTTAACTGCTCCATATCCATTCGCAAGGCCTCCATATGCCTCGCGAACTTCACGCCAAACCTGCTCCGCACAAGGCCGGGTTCCGTCGGCGCTTACAAGGCTGTTAACGTCAGGGGATTCGTATCATACGGGCATCGGACTGGCGTTCTCTATCGCTGCCGGCGTGATCCTTCGGTCGCTGGCAAAAGGCCATG
>NZ_LGJH01000054.1 GCF_001298105.1 Novosphingobium sp. ST904 | reverse complement strand
CCCGCTCGCGGACTTCAGGTGAAAATTTGTTGGTTGTCTTGCTCATAACGGATGCTCCTTCTCACAAGTTGGAGCCTCCTGGAAACCCGGGGCGCTTCACATCGCTCACGAGTGGGGGATTACGCGCGCCGCGCTCGGGTTCGTCCTGTCGATGGAATTGATCGGCATGGGGATCGGCGCATTCCTGCTCGGCAATCTGGCAGACCGGTTCGGCCGGCGTCCGACCATTCTGGGCTGCCTCGCCATCATGGGCACCGGCATGGCGCTGGCCTCGCTTGCAGGCAACGTGACGATGCTTTCGGCTTTCCGCCTGTTCACCGGGCTCGGCATAGGCGGAATGCTGGCCGCGACCGGAGCGATCGTGGCGGAATGTTCGAACGCGCGCCGTCGCAACCTTGCGGTTGCGATCATGGCGGGGGGCTATCCGATCGGCGCGATCGTTGGCGGGAGCATCGCCTCCGCCCTGCTCGCTGCGACCGGCCGCTGGCAGTCGGTCTTCGAGTTCGGCGCACTGGCGACACTGTGTTTCATCCCGCTGGTGCTGTGGCTGGTGCCGGAAACGATCGCGTTCCTTGTCCATAGGCGACCGGCAAGGGCGCTGGAGAAGATCAATCGCACGATGGTCCGCCAGGGCCGCGCGCCGCTTTCTGCATTGCCGCCGCGCGATGTGCAGGTCGCCGGCACCGGCGTCGCCCAACTGTTCGCGCCTGGAATACGCTCGATCACGCTGTTGCTGACGCTGATCTACTTCGGCCACATGATGAGCTTCTACTTCTTCGTGAAGTGGATCCCCAAGATCGTCGTCGACATGGGGTTCGCGGCGGCGGCTGCAGGCGGCGTGCTGGTCTGGGCCAATGTCGGCGGCGCGCTCGGTTCGCTCGGCGTTAGCCTGCTGAGCCAGCGCTTCAGTGTGCGCTATCTGGTTGCGGCGGCGATGTTCGGCGGAGCTGCGGCGCTCTGCGTGTTCGGGTACTGGCCGACGACGCTGGCCAGGCTGTCCATCATGGCCTGTGTGGGCGGCTTCTTCACCAATGGCGCGACCGCCGGACTCTACGCCGTGATCGCGCAATGCTTCCCGGCCCATCTGCGGGCCGGCGGCACCGGGCTTGTGATTGGCGCCGGCCGGGCAGGCGCCGCGCTCGGGCCGGTCATTGCCGGGTTGCTGTTCACGTGGGGTTGGTCGCTTGGCCCTGTCGCCGTGATGCTGGCTTGCGGAACCTTGCTCGCCGGCATCGTCCTTCTGACCTTCAGATATCGCGAAAGCACCATCGCCTGAACGGGCTCCCGCAAAACCGGGAACTGGCCAGCAAGAATGAATTCGAGGCCGGGCTCATGGAGGCCCGGCCCAGGGAGAGTCGCATCGTGAATACGCAAAAATCACCCGAAATGCGCCGTCTGCGCGTTGCCTTGCTGGGCTTGGCTGCCACCGCGCTGCCTGGGGCCGCGCTTGCACAAGTCTCGCCGGCGCCGGTTCCCCTTGCACCTCCTGTGCCCGAACCCGTGCCGGGCGGCATTCCCGCTTCCTCCGGCATGCCGCAAAGCCTGCGCTGGACAGAGGACTGGAAAGCCGCCGCCGATCCCGAATATCGCAGGAAGAACCCGCTGGAGAGCCTGCGCCACGTCCCGGTGATCGGTGACGACGTCTACTTCTCCGTAGGTGGGGAAATCCGCTACTACTACCAGAACTGGTCGCACCAGAGCCTTGGCGCCAACGCGGGCGACAAAAACGCAAACCTCGGACAGCGGCTTCGGCTCGTCACCGACCTTCACATCACGCCTTACCTGCGTATCTTCAGCGAACTGGGGCACAACAGGGAATACGACGCGACGCTCAAGACACCGCCCAATCATGACAAGCTGGAATTCCAGCAGATATTTGCGGACATCACGATCCCCATTGGCGAGGATGCAGTCGTTACGATCCGTCCGGGCCGGTTCGAGATGCCGCTCGGTAATGGCAAGCTCGTCGGCCTTCGCGACGGTACCAACGTTCGCTTTACCTATCAGGGGGTGCGCGGAACTTTCATCCTCAAGCACAAGCTGCGGATTGACGCCTTTGCCGTTCGGCCCATGCAATTGTTCGAAGGGTCTTTCGACGATAAGGCGAACCCGGACCGCCACTTCAACGGCGTGACCATCTCGGCCGCCAAAGGACTGATCCTGCCGGACACGCAGATCGACATCTATCACTACGACGTGTTCAATAAAGTCGCGAAGTTCGCGCTTCTGACCGGCGAGGAGCACCGCCGGAGCTGGGGCATGCGCATCGGCGGCAAGAGCGGCGCGTGGGACTACGACGCCGAAGGGACGTACCAGACCGGCAGTTTCGCCGGAGATCATATCCGGGCGTGGGGGTTCAACAGCGACTTTGGCTACAGCCTGCCGAAATCGACACCGCTGCAGCCCCGGCTGGGTTTACGTTTCGATGCGTTCAGTGGCGACGGTAAGCCGAACAACGGCACGCTGGGCACTTTTGCGCCTCCTGCCCCGCGATTGCCGCTTTTCGGCGATGCCGGTTTCCTGAACTTCTCGAACATCGTCGATCTCTACCCGAACCTGACGGTCAAACCTGCCAAATCGCTCACACTCGTGGCAGGTCCGGAGTTCTTCTGGCGCGAAACGAAAAACGATGCGACCTATCAGGGGCCGACAAACTATCCGGGCATTCGCCCCGTCGGCTCTTCCTACATCGGCACCGGGTACAATTTCCAGGCAGACTGGAATGTCACCAAAAACCTCAGTTATCGCCTGTTCTTCACGCGCTGGGTCGCCAGCGACGCCTTCCGGGCCGGCGGCGGCAAGAGTTCGAATTACGTCGGCGTTTGGCAGCAGATCCGCTTCTGATCGCGACGGGATCGCAGGTTGCCGTTTCGCCGAACACGCCGCCTAGTGGATCGGGCATGATGATCATTCACCGCTCCCCCGTCGTCTCCTCCATTCTGTGATGGGCTAACGCAACTCGAAGCCCGCAAAGAACTGAGCAAAATCCACTAGCAACACCGCTCATTTTACGATCGTTGTCGCCAACATAGCGGCCGTTCATCACCCATTTTGGTGTTCTGAAAGCCGCCCTCCGTTCACCGAGACGAAGGTGATCCTGAAACTGCCGGAGTGGAAAGCTCGCGATTTTCGGCTTCGGAGGGCCTGGCTAAAGAAACCAGACACCTCCAGCGTTCAGGTTACTCATGATGCATCGGCAGCAACCGCCCGATCCTGCCCTCGCTTTCAAAGGAATCCTGATAGCTGATGGGGTGGACGCCCCCGACAGCCTTTATGGCAAAGTGGAGGTGTTGAAGCACCACTGAGGAGGCGTCCGTGTCACAGGTTACCACAATCGG
>NZ_LGJH01000055.1 GCF_001298105.1 Novosphingobium sp. ST904 | reverse complement strand
AGGCCATGGGCATGCTCAACCACCATTTCGCAGCAGCCGCCTGATCGGCGCAGAGCGACAGCCTACCTCTGACTGCCGCCAATCTTTGCAACAGAGCCGTCGCGCTCAATACGTGGTTGGTGCGATCCTCACCGCGTCGGAACACACGCTGATTGAGATAGCCCGGCTCAAGCCGCATTCGAGGTCCGACAGGCAGGCCGACGCCGACGAAGGTTCGCCACTGATCGACGCCATCGCGGGCACCCCAGGTCGTCGAGTTCAGATTGAAGAACCCTTCGGTGAACGCGACCGCCTGCACCGCACCTTTGCGCGCAATCGGCACCTGCAATCGAACGAACTGGCGCAGTCGCCATCCAGTGTCCTCGCGGCCCTCGATCATGCGTTGTTCGAGCCGCGTCCGGCTGATAACTAGCGGAGCTCCGCCCCGCCCTCGAACCGCGGCGAACTGGACCTGCTGCCAGAGCCTGTGTTCGTTGACCGTCCGACCGATCGCCGGATCCGTTCGAATGTAGGCGTAACCGGCGACTGCGTGAGCGTCGCGCGCGATCCGCGCGCCGATAGCCGGACGCGCGATCAACTGGCTGCTCCTTCGACGTCATCGGTCGCCCGCGCCTGCGCTTCCAGCCACAAAAAGAGGTCGCCTCGCACCGTTCCGGTAGCGATCACCGAGCCCCATGCCTGAGCGTCGTCTTCCGCGTGGGCGGGAAGAGAGAGGAACGCTCCGGCGAGGCAAGCGAGCACCGGGAGAATGGGTCGGAAAACAGACTTAGTCATGAACAAGCCTCAGATTAGCGCAATGGTACCGATTGCCGCTCCAATTCCGAGCACGACCGGCGTGGCAAGCTTGCTCTTCCAGCGGTACATGATCCCAAGCGCGACCGCGAAAATGAGCGCGCTGACCACCAGACTAGGTGTGCGAGCGGCCGTGGTTCGAGCGAGGTCCACGACCGTCACTACGATCAGGCCGACAACGCCGGCCGCCACCCCAGCAAGGAAGAGCTGCAACCGCTTGTGTTCGACCACGGCTTCCAAGCGATCGTAGAACAGGAGCGAGAATGCAAAGCGGGAAGGAACATGCCAGCCGTCATCGCTAGCGCGCCCGCTAGCCCACCGCTTATCCAGCCGACGAAGGTGGCGAAGATGACCAGCGGAGCTGGCAGGACGCCCGAAAGGCCGAGGCCATCAAGGAACTGCGCGTCGGTCATCCAGCCTCGTCCGACTGTATCGTTCCGTATGAACGGGATCGCAGTGTAGGCTCCGCCAAAGGTGAGGAGCCCGCCCTTCAACCCGGCCCAGAACAGGGCGGCCGTGGTGGGAGAGGGTTCCCGAACGCCGGCAGCGGCTCCCGTGACTTCCGGGCCGCCACCCCAGGTCAGGGCCGCGATTGCGACTGCGAGAGCCACAACGACCGTAGCGAGGGCATATCGCCCGGTCGAGCCGAGCGCGTAGGCCGCGCCGACCGCCGGGAGCACGATCCAGAAGTTGACGCCGGCGAGCGAGGCGGCGGCCGCTGCAATCGCTGCGGCCCAGAGCCACGGGTCGAGCAAGATGTGCTCACCGATACGATGGACCGCGCGGACAATGACAGCGATCACCGCTGCTTGGATGCCCAAGAATGCGGCTCCGAGGAGCGTTCCTTGGATCGGGAGCCGCGTGTACGCCCAGGCAAGCACAAGCATGAGCACGAGGCCAGGCAGCATAAAGCCGAGCCCTGCCAGAAGGCCGCCCAACCGTCCTTTGGCGCGGATTCCGAGATGAACGCAGAGTTCATGCGCTTCAGGGCCAGGCAGCACCTGCATGACCGCGAGGAGCTTGTTGAACCGGTCGCTTTCTATCCAACGCTCCTCGTCAACCAGCTCGCGCCGGATCATCGCGATCTGCGCCACGGGTCCGCCGAACGCCATCATGCCGAAGCGTAAGAAGGGGGTTGAGTAGCAACGGAACAGAAAACCTACATAAGGCGCGGCTTCAGGCATCGTCGATGCCCGTGACGCTGGGATCACGGAGCGGCCGCAGCTCGCCGCGCGCGACCATGTCGGGGATGGTGAAGGCGTAGCGCCCGAGCATGTTGATGTGTTGGGAGCCGAGCGGCGAGAGGCGCGCGACGTCCTCGTCGAGGATCACATGACCTTCGGTGCGGAGCTGGTTGAGCGCGGCGTCGATGTAGATCGTGTTCCAGAGCACGACCAGATTTACGACGAGCCCAAGCGCGCCGAGTTGATCTTCTTGCCCTTCGCGGTAACGCTGACGAAGCTCACCGCGCTTGCCGTGGAATACGGTGCGGGCGAGCTGGTGACGGCTCTCGCCCCGGTTGAGCTGGACCAGGATGCGTCGCCGGTAGGTTTCGTCATCGATGAACCGCAGCATGTAGAGCGACTTGATGAGGCGGCCAAGTTCCTGGAGCGCGCGCGCTAGCTTGGTCGGGCGATCGTTGGTCTGAAGGACACGGGTGAGCCCAGTCGCGCGCACGACGCCGAGTTTCAGCGATCCGGCCAGGCGCAGCAGGTCATCCCAGTGCTCGACGATCAGCTTGGTGTTGATCCTGTTCGACGCGAGGTCGTCCAGCACACCGTAATCGGCCTTTCCATCGACACGCCAGAACCGCGCGCCGCCGATATCGGCGATGCGCGGCGAGAACTGGAGCCCGAGGAGGTAGAAAACGCCGAAAATCGTGTCGGTATAGCCGGCCGTATCGGTCATGATTTCGCTTGGCCGCAATTCGGTTTCCTGGTCGAGCACGACCGCCAGCAGATGGAGGCTGTCGCGCAACGTACCGGGGACCGTCACGGCATTCAGCCCGGAAAAACGGTCGGAAACCAGATTGTACCAGGTGACGCCGCGTTCGCGCCCGAAATAGCGCGGGTTCGGGCCGGCGTGGATCGTGCGGACCGGCACGGTGAATCGCAGCCCATCGGCCGAGGCGACCTCGCCGCCGCCCCAGGCACGGGTCAGTGGAATCCTGTTATGCGCGGCGACCAGTAGCGCGTTGGCCGCCGTCAGCGTTTCGGCCCGCATGAAGTTCTGCTTCACCCAGCTCAGCCGCGACCGGCGCAAGGCGGGGACCTCCGAGCGGACAAGCGGCTCGAACCCGGTATTGGTTGCCTCCGCGACAAGCACTGCACAGATCGTGGTCGCTATATCCTCAGCGCGCGCATTGCCCTCACTGGCATGAGTGAACGCTGCCCCGAACCCCGTTCGCGCGTGCATCTCCAGGATCAGCTCGGGGAGATCGAGCCGCGGCAGTCGCGCATCGATCGCATTATGCAGGTTGGTGAGGCTCAATGGCTCGTCGATCTTATCGAGCGGTGCGATTGATAGGTCGGCGGCGCTCGCGGTCTTCGTAATTGTCACCGCATCGTTGTCCGGCACGCGCGCGGCTGTTTCGCGGTAGGCAAGATCGAGCCGCGCCGAAAGTTTGGCGATTTCCTCGTCGCCAGCGACCGCCACGCCGACCGTGCGGCATACCGTCGGTCGCGCCGCCTCCCAGCCAGCTCCCGTCAGTAGGCCCTTGCGAGGATCGGCATAGCGAAGTGAGCGAACGGGAAAGACGTCGCGGCGACGGATGGCGCGGCGTAGTCGGTCGAGCGTACAAAGCCGGTATCCGATCAGATCGAATGCACCGTCCGCGGTCTTCAGCTGGCGGGCCCAGGCCTTGGGTACGAAAGATGTTGGTACCGGTCCACGGCGCTTTTCACCCTGGTGAACTCTCCGCAGGTGATCGACCGCGTCCAACAGCGGCTGCCCCGCTGGCGCCGCCGCAAGATCGAGCCCAGCAAGCATCTTCGGCAGATAGCGCATCGTGCCAGTCTGGCCCAGTCGGCCCGAAGCTGCGATTTTGGCCATGTTGAAGAACAAAGATTGAACATGGCGATCTACCAGGCTCGCTCTTGTCCTCCAATCTCGTAAAC
>NZ_LGJH01000056.1 GCF_001298105.1 Novosphingobium sp. ST904 | reverse complement strand
ATGCCCCCCATGATCTGATGATCAAACAGGCGGCATGAACGACAACCGGGATTAGCTTAACTCAGCCGCCAAACTGTCCAAGAAGGCGGGACCACCTCAGTCAGCGGAATCGACGATGAGCGGAATGACGATCAGGTCGAGGTTGCGATCATTTACAGCCGGGACAAGCCGATGCGCGATACTGCCGGCAAGGTCTTCATTCCAAATTACACGTTCCGTCCGACGGACGATCCGAACTTCACGCTCTTCAACATGAGAGTGAAAGGCCGCATCCACGATGGCGTCGTGATGACGGACACGATACCGAAATTCGACGCCAACCTTGGACAGGATCCGTTGCTGGAACTGTTCAAAGCCCGCATCCGGCTCGAACCGCAGCCCGACGGCACAATGAAGGGTATTCTCGGCGGATACCGGGACTGGCGGCGGATCGCGGAAGGCAACGGCAGCGGATATTCCGAAGGGCTCTTCGGCTATCAGGCGCCAGCGGTCTATTACGCGTTGCAGCGTGAGGCTGACGGCCTGCAGAACCCGGTGACCGGCGAATATGACGGCATTTCGGTTGCCTACGAAATCGACACCGTACCTGCGTTCATGACGAAGGAATCGCCTTCGGACATGGCCATGGCGGACAAGGCGCTGGCGGACAATGCTCACGCGCGATCATCGAAAAAGGGAGATGTGCGGTGAGCCTTTCAGGCGGTGCGCGCCGACTCAAGTTCAGCACCCTGGTGTTCGGTGCCGCGACTATCGTGGCCGTTTCGCTCGGCGTTGGAGTAGGAGCTGACGAAACTCCCAAGCCTGCGGTAACCGAGCCGATTTCAACTGGTGGCCCGGCAACCTTCAGGCGCTTGACGGAGGACGAGTACAAGCAATCGATCGCCCAGATCTTCTCTGCGGACATCACGGTTCCCGGACGTTTCGAACCCTCCGTCAGGGAGGATGGGCTTCTGGCAATCGGTGCCTCGAAAGTCGTGGTGACGCCTGCGGGTCTTGAGCAATACGTCATCCGTGCCCGGGAGATTTCCTCGCAGGTCCTGAGCACCGAGAATCGGGTCAAATTCCTTAATTGCGCGCCTTCATCAGCCGTATCCTTCGACGCAGCCTGCGCCTCGGCGTTCCTAGGCAAGTACGGTCGCCTTCTGTTCCGCAGGCCATTGACCCAAGCCGAGCTTGGCGCGGCGGTTGATCTTTCCGAGCGAACGACCAAGACGGCAGGCGATTTCTACCAGGGACTGGGCGCGGGCCTGTCCTCGCTGCTTATGTCGCCAGCCTTCGTGTTTCGCATGGAAGTCACCGAGCCCGATCCTACCCGGCCGGGCGCAAACCGGCTTGATGCCTATTCGCTGGCAAGTCGTATCAGCTTCCTGCTCTGGGACTCGCCGCCTGACGAAGCATTGCTGGCATCTGCCGCAAGCGGAGATCTGCATACACAGGCTGGCCTCCAGGCGCAGGTGGACAGGATGCTGGCGGCCCCGCAGCTCAAGCGGGGTGTAAGGGCGTTCTTTCAGGACATGTTGGCCTATGACCAGTTCGATGGCCTGTCGAAAGACCCTAGCCTTTACCCGATCTTCAATCCGCAGTTGAGGGATGACGCCAAAGAACAGAGCCTGCGCACGATCACAGGGCTCTTGCTGGACGACAAGGGCGATTACCGGGATCTCTTCACGACCAAGAAGACCTATCTCTCTCGCTCGCTCGGAGCCCTTTACGGCGTGCGTGTCGACTACCGCGGGTTCGGGGACTGGATGCCCTACACATTCCCTGAGAACGATCCGCGCGCCGGCGTACTTACTCTGGCTGCTTTCCTGATGCTCGATCCCTCACACGAAGGACGCAGTTCACCGACCATCCGCGGCAAGACTGTGCGGGAAAACATGCTGTGCGAGATGGTTCCATCGCCGCCCGCCAATGTGAATTTCGATCTGGTGCAAGACGTCAACGACCCGGTCCACAAGACAGCCCGAGAACGATTGACGGCTCACCAGGACAATCCGGCCTGCGCCGGCTGCCACCGTATCACCGACCCAATCGGGCTCTCGCTTGAAAACTACAATCCGGTCGGCAGCTACCGCGCTCAAGAAAATGGCGTGACGATCGACGCCAGCGGCACTTTCGAAGGCAAGTCCTACAAGAACGGCCTGGAGCTCACAAAGCTGCTGAGGGATAGCCCGGCGGTCACCAGCTGCGTGACACAGCGTGTCTTCGAATACGGGGTCGGTCGCAAAGCGACGGCCGGCGAGGAGCCCTGGATTGAATACGCGGTCAATCAGTTCGGCGAGGACGGATACCAGTTCCCGGCCCTGCTGAGGCGGATTGCCACGAGTCAGGCATTCCAGGCGGCAACCGGCCCCACTGTTGCCTTCAACTCGAAATAAGAAGCAGGAGAACGACGATGTTGGACCTGTCCAGACGGAACATTCTGAGAGGTATTCTACGCGGCTCCGCGATTACGGTGGCCCTCCCGTTCCTCGACCTTTTCCTTGACGGAAGCGGCGAAGCCCTCGCGGCAGGCGCCCCAATTCCCACACGCTTTGGCACCTGGTTCTGGGGGTGCGGCGTCAATGCGAAGCGGTTTTTCCCGGATGCCACGGGAACGGACTTCACCTTCAAGGACGAGACCCACGCGCTCACGCCTTTCAAGGCCAAAACGACCATCTTCTCCGGGTTTAACGTCATTCTCGACGGACAGCCCAATCTCACTCACTGGTCGGGGATCATGGGGGCGCTGGGCGGAACGACGCCGTCCAAGGGCGGGAATGGTATCGGCACGGCAGTTGCGCCTACGCTGGATTGCCTGATCGCCGATCATGTGTCTGCAGGGACGCGGTTTAAGTCGCTTCAGATGGCCTGCACCGGGCAATCGAGCGTTAGCTATTCGATGCGAGCCGGCAACACGGTCAATCCGAGCGATGTCGATCCCGTCACCGTCTACAAACGGTTGTTTGGACCGGATTTCCAGGATCCCAACTCGGGCAAGTTCACGCCCGACACCAAGCTGATGGTCGAGCAAAGCGTGCTTTCCTCGGTGAAGGATGGTCGAGAAAATCTCATGAGGAAGGTCGGTGCGGCCGACCGCGCGCGCCTCGACGAATACTTCACCTCGATCCGCGAGGTCGAACAGCAACTTGCAGTCCAGTTGCAGCCGCCGGCACCGGCTGAGGCTTGTCGGGTCCCAAAGATGCCAGCTGCTCTCGAGCCCGGCACCACGTGGGAGGCCGCGACCCAGATGCATGACCAGTTGACCGACCTGTTGGTTATGGCGCTCGCATGCAACCAGACGCGCGTTTTTCACGTCGCACTTTCTGCGGCGGTGTCGAACTTGCGGCGAGCTGGGCAGTCGGTCGCTCTGCACGAACTGACCCACGAAGAACCGATCGACGACAAACTAGGCTACCAGATCCAGGCGACTTACTTCCTGGAGCGCAGCATGGAGGTATTTGCGAGCCTTCTCGGAAAGCTCGATGCGGTCAAGGAAGGCAACGGGACCTTGCTGGATCACTCGCTGATCCTGGCGCTTTCCGAGAGCAATCTTGCCAAGTTGCATACTCTGGAATCGCTGCCGATGGTCGTTGCAGGATCGGCCGGTGGCAAATGGCGAGCCGGTCAGCACGTCAGTGGCAAGGGCGATACGACATCTCGCGTCGGCCTGACACTGCAGCAAGTAATGGGGCTCCCGGTTGGAAGCTGGGGCACGGGGCCAAATGCGACATCGAAATCGATCTCGGAGGTGATCGTCTGATCGGAGGCTGCCGCGTCCTCGCGGTGAACCGCTGACGGGAATGCACTGCCCGGCCCGGATCAGGGCCGATGAACGACAAAAAAGCAGGAATTCGGAGGGAGTGAAGCTGCAACGCCATCTGGCTTTGCGGGGCAATGGGTCATGCCGCCTAAACCCGGCAGCTGACCGCAAGACACACAGGGGAGGGGATATGAAAAGATCAGTAGTGTTGCTGTGTGGTTCGGCGCTCTGGGGCGGAACTGAAGCGCCCCGGGTTTTCAGGAGGCAGTTTTCATTTGGCTATGCAGCCATATCGAGGTTCTCGAGGGCTGCATAGTAATTGTCTTCGGCCTCAGCGGGCGGGATGTGCCCGATAGGGCCGAAGAGCCGGTGATTATTGTACCAATCGACCCAGCGCAGCGTTGCCATTTCCACGGCCGAAACGCTTGGCCATGATCGCTGCCGCCAGATGACCTCGGCCTTGTAAAGGC
>NZ_LGJH01000057.1 GCF_001298105.1 Novosphingobium sp. ST904 | reverse complement strand
CGCTCCCTTATCGGAGCGGAACGTCGTTCCTCGCATGGGCGATCGTCAACAACAACCAGCCCGTTCCCGACGTGTTCTCCAAGATGACCAAAATCGCAGCTTCGGGCCGACTGGGCCGATCAGCTTCACCGGTTCCGGATCCGGGACCCGCTACGGCTACAAGAACCCGATCACGTCCTACCAGGCGAGCGGCGCGCTGAGCGGCAACCCGTTTGTGAGCATGCTGCCGCGCGCCGCGACCATCACCATCGCCAGTCCCGCGACGGTGACCGCGACAGGGCACGGGCTCGCCAATGGCAAACGGGTCCAGTTCACGACCAGCGGCGCGCTGCCAACCGGCATCCTCGCCAACACGACCTACTTCGTCATCAACGCCGCGACCGACACGTTCAACATCTCCGCCACGCAGGGTGGCGCCGCGATCGGTACCTCGGGCGGCCAGTCGGGCAGCCACGTCGTGCGCGAGGTCGTCTCGGTCACGGTCAGCTAAGGAGAAAAGAGATGCAGGCAGATCGCCGGCCCACGGTCACCGACGAGGTGATCACGATCAACGACGACCTCGACATCAACTACGGGGTTTTCAAAAACGGGTTCACCTTCCGCCGGGCACCCAACTCCTGGCGGCTCTGGCCGATGCTGGAGTTCGTGGCCCCGAAGCTGAACCCCACTATCGCCGAAATGTACGAAGCAGGTGTCGCCTGGACCTTGTGCGAGCATGTGTCCGTCGCGATCGCCGGGTGGGCCGACTACGTCTTCGAGGGGCCAAAGGGACCGATCATCAGCGCTTGACGCCCGGATGCCACAATGTCGAGAATGGTGGCGGCTATCTGCCGGCCGGCGAGTTCACCCGGCGTTTCCACGACGATTTCACGCTGTGCTGCGTGGTACAGAAGTTCCGGCGGACGCCCAGCGTGCAGTACCATTCGAGGTGCTGGCCGGGCCGGCCGTGCTCGATCGCGAAGTGCTGTTTGTCCATTATGCGACTGGCGCCCGGCAGCAGCAGACGGACTTCGATCTGCCGGCCGGGCATGCCCTCGAGGTGGCCGCGGGCGACATCGCCATCGTCGGGAGGCTGCGCTGATGGCTCCCAATACTGATCGTGATCCAGCCGTGGAGATCGCCCTGATCCGGGCGGACCTCGAGGCCATGCAGGAGGATCTGAAGGCCGTCCGCAAAGAGCTGAAGGACCTGCTCGAGGCCTGGAACACCGCGACCGGCATGGTCCGGTTCGTCAAGTGGCTGTCGACCTTCGCGACCGCGCTCGCCGTGCTCTACGCCACCGTCAAAGGCCTGTCCGGCCGCTAATCTCCCGGGAGACATCCATGAAACCGCTGCCACCGGCCTATGGCTGGATCGATGACCTGCGCCCGCTGCCCCGGATGCTGGAAGAGGCCCGCAAGCTCTACGGCACCTTCGAGGTGGCCGGGCCCGCTGACAATCCGGTGATCCTCGGCTGGGCGAAGGAGACTGGCCTCGCCAAGGTCTACAATGACGACGCCATTCCCTGGTGCGGGCTGTTCATGGCCGTGGTTGCCAAGCGCGCGGGCAAGCCGGTGGTGGAAGGCCCGCTCTGGGCGCGCAACTGGGCGAAGTTCGGGAAACCCGCTGATCAGGCTCAATTGGGTGACATCCTCGTGTTCCGCCGCGCGCAGGGATCCGGCCACGTCGGGCTCTATGTCGGCGAAGACTACGGCGCCTTCCACGTGCTGGGCGGCAACCAGTCTGACGGCGTGACCATCACCCGGATCGCCCGGGATCGCTGCATTGCCATCCGCCGACCGGCCTATCGCAAGCCGCCTGCAAGCGCGAAGCCGGTCCAGCTCGCCGCCAACGGTATCCTGTCCACCAACGAGGCCTGAGCGGCCGACAACCTCACCAACCCGTCCGCCCGCAATTCCTGCGGGCTTTTTTATGGAGAAACGACATGGAAGACCTGAAACCCTGGTGGGCATCCAAGGCCATCTGGACCGGCGTCATCGGCAGCCTGTGGGGCGTCGCCGCTGCGCTCGGCATTCTACCCGAAGGGCTGACCCAGGCCGACGTCCTGACCGTGGTACTCGCGCTGACCGGTATCGGCAGCGTGGTGTTCCGGAAGACGGCCAAGGCGCGGATTGGATGACGAAATGGGCAGGCGTATTGCCCTGCCTGCCTCACCCTCCCAAAAGAGGTGTCTTTGAAAATGCTCTAAGGCACTTGAAATATATCGACTTTTGTTTCCAGGCACTTCCGGAGGGTGAGGTCGTTCGCACCAACTTCAAACCAACTCCCGGGTCGTTGGTAGAAATCAAGGCCACGACCGATCTTAATATGCCAACCGTTGTCTAAGCGAATTTCCCGGTCATGCATGTTGGGATTTAGCGCCACATTGAGAACAATGTCCGATTCGAGGAGGCTCTGCTTCAAATCTTCAAGCTTCTCGGAGATGTCGGCAAGCTCCGTCCTGTCGTCATAGCTACTGACCAGATTGATCGTCTTGATCGACCCAGATTTGAGACATGTTTCACAAAAACGGACAAAATTCTGGATCTGGTGTTGCAGGCGAATATAGGGATCCTCAATGGTGACCTCCTTGGCGCCCCGCAGATATGGCCCCATGATTGTCTCGTAACTGTGCCCCGTATCGCCGTACAAAATTGTGAAATGCTGTTCTTTCGGTTGAGAGAAAGCGGGCTCGGTCTCAGCAATAACATGCCCTACTGTCGGTTGAATATTGGCTGTTGACTGCTTGGGTTCACCCAGATCGACTGATGCTGCACCAATCGTTGGGTCACTGATAGCGTCATTGATTTTGAGGCGTCGGCGGGCTGGCTGCTGCGTTGCAAGAGCGTCTTTCGATTCAGGGCAGAAGATGACGACCTCTTTCCCACTCGCATCGAAATAGGACAAGTTGATGCGTGCAAACTCGTCGTCGGGCTTTCGCTTATTCATTTGCTCCTTGACGCGACGCCGGCACTCCGTCGCATAAGCGACATAATCTTCAAATTCCTCAGCTGTGGCCGGGCTGCCTGGGTGCAGTATCTTCAAAAAGGCCGCCACCGTCTTCTTGATGCCTTTTTCGTCACGCCCCTCAATATCTTTGCCGAGCCTGATCTGGCGGCTGACCTCTTCGTAGCGGTTCGTATGCTTGAATTGGTAATGAAAGGCCTCTGCTAGGTAGTCAGTTATAAACCCGTAGCGGCTCGTGAGAAACTCACTGCTGTTTTTGGGCATCTCCCAGCCTGGAATGTACGCGGCTAACCTATCCATCACTGCTAGGTCTAACTCGGGGGGCAGCGGCTGAAAGAGGTCATATTCCGTCGAATTAACCACCTGATCAACGGAAAGGTCGATGTTGCCAACGAAACTCAAGCTCGCGTCTGCAATCACCTCTGCTCCACGCGAGAAGCGACCATTTGCCATGAAATCTTTCATGATCTGAATGGTGTCGGGATCACGGACCTTTATCCCTCCGACCTCGTCAAATGCGACGGTGTCCCAATATCCAACTAGGCCTACTTTCCGACGGGCGTTATTGTAGAACAGTGTGGCCTTCGTTGCCTGGCCGCCCGAAATCAGGGTCGCATAGGGCGAAAACTCACTGAAGAAATATGACTTGCCCGTTCCGCGTGGACCGAGCTCGATATAGTTGTAATTCGGTTCCACCAGAGGCGCCAGGCGCGCGATATAATGCAGTTTTACGCGCTTCGAGAGCTTGGACGGCTCTAGGCCGACTGAACGCATGATCGCGTCAAGCCACTGATCCCTCGTGAATGCTTTTCTGCCTTCCACATACTGCTCGAAGTCAAACCGGGAGAGCTGGATGGGGCGCAGATCTTCGATGTAGAATGCGTAATCGTCCTCATCGATCTCATTGTGCGCCAGAGTCACTTCGGCCCAAATTCCACCTTCAAGAAGGCGGTCATTATCGCGATAGAACTTCTCGCCAACCGCGATGCGTTGGGAATTGAAATTCTCAAGCGATGCCCAGTGGCGCTTCTCCTTCTCGACAAATCGGATATGAACCTTGTCGATGAACCGATGCTTGCCCTTGGTCGCGACCTTCGACTGTGCGGCATTCGCCTCGTCAGGACGGACGTAATTGTCCTGCAGCGTTGCCAGAACGGCCTCCATCCCCGCGTCAATCTCGGCTTGGTCGTTGCTGGCACAGAAACGTGCGAGGAGAAACTCCAGTACGAATGTTGGGACGTTCGTGCCTTTTTTGATGCGATGCAGCAGGTTGAAGCGCCCCGGGTTTCCAGGAGGCTCCAACTTGTGAGAAGGAGCATCCGTTATGAGCAAGACAACCAACAAATTTTCACCTGAAGTCCGCGAGCGG
>NZ_LGJH01000156.1 GCF_001298105.1 Novosphingobium sp. ST904 | reverse complement strand
AGCACCGGGGTCAGGAAAATGCCTGCAAGGTTCGAGAACGAGGCGCTGCACACCGCCGCCGCCACGTTGCCGCCCGCAATCGCGGTGAAGGCGATCGAACTCTGCACCGTCGAGGGCAGCAGGGTCAGGAACAGCACCCCGGTTGCCAGCGAGGGTTCGAGGCCCGGAATGGCACTCACGCCAAGGCCGATCAGCGGGAACAGCACGAAAATCAGGCAGGCCACCGTCAGGTGCAGCTTCCACGCCCGCGCCCCGTCGAGGATAGCCTCGCGCGAGAGCTTGGCGCCGTGCAGGAAGAACAGCAGCGCGATCCCCGCATCGGCCATCCCGCCCGCCACATCCGCCCAGACCCCGCGTGCCGGAAGCACCGAGGCCAGCCCCACCGTCGAGACCAGCAGCAGAAGATAAGGGTCGATGTTCAGGCGCGAAAGCAGGCGATTCATCCCGCTTCTCTAAAGCCTTGCCGCGCCCGGCAAAAGCCCCCGAAGCGCCTCATTGCGAGGAACAAGTCGCGCGGCGGCGGGTTGATCTCCTCAACAACTCGGGAAAGGATCTACCATGCGTTCCGGACTTTTGTGGCTGATAGGCGTGCCCATTCCGATCATTCTGCTGCTGGCCTATTGCACCGGCCATCTCTGACTACGGATCGCCGGCCCAGCAGCGCGCCTCACGCGGCGCCGAATGACTATTTTCGCGAGAATTGGCGCGCCCGGCAGGGTTCGAACCTGCGACCCCAAGCTTAGAAGGCTCGTGCTCTATCCAGCTGAGCTACGGGCGCGCGCCGGGTCCCCATAGCGCGGTTCGCCGCCAGCGCAAACCGCATGGACGGCGCAAGTTGTGCTTTGCGACGTTGCAGTGGCAGGTTACGCACAGCCGATGAGCGAAGCAGACCCTTCAAGCCCCGGCATTTCGGGCTCAGGCCTTTCCCGTATCGACGGCATGGCCGGCGCCCGGCGCCACTTCCGATATTTCGACTATATGCTGGTCGCCTTCGTGGTGATCCTGCTGCTCTCCAACCTGATCGGCGCCGCCAAGCAGGCCGAAGTCTCGTTCCCCTTCATCGGGCCGGTCACATTCGGCGCCGGTGTGCTGTTCTTCCCGGTTTCCTACATCATCGGCGATGTGCTCACCGAGGTTTACGGCTATGCCAACGCCCGCCGCTGCATCTGGGTGGGCTTCTTCGCACTGCTGTTCATGGTGCTGATGAGCGTGGTCGTTGTGGAAATACCCGCCAACGCCGAATGGGCGCTCGCCTCGGCGACCTATACGGTCGCCGGCAAGGAGGTGACCGCGCCCAATCAGGCGGCCTACTATTCGATCTTCGGCCAGACCCCGCGTATCGTCTTCGCCTCGGTCTGCGCATTCTGGGCGGGGGAATTCGTCAACTCCTTCGTGCTGGCGCGCATGAAGGTCATGACCCAGGGCAAGCACTTGTGGACCCGCACCATCGGATCGACGGTGTTCGGCGAAGGTGTGGACAGCGCGCTGTTCTATCCGCTCGCCTTCCTTGGCGTGGCCGGATTCACCCCTCATTCCATCGCTCTGCTGGCGCTGACCCAGTGGCTCATCAAGACGGGCTGGGAAGTCGTGCTGACCCCCGTGACCTACGTGGTCGTCGGCTGGCTCAAAAAGCGGGAAGGCGTGGACGTGTTCGACAGCAACGTGGACTTCTCGCCCTTCGCCAAGACCCGCAAGACCGCGGCAACCCCCGAATAAAGCGCGCCTTCCGCTTGGCATGACCGGCCCGCCCCGGTAGGTCCGGCGCGACCATGCTCGACCGCATCCTCCTGTCCCGTTTCCGCAACCACCGCGAGACCGCGGTGGAAGGCACGGCGCAGTTCAACCTCCTCGTGGGAGAAAACGGCGCGGGCAAGACCAACGTGCTGGAGGCCATCTCCCTGCTCTCGCCCGGACGCGGACTCAGGCGGGCGAGCCTGGCGGACATGCCCGGGCAGGACTTCGACGGCGGCTTCGCGGTAAGCGCCGCTCTGGCAACGCCCGGCGCGGGGGCCGAGGAGGAACCCGTGCAACTGGGAACCGGCATCATGGCCGAACGTCCCGGCCGCAGGGTCGTGCAGATCAACGGCGCCGAGGCTCCGGCGGTGCGCCTTGCCGAATGGCTGTCGATCGGCTGGCTGACCCCCGCAATGGACCGCATCTTCGTGGAAGGGGCCGGCGCGCGCAGGCGCTTCCTCGACCGTCTGGTCCTGGCGGTCCGGCCGGATCACGCCGGCCATGCCACTCGGCTGGACAATGCCCTGCGCGAACGCAATCGCCTGCTCTCGGACGACCTCGCGCCCGACCCGCGCTGGCTCGATGCAATCGAGACGCAACTGGCCGAAGCCGGTGCAATGGTTGCCGCAGCGCGCGCGGAACTGGTGCAAAGGCTTGAGGAAACCCTGGTTTCCCTGCCGGAATCGCCGTTCGCGCGGCCTTCCCTCGCCTATCAGCCCGGCGGGCCGATCGACGCCGAAGTCCTTGCCCGCGCCTTGCGCGATGGGCGCCCCCGCGAACGCGCGGCCCAGCGCACCTTGACCGGCCCTCACCGCGACGAAATGCTCGTAACCATGGCAGGAAAAGGCCAGCCTGCCGCCGAATGCTCCACCGGCGAGCAGAAAGCCATGCTGATCGCGATCACGCTGGCTCATTCGCAGCTACTGGAAAGCGGTGTGGAGCAACGCCCTCGCCTGCTCCTGCTCGATGAAGTTGCCGCCCATCTCGACCCGCTTCGCCGCGAAGCTCTGTTCGACCGTCTTCGCGCCGGTTCGGCCCAAGTCTGGCTGACAGGCACGGAACTCGCCCCCTTTGACGCCATCGCCCGGGAGGCCGCCGTGTGGGAAGTCAGTTCGGGTTGTGCACCGACTGGACTAGGTCGTAAACTCATAAACGACACCATCGAGGTTTTAGGCAAAATGGCTCAGCGCAAGAAGGGAAGGCGATGGAATATGTCGATATTTCAAGCCTTCCTGACGCAGCGCTGGGCCATTTTGCCTCAAACGTAGTTCACCGCAAGGTAAATCCCGAAGGGACGCCCAAATGGCTTCCATCTCGGGCCGAAGCCGTTCGCCATTTGGGCGCCTCGATGGTGCCGTTTATGAGTTTACGACCTGGGGTCGGCACTTGCCTCCGCAGTCTTCGGAAGCGCGTCCGCCACGTCGTCCACCGTGGCGGTGACGATGGCATCGATGCCGATCGCGGTCGGGTGGACATGGTCCTTCTGCATGAGGTCCGGCTTGTCGATCACCGGCTGAAGGAAGAACGGCACCAGAACCGCGCCATACTTCTGTGCGAGTTGCGGATAGATCGGATTGAAGTTCGCCGCATAGTCCTTGCCCAGGTTCGGTGCGGCCATCATCCCGAGCAGAACGATGCGGATGCCGTCCCCCTTCAACCGCTTGAGGATTTCTTCGAGGTTCCTGCGCGTCTCTGCCGGAGGAAGCGAACGCAGCATGTCGTTGCCGCCAAGGCTGACGATCGCGAGTTCCGGTTTGGGAGACTGGCTCTTCAGCGTGAAATCGAGCCGTTCCAGCCCGGCCGCCGTCGTGTCTCCCGAAACCCCCGCATTGGCGATCTTCGCGTTCACGCCCCGTGCGCGAAGGGCCTGTTCGAGCCGGTCCGGGTAGCTTTCGCCGTCATCCAGGCCATAACCCGCCAGCAGTGAATCGCCGAAGGCGAGGATCGGTCGCTCCGGTCCCATCACGGGAATCGAGGGCGGCGTATCGACCGCGCTCCGTGTCTGCTCGGGCACGGGAGGCGCCGCCTTGTCGCAGGCGCTGAGCAGGAACGGCAGCAGAAGCGACGGGACGAGCAGGACTTTCGCGTGAGCGCGCAAGGCTTTCTCCTTGAACTACGGGGCTTTGCCCACCCATATGGTGCAAGTGAGCGATCCTTCCCAGCCCCCCGCCCCTTCAATTCGTGCGCAGGACCTGCGCCTCACCCTCGGCAGCGGCGAAAGCGCGGTCGAAATCCTCAAGGGCATCGACCTCGTCGTCCCGCAAGGACAGACACTGGCGCTGCTGGGGCCTTCGGGTTCCGGCAAGTCTTCGCTGATGGCGGTGCTGTCCGGTCTGGAGCGGGCGAGTTCCGGTTCGCTGAGCATCGCCGGACAGGATTTCGCGGCGATGGACGAGGACGCGCTGGCCCGCGCCAGGCGGGGGCGGATCGGCGTCGTGCTCCAGGCCTTCCACCTTCTCCCCACCATGACCGCGCTCGAAAACGTGGCGACTCCCCTCGAACTTGCCGGGCTGGACCATCCGCGCGAGCGAGCCGAGGCGGAACTCGTCGCGGTCGGCCTCGGCCACCGTCTTTCGCACTACCCGGCCCAGCTTTCCGGCGGCGAGCAACAGCGTGTCGCCATTGCCCGCGCCCTGGCGCCCCGCCCTTCGCTGGTCTTCGCGGACGAACCAACCGGCAATCTCGACGCGGCGACCGGCGCCACGATCATCGACCTGCTCTTCGCCCGCCGCGCCGAGACGGGAGCGACCCTGCTCATCATCACGCATGACGAAGGCCTTGCCGGACATTGCGAACGGGTGGTGGCACTGGCTGACGGCAGGATCGCGAGAGACACGCTTGCAGCCCGCGGCACGGATTCCATCCTTGCCTGACCGCGCGCTGCCGTGGCGAACGGCATGGACACTCGCCCGTCGCGATCTTTCCGCTCGCTTCAGGGGCCTGCGGCTTCTGCTGGTCTGCCTGTTCCTCGGCGTCGGCGCGATCGCCGCCATCGGCACCCTGACCGGCTCCATCGACCGCGAATTGACGACGCGGGGCAGGGAAGTTCTCGGCGGCGACATCGAACTCAGGACCTGGCAGCGCAGTCTGTCCCAGGAGGAGATCAAGGCACTTGCCCGCTACGGCAAGGTTTCGCCGGGGCTGCGCCTGCAGGCCATCGCCCGCAAGGGCGAATTGACGGCACCTGTCGCGCTCAAGGCCGTGGACACCAACTGGCCGCTCTATGGCCGGCTGGAGCTTCAGGACGGTCGCAAGGTCGGCGCGCCGCCCCGCGGCAGCGTCTGGCTTTCCGAAGGACCGCGGCAAGGCTCGGCGCGCGGACGGCGACAGGATATCGCTCGGCGGGGTAGACCAGCGGATCGGCGGCATCATCGCCAGCGACCCCGAAAAGCTGTCCGAAGGCTTCGCGCTGGGCGATTCGGCGATCTCCGCGCTCGATCTTCCCGAACGCGCGGGGCTGACCACGGCAGGCGCGATGTACCGCAGCGCCACACGGGTCCGCTTCGCCGATCCGCAGCGGGACCCGGAAATCGTGATCGATGCGCTGGCAAAGCAGTTCGGAGACGATGCCTTCGAAACCCGCACCCGTAACGCCGCATCGCCATCCACCCAGCGCTTCGTCAGCCGGATGGGCCAGTTCCTCGCGCTCGTCGGCCTCGCAGCGCTGGCGATCGCGGGAATCGGGATCGGCGGCGGTGTATCCTCCTATCTCGAAGCCCGTCGCAGCTCGATCGCGACGCTCAAGGTGCTGGGCGCGACCAGCGGCGACATCGCAAGAATCTACGTGCTTCAGGTCGGCGCGGCCGCGCTGGCCGGGAGCCTTGCCGGGCTGCTCGCGGGCGTTCTGGTAACGCCGCTGCTGGCACAGGCACTGGGCGCATTGCTGCCCGTCGATACCGGCTTCACCGTATCGCCCGCGGCATTGCTGACGGCAATGGCCTATGGCCTGCTGGTGGCGCTGGTATTCGCTGCCCCGCCGCTTGCGCGGGCACGCAGCTTTCCGGCGATGGCGCTCATGCGGGCGCGGGTCTCTCCACTTGCAGGCAATTCCAAGGCGTGGCTGCTGCCGGTATGCCTCGGCCTTTGCGCCATCGTCGCGCTGGCGCTGCTCAATGCCGCGCAGCCGCTGGTAACGCTCGGGTTCCTTGCCGGAGCAGCCGCCCTGCTGGGACTGCTAGCACTGATCGGCACCGGCATCCGCACTCTTGCGGCCCGCCTGCCCCGGCCTCGCGACCCGATGCTGCGCGCGGGGCTCGCCAATCTGCACCGCCCGGGAGCCCAGACCGGCGCCCTCGTCACCGCGCTGGGCTTCGGTCTCTCCGCTTTCGTGCTGATCGCTGCCGTCCAAACCAGCCTCGACGCCAATATCCGCAGGACCGTCCCCGCCCGGGCGCCGGACTTCTTCGTGCTCGACGTTCCGAAGGACAAGGCCGGGGCATTTCGCGACACGGTCAAGGCCCAGGTCCCCGGAGCGGTTGTCCGCATGGTTCCCAACCTGCGCGGCCGCATCCTCGCCTATGGCCCCAGGGATCACATGACCCGCGTGGCCGACCTGAAGGAAATTCCCGAAGATGCCTGGGCACTGAAGGGCGAGCGCGGCCTGACATATTCGGTCGGCGTGCCCGAAGGCAGCACCATCACGTCCGGCAAGTGGTGGCCCGAGATCCACCGCGGCGAGCCGCTGGTTTCCGTCGATGAAAAATTCGCGCAGACCGTGGGCCTCAAAGTCGGCGACTATGTGACCGTCGGCCTGCTCGGCGTGGAGCGCTCTGCCCGGATCGCCGCACTGCGCCGGATCGACTGGGATACGCTGGGCTTCAACTTCGTCCTCGTGTTTTCGCCCAATGCCATCGCCGATGCGCCGCACAACCTTGCCGCCACCATCGAGCTTCCGCGCGGCAAGGCCACGGCAGGCCTGTTGCCCATGCTCGTCCGCGCTTTTCCCTCCAGTTCGGTGATCGAGACCGGAACCCTGCTGCGCGATGCCCGCGACCTGCTGGACCAGATGACGCTGGCCATTCTCGCCGCCGCTTCTGTTGCCGTGCTGGCGGGATTGGCCGTGCTGCTTGGCGCCATCGCCGCCGCCCGCGCCAGCCGGACTTACGACAACGTGATCCTGCGCGTGCTCGGCGCGAGCCGGGGGCAGCTCCTGCTCCTGCAAATCACCGAATACGGACTGATCGCCGGGGTGCTGGCAGTCATCGCGCTGGCCACGGGAAGCGCCATGGCCTGGGCGGTCATCGTCAAGCTCTTCGAATTCGAGTGGCTGCCGGACTGGCCGCGCATCCTGGCCGTGCTCGGCGCCGGACTGGTGCTGATCGTGAGCTTTGCCCTGGCCGGTTCGCTGCCGCTGCTGCGGGCGAAACCCGCAAGGGCTCTACGGGAGTTGTAGAGCCCTCCCCAGCGGCAGATCGAGCGTTCAGGCGAAAACGCTGTTTTCGATCTGGCGGACTTCGTGCGGATCGCGGGTCCGATAGACGAGCGTGCTTGCCAGCACGTCGTGCAGACCCTGCTTGCGCTCGGTGAAGGCCACCATGATAAAGCCGATCGCCAAGAGCAGCCCCGACAGGATCTTGCCGAAATAGCGCCCCGTCGCGCGCAGGAAGCTGATGCGGTTTCCGTGCATGTCGGTAACGATCACACCCACCGCCAGCTTGCCGACAGTCGCCTGCCAGGGCGAGCTTTCGAGAACCGCGAAGTAAAGCCAGGAACAGACGAGCCCGAGGCCGGCCCCCAGCAGCATGGAAAGCCCCGCGGCCATGTCGGCGTTCGCGCCCCCGCTCATGATCGAACCGATCCCGAAGCCGGTAAACATGCCGAGAATCCCGATGCCTATGTTCACGATGAAATAATCGATGAAGTAGGCGAGAACCCGCCACCAGAATCCACCGTATGGCACCATCTTCGCTATCCCCTTGTTCGAAGCACGATGTTTGCCGACCGCAAGACACGGCCGCCCTGAAACAGCGTAGCCATCGAAACCGCGATGACGAAGCCAAAATTGCAAATGTTATGACACGTTTACCTGCCGAAAAGACCGCTTCAGCCGATCCGCGCGGATGCCACAGGAAAAGGGGCGCTCAGGCAAAGCCCGGCGCCCCTGGCTGAGTTTGCGATCCCTTGCGCCTCCTCCCTGCCGCTCAGGTCCGCGCTTTCGCGTTCCGAGCTTTAGCCGGCAACGCGCCGCCGCGCCCAGAAGGCACGACTGGATTCTTGTTCAACCAGGTCTGGCGAAACGCCCTGTGTGGGGGAGCCTCGGCATTCCTCTCTCCATGCGGCGGCACTTTTTTTGTTAGCGCCGTCTCGCCTTGATTACAGGGAGGACATTAGGCGATTTGTGCGGCCTGAACAATCACTCAAAAGGGTTCCGGCAGGTCTTCCGGGCAGCTGTGGCAGACAGGCAACGGTTGCGCCCATCGGCTCAGCGCTTGCCGCAAACGCGCATATCAGGTAAGGGCGCGCCAATTTTGCGGCGCAGCATGCGCTGCTGGCCAACTCCTCGAACCGATAGGCACTGCATGTCAGCCCCGCTTCCCTTGCGCAATATTGCGATCATTGCGCACGTCGACCATGGCAAGACCACCCTCGTCGACCAGCTTTTCCGCCAGTCCGGCACCTTCCGTGACAACCAGCGCATCGAAGAACGTGCGATGGACTCGAACGACCTCGAAAAGGAACGCGGGATCACCATCCTTGCGAAGCCGACTTCGATCGAGTGGAACGGCTACCGCATCAACATCGTCGACACCCCCGGCCACGCCGACTTCGGCGCCGAAGTGGAACGCATCCTCTCGATGGTCGACGGCGTCGTCCTGCTGGTGGACTCGTCGGAAGGCGCGATGCCGCAGACGAAGTTCGTCACCGGCAAGGCGCTCGGCCTCGGCCTGAAGCCGATCGTCGTCGTCAACAAGATCGACCGTCCCGACGGCCGTCACGCCGAAGTGCTGGACGAAGTGTTCGACCTCTTCGTCAGCCT
The DNA here is from genome assembly GCF_001298105.1 of Novosphingobium sp. ST904. Lineage (GTDB taxonomy): Bacteria > Pseudomonadota > Alphaproteobacteria > Sphingomonadales > Sphingomonadaceae > Novosphingobium. The sequence continues at coordinate 142,646 of NZ_LGJH01000156.1, read as the reverse complement.
CGACGCCAACGACGAACAGCTCGACTTCCCGACCCTCTACGCTTCGGGCCGCAACGGCTACGCCAGCTACGATCCGGATGCCCGCGAAGGCAACCTGACCCCGCTGTTCGAAAAGATCGTCGAGCACGTTCCGGCCCCTGACCTCGATCAGGACGCGCCGTTCTCGTTCCTCGCCACCCTGCTTGATCGCGACAACTTCATGGGCCGCGTCCTCACCGGCCGCGTCCAGTCGGGCACGCTGAAGGTCAACGACCCGATCCGCGCCATCGACATGGACGGCAAGGTTATCGAAGTCGGCCGCGCCACCAAGGTGCTGTCGTTCCGTGGCCTTGACCGCGTTCCCGTGGAAGAAGCCCGCGCCGGTGACATCATCGCGCTGGCCGGCCTCGAAAAGGCCACCGTGTCGAACACCATCGCCGATCCTTCGGTTTCCACCGCGATCCAGGCGCAGCCGATCGATCCGCCGACCCTGGCGATGCGCTTTGCCGTCAACGACTCGCCGCTCGCGGGCCGTGAAGGCGACAAGGTCACCAGCCGCATGATCCGCGACCGCCTGATGCGCGAAGCGGAAACCAACGTCGCCATCCGCGTCACCGAATCGGCCGACCGCGACAGCTTCGAAGTGGCCGGTCGCGGCGAACTTCAGCTGGGCGTCGTGATCGAAACGATGCGCCGCGAAGGCTTCGAGCTGGGCATCAGCCGTCCGCGCGTGCTGTTCGGCAAGGACGAGAAGGGTGGCCGCACCGAACCGTACGAAACCGTCGTGATCGACGTGGACGACGAATTCTCGGGCACGGTCGTCGAGAAGATGCAGCGCCGCAAGGCCGAGCTTACCGACATGCGTCCTTCGGGCGCCGGCAAGACCCGCATCACCTTCTCGGCTCCTTCGCGCGGCCTGATCGGCTACCACGGCGAGTTCCTCTCGGACACCCGCGGCACCGGCATCATGAACCGCCTGTTCGAGAAGTACGACAGCCACAAGGGTCCGATCGAAGGCCGCCAGAACGGCGTGCTGATCTCGAACGGCACCGGTGAGGCCGTGGGCTACGCGCTGAACAGCCTCGAAGATCGCGGCATCCTGTTCGTGAAGCCGCAGGAAAAGATCTACGAAGGCATGATCATCGGCGAAAACGCCAAGCCCGACGATCTCGAAGTGAACCCGATGAAGTCGAAGCAGCTGACGAACTTCCGTTCGACCGGCAAGGACGACGCCATCCGCCTCACCCCGCCCCGCGTCATGACGCTGGAGCAGGCGATCGCTTACATCGACGACGATGAAATGGTCGAAGTGACCCCGCAGTCGATCCGTCTGCGCAAGGCCTACCTCGACCCGAACGAGCGCAAGAAGCAGAGCCGCAAGAAGGACGCCTGATCTCTCGGCGCCCTGGCGCCGGGATCGGACAGGATCTGAAAGCCGGATCCGGAAACATGACGGGCGGCAACCGCAAGGTTGCCGCCCGTTGCCGTTTTCGGCTCTCTCCCAATCTTGTCAGATGGTCAGAACTGGAAACCCAGGGTCGCGCGGAGCGAGTGATAGTCGAAGTTCTTGTCCGAACCCTTGATCCGGGTCGAGCCCGAATCGATCAGGAATGGATTGGTTGCCGGAGCAGTGCCCGGACCCACTTCGACATTGTACTTGTTGTCGTTGTAGCGATTGTAGAGATATTCGAGGCCGAGGCTGACATTGCGGGCGACCATGATCTCGCCGCCACCGCCGGCCTGCCAACCCCAGACCATCTTGTTGTTGCGCTGCGGATCGAACGAATTCACTTCATTGGTGGTCTGGAACTGATGGTCGATCTTGGCCATCCCGCCGCCGCCGGTCACATAGAACAGCGCCCCGCCGCCGGGCGTATAGCCTGCCCGCAGACGACCGGAGACACCGTAGTCGAGCTTGCGCTGGATCGAGTAGCTCGCCGGCGTCGTGCTGAAGCCGGAGGTCGCATCCTTTGCTTCGCTCTTCACGCCCTCGACCAGGCCGCCGAGCACGAAGTTGCCCATGCGCTTGTCATATCCGAAACGGACGCCGTACTCCGCACCGTCCTTGTCACTGCGGCACCCATCCGCCGGAGTGGCGCCGCGCGCACGGCCATTGCAGAAGCCCGGACTGAACGCATTGGCGCCGCCCGCCGTATTCACGGTGTTGTCGTAGCGGCCATCGCCATCGGTATCGAAACGCAGACTGTCGCCGCGATCGTTTCCACGAGCGGAAAGACCGCCGAAGGCCTGGATGTAGGGACCGTCGAAATGGCTGTTGCGTGCGGGCGTGTCAGTCGCCATCGGCGCGGCGGCATCCTCTTGCGCCATGGCGGGCAGAGCCGCGGCGGCAGCGGCGAGGCTCACCGCCGACGTGAGAAAGCGTAGCGTTTTCATGATAATATCCCTGTCACTATTCGTGTCTTGCCTTCCCCGAAGACTGGAGCGCCGCTTTAGTTGCCGGTCTTGCGCCGAGCCGAGGAGCAGGATGGGGCAGGCCGAAAACGCCGACCGGAAAAGGTGTGCCAGGTTCATACAAACTCGTACAAACCTGAACGAATTCTGCTGAACCTGCTTCGATCCGGTTCAGAAGCGGAGGCGTAGAAGAAACTCAACAAGGGATGAGACCCCGGCCCCTCCGGAGCACCTTCCCCGCAAGGAGTTTCGACCAATGACCTTCTTCCGTAACGCGACCATTACCGCCGCTCTTGCCGCCACCGCGCTTGCCGGCGCCACTCCGGCGATGGCCCGCGACTATCATCGCGGCAACGACAATACCGCAGCCGTCGCCATCGGCGCGGGCGTGATCGGTCTGGCTCTCGGCGCGATCATCGCCTCGAACAGCAACGATCATGACCGCGATCGCGATCGCTATTACGACAGCAGCTATGCCTATACCCCCGGCTACGGCAGCGGCTGGGAATATCGCGACGGCTGGTACTGGGACCGCGATGGCGGGCGCCACAGCCGTGACGATTACTATCGCAACCAGCGCGGCGATTATCGCCGGGGCTACGACCATGACCGTGGCGACTACCGCCGCGGCTACTGATCCCACGAGCCACCGAGGCAGGCGGACAATACCCCTCGCCGCCTGCCAGAGACGCCCGGCCATTCCTCCTGGCCGGGCGTCTTTCATTTGCATCCCGGCGAAAGCGCGTCTCGCCTCGTCCCGTACTGAACGGAAAGTTCACCCCTAGTTCAGTGCCCCCAGGCGATCCTGACAATCCAACGTGCCCGCTGATTCCGCCGTAACTTGGTTGGCCCGGAAAGGAGTGCGATATCATGAAACTGACTTGGAAGACCCTGGGTCTGGCCACCGCCCTTGCGGCATCGGCCCTGACCGCATCGGCGCCCGCGATGGCGCGCGATTACTACGATCGGGGCGGCAACGATGCTGCCGTGGCCATCGGCGCCGGAATCATCGGCCTGGCTCTCGGGGCGGCGCTCGCCGACCGGGATGATGGTCGCTATTACGATCGCGGCTATTACGATTCCCGTCGCTACGTTACCGTGCGCGATCGGCCGGGCTATTACTATTATTATGAGGGCGCGCCCAACCGCTACTACCGCGATCGCTACTACGACCGGTACTATGCCCCCTACTACCGCGACCGTTGGGCCGGCCGGGACCGCTGGCGGGACGACCGTCGCGGCTGGCGGGACGATCGTCGTGGCTGGGGCCACGATCGCCGCTGGGATCGCGGCCGGGATGGCTGGCGGGACGATCGCCGGCGGGACTGGCGCAGGGATGACCGGCGCCGGGACGATCGCCGCAGGGATTGGCGCCGCTAGGCGACCGTCCCCAAGGCAATGAACGCAGTCGCGGTTTTCCGCAGGTTCCCACACGCATCCGTGAAGTCCACTCGCCAATTGCAGCGAGGGAGGCTATGGGGCTGCCCACCATGGAAACCGCCGACCTGCGAATTGCCCTTTTTTCGGGCAACTACAACTATGTCCGTGACGGAGCGAACCAGGCGCTGAATCGCCTCGTCGGCTACCTTCTGCGCCAGGGCGCGCAAGTTCGCGTCTACGCGCCCGTCGTCGACAATCCCGCATTCGAACCGACCGGAGATCTTGTCGGCATCCGCGCGATGCCTATCCCAACGCGTTCGGAATACCGGATGCCCTTGTCGATAGCCGGCAAGGCGCGGCGCGATCTCAAGGAATTCGCGCCGAACATAGTCCATGTCTCGTCGCCGGATCCGGTTGGCCATCAGGCCGTGACCTGGGCCCGCAACCGCAAGCTGCCCGTGCTCGCATCGGTGCACACGCGTTTCGAGACCTATCTTCGCTATTACAATATGGCCTGGAGCGAGCCGCTGATCGAGGCGATCCTGCGCCGCTTCTACCGCCGCTGCGACGCCCTGGTGGCGCCTTCGGAATCGATGGCGCAGCTCCTGCGCGAGCAGCGCATGAACTACGACGTGTCGATCTGGTCACGCGGGGTCGATCGCGAGATCTTCAACCCCGACCGGCGGGACATGGCGTGGCGTCGCAGCCACGGCATTGCCGATCATGAGGTCGTGGTCGGCTTCCTCGGCCGGCTTGTCATGGAAAAGGGTCTCGACGTGTTTTCCGACACGCTTGACGACCTGCGCCGCCGCAACGTCGCGCACCGGGTTCTCGTGGTCGGCGAAGGCCCTGCCCGCGAATGGTTCGAGGCACGCCTTCCGCAGGCTGCCTTCGTCGGTTTCCAGCAAGGCACGGACCTCGCCCGCGCGGTCGCCGGCATGGACATGCTGTTCAACCCCTCGGTCACCGAAACCTTCGGCAATGTCACGCTGGAAGCCATGGCCTGCCGCCTGCCGGTCGTGGCCGCCGCCGCCACCGGCAGCCAGAGCCTGGTCAGCGATCACGCTTCCGGCAGGTTGATCCCGCCCGGCGCGATCCACCAGTTCGCCGAAGCGCTCAAGGCCTATATCGAAAGCCCTGCCCTGCGCGAAAGCCACGGCCTGGCCGGCGAAGCCCGCGCTCTCGAATTCAGCTGGGACCGGATCAACCAGGCCGTCGCCGATACGTATGTCCGCCTGATCCGGCAGCGCACGAAGCGCTGACCGGCCCCCGCGCGCCCGTCAGGCCAGTACCCGGCGCGTCCGCATCCTGACGGCATACCAGAGCAGGAACACCGCCACGGCCCAGATGGTCGCCGTCAGCGCAATGCTGCCGGCGCCCTTCATCATGTCGGGCACGTCGGATAGGAAGGGATAGAGCTGGTTCACCGCAAGCCCGAGCAGCGAGATCGTGAAGGCCGCGACGGCCCAGCGCGAACGCAGCAGCAGGAGCAGCGATCCCGCCAGCCCACCCCAGACGCCCAGCGCCCAGGTCACCACGGTCCAGGTCGGCGCGGCGTCCAGCCAGTCGATCATCTCCGGCGAAAGAGGCGCCATCCACTGCGGGTTGCGCGTCACGGTCATGGCGAAATCGGTACAGCCGAAGGCATTCCACAGCAGCGAGACGAGTCCTACCACCCACAACTGCCAAGGCGCCCTGACGCGCGTGGATCCGATCATCTCCCGTCCCTTTCGTCCCGTTTTATGGACAGGCAGGCTACTCCTGCCGCCGAACCGATGCAATTGCGCGCCATAATCGCTAGATAGATCCCATGGCCGACCTTTTCGCCGACGATCTTCCGCCCTCCCCCGCGCCTGACGCCCCGCGCGAGGATGCCCCGCTCGCCGACCGCCTGCGGCCGCGCACGCTTGCCGACGTCGTGGGACAGGAACACCTGACCGGGCCGGAAGGACCGATCGGCCGCATGGTCGCGGCGGGCCGCCTGTCCTCGATGATCCTCTGGGGTCCGCCCGGCACCGGGAAGACCAGCATCGCACGCCTGCTCGCCGATGCGGTGGGCATGCGCTTCACCGCCGTCTCCGCGGTATTTTCGGGCGTGGCAGACCTCAAGAAGGCATTCGCCGAAGCGGATCTCGCCGCGCGGGCCGGCCAGCGCACGCTGCTGTTCGTGGACGAGATCCACCGCTTCAACCGCGCCCAGCAGGACGGCTTTCTTCCGTTCGTCGAGCGCGGGACCGTCACTCTTGTCGGCGCCACGACGGAGAACCCCAGCTTCGCACTCAACGCCGCGCTGCTCAGCCGCGCGCAAGTGCTGATCCTGCACCGGCTCGGCCCCGAGGCGCTCGGTGCATTGCTCGACAAAGGCGAAGCGCTCGAAGGCGCGCTTCCGCTCGATGGCGATGCGCGTGCCGCGCTGGTGGCATCGGCCGACGGGGACGGACGCTTCCTGCTCAACCAGGCCGAGACGCTCTATTCCGCGAAAATCCCCGAGCCGCTCGATCCGGCCGGACTGGGCCAGTTCCTGCAACGCCGCGTGGCGGTTTACGACAAGGACCGGGACGGGCACTACAACCTCATCTCCGCGCTTCACAAGTCGCTGCGCGGCTCCGATCCGCAAGCCGCGCTCTACTACATGGCGCGAATGCTGACGGCGGGCGAAGAGCCTCTTTACGTGCTGCGCCGCCTCGTGCGCTTCGCCAGCGAGGACGTGGGACTGGCCGATCCGCAGGCGCTGGTCCAATGCCTTGCGGCCAAGGATGCCTACGAATTCCTCGGCTCTCCCGAAGGCGAACTGGCGATCGTGCAGGCCTGCCTCTACCTCGCCACGGCGCCGAAATCGAACGCGGCCTACACCGCGTTCAAATCCTCGTTCAAGAGCGCCCGCGAAACCGGCTCCCTCGCCCCGCCCGCCAATATCCTCAACGCGCCGACCAAGCTGATGAAGGACATCGGCTACGGCAAGGACTATGCCTACGACCATGACGCGCCTGACGGTTTTTCGGGCGACGACTACTGGCCCGAAGACATGGCACCGCAGACCTATTACCAGCCGGTGGAACGCGGGTTCGAACGGGAAATCCTCAAGCGCCTGGAATGGTGGGACCGAAAGCGCGCCGAACGCCGCGCGGAATAGGGCAAACTCATGCCGCGCTTCCGGCATTTCATGGCAATCGACTGGTCCGGTGCACTGGGACCGCGGCAAAAGGGCATCGCGGTGGCCCTCTGCGGACCGGAAGGTCCGCCCGTCCTGCTGCGTCCGCAAGGTCATGTCCACTGGTCCCGCGAGGATGCGCTTGACCTCCTGCAACGGGGCCTGCCGGAAAACACGCTCATCGGCCTGGACCTTGGCATCTCACTTCCCTTCGCCGATGCCGGCTCATTCTTTCCCGGCTGGCCGGCAAGCCCTCCCGATGCCCGCGCGCTATGGGCGCTGGTCGATGCCATCTGCGCGACTGACGGCCATCTCGCGGCGACCAGTTTCGTCGATCACCCGGAACTCAGCGCATTCTTCCGCCGTCACGGCGGCCGGGAAGGCGTGCACTTCCATCTGCCGGATGCGCCGGATCGAAGAGGGCGCATGCGCGTGACCGAACGGGCGCAGGCACGTGCCGGCTGCCGGCCCTACTCCAACTTCAACCTGGTCGGAGCCGCGCAAGTCGGTAAGTCCAGCCTCACCGGCATGCGGCTGCTGCACCGCCTTGGCAGATCCCTGCCGGTATGGCCGGTCGATCCGCTCCCGAAGGCGGGATCGGTGGTCACCGAAATCTACACGACCCTCGCTGCCGTCGCCGCAGGACGCCCAGCAGGCCGGGCCAAGATGACCGACCATGATGCGCTGAACGGCGCCCTTGCGGGACTTGGCTCTCCGCCGGTCGAGGGCGATGGCCCGATAGACGATCACAGCGCCGATGCACTCCTCACCGCCGCCTGGCTACGCATCGCCGCCCCGCGCGCGGACTTGTGGAAACCCACTGATCTTACGGAGGAACTGGCCCGTACCGAGGGCTGGACCTTCGGCGCGCCTTAGCTCACAACCTGCGCCATCGGGACCCGGCGAGATTTCGAACGCCATGGCCCCCAACATGACTGACAGGGACTGCCCCGCTATGAAGAACACGCTACTGGCAGGCATTGCCTGCCTTGCCCTCGGCCTCGGCGCGCAAATGCCTTCCGCCTTCGCCGCACCCGCAGCCACATCGGTGGCCGCCGAACTCGGTAAGCCGGCAACGCCGTGGAAGGCCTTCGTCAACCGCACCATCGAGGCCTGGATGGCCCAGGACCCTTCTTTCGCGGTCTATCAGGGCGCTCACCAGTTCGACGGCAGGCTTCCTGACTGGAGCCCCGCGGGCCTCAAGGCTAGAGGGGATTTCCTTCGCAAGGTGATCGCGCAGGCCGGCGCTTTCAACGCCCTTTCCGCCGAAGACCGGTTCGAGCGCGATTATCTGGTGCAGGTGGCCAAGGGCAGTTGTTCTGGCTGGAAGACGCCGACAAGCCCCATACCAATCCCGGTTACTACATCGAGAACGGCCTCGACCCGAACGTCTACGTGAGCCGCGGCTATGCCGACAAGCCTACCCGCATGAAAGCCATGATCGCCTTCTTCAAGGCCGTACCCAAGGCTGCTGCCCAGATTCGCGGCAACCTGAAGACGCAGATGCCCGCCAGCTTCATCAAGCTCGGGGTCGCAGGCTTCGGCGGTTTTGCGGAGTACTATCGCGGCGATGCCCGAACCGCCTTCGCCGACGTGAAGGACGCAAGGCTGCAGGCGGAATTCAGGACCAGTTCCGAAGCGGCCGCGAAATCCATGCAGGATCTGGCAGATTGGCTCGGCAAGGCAAAGCCGACGCAGGACTTCGCATTGGGCGCGGCCCGCTTTTCCCGGATGGTGGCCGCCACCGAGGCGGTGGACGCGTCACTGGATGAACTGGAGGCGGTGGGGCGCGCCGATCTCAAACGCAACCAGGATCTCCTCAAGGCCGCCTGCGCGGAATATGCGCCGGGCAAGGACATCCAGGGCTGCTTCGACAAGATGCGCGCCGACAAGCCGGAAGGTGGCCCCGTTGCCGCAGCGCGCCTGCAGATTCCTGAACTGACCGCCTTCGTGCGGCAGCACGACATCGCCACTATACCCGGCACCGAACAGGCCCTCGTCGAGGAAAGCCCGCCCTACAACCGCCAGAACTCCGCCTATATCGATCCGGCCGGTCCGCTGGAAAAGGGCATCCCCTCCGTCTATTACATCTCGCCGCCCGACCCATCGTGGTCCCAGCAGATGCAGCAGGACTATATCCCCGGTAAGGACGACCTGCTGTTCACCTCAGTCCACGAGGTGATGCCCGGCCATTTCCTGCAATTCCTGCATTCGAACCGCTCGCCTTCCTGGGTAGGGCGCCTGTGGGTCGGCTACGCCTTCGCGGAGGGCTGGGCGCACTATGCCGAGGAAATGATGTGGGACGCCGGGCTCGGAAACGGAGACGCGGGGGTCCACGTCGGCCAGCTTTCCAATGCCCTGCTGCGCAACTGCCGCTATCTGTCGGCCATCGGCCTGCATGCGCGGGGCATGACACAGGAACAATCCAAGCGCATGTTCATGGACGAATGCTATCAGGACGAAGGCACGGCCGAACAGCAGGCCGCGCGCGGCACATACGACCCGGCCTACCTCAACTACACGCTCGGCAAGCTGATGATTCGCAAGTTGCGCGAAGACTGGACAGCCACGCGTGGCGGCCGCACTGCGTGGAAGCCATTCCATGACGAATTCCTGAGCTACGGCGGCCCACCGGTCCCGCTCGTCCGTCAGGCAATGATGAAGGAAGCCGCGCCGCACGCGGTATTCTGAGCCTGAACGCAGATAGATACAAAAGCACTGGACCGGCGCCCCTCCCTCGCGGTAAGGGCGCGACTTGTTTCGCGCATCGCACATCGCCGACGCGCCGGGCCGGCTTAGCTCAGTTGGTAGAGCACCTGATTTGTAATCAGGGGGTCGGGGGTTCGAACCCTCCAGCCGGCACCACTCACTTTTCCCAACATTGCCCCAGGTGGCCCCTAGATGACCGGTGCCATCGCCTGCGCGACCGTGCTGGCGAAGCGCCAGGGCGCGAGTTGATGTGACGCGCTACGCCGACGATCAGCCTTCCCATGCCGGATGAGCCAGTGTGGAAGCGAGCGGTCAATCGCTTCCGGGGTTAGGCGGCGTGGACAAGTTCGGTGTAGCCACGGCCGCAGCCAAGAGCCGTCAATTCAAGAAGGCGAGGCGACGGAATATGTCGATATTTCCAACCGAGCCGACGCCGAAGGGATGGCTTTTGGCTACGGCCCCGAAGGGGTTGGTCTGTCGAACTTGTCCACGCCGCCTAGGCTGACCTTCAGCTTGATAAGCACCGCATTGGTCATGCAGGCACTTGCCGCACCGAACAGCTACTGGTTGCCGGCTTCGAGATATTCCTTGACGATGTTCGACATGTCGAACGAGGCGCCGCCTTGGACTGGCGGATAGGCGGAAAGTGTTTTCAGGTGCTCTTGCATGAGCGCGCTCATCGGCTGGATCAGCCAACTGACTTTCTGCAGGAGATGTCCGTAGCTGTCCGAGTTGTCATAACTCTCGAAGGGGTCCATGCGGATGTTGAAGAAGAGCGGCACGGTGCGCGGAATGACGTTGGCGTAGTAGTCCTCTTTCGTAGAGAAATGCATTTTCCACACCCCCATACGCACCGCTGTGAGCTTGCTTTCGTAGTAATGAAAGATGTGGCTGCGCGCCGATTTCTTGGTTTGTCCGGTCCAGTACGGGAGGTTGTTGACTCCGTCGATGTACTGCTTCTTCTGGCTCAGCATTCTGCTTGCGACATCAGGCACCCCGGCAACCGCTGAAAGGGTGGTGAACATGTCCTGGTGCCCCTGGATGCCGTTGAGTTCGACACCCTGCGGGAGGCCTTGCGGCCAGCGCACCATCGAGATTACACGCACACCTCCTTCATAGGTGGTCATTTTCTCGCCACGGAAGGGCGTGGTACCGCCATAGGGCCAAGAGGAATGTTCCGGGCCGTTGTCGGTCGAATACCAGACCAGCGTGTTGTCGAGCATGCCCTGCTGTTCAAGCCATTGCAGTACGAGGCCGATGTCGTGGTCGTGTTGCTTCATGCCCGAGCCGTGGAAGTCGGCTTCGCTGGTGTCCTCTTCGGCGGCGTAGCGCCATTCGTCGTTGAGGCGCGTGTACAGGTGCATGCGGCTGGTATTGAGCCAGACAAAGAACGGCTCGTTTTCCGCCTTTGCAGCGCCCATGAATGCCAACGCCTTGGGGATTACCTCTCCCGCATCGAAGTTCTTCATGCGTTCCTGCGTGAGCGGGCCGGTGTCTTCAATGGTCTGCTTGCCCACCTTTCCGAAGCGCGGATCGACTGCGGCATCGTCCTTGGTTGTGGCACGGCAGTGGAGGACGCCTCGTGTGCCGAAGCGTTTTTCATATGTTTCCAGATCGCCCGAGAAATCCTTGCCGAAACGCTCATAATCGCGCTGCTCGGACTCCTCCTGGGTGTTAAGATGGTAGAGGTTGCCAAAGAACTCGTCGAAGCCGTGAACGGTAGGCAGGTGCTCGTTACGGTCGCCGAGATGGTTCTTGCCAAACTGGCCAGTGCGGTATCCCGCCGACTTCATGACCTCGGCAAGGCAGGGCGAAGCCGCCTGGAGGCCGAGCGCAGCACCCGGCTGGCCCACTGTCGTCATGCCTGAGCGGATCGGATACTGACCGGTAATGAAGGCCGCGCGTCCTGCAGTGCAGGAAGGTTGCGCGTAGTGGTCAGTAAACTTGATCCCTTCCTTGCCGATCCGATCGATATTGGGGGTGCGGTAACCCATGGTCCCCATGCCGTAGGCCGAAACGTTCTGCCACCCGATGTCATCGCCCCATATAACGAGGATGTTCGGGCGCCTGCCGGAAACCGTCTGTGCCTGGGCCGGGTTCGAACCGATCAACGAGGATAGTGCCGGAGTCGCGGCCAGCATGCTCGATCCCAGCAGCAGCTTGCGGCGTGAGACGCGGCTGTCGGCACCAGCCTCCATCCCATTATCGACCCTGTTCAATCCAGCCTCGTCTTCGTGATTCATGGGTATCCCCTTGCCTCAATGGATGCACAGGCGCGGCTGCCCACCGCTCCATTCACACTGCCAGAATTTCCGGATCCAGGGTTTGTCCCACTGCGGGAAACCCTGAATCCGGATCAAATGGAAAGATGCAGGCGCGAATGATGTCGCCCGTGGTGGAGTCGTCAGTCGTGGCCCTTGCTCATGAACTGTTCGACCACGTTGGACATGTCGAAGCTCTTGCCGCCCTGTACCGGCGGGTACTTGGCGAGCGTCATGAGGTGGTCCTTCATCATTTCGCCCATAGGCCCGGTCTGCCAGGAGACCTTCTGGATGAGGTGCCCGTAGCTGTCCGAGTTGTCGTAGCTCTCGAAGGGGTCCATGCGGATGTTGAAGACCAGCGGCTTCGAGCGGCCGACCATGTTCCCGTAGTAGTCCTCGTTGGTCGAGAAGTGCCACTTCCACGGGCCCATGCGCATCGAGGTGAGCTTGGATTCATTGTAGTGGAACACGTGGTTGCGCGCCGAGTCCTCAGCCTCGCCCTTCCAGTAGGGTAGGTTGTTCACGCCGTCGATGTACTGTTGCTTCTCTTCCATGACCTTCTCGGCCACGTTCTCTACCCCGGCTGCGGCGGCGAGTGTGGTGAACATGTCCTGGTGGCACTGGATGCCGTTCTTGAGCTGCAGCGGCTCGATCACGCCGGGCCACTTGAGCATCGAGATGACGCGCACGCCGCCTTCGTAAGTGGTCATCTTCTCGCCGCGCCAGGGCGTCGTCGCGCCGTGCGGCCATGAGGAATGCTCGGGGCCGTTGTCTGTCGAGTACCAGACGATGGTATCTTCATCGAGCCCGTTTTCCTTCAGCCAATCAAGCACGATGCCCACGTCATGGTCGTGCTGCAGCATGCCCGAGCCATGGAGGTCGGCTTCCGAGGTGTATTTCTCGGCCGCATAGCGCCACTTGTCGTTGAGGCGCGTGTAGAGGTGCATGCGGCTGGTGTTGAGCCAGACGAAGAACGGCTCATCGCTGTCCTTCGCCTTCTTCATGAATTCGAGCGCGGGAGGAATGAACTCCTTCTCGTCGATCTCGTGCATGCGCTCCTGGTGAAGCGGCCCGGTGTCGACGATCTTCTGTTTGCCCACCTTGCCGAAGCGGGGGTCTTCGGTGGGATCGTCTTCCTCGGTCGCCCACGAGTGGATTACGCCGCGCGCGCCGAACTTCTTCTCGTATTCCTCGAGGCTACCCGCGTAAGCCTTGGCGAAGGCCTGATAGTCGCGCTGCTCGTCCTCTTCCGACACGTTGAGGTGGTAGAGGTTGCCGAAGAATTCCTCGAAGCCGTGATTGGTCGGCAGATGCTCGTTGCGATCGCCGAGATGGGATTTGCCGAAGTGGCCGGTGCGGTAACCCGCGGCCTTGAGCACTTCGGCAAGGCATGGCGAGGTTTTCTGCAGGCCGAGCGGGTCTCCCGGTTGCCCCACCGTCACCATGCCCGAGCGGATCGGGTACTGGCCGGTGATGAAGGCCGCACGGCCCGCCGTGCAGGACTGCTGGGCATAGTGGTCGGTAAAACGGATACCGCCATAGCCGATGCTGTCGATGTTGGGCGTGGTGTATCCCATTGTTCCCAGGCCGTAGGCGCTGACATTTTGCCAGCCAATGTCGTCACCCCAGATGACAAGGATATTGGGACGCTTTGCCATAATTTCCAACTCACGCGTGGTCTGAAAACGGGCTTCCCATGAGAATAGAATCGGTCTCGTGAAATGCTGAACATCAGGCCCCATGTGCTAAGGCATCACCGGGGGGGAGAGGGATCGGGGTTATCCCTGAGATATCAGCGGGGTTGTCCGCACATCGGCAATGCAGCTCTACTTTGCCGCAAGGATGGCCAATCGCGCGCGACCATCTCAAATATAGTAGAATTCAGATATCGCCGGCCTCATGTCCAAAGCGGACACCACCGTTTCTTGCGGGTGTTGTGAATGGGCAAATCCCCGAGCGCGGCGTCGATCTGCCCGATACTAGGTCGAAAGCGCTCTCGGAATATCCAACCGCAGCCGACGATTTCGGGCGCGGCAATGGCTTTTTCCCCTGCCCTCTGCAGAGCCAATCACTGCCGGCGCTGCAGGCTTCTTCCGTTGCTGAAATATCCGCCGAACTTGCCAGGCACATGCGAACCGGACATCTTCCGGCTCGCATGCCTTGCGCAGCCTACGCTATCGACCGCGACAACCGGCCGCGCCAGTTTGTCAGCGCTGCCTTGATTGCCGCGCAAACCGGCGGCTCCCAGTAGTTCGCAATGACCCAGGCCACGAAGATCGCGACGCCGGAGCCAATCAGGAACGCCCACGTCGCGTTGAAGCCGATCAACCCGAGGCCGTACATGGCCGCACCCACGACCGTAGTATGGCTGAGATAGAGCGGATAAGTCAGCTTACCGAGCCCGGTCATCCATCCGGAACGCGCGGTGGATGCGTTTGCCAGCGAATCTGCCATGACCCAAACCGCAGCCCCCCAAAGGCACAGCGGAGCAACGCTGTTGTAGCTCACAACGGTCAAGGTCTTGCTGTTGAGGACGATCTCGATGGCGCCCAGCGATACCGCGAGCGGCATGAAAATCCGAGTTGCCAGCGTCGCGCGCTGTTCCGAGCGCAACCACATGAAAATGCCAAGAGAGAAGAACGAGCCGAAGCGCAGAAGCAGCGCCCGTTCCACGGGAACGTAGAATTCCACGCCGCCAAGCGCCAGTATGGTCCAGATCGTGGACCACAGCGTCAGCCCCACCGCCACCTGCTCAAGGGAAACGCGCTTCTGCATCGTCCAGAGCGCGACCAGGCCATAGAACACGATCTCTACGCCCAGGGTCCAGAAGACCGGGTCGATCCACTGACCTTTCGGCAGCAGCACCATCGATTTGATGACCATCAATGGCCAACCCGCCGGTAATGCCCCGGTCAGATAGAGAAGGACCGCGGCAAGCGGCGCACACAGGATAGCCGCAGGATAAAGGCGCGAGGCGCGCCCGATCACGAACTTCGCAGGCCCACGTCCGAATGCAGAATTGGCGATCACGATGCCGGATATGACGAAGAAGATTTCCACGCCGACCCAGCCCGGTCCGCCATATTGAGTGAAAAAGGAAACGGGGCCGGACATATGCGCAATTTTGGCCGGAAACTCCTCGGGCCGGAACCAGGCCTTCGTCGCCATGTGGTGGATCAGAACCAGGCAGGCCGCAACGAACCGGATCAAATCTATGGCGTTGTAATACTTGCGCATTCTGCTCGGGCACCCCTGCGAGAAAAAAGGGGTCAGGCAGATATCGCCAGTCGCTCCCCTTTCCCGCGGTATCGCCAAGCTACCAACCCATTGCAACAATTTAACTACAATTTGCGCCGGATCGAAGGTTTTCTGCGAAGTTTGACCAAAATAAGAGCCGAATTGATCTTTTCCGCGAAGGGCCCTCTGGCCGCGGCTTTCGAAGCGGACAACCAGTGTCCCGCCTGGTAATTCGGCTCCCCGCTCTGCACCGCCACAGCGATATCGTTTTTCAGTATGTCCGATTATATAACATATAGAAAATCGGGGCTGGGAAGTGTGAAAAGTGAACATATAGTCCGGCCGCCATCCATTGGGGGGTGGAGGGGGGCCTTCATGATTTCTCGCATTAAGCGAATTTTCTGCATTTTCGACCGGCACAGCCGAGGCAACAAGACCCGTTGGACGGGAATCGAGTATGAAAGCGAGTGCCTTCACTGCGGCACCGGCATTCGGCGGATCAAGCGCGGAACCTGGAGAAGCCGGGCCTGAAACCCGCCTGAACCGGATCGATCCCGGCGGCAGTGTGGTGGTCTGACGGGTCTGGTGGCGAAGCTTGTCCGGCAGGAGGAGAACAGGCAGCCACTTCCTTCAGACGGGCCTAGGTTGAAGTCGCTAGACGTTCGAAACCCTGCGCTAGCATCGGTTGCGGAAGATCGTGCCCATGGAAAGCCACGAACTCCCGCAGGATGAACCGCCGCCATGCAATCTGACCGCTTATGGGCGCGCCGGCAGAGCCGCCTTCATGTACGACTCCCCGCAAGGCTCGTCACGCTCGGGAGTACACATCAGGCGGTGCTGCTCGACCTGTCGGCCTCAGGCGCCAGACTGCACGTCCAGGCTCAACTCAGGACCGGATGCGAAGTGGTCGTCGAATGGGCGAAGCATCATATCCTCGGCCATGACGCGCCGGGCCATGAAGGATTCGGGGAAGTGATCTGGTGTCGCTCAAACCATTGCGGCATTGCGTTCTTCGAACCGCTGCCCTTGCAGATCGTGCTCGCCACACGCCTCGTCGATGACTGCGAGCACCTTCCGCCGGCCACGCATGCCCCGCGCAAGATGGCCGTTTGAAGCGCCGGTTCAGACCGGGACCGGCTGGGTAAGCGCGATTTCCCCGAAGTAGCGGGCAAGCCGGTCAACCGCCTGGTCCGTCAGTTCGATGAACGCTCGTCTGCGATCGTTCTCGTCACAAACACGCTGGAACAGGCCCGCCTCCACCAGTTGGCCGATCCAGCGCAGCGCGGTAGTGGGCGGGACGGCCGAAGCGATGCAGAGCGAGGTGACCGACACCTGTTTGCCTTCGGCCCGCGCGGCGGCAAGATCCAGAAGCATATCCCAGGCAGGGTCTGCGAACAGGTCTCCCTCGATGAAGCGAGCGCGCAACTGGCGCTGCCGGATGATCCTGCGCAGCATGCGCGCGTCGGACAGGAAGGAAGGGTCCTTCGCCGCGTAAGGAGGGCCATTGCCCGCGAAATCCGGGGCCTCGGCAGAAGCGCCCGATCGCCCTGCCCGCGCCGGTCCTGCAGGCGCCAGCCTGTCCATATGGCCGGCGATCTGCCCGACCTGCTCGCTCAGACGAAGCAGCATCAAGCGATCGTCTTCAGACAATTCACGCAGCCGGGCAGCGGGGAAACCGGCCATGACCTGCCCCAATGCGATCACCCGCTCCGCGCGGTTGGGATCGACCAGCAGCACCGGCATCGACATGTCCATGCAGGCGAATACCTCATCCAGCATCTCGACGCTGGTGGATACGATCAACCGCGTGTCACCGCCCGCTGCACGCAGGTCCAGCCGTGCAAGCGCCGCCAGGGTTGCAGCATCGATGACGGGGCAATCAAGCATGACGACATCGCCGAGCGAGCGCCCCTCCGCGGCAGGTAGATCGCCGAGTGATCCAGCGAAAGCGACGTGGAGGCCGGCACCCGCGGCATCTTCCTGCATGGTCGAGCGCAAGTGTGCCCGATCCGCAAAGATTGATAGTGAAACCGATCTTCCTCCGGACACGTCTTGCGACGTTCCATAGGAAAAATCGGTGGCATCGGTGTTCCACATGACCGTTCGCCCCATTCCAACAATCAGGAACAGGAGTAGAACGAAGCCATCGATAGTCAAGAAACGCGGCTGTTAAATCCTTGTCACCAACCGGAAAGTTCCCGATTAACAAGCGCTTGCAGCATCTCCATGCCCGACGCGCCATCATTCAGGCAGGACAGTACGGCCATCTCGCGGCCTCCGGCCTCCTCGAAGACCTCCCTACCCCGAATCGCCAGTTCCTCCAGCGTTTCCACGCAGTCTGCCGAGAAGCCCGGCGCCGCTACGGCGATGCGGGTCGTGCCCGCTTTCGCCTCTGCCGCCAGCACGTCTTCGGTGGACGGCTCCAGCCACTTTGCCCTGCCGAAGCGCGACTGGAAGCTCGTTTCAATCCGTAATCCCGGAACGCGCAGATTCAGGCGTTCGGTCAACAGGCGCGAGGTCTCGCGGCAGTGCCAGTGATAGGGATCGCCGAGATCCGCGGTTCGCTGGGGCATTCCGTGGTACGACAGCAGAAGCACTTCCGGCACGAAGTCCAGCCCCCCGATCTGACGGACCAGATCATCCTCCAGCGCGCCGATATAGACGGCATCGCCGAAATAGGGCGGCAGGGTGCGGATCGCGGGCTGCCAACGCATGGCGCGCAGCGCCTCGCCCAGCCTGTCCATCACCGAGGCCGTCGTCGCCCCCGAGTATTGGGGATAGAGCGGCGCGACGAGTATCCGGTCGCAGCCTGCATCCTTCATCGCCTGCAGACGCGCGGGAATGGCAGGATTGCCGTACCGCATCGCCCAGTCGACCTTCGCGCGAGTCCCCAGCAAGGCCTGAAGCCCTGCCGCCTGCGCGGCGGTGATCGCAGCGAGCGGCGAGCCCTTTTCGGTCCAGACCTGACGATAGGCATGAGCGGACTTGGCAGGCCGGGTCCGCAGGATCACACCGTGCAGGATCGGCTTCCAGGCGATGGCCGGAATCTCCACGACGCGCGGATCGGAGAGGAATTCCGCGAGATAGCGACGGACTGCGGCAGGGGTGGCAGCGTCGGGCGTGCCGAGGTTGACCAGCAGCACGCCGATCTCGCCCGCGGCGGCGGAAGTTCTGTCTTTGGGGGGCATCACATGTCCTCGGCAAAAAGCGGAAGGCGGCGGAATCGCAATCCCGTAGCCGAATAGAGTGCGTTGGCGACAGCCGGGGCGACCACGGCTACGCCCAGTTCCCCCGGATCGGCAGGATCGTCGGTGCTTTCGATGAAGTCCACCTCTATGGCAGGGCAGTCAGCCAGCGTCGGCAGGGAAAGTTCGGCCAGCCGTTCGCTGTCAGGCCTGCCTCCCGTATAGTTTGGACTGCATCCCAGCGCGAGGCCGAGACCGAAGACCAGCCCGCCCTCGATCTGTTGACGGGCAATATCGAGGTTCACGATGCGGCCGATGTCGGCAACGGCGCTGAGTTTCTCCACCCGCACCCCGTTCTCGTCACGCCGGGCCGAGGCGACCACGGCGATGCGCCCCTCCCCGATCAGGTGGCACGCGATGCCTTGCCCGCTGCTGTCCCCGCCGCCGCCCCATTGCGCAAGCCCCGCCGCGCGCTGAAGGCATTCGGCAAGGCGCGGGTCGTGCCCCAGCATGGCCATGCGATAGGCCAGGGGCTCGCGTCCGGCGCGGTGCGCCAGTTCATCCACGAAGCTCTCGTTGAAGAAGGCGGTATAGCCATGGGCATTGCCGCGCATCCGCCCGGTCGGAAGACCGATATTGGCGGGCACATGGTCGACAGCCAGGCTGGGCACTGCATAGGCCGGGACCGCACCTTCCAGCGCCATCGGATCGGCGACATCGGCCACCGCGTCGAGTGCACCGAACGAGGCTTCGCCGGAGAAGAACCGACGCCCGAACTCCCGCGCGGTAGCGGGCACGGCGATGCGGGCGCGCCAGCCTGCCACGCCCCCTTCCGCGTCGGTTCGCGCCGCCATGACCGCCACGGCCGGCGTGCGCGGATAAGCCGCGAAATGGTCCTGCCGCCGCGAGAGTGTGAGTTGCACCGGGCGGCCGGCCTCCTTCGCCAGCAGCGCGACTTGTGCGGCGTGGGCGCATTCCAGCCGCCGGTCGAAGCTGCCACCGATCGGCATCGGATAAAGGACGACATCCGCCGCACGCAGTCCCAGCGCGGTAGCGGCGGCTTCGCGCGCCGCCTCGGGCGCCTGGGTCCCGATCCAGAGTTCGAGGCGGCCATTCTCGAAGCGCGCGGTGGCGCTCCCGGTCTCGATCGCAGCATGGACGGCCGGGGCGACCTCGTAGCGGATCTGGACCGGCAAGCCCCCCTCGATCGCCGCCATGTCGCCCTCTGCGTGAAGGCGGGTGGGCGTGCCCATGCGCATGGCCTCGTCCAGCGCATTGTCGGCCTCGCTGCTGTCACTTCCGCGGGCGACGCGAAAGCGCGGCCTGGCGCGGTCTAGCGCGGCTTCGGCAGTCCACCAGTCGCCCGCCAGCGCGGCGATCCAGTCAGGCCCGCGCACGAAACGGCTGAAACCCTTGAGGCCCTTCCCCGCGCTTTCGTCAAAACCCGAGAGTTCCGCCTTGCCGATGGGCGCTTGGCGGATCGCCGCGCGCAACATGTCCGGCAGGCGCACGTCTCCGGCAAAAGTCCACGATCCATCGACCTTGGACGGCAGGTCGAGGCGGGGCCAGCGCAAAGGAGCACCGGGCGGAAACTCTCCGGGCTTCTCCGCCATGGCATCCGCGCGCAGGGGCGGCGGATCGGGCGGGGAGAACCCTGCTGCCTCGGCGGCGAGCGGGCCAAAGGGCAAGCGCTTGCCCTCATGCAGGACAAGGCCGTTCGCCGCTTCGCATTGTTCCGGGGCAACGCCCCAGCGGGCAGCCGCCGCCTGCACGAGCAGCGCGCGGGCCGAAGCGGCGGCGGCGCGGGCCGGACCCTCGTATGCGGCCAGCGAGGTGCCGTCGGCCGTGACGTTGAAACGATGGTCCTGCGCAAAGCGGCGCGCGGCGAAGCCATCGGGATTCTCGGCGATCTCCGGCAACAACGGGAGCCAGAGCGGCGCCCATTTCGCGGCGAGCACGGCATTGGCGTAGATCGCGCTTACAGGCGCGGGCTCGACGGCCACCTGCCGCCAGTCGGCGCCGAGTTCGTAGGCCACCACTTGCGGCAACAGCGTGGTTATTCCCTGCCCCATTTCCACCTGGGGCACGGCCACGCTCACCACCCCGTCAGCGGCGATCTTGATCCAGGCCCCGAACGCATATTCGTCCCGGCCCGGTTCCAAGGGCATCGGAAAGCGGCGCGGGCGCAGGAGATATCCCACTGCCAGCCCGCCGCCTGCCAGCGCGCCGATCAGGATACCCCGGCGCGTGACCGCCATCAGGGGCGGTCCAGCCAATCGGCGACCTTGAGCGCAAGCCCCGCGAAAGCCTCCGCTTGCGGCCCCTGTCCGGCGGCCGGAGGCGTGCCTGCGTCGCTTTCACGCCGGATCGCGATATCCAGCGGGATACGGCCGAGGAAGGCCTTGCCCATCTCCGCGGCAGCAGCCTCGGCCCCGCCAGCGCCGAAGGGGTCGCTCACTTCGCCGCAGTGGGGGCAGGCATAGCCGGCCATGTTCTCCACCACGCCGACGATCGGCACCCCGCTCTTCTCGAACAGTTCGATGGCGCGGGTCGCGTCCATGAGGGCAAGGTCCTGCGGCGTGGACACGATGACCGCGCCCGCCGGCTTGAACTTCTGGAGCATGGTCAACTGGACGTCGCCGGTACCGGGCGGCAGGTCGACGACGATGATTTCGGCGTTGTCCCAGTGCCCTTCGAGCAGTTGGGTCAGCGCACCTGCAACCATCGGCCCGCGCCAGGCGATCGCCTGTCCCGGCTCCAGCAGATTGGCCATCGACAGCACCGGCACCCCAAAGGCGCTGGCGACCGGGACCAGCCGGCTTTCGTGCGCCACCGGACGCTGCCCCTCGATGCCGAGCAACCGCGCCTGCGACGGCCCGTAGATGTCCGCATCGACCAGCCCCACCTTGCGCCCCATGCGCGAAAGCGCGACCGCCAGGTTTGCGGCCAGCGTCGACTTGCCGACCCCGCCCTTGCCCGAGCCCACCGCGAGAATGCGCTGCACCGGCTTTTCGGCCGTGATCGCCACGCGCACGTTGGCGACGCCCGGCTTGCCTTCCAGCGCACCGGATACGATCTGCTCAAGCCCGGCGCGGTCCTGCACGGAAAGGCCGGTGGCATCGATCACGACGCTCGCCCTGCCGTCGGCGAGCCGCAACGACTGCACTCTTCGAGCCACCTCCGGCGGCAGGAGCGCTTTCAGTCGATCGGCATCCGGGCTTGTCATTTCGTCCTTTCACATGATGGTGAATTTGCCGCTCAGGTGGAGCAGTCGAGGAAAAAGGGCAAGAGAGGCACTGTTTTTGTGCGAATAGCGCACCTATAGATAAGCCTATGAAAGCTATTGGTGGTGCAATCACGCGCGCAGGCCTCGCCATGACCGGACGTCAAAGCCCTTGGGGTGGCGGCGGAAATGACGGCAATGGTCCTGCGGGAGAACCCGGCGAAGGCGGCAACGAAGGCGTGCCCGAGGGTCAGGACGAAGGCCGTAACGACGAGCCTTCAGGCGAAGCCCCCGGCAGCAGGGGCGAACAGGGCAAGCCGCCGGAAAGCCGTCCCGACGATCGCAAGGGCCCTCGCAACCCGTGGCTTCCCAGCGGCAGTGAAACCCCGCCGCGCCGCGCCGCCGGCATCGAGGACATCTTCCGCCCGCGCGATCCGCGCCGCCCCGGCGGCGGAGGCGGCGGCTTCGGACCCGGCGGCGGATTCCCCAATCTGCCGCGCCGCCCCGACGGCAAGTCGTGGCTGCCGCTCGGCATCGGCATCGCGGTTGCCGCGATGCTTGGCATCTCCATGGTCCACATGCTCGGCCCCAAGGAGCAGGGCATCGTTTCGCGGCTGGGCCAGTATTCCCGCACGATCGATTCCGGCCTTTCGCTCACCCTTCCCTGGCCGATCGAACAGGTCGACGTGAAGGACGTGCGTTCGTTCACCGTCTACACGATCCCCGAGGGCGAAGGCGAAAAGCTGATGCTGACGGGCGACAAGAACCTTGTCGATCTCAGCTATCTGGTGCGCTGGAACATCAAGAACCTGAAAGACTACACCTACCGCCTCGCCGATCCTGACGAAACGGTGCGCGAAGTGGCGGAAGCGGCCATGCGCGCGTCTATCGGCCAGATCACGCTGAACGAGACGCTGTCCGGCGCCGGCCGCGCCGTGGTCGAACAGGACGTGCGCGACCGGACCCAGCGCATTCTCGATTACTATCGCTCGGGCGTCTCGATCCAGGGCGTGGAAATCAAGAAGGCCGATCCCCCGGCCAAGACCAAGGAAGCGTTCGACCAGGTCAACGTCTCCCAGCAGGAAGCGGACCGCGATCGCTCCAAGGCTCGTGCCTGGGCGCAGCAGACGCTTGCCCGCGCCCAGGGCGAGGCCGCCTCGTTCGACAAGGTCTATGAACAGTACAAGCTCGCGCCCGAAGTGACCAAGCGCCGCATGTACTACGAAACGATGGAGCGGGTGCTGCGCGACAACGACACCGTCGTCGCCGAAGCCAAGAACATGAACACGTACCTCCCCCTTTCCGAGATGAAGCGCCGGGCCCCGGCCGCCGAGGAAACCGTGGTTGCCGCGCCCGCGCCGGCCGCCACCGTCGACGCATCCAAGGGAGGCCAGTGATGAATCGCCTCTGGCAGGACTACAAGGCCGCCTGGTTCCTGGGCGGGGCCGCCGTTGTCGGGCTGATGCTCAGCATGATCGTGGTGCCGGAAACGGAGCAGGCGGTCATCGTTCGCACCGGCAGGCCCATTGCGGTGTACAACCCCTATGTGCCCAAGGCCGACTACGGCCAGACCGGCGCGGGCGTTCACTTCCGCATCCCGATGGTGGACCGCGTGATCCGCATCGACAAGCGCCTGCTGTCCGTGGACATGCAGCAGCAGCAGGTCCTCTCGACCGACCAGCTTCGCCTGAACGTCGATGCCTATGCGCGCTATCGCATCATCGATCCGGTCAAGATGGTCGAAACCGCGGGCACCAGCGAACGCGTGACCGAACAGCTCGAACCGATCCTTTCCTCGGTGCTTCGCCAGGAACTGGGCAAGCGCACGTTCCAGTCGCTGCTGACCGCCGAACGCGGCAAGGCGATGGAGAACATCCGCGACGGGCTCGACCGCGAGGCGCGCGAATATGGTGCGCAAGTCGTCGACGTGCGGATCAAGCGCGCGGATCTTCCCGAAGGCGCGCTCGAAAGCGCCTTCACCCGCATGCAGGCCTCGCGCGACGAGGAAGCCAAGACGATCACCGCGCAGGGCCAGAAGGACGCGCAGATCATTCAGGCCGACGCGGAAGCGCAGGCCTCGAAGATCTATGCCGCCGCCTTCGGCAAGGACCCGCAGTTCTACGATTTCTACCGCTCCATGCAGAGCTATGGAATTTCGTTCGCCAAGGGAGAGGCCGGGAAGACCATCCTGCTTTCGCCCGACAATGCCTATCTCAACCACTTCAGGGAACCGTGACCGGCGCGAAGCGCTTGAAAGGCCGCCTATTCAAATCCGGTTAAGCTCCCAGAGCTTCAATCGGCATCAGTCGGCGGATGGTGACGCTGCACCGCCAAGACGGAGGAATCAAAGGACGTGAAGCCCGTGCGATACGCTTATGGACTGACCACAGCGCTCCTGCTGGGAGGCGCCACCGCCACGCTGGTGACCGGCTATCCCGCAGGGGCCCAGGTTGCCCAGAACGAAGCCAGCCAGATGGCCAACGTGGTGCCCCGCGCCGGCGCGCCCAGCGGCTTTGCGGACCTGACCGAGCAGCTTCAGCCTGCGGTCGTCAACATCTCGACGCGCCAGCGCGTCCAGGTGCAGGGCGGCGGCAATCCCTTCGCCGGAACCCCGTTCGAGGGTCTGTTCGGCGGCGGCGGCGGTGGCGGCGCCAGCCCGCAAACCCGCGAAGCCCAGTCGCTCGGCTCGGGCTTCATCGTCTCGGCCGACGGCTATGTCGTGACGAACAACCACGTCATCACCGCGGAAGGCAAGGGTCAGGTCGAATCGATCACCGTGACCATGCCGGACGGCACCGAGTATCCCGCCAAGCTGATCGGCAAGGACGCCGCATCCGATCTCGCGGTGCTCAAGATCACTTCCAGCAAGCCGCTGCCCTACGTGAAGTTCGGCGACAGCTCGAAGGCCCGCGTGGGTGACTGGATCATCGCCATCGGCAATCCGTTCGGCCTTGGCGGAACGGTGACGGCGGGCATCATCTCGGCCGTCTACCGCAACACCGGCTCGGGCTCGGGCGCCTATGACCGCTACCTCCAGACCGACGCGGCGATCAACCGCGGCAACTCGGGCGGGCCGATGTTCGACATGAACGGCCAGGTCATCGGCATCAACAACGCGATCTTCTCGCCCACCGGCGGCAGCGTCGGCATCGGCTTCGCGATTCCCGCCGAAACCGCCGCTCCCATCGTGCAGAAGCTGATGAAGGGCCAGGCGATCGAGCGCGGCTACCTTGGCGTGACCATCCAGGCCCTCAATGAGGATCTTGCCGATTCGATGGGCCTCGAACACAACAAGGGCGAATTCATCCAGGCCGTCGTGCCGGACGGTGCCGCGGCCAAGGCCGGAATCCAGGCGGGCGACGTCGTGGTGAAGGTTGATGGCAAGGAAGTGACGCGCGACCAGAACCTCTCGTTCCTCGTCGCCAACACCGCGCCGGGAACGCGCATCCCGATCGAGCTGATCCGCAACGGCCGCCGCATGACGCTGACCGCCACGGTAGACAAGCGCCCGAGCGAGGACGAACTCCAGCAGACCTTCGATCCCAGCACCGATCAGGACAGCGATCCGTTCAACAATCCGCCCAAGGAACAGGGCCAGAGCGTTGTCGAAAAGTCGCTGGGTCTCTCGGTAACGCCGCTGACTTCGCAGATCGCGCGGCAGCTCGGGGCCTCGGAAGGCACCAAGGGCCTCGTCATCGTCGCCGTCGATCCGAGCTCGGATGCCGGCCAGAAGGGCTTTGCCCGCGGGTTCATAATCCTCTCGGCCAACAATGCGCCGGTTTCGACGCAGGCCGACCTCGAAAATGCCATCAAGGCCGCCAAGGCCGATGGCCGCTCGGCGATCCTGCTGCGCGTGCAGCCGCGTGGTCAGCCCGCCGCCTTCGTACCGCTGCGCCTGCGCTGAGGCTTAGGGGCTTCGACAAAAAAGGCCCGCCGGAGCGATCCGGCGGGCCTTTTCATTGCCTGCTCACGGCTTGCTGCGGGAAGGTCAGTTCAGCAGCACGGCCTTGACGCCGTCGATCACGTATTGCGCCGCGAGCGCCGCCAGCAACACGCCGAGAAGCCGCGTGATAACCGCCTCCACCTTGTCGCCCAGAATGCGCATCAGGGGGCCGGCAGCCGCCAGAGCGGCAAAGCTGAGCACCATGACCGCGACCATCGCCGCGAGGATCGCCATGGTCTGCTCCGCGCCGTGCGCGCGCGAGGTGAGCAGCATGATCGTCGCGATCGAGCCCGGCCCCGCCAGCATCGGCATGGCCATGGGGAACACCGAAACATCGTCCACCTCGGGCGTTTCGGCATTATGGGCGATGATCTTCTCCGCCCGCTCCTCGCGGCGCTGGGTGCGCTTCTCGAACACCATGTCGATGGCGATCATGAACAGCATGATGCCGCCCGCGATGCGGAAGGCATTCAGTTCGATATGCAGCGCCCCCAGAAGCCGCGCGCCGAAAAGCGCGAAGACCACCAGAATGGCGGTCGCGATCACGCAGGCACGCGCGGCCATGGAGATCGCCTGAGACCGGCTGGCATCGGCCGAGAGCCCGGCATAGATCGGTGCGCAGCCCGGCGGATCGATCACCACGAAGAGGGTGACGAAAGCGCTGAGAAAAAGCTCGTACATGCCGGTTATTGTCCCTTCGGGGCGGCTACATCGCTGCGCAGAACTTCGGCCATGCCCCCATTCTTCATCAGCGAGACGACCAGCGAGCGCGAATGGTCGGCGTTCACGTGATAGCTCCAGGTCAAAGTGCCGTCCTTCGAACGCCCCTTGCCATCCATGCCCGGCGCCGCCTTGGCCGAATCCCGCTCGACCAGCAGCTCATCGCCGGGCGAGGCGCCGTTCCCGCCCCGCGCGCAGTCCGCCACGGAGGCAGACAGCATCTCCGGCTCCTGCATCGGCTGGTCGAGCGTATCGCCCTGGTCGAGCACCCAGCGAAAATCGCCCTTCTTGCGCTGCTGCCAGATCGTGGTGAAATAGCCGACCGAACCGTCCGGTTGCTGCCAGGCACCCCTGGTCACGCCCATCGTACCATCGCAGCTCATCCAGACCTGGTGAGCCTGCCACTGCACGGCGGCGGCCGGTTCCTTTCGGCCGCTCAGCCACTCTTTGGCACGGACCGGCTGCGGCACGAACATCACTGCCGCGTCATCCGCGAATTCGTCGAAGGCCTTCCACTGGCCTTTCTCGCGCGCCATGCGCGCAAAGGCGATCTCGGACGCGATCAGTGCACTGGGATTGGCGGTGCCTACGCCGGGAGCGCGCGGCGGGCGCCGCTCGGCCACGGCGGGAGCGGCGATCAGCAGAAGCGCCGCGACCCCGCCAAGGGCGCCGAGCAGCGCGCGGTTCAAAGCGCGCTCTCGTCCAGCGACAGACCCGCATTGCGATGCGCGGCGACGATCGTGTTACGCAGCAGGACGGCGATGGTCATGGGGCCGACCCCGCCCGGAACCGGGGTGATAGCGCCCGCAACTTGCGCGGCCGAGGCGAAGTCCACGTCGCCCACCAGCTTGCTCTTGCCCTCTTCGGCCGCCGGCACGCGATTGATGCCCACGTCGATCACGGTCGCGCCGGGCTTGAGCCAATCGCCCTTCACCATCTCGGGGCGGCCGACGGCCGCAATCACGATATCGGCGCCGCGCACGACTTCGGGCAGGTCCCTGGTGCGGCTGTGCGCCACGGTGACGGTGCAGCTTTCCGCGATGAGGAGCTGCGCCATCGGCTTGCCGACGATGTTCGAACGGCCGATCACCACCGCGTTCAGCCCGGAAAGCGAGCCCAGCCGGTCCTTGAGCAACATCACGCAGCCCAGCGGCGTGCACGGCACGAAGCCCGGCAGCCCGGTGGCGAGGCGCCCGACGTGACGACATGGAAGCCGTCAACGTCCTTGTCGGGGTTGATCGTGGCGATGACCTTCTGCTCGTTCATATGCGAAGGCAGGGGAAGCTGGACGAGAATGCCGTCCACGGCGGGATCGGCATTGAGCTGCTCGACAACCGCCAGCAGATCGTCCTCGGACGTGTCGGCGGGCAGCTTGTGCTCGAAGCTCTCCATGCCGCAGGCCACGGTCTGCTTGCCCTTGTTGCGGACATAGACCTGGCTTGCCGGGTCTTCGCCCACCAGCACGACCGCGAGGCCTGCCTTGCGGGCGGCCTGCCGTTCGAATGCCGCGGCGGCAACCGCGATGCGGCTGCGCAGGCCCTCGGCAAACGCCTTGCCGTCGATGATCTGGTTCTCGGTGGTCATGTCAGTAGGCCATCGGCTGGAGGATCATGATGAGCACGTTCAGGCCGATGATCAGCACCATCGGCGAGAAGTCGATCCCGCCCGTATTGGGCATGATCCGCCGGATCGGGCTGAGGATCGGATCGAGCAACGCATTGAGCGCCCGCCAGATCGCCTCGACGAACCGGTTATGCAGGTTCACCACGTTGAAGGAGATCAGCAGACCCAGCACGAACTGGACAAGCACCAGCGTGGTAAGGATCTGTACGAGATAGATAAGGGCGTTGATCACACCGCCGAGCATGGGCGTGGGGCCTTTCTGAGGAATGAAGCGCCCGCCTGATAGCCGAGGCAGGGCAGGCGGGGCAAGCGCGGCCCGCTTGCGAGCAACGCGCGGTTACACACCGTGCGCTCTCAGGTCGTGAACTGCCTTATTGAGGCAGCGTGGAGGTCCGCTCGATCCGCCAGTTGAGCTGCTGCTGGCTGGCGCCCGGCACATCGTTGACGCGCCGCAGGACAATGGTGCCCCGGCGTGACGGACGGCCATCGGCAAAGTCGATCACCAGCGGGGCCTCGTAATAGAGCGAACCGGCCGCATTGGCCAAGTCGCCCTTGCCGACCGCGATCTTTGGACCGGCATCGCCGCCGAATTCCCTAGCCAGTCGCTCCGAGGTCATCTGCGCGTCCAGGGTCCAGGCCTTCACAGCCTCGTCCCATGCACCCATGCGCAGCGCGTTGGTGTAGTAACGCAGCAGGCGCTCGGGGTCGCGCCGTTCGGTGAGCGCACCCTGATCGAGCGGGCTGGCGACACCGGCACCGACACCGGCACTGGCAGCGCCCGTGGCTTCCGCCGAAGGTCCGTCAGTCGTGACGGCTGCCTCGCTCGCTTCCGTCGTCGCGCCATTGCCGGGCTCGGCTGCAGGCTCCTTGTTGCACGCGGCAAGCAGGAGCGTGATGGCCGAAACGGCACTGGCGAGAACGAGGGTATTACGCATGTGGGTCGAATTGCCTTTCAGCAGGAAAGTTCCCCCGGGCAGTTCGGCTTAGCCGGCGCGGATCAGCGTGCCGGCACCTTCCTGCGTGAATATTTCCAGCAACATGGCATGGGAAACCCGCCCGTCAAGCACGACGGCGGCTTCGCAGCCCGCTTCTACCGCGTGAATGCAGGTTTCGAGCTTGGGGATCATGCCGCCCGAAATCGTGCCGTCCTGCTGGAGCTTCACGATGTCGGAAGGGGTGAGGTCCGTCAGCAGTTCGCCCTGCTTGTCCAGCACGCCGCGCACGTCGGTCAGCAGGAACAGGCGCGAGGCACCCAGCGCGGCGGCAACGGCGCCGGCCATGGTGTCTGCGTTGATATTGTAGGTCTGCCCGTCCTCTCCCGGTGCGATCGGCGCGATCACCGGGATCATGCCCGCGGACGAGATCGTCTCGATCACGCCGATATCGATCGTCGCAGGCTCGCCCACGAAGCCGAGGTCGACAACGCGCTCGATATTGCTGTCCGGGTCCTTGGCGGTGCGCTGCACCTTGGCGGCGGTGACGAGACCGCCGTCCTTGCCGGAAATCCCCATGGCCTTGCCGCCCGCCTGCGCGATCCAGCCGACGATTTCCTTGTTGATGACGCCCGACAGCACCATCTCGGCGACTTGCGCGGTCTGCTTGTCGGTTACGCGCAGCCCGTCGATGAAGCGCGATTCGACGCCCATGGTCTTGAGCATGGCGCCGATCTGCGGACCGCCGCCATGGACGACCACCGGATTGATGCCCACGGCCTTGAGCAGGACCACGTCTTCCGCGAAATCTCGCGCCAGTTCGGGATCGCCCATCGCGTGGCCGCCGTATTTCACAACGAACGTGCGACCGGCATAACGCTGCAGGTAGGGCAGCGCATCGACGAGCGTCTCGGCCTTCGAGAGCATGGCGGGATCGTGCGGAATCGGCATGGGCGCGCTTTAGACCCCTTGCGCAGAATTAAAACCCAGTTTTCGGCCCCTGACGGCCGAATATTTCATTCGCCGTCCAGTTTGCGACCGAGCTTCACGAAAAGCCAGATGAACGGCGGCACCATGATCGTGGAAAGCAGCAGCTTGGAGATGATCTGGCCCTCCATGATGCCCCAGAGCGGCAGCACACCGGCAAACGAGATCGTGATGAAGATCAGCGTGTCCACCACTTGCGAAAGCAGGCTGGCGATCCATGCGCGCAGCAGCAGCATTCCGCCCTCGCGCCCGGCGGCAAGCCGTGAGAACACGGTGACGTTGAGCGTCTGCGACACGCCGTAGGAGACAAGGCCGGCGAACTGCATCCGCGCGCCCTGACCGAGGAGGCGGGCGAAGGCCTCCTGATCCTGCCAGAACGGCGCCGGCGGCACGGCGTGGATCACCAGTGTCAGCAGGCTCATCGAAACGATGAGCGGGATGAAGCCGAAGCGCACCAGCCGGTTGGCCACGGCGGTTCCGTGCAGCTCGGCCACCGCGCTCGAAAGGACGACGAGCAGCAGGAAAGCGAAGATTCCCGACTCGACGGCAAGATTGCCGACGACGGGCCACTCGCCCAGCGAGGCGATCTTGATGCCCAGCACGCCCGCCAGCACGACCAGCCCGCCATAGAGCGTCGAGAACACGAACATCGAGCGGGGAATGGCGACGGCGCGGGATTGCGCGCTTGCAGGGGCTTGCGGTTCCATGACGATGCTCTAACGGGCGCGAAACAATTGCACTAGCCGTCACGAATGCGCGCCTCTAGGTTTGCGCACAGATTCAGCACGTTTTTCGGAGAAATGGGGACGATGCACGTCGCCTACAGCCTGCTCGGCATCGTCCTCATCATGGCTGCCGCCTTTCTTCTGTCCACCAATCGCCGCGCGATCCGCCTGCGCGTGGTGGGAGCGGCATTCGCGCTGCAGGCCGGTCTGGCTGCGCTCGTGCTCTATGTGCCTTTCGGAAAAGACCTGCTCGGCGGGGCCGCTTCGGGCGTCGAAAGCCTGCTCGGCTATGCCCATGCCGGTGTCGATTTCCTGTTCGGCCCCCTCGCCAGCCCGGAAATCGGCGGACACAGCTTCGCGATCTCGGCCCTGCCGGTCATCATCTTCTTCGCCTCGCTGATCTCGATCCTCTATTACCTGAAGATCATGCCGCTGGTGGTCCGCTGGATCGGCGGCGGGCTTGAAAAGCTCACGGGGATCAGCAAGGTCGAAAGCCTTTGCGCCGCCTCGAACATTTTCGTCGGCCAGAGCGAGGCCCCGCTGGTGATCCGCCCCTACCTCGCCTCGCTCAACCCCTCGCAGCTGTTCTGCGTGATGAGCGTGGGCCTTGCCGGCGTGGCAGGCACGATCCTGGCCGCCTATGCCTCGATGGGCATCCGCATCGACTATCTCGTCGCCGCTGCCTTCATGTCGGCGCCGGGGGGCATCTTCATGGCCAAGATGATCATGCCCGACCCGCGCCCCGCCCCGGTCGACCCCGCGTCCGGCGAAGTTGAAGTCCATGAGGGCACGCTGCCGCCCGCCGGCGCCGCCGCCGCCGCGCTCAACCGCGCCGACGTGACTCACCTGCCGGGCGTCCACGTCGACGAACCCGAAGCGGTCGAGCACGACGAGGAAAAGCCCGCCAACATCATCATGGCCGCCTCGCAGGGCGCGCAGACCGGCGTGAAGCTGGCCGTGGCCGTCGGCGCCATGGTGCTGGCCTTCGTCGCCCTGATCGCGCTCGCCAACGGCATCGTCGGCTGGATCGGCGCGCTGTTCGGTTTCTCCGGCGTGACCTTCCAGGGCCTGCTGGGCTACCTCTTCGCGCCGATCTTCTACCTGCTCGCCACGCCCGACTGGCATGAGGCGATGCAGGCCGGCAGCCTGTTCGGCAGCAAGATCGTCCTCAACGAATTCGTCGCCTTCATCGACCTCGGACAGATGTCGGCGCTCAGCCCGCGCACCGTGGCCGTCGTCACTTTCGCGCTCTGCGGCTTCGCCAACTTCTCCTCGATCGCCATCCAGATGGCGGTAACCGGCGGACTCGCCCCCAACCAGCGCCCGATCATCGCCCGCCTCGGCGTGCGCGCGCTCTGCGCGGGCAGCCTGTCAAACCTGATGAGCGCCGCGCTGGCCGGCCTGTTCCTCGGGCTGGGCTGATCTACTTCCCGAGCCCCGGCTGCACGTCCCGTCCTTCCCAGGCGGCGTAGCGCGCGGCCAGGGGGTCGGCTTCGATCCGGTCGGCCAGATCGTAGACCCGCAGTTTCCGGCTCGCGCGGTCATAGCGCGGCCAGATGTCGCCCGGATCGCCATGGCGCACGAAATGGGCGACATGCGCGCGCATCCGGCGGCCCAGTTCCGCCCGGCGCCCGGCATCCGGCCCGCCGCGGGCAAGCGCCATCTTGAAGCCCTTGAACGGCCAGAACACCGTCAGGTCCAGTCCGTGCGTGGCCCCGGCAATCGGGTGCGCATAGTCGAAACGATAGAACCAGGTCGGCTGGGCGGCGGAATGGCGCTCGGCGAAATGCCGCGTCGGCATGATGAAAGTCAGGTCCGATCCCAGCGCGATCCGCCCCTTGCGGTTGCGCGGATAGGCCGCAAGCACGCGGGCGGCATGGGCCTCGCCCAGCTGCTCGCGCAGCAGGGCTTCGAGATCGGGCCACTTCGACGGCAGGATATTGCCGGGCATGAGGTCGAACAGGCGAATCTCGTCCCGCGCAGCACCCGCAAGCAGCGGCACCGGCGCGGTGGGGGCCGACAGGGTTTCCTCGAAGGAGGCCGGCAGCACGTCGCCGTCGTACCAGGGCGCCGCCGGAATGGCGTTGCTGAGTTGCCCGCTCACGGTAGCCTGCGCGCCGATCAGTTCCGCAAGGTCCATCGTCCGCAAACGTTCGAGGCTCGACTGGTCCAGCCCGAGAACTGCCGCGAAACGCTGCGCGTCGCGGATCGAACGCGCGCGATCGTGAATGAGGCTCACCGCACCGGATTGCATCACCGCGCCGTGGAACAGCCCCCTCGCCCGCGGTGAGACCATCAGCAGCGAGACCGACATCGACCCCGCCGATTGTCCGCAGATCGTAACCCGCCCCGGATCGCCGCCGAACGCCGTAATATTGTCCCGCACCCATTCGAGCGCCGCGATCTGGTCACGCAGGCCGGGGTTCGACGGAATGGCCGGAAGCCCGAGGGCATCGCCGAAGTTGACGAAACCGAGCACCCCTACGCGGTAATTGATGGTGACGACGACGATGTCACCCTCCTGCGCGAGCCGGGAGGCATCGTAGGCATTCGAGCCCCCCGCCATGAACGCTCCGCCGTGGATCCACACCATGACGGGCTTCGGCCCGGCCGCGCCGCCATCGGGACGGTAGACGTTGAGGTGGAGGCAATCCTCGCCGTAGTCCGGGCCTTCCAGCACATCGCGGCGCACCTTGCCGCCGTACTGCTGCGGGCATTGCCGCCCGAAGCGGTTGGCCGGATGGGCGCCGGACCAGGGCGCGACCACCTCTGGCACGCCGAAACGCTCCGCGCGGGCATAAGGTATGCCGAGAAATCGCGTGAATCCGGCTCCTTCGAGGCCGGAAACCCGCCCCGCGCGCGTCTGGACGATCGTTTCCGTCATCGCTTGCGTCCTCTCCCCCGTTTTGCCGCAGCCTAGCTCCCCGGCGGAGCAGCGCCAGCGCAATTGCAGCCATCCGGCAATCATCGCCCGGGTGTGGGCCCGCGAACCTTTCCCGCGCCGGTGAAATCCCTCCGGAAACGCCCGAGAATCCAATGCTTGCGCCAAAGTCGCAAAGCGGGCAGCATCAAGGGCCTGGGGTACATCATGGAGAGAAAGCCATGGACGACCTGAACCGCTCGACTACGAATTCGGGATTCGAGTTCAATCAACCGACGATAATCAGCCTGCTGTATCTCGCGTCCTGCGTTACCGGGATTACCGCCATCGTCGGCGTGGTGCTCGCCTACGTCTGGCGGGGAGAGCCCAAGGCGGACTGGGAACAGTCCCACTACCAGTACCTCATCAACACCTTCTGGCTGGGCCTGGCGGGAAGCATCCTGGGCATATTGCTGATGATCGTGCTGATCGGCGTGTTCGTGCTGGCGGCCGTTGGCATATTGGTGATCGTGCGCTGCGTGATGAGCCTGCTCAATGCCCAGAAGCATGCGCCGATGCCCAATCCCGGCAGCTGGCTGGTCTGAAGGCACGGGAATTCGGGATCGGGAGCGGAAGCGCCCGGTAACCGGATCATAAGAACATGGCGTCAGACCACAGTTCCAGGGAATCGGATGGCCGGGGGGCCTTGCCTGTGAATACGCTCAGAATACGCGCCCATCAGCGCTATGCCGTGCGCCGGAGGGCATCGATCCTGCGCGACGGAAATCTTGTCGGCACCGGGCTGCTGGTGGAAGTGTCGCAGCAGGGCTGCCGGCTAGGCTGCGTCATGCCCGTCGATCTCGTTCCTGCCGACATCGCCAATGGCGACCTGCTGGTCGTGGCAGCGGATGGGGCCGAGCCGCTCGACGCCTGCGTGCGCTGGACCGGCAACGGCACGCTCGGCTTCCGGCTCCTGCAAGCACTCCACCACCACGAGCTGGACTTGCTGATCCGCACTTGCCGGGGCGAATTCGACACGCCAGAGGCACGCGACTACGGAACCTGAGGACAGCTCTCCATAATGCCAAGATCATATCGTCGGCGGGGCCGCTGGAGCCTGACGCCGATCGGCTTCGTGCTCCCGCTCGCGGCTCTCGCGGGTCTCTACTACTGGCACGGCCATCGTTCGGCAGCCCCCGGCCTTGGCGAGACGCCCTTCTCCACCGCTGCCGATACCGAAACGGGGCAGTTCGCGCGCTGCTCGGGGCCCGTTCGCCGGACCTGCGTGGTCGACGGGGACACCTTCTGGTACGAAGGCGAGAAGATCCGCATCGCCGACATCAATACGCCGGAGACCAGCAAGCCGGAGTGCGCGGAGGAAGCCCGGCTTGGCGCCATAGCGACCAAACGCCTCACCGCACTGCTCAACGAAGGGCCGTTCTCGCTCCAGCCTGGCGGCGACGGTCGCGACAAGGATCGGTACGGCCGGGCCCTGCGCGTGGTGACGCGGCAGGGCCGCAGCCTGGGCGCCGCGCTGGTCGACGAGGGGCTCGCGGAACAGTGGCAGGGCTATCGCCGGGACTGGTGCTGACGCGGGTTCCACAAACCGATCCCGCATGAAAAAGGGCTCCCGGACACAGCGTCCGGGAGCCCTTTTTTCCGTTACCCTGGCAAAAGTCGCCGCGCGATTACTCGGCAGCCTCGGTCGCGCCGAACATGTCGGGCTCGGAACCGTCCTCGACCAGGACTTCGTCGTTGGCCTTCACGTTGCGGCGCGAATCGAAGTTCGACCACACATCGTTCCAGTTCCCGCGCGTCGCACCCTTCGAATACTCGGTCGAACGGGTCTCGAAGAAGTTCGCGTGTTCCACGCCGTTGAGCAGCGGCTGCAGCCACGGCAGGGGGTGATCCTCGATCAGGTAGATCGGGTTGAGGCCGAGCTGGCCCATGCGCCAGTCAGCGATGTAGCGGATGTACTTCTTGATGTCCTTGGCGGTCATGCCGGGAACAGGGCCCATCTCGAAGGCAAGGTCGATGAAGGCGTCTTCCAGGCGAACCGTGGTCTGGCACTGGTCGGCAATGTCGTCCTTCACGGCCTTGCTGAGGCAATCGCGCTCCTTCACGAAGGCGTGGAACAGGCGGGTGATGCCCTCGCAATGCAGCGATTCGTCACGCACGGACCACGAGACGATCTGCCCCATGCCCTTCATCTTGTTGAAGCGCGGGAAGTTCATCAGCATCGCGAAGCTCGCGAAAAGCTGAACGCCCTCGGTGAAGCCGCCGAACATGGCCAGCGTGCGCGCGATGTCCTCGTCATTGTCGACGCCGAACTTCTGGAGGTAGTCGTGCTTGGCCTTCAGTTCCTCGTATTCAAGGAACATGCCGTATTCGCTCTCGGGCATGCCGATGGTGTCGAGCAGGTGCGAATAGGCGGCGATGTGCACCGTCTCCATGTTGGAGAAGGCGGTGAGCATCATCTTGATCTCGGTCGGCTTGAAGACCCGCGCATACTTCTCGTGGTAGCAGTCCTGCACTTCCACGTCGGCCTGGGTGAAGAAGCGGAAGATCTGTGTGAGCAGGTTGCGCTCATGCTCGGAGATGTTCTGCGCCCAGTCACGGCAGTCCTCGCCCAGCGGCACTTCCTCGGGCAGCCAGTGGATCTGCTGCTGCGTCTTCCAGAAGTCGTAGGCCCAGGGATATTCGAAGGGCTTGTAGGTCTTGCGGGCTTCGAGAAGGGACATGGGCGGACAACTCCGGGTGTTCGATTCAAATGGCGCGCCGGGCGATTCGCAGAGCCGAAGCGCGGCTCTCCGCGCCTTTCCCGACGCATGATCTCTGGGGCGCGGGGCAAGCCCCGGTGCCGACACCAGCCACGATACTCAAATTTGATCGTTTTTGGAGCGGGTTCGGTAAAACTTCCCACAGCTTAAACAGGCATATCTAGCGCCTTCGTCATTATGGGAACGCTAGGGCTTGTAGGCCACCCCTTTCGCGGCGAATCGTGGAACCGGGCCGGTTTGCCGGGTATTCTTCCTCTACCAAGGCCAGTTCAGGCCCCTTACGGAGGACTTGCGATGCCCCCTTCCCCTTCCCCTTTCGACCCTGTCCAGACCGCCTGGCCCACCGAATCGGGCATCGTGCGCAAAGGCATGACGGTGATCGACGCCGATGGCACCGTGCTCGGCACGGTCGACCATGTGGACGGCGAGGAAGTCATTCTCGAAGGCGAGGGTTCGTCCTTCGTCGCGACAACCCAGATCGACGGCGTAGACGGCGAGAGGATACTGCTCTCCCCACGCGGAGACGAAACTTTCGGCCTCGGCGCCCAGCCCTGAGCAAGCACGGATCGCCTCTTTTCCACGAAGCGTGGCGGCCATGGGACCAATGCCGGAACGAAGATCACGGACCTCCGTTTAGTCATCATCAAGTCCTGAACGACACTGGAGGAATCCCTATGTTCGAGAAACTTCGCGTCCGTGAACACATGGAAGTCACTGATTACAATGGCACCCATGTCGGTACTATCGATTCGGTGAAGGACGACCAGATCAAGCTTACGCGTTCGGACAGTTCCGATGGCGCGCACCATTTCATTGCTTTTGACAATGTCGATCGCATCGAAGACAATCGCGTATACCTGAAGCAAGGCACCCCGATTCCCATGGGCGCCGGCGCCAACTGACACCCCCTGCAGGGCCATCGCCCGCAAGCGATGACCCGTCAGGAACCGGCCCCAACAGTGGGCGATTCGCACAGGGATCGCCCCAATGCAGAACCCCGGCTCCTTTGCGGGAGGCCGGGGTTCTCGCATCTGGCGGATCCCCATTCGCTCAGGCGATGGGCTGGCGAGATATGATACACCAAGGCCAGTAAATCTTCCCAAGCCCCTGCCGGGCTGATAGCGCTGTTTCACAACGAGAAGACAGTACGGGGAAGGAAGCCGTGATCGCACGCCCATGCTCAGCCGCCTTGCGGCTATTCCTCGCGGCACTCGCGCCGCTCGTGGTCACCGCTTGCGACAAGCCCGCCCAGCCGATCGAACAGGCCATGGTCGCCGATCCCGACGAATGGCCCAGTTGGGGCCGCACCGGCACCGAAACGCACTATTCCCCGCTCGACGAGATAGACACCGGCAACGTCGGCAAACTCAAGCTCGCCTGGCATTTCGACCTTGAGCCCGGCTACACCGCCAGCACCCCGCTCATGGCGGAGGGCAAGGTCTTCCTCACCACCGGCCACTCGCATATCCGCGCGCTGGATGCCGTCACCGGACGGCAGATCTGGGAATATGACGGCGGCACCCGCGAACGCGCGACCTCGGCGCTCCAGATGTCGTGGGGCAACAAGGGCATCGCCTACGATGCCGGACACGTCTTCCTCGTCACTACCGACGGCTACGTGATATCGCTCGATGCGAAGACCGGCAGGGAAGCCTGGAAGACCT
This sequence comes from Novosphingobium sp. ST904, assembly GCF_001298105.1. GTDB lineage: Bacteria > Pseudomonadota > Alphaproteobacteria > Sphingomonadales > Sphingomonadaceae > Novosphingobium. The sequence continues at coordinate 104,875 of NZ_LGJH01000156.1, read as the reverse complement.
ACGACTATCCGGACGCAGCCCCGCGCAATTCGAATGGCGCGCCCCGTGTCTTCGGCGGCAAGGTGATCGTCGGTTTCGGCGGAGCGGACATCAGCCCGGCGCGCGGCTTCGTCACCGCCTATGACGAAAAGACCGGCAAGCTCGCCTGGCGCTTCTATACCACCCCCGGCGATCCGGCCTCACCCGGCAACGAGAAAGCCGAGGCCATCATGCGCAAGACATGGCCCAGCGGCTGGACCAACCCCGACGGCACGCGCCGGGGCGGCGGCGGCACGGCATGGAACGCATTCAGCTACGATCCGGAACTCAATCTCGTCTATCTCGGCATCGGCAACGGATTCCCCTACAATCAGGCCAGGCGCAGCCCCGGCGGGGGCGACAACCTGTTCCTCTCCTCGATCGTCGCGGTGGACGTGAACACCGGTGCCTACAAGTGGCACTATCAGGTGTGCCCGGCCGAGCAGTGGGACTGTACCGCCACCACCGACATAACGCTCGCCACGCTCAAGATCGACGGCAAGGACCGCAAGGTCCTGATGCAGGCGCCCAAGAACGGGTTCTTCTATGTGATCGACCGGGCGACCGGCGCCTTCATCTCCGCGGAAAAGATCGCCAAGGTCACCTGGGCCGATCATATCGACGGCAAGACCGGTCGTCCGGTCGAGAATCCCGGAATTCGCTATGCCGGGAAACCGGGCCTGTTCGAAGTCTGGCCGGGGCCGACCGGCGCCCACTCGTGGATGCCGCAGGCCTACAGCCCGCTGACCGGCCTTGTCTACATCCCGGTCATCGAACAAGGCGCCCTCATCGGCGACGGCCAGAAGGGCGGCGGCGAGATCACGGCCGGAATGGGCGTCACGCTGATCCCCGAGGTCGAACTGCCCGGCAGCCACAGGAGCTTCCTCAAGGCCTGGAACCCGGTCACGCAGTCGGTCGCCTGGGAAGTCGAACTGCCCGGCAACTGGCCCGGCGGCGTCATGGCCAGCGCTGGCGGCCTGGTGTTCCAGGGCCAGATCGACGGCAAGTTCGTGGCTCGCGATGCGCAGACCGGCAAGGCTCTCTGGTCGTTCAAGACCGAAAGCCCGATCGTCGCGCTCCGATAACCTACCGGATGAACGGGCGCCAATATGTCACCGTCATCACCGGAAGCGGTGGTAACGGTGCCGGAATCAACTCGCCCGGCAACGCCGCCTTCCGCACCGACTACCGCCTGCCGCGCCGGGTACTGACTTTCGCGTTGGACGGAAAGGACACCATTCCCCCGTTCCAGCTTCCCGAACTCGCCGCCCCGGCCGACCCGGACTTCAAGCCCGATCTCGCCCGGGCCCAGGCCGCGCGATGCTCTTCGGAACCCGCGCCTGCCTCGTCTGCCACGGCTGGAACGCGATCGGCGGCGGCGCCGCACCAGACCTGCGCTATTCGCCGATGATCACCGACGCCGACACGTTCCGGCAGGTGGTGAAGGGCGGCGCACTGAAAATGAACGGCATGCCGCCCTTCCCCGACTTTACTGACGAGGAACTGGAAACCCTGCGCTTCTACCTCCGCGCCCGGGCACAAGCCGCCCCGGCCGAGCAGAAGGCGCTCCTGGACAAAGCCAGGGCCGCGCAGGCCAGCAACGCCAAACCGCAGGACTTCGTGGGTAAATGGAACATCGTGATCCAGACCCCGGTCGGTCCCCAGAAGGCCGTGATGAACCTCCAGGTTACCGGCAACGTGGTGACCGGAAAGGTGACCGCAGAACAAGGCACGGTGGACGTCGCGGGCGGCGTGAAGAATGGCCGTGCGAAATTCCAGGGCAAGGCCTCAATGCCGATGCCCATCACCATTAGCTACGACATCACCGTTCGCGGCGGCAAGATGAGCGGCGAGAATGCAAACGGCCCCTTCGGCAGCTTCCCGCTGACCGGCACTCGCCCCTGACCGCCCATTCGAAGCATAGCCGGCGTATCTTCGATTGGCTGAAGACTGATAGTGCAGAAACGCCAAAGGGACCGCCTTGCGACGGTCCCTTTGCATTCTCAATCGCTTGAGAAATGGTGCCCAGAAGAGGACTCGAACCTCCACGCCCTTGCGAGCGCCAGCACCTGAAGCTGGTGCGTCTACCAATTCCGCCATCTGGGCACGGAAGCGAGGGAGCCTTTGGTGCCGTCCTCGCCGGGTAGGAGGGCGCCTCTAAGGGGCTGCCGGAATGTTGTCAACGCTCCTCATCGAACTTTTTCAAATCGCGCGAAAAAAGGCGAAATCTCCGTCGGAGAGCTGCCGCCGGTTGCTCCGGAACCGGCCTTGTGCAATGGCGCAGGTCATGCGCGAAACCTGAGCGCAGGCGGCCTTTCCTTCATGCGCCTGCGCCCGCTGAAGGACCTGACCATGAGCCAAGCCACCGACCCCCTCTACGGCAAGATCGTCACGCTGCTGGGCGGCAGCGGCTTTCTCGGAAAGCATGTGGCCCAGGCCCTGCTCGCACGCGGCGCGCGTCTGCGCATCGCCAGCCGCAGCCCCAAGAAATCCTACGCCCTCAAGCTGCTCGGCAACCTTGGGCAGGTCCAGTTCGCGGGCGTGGACGTGACCAAGCCCGATTCGCTGGCCGCCGTGCTGGCCGGATCGGACGCCGTGGTGAACCTGGTGGGCGCGTTCAACGCAATCTCGACGCCGTGCAGGGTGAAGGCGCGGGCCGCATCGCCGCTGCCGCCAGCGCCGCCGGCGCCGCTGCGTTCGTCCACGTCTCGGCCATCGGCGCCGAAGCCTCGTCGAGCGTCGCCTATGCGCGGACCAAGGCAGAGGGCGAACGGGCCGTGCTTGCCGCCTTCCCGACCGCCACGATCCTGCGCCCCTCGGTCATGTTCGGCCCGGACGACAACTTCGTCATGATGTTCGGCAATCTCGTTTCGCGCCTGCCGGTGCTGCCGGTCTTCGCACCGCAGGCGAAGCTCCAGCCGGTCTTCGTGGACGACGTGGCCGAGGCGATCGCCGAAACCCTCTCCGCCCCGGAAACACACGGCGGCAAGACCTTCGAACTCGCCGGCCCGGAAGTGGTCTCGATGCTCGACCTCAACCAGCGCATCGCCAAGGCTGCCGAGCGTGATCGCACCTTCATCGAACTGCCCGACGGCATTTCCGGACTGATCGCCGCCCTGCCCGGCACCCCGATCAGCACCGACCAGCTCAAGCTGCTCCAGGCCGGCAATACCGCAAGCGGCACGTTGCCCGGCCTTGCCCAGCTCGGCATCACGCCGCGCCCGCTGGAGCTGTTCCTCGACCGCTGGATGGTGCCGTTCCGCAACCACGGCCGCTTCGGCACCAAGACCGCCGCAGCCTGATCGACCGGCGCAGGGAGCTTCCCGCTTCCTGCGCCGCCTCTATCCGTTCAGGCGTCCACTTCGGCGTAATGGCTGGGCGGCTGGATCACTTCCATGCGCTCGCTGAGCAGCGGCCGGAACGAAGGCCGCGACTTCATCACCAGATACCAGCCCCGCGCCTGCTCGTGGCTCGACCAGTCGAGACCGCCGAGGTAATCGGCCACCGAGATCTGCGCCGCCGCGGCAAGATCCGCCAGTGTCATCGTTGCGCCCGCCAGCCAGGGACGGTTGTCGATCAGGTAATCGATATAGTCGAGATAGTCGTGAGCGAGCTTCATCGATTCGCGCAGCACCTTGGCATCGGGTGACTGGCGCAGGACGAGGCGCTTCTTCATCCGTTCATGCAGGAGCGGACCAGATACGTCGTGATAGAAGTTCTCGTCGAACATGGCGATCAGGCGGCGGATTTCCGCGCGCTGCACGGCAGTGCCGCTGATCTGCGGGTTGCGATCGACGGTTTCCTCGAAATATTCGCAGATGGCGCGGCTATCGACGATGACGGTGCCGCGTTCGGTTTCCTTGACCACGGGGGTGCGCCCTGCCGGGTTCATCTCGAACAGCCGGTCCTCACCCTCCCACGGGCGCGCGGTCTGGAGTTCGTAGGCGATGCCCTTTTCGGCCATGAGAAGCCGAACCTTGCGGCTGAAGGGGCAGAGCGGAAACTGGAAGATGTGCCACATGGCAATTTCGAATGCCAAACCTGCCTCCCAGCGTCCACCCGGAGCCAAATGGCCATGCCGCCACGGGGGGCGAAACGCGTGGATAAGTCCCGTTTTCGCCGCATCGCCGGCAATCATCGTCGCAGCGGACCGCCTGCGATTGACCGGTCTGCGGCAGCCCGCCAAACCCCGTGCATTCACCACCCACGGAGCCCAAGCATGTTCAGCCACATCTGCGTCGGCAGCAACGACCTCGTCGCCGCGAAGACCTTCTACGACGCGATCTTCGCCGCGATGGGCGCCACCCCGCTGATGGCCGACCCGGCAGCAGGCCGCCTCGCCTATACGCACAACGGCTCGAACTTCATGATCGTCACCCCGATCGACGGCAACGAGGCCACTTTCGCCAATGGCGGCACGGTTGGCTTCTCGATGGACAGCACCGCCGCGGTGGATGCCTGGCATGCAGCCGGGTGCGCGGCCGGCGGACAGAGCTGCGAGGATGCGCCGGGCCTGCGCGAATTCCCGTTCGGCAAGCTCTATCTCGCCTATCTGCGCGATCCGCAGAACAACAAGCTCTGCGCGATGCATCACGTCCAGGCCTGATCCCACCGCGCCTCACCGTGCTGCCGGTGGCAGCATGGCGAGGCGCCCTCAGAACATCTTCGACCCTGACGACAAAAAACTGGAGAGAGAACGATGATCCTAAAAAGCCTGCGCCTCGGCACCAACGACCTCGAGAAGGCCCGCGCCTTCTATGACGCCACTTTCGCCGCGCTCGGCGTGGAACCCTGCGCGATCTCGAACGAATATCCGATGGTGATGTGGGATCTCGACGGCCTGAAGTTCCTGCTCGGCCCGGCGCGTGACGGCGAGCCCGCCACCCATGCCAATGGCGGAACGATCATCTTCGGCGCGAACGACGAGGCCACCGTGCGCGCCTGGCATGCCGCCGGTCTCGCCAACGGCGGCACTTGCGAGGGCCAGCCCGAGGCCAAGCCGCAGGCGCGCGGCGCCTTCGGTGCCTATATGCGCGACCCGGACGGCCACAAGCTGGGCATCTACAGCGGGCTCACCATGGGCGGCTGAAACGCCGCGCCTATCCGCGCGACAGCAGGAACACCGCATGTTCGGCGCGGAAATTCGCGGCGGCGGCGCTGCACTGCTGGTCGCCGGAGAGGAACCAGGCGCCTTCCACCTTGATGCCGCGTTCCCGCAGCAGTTCGCGGAAATCGTCCACGGTAAGGTGGTGGATGTTGGGCGTCTCGTACCAGGCGACCGGCAGCAGGCGCGTCACCGGCATCCGCCCGCCCCACAGCAGCGACAGCCGCACGCGCCAGTGCGCGAAGTTGGGGAAGCTCACGAAGGCGCGGCGGCCGATGCGGAGAAGCTGCTCCAGCACCATGTCCGGGCGCATCGTCGTCTGCAGGGTCTGCGACAGGATCGCGTAGTCCACCGACTGGTCCGGGTAGAAGGCCAGGTCCTTGTCGGCATCGCCCTGGATCACCGACAGGCCCTTGGCGACGCAAAGGCCGACATTGGCGGGATCGAGCTCCATGCCGCGCGCGTCGCACCGCTTGTCTTCGCGAAGGGCCTGCATCAGCGTGCCGTCGCCGCAGCCCACGTCGAGCACCCGCGCGGCGGGATCGACATTGGCGGCGATCACCGCGAGATCGGGACGCAGGCCGTTCATTCGCCTGCCTCCATTATCGCCGCAAAGGCGGGGGAAAGCCGCTCCATCAGCCGGTCCGGGCGCGCCAGCGGCTTGAAGCCGAGCGCCGCATAGACCCCGTGGGCATCGGCCGTGGTAAGGCCGAAACGGCGAATGCCTGCATAGTCGGGATGCTCCACGAACCAGCTGGCAAGGCGCCGGCCGATCCCCTGCCCGCGCACGCCTTCATCCACCCACACGTCCGCCAGCCAGGCGAAACTGGCGCGGTCGGAAATGACGCGGGCGAAGCCGACCTGGGCACCGTCCTCGCGATAGGCGCCAAGGCAGTGCGAGCGCGATCTGCTTCTCGACTTGCGCGCGCTCGATGCCGGGGCACCAGTAGCTGGTGGCCAGCCAGCCGTGGATGCGGGCCACATCCAGCCGCGCGGGATCGTCTGACAGTTCGATGTGCGATGCCGTCACCGGCCTTCTCCCAGGAATCCCTCGACCACGCGATCGAGCGCGGGAACGTCGAGCAGGAAGCTGTCATGACCGTAAGGCGCGGACAGTTCGACGAAGCTCACCGGCAGGCCCGCCGCATTCAGCGCGTGGACGACGCCGCGCGAATCCGCGGTGGGGTAAAGCCAGTCGGTGTCGAAGCTGACGAGGCAGTAGCGCGCCTTGGACTGCGCGAAGGCATTGGCCAGCAAGCCGCCATGCTCCTCGGCCAGGTCGAAATAGTCCATGGCGCGGGTGATGTAGAGGTAGGAGTTCGCATCGAAGCGGTCCGTGAAGGCCAGGCCCTGATAGCGCAGGTAGGACTCGATCTGGAAATCGGCGTCGAACCCGAAGGTCTTCTCCTCGCGATTCTGGAGGCGGCGGCCGAACTTCTCGGTCAGGCCCGCTTCCGAGAGATAGGTGATGTGCGCGGCCATGCGCGCCACCGAGAGGCCCTTTTCCGGGCCTTTGCCGTGATCGTAATAGTCGCCCTCGCGCCACTCCGGGTCCGCCATGATCGACTGGCGGCCCACTTCGTGGAAAGCGATGTTCTGCGCCGAATGGCGCGCGGTGGAGGCGATCACCAGCGCCGCGCGGATCCGGTGCGGGGAAGTTCGAGGCGAGGCTGAGCGCCTGCATTCCGCCCATCGACCCGCCGACGACGGCATAGAGGCAATCGATCTCCAGCGCATCGAGCAGGGCGACGTGGCCGCGCACCATGTCGCGGATGGTGATGACCGGGAAGCGCATGCCCCACGGCTTGCCGTCCGGCGCGAGGCTGGCCGGGCCGGTGGAGCCCATGCAGGAGCCGATCACATTGGCGCAGATCACGAAGAACCGGTCCGTGTCGATCGGCTTGCCCGGTCCGACCATGCGCACCCACCATCCGGGCTTGCCGGTCTTGGGATGATCCGAGACCACGTGATGGTCGCCGGTCAGCGCATGGGTGATGAGAATCGCGTTGTCGCGCGCGGCATTGAGCGTGCCGTGCGTCTCATAGGCGATGCGGACGCCCGGCAGGCTCTGTCCGCCGTCGAGCGGGAGCGGCTGGGCCAGTTCGAGAACCCGACTGGAGTCGATGATGGGCGTGGTGGACATGATGAACTGTGCCAAGTGGGGGACCGCCCGCGCCCTGTCAATTACTCGCTCGGTTGCCGGCGCCGGTTTGAAAAGTGCGCGGCTGGGTATTTTCGTTACACCGCGCGAATCCCGCTCTGGCTGAGCCGGCCGCCGCCCCTGCGGCGCGGCACCGATCGCCCAAATCGCCCCCTGTCCTTCACGCCGCCGCTAAGCTAATAGGCCGCGCATCATGACTGACAGCCAGACCATCAGCACCCGCCAAGCCCCGCAGCCCAAGCCGTGGATCGACGCGATCCATGCCTATGTGCCCGGCAAGTCCAAGGGCAAGGACGGCAAGCCGCTGATCAAGCTGTCGGCCAACGAGAACCCGCTCGGCACCAGCCGCCATGCGCTGGAAGCGCGCGCGCAGGCGCCGGCGCTCTATCCCGATCCCGACAGTACCGCCCTGCGCGAGGCGATTGCCGCCAGGCACGGCCTCGATGCGGCACGCGTCGTCATGGGCACCGGCTCGGACGAACTGCTCAACCTTGCCGCGCAGGGCTATGCGGGCCTTGGCGACGAAGTGATCTACGTGCGCTACGGCTTCTCGGTCTACGACATCGCCGCGCGGCGCTGCGGCGCAACCCCGGTCATCGCGCCCGACGCCGACTACGGCACCGACGTCGACGCCCTGCTTGCGCTGGTGACGGACCGGACCCGCGTGGTCTTCGTCGCCAACCCCAACAACCCGACCGGCTCCTACCTGCCAAAGGGCGAGATCGCGCGGCTCCACGCCGGACTTCCCGCCGATGTGCTGCTGGTGCTCGACCAGGCTTACGGCGAATATGTCGCGCCCGAGGACGACGACGGATCGCTGGCATTGGCCCGGGCGCATGACAATGTGCTGGTGACGCGCACTTTCTCGAAGATCTTCGGCCTTGCCGGGGAACGGATCGGCTGGGCCACCGGCGCGCCGGGGATCGTCGCCACTCTCAACCGTATTCGCGGACCGTTCAACGTCTCCGCCACCGGCCAGGCCATGGCGCTGGCCGCGCTGGGCGATGCCGATTTCGTGGAGGCCAGCCGCGTCCACAACCGCGACGAACGCGCGCGCTTCGTGGGCAAGCTCGAAGCGCTGGGCAACCACGGTCTGCGTGCCCTGCCCACCCAGGCGAACTTCGTGCTGGTCCTGTTCGAAGGCGCGCTGACCGCCGAAGCCGCTTTCGACGGCCTCGCCGACCGGGGCTACATCGTGCGCTGGCTGCCGGGACAGGGCCTGCCGCAGGCCCTGCGCTTCACCATCGGCAAGCCCGAGGACATGGACGCGATCGCCGCCGCGCTGCGCGAAATGGCGGAAGCCGCGCAATGAGCATAAACAGCGTCGCGATCATCGGCCTCGGCCTTCAGGGCGGATCGATCGGCCTTGCCGTGCAGGAATACCTGCCCGGCGTGGCCACCACCGGCTACGACCTCAGCCCCGCCCACCGCGCCCGCGCGGCCGAGCGCGGCCTCGTCGGCACGGTCTGCGAGACGCCGGCCGAAGCCGTCGCGAATGCCGACCTCGTGATCTTCTGCGTGCCCCCCGGCGTGATGGGCATGGCAGCCGAGCAAGTGCGCGAGCGCTGCCCGCGCATTGCCTCGTCAGCGATGTCGGCTCCAGCAAGGAAGCGATCTCCAGGGCGCTGGGCGATGCCCTGCCCGATCACCTGGTGATCCCCGCGCACCCGGTTGCCGGCACCGAGAATTCCGGCCCCGACGCAGGCTTTGCGCACCTTTTCCGCAACCGCTGGTGCATCGTCACCCCGCCCGCACGGACGGACATGGTGAAGCTCAGCGAGCTGGTAGGCTTCTGGGAAGGGCTCGGCGCCAATGTCGAGATCATGACCCCCGGCCATCACGACCTCGTGCTCGCCGTCACCAGCCACCTGCCGCACCTCATCGCCTATACCATCGTCGGCACCGCCTCCGACCTCGAGGACGTGACGCAGGGCGAGGTCATCAAGTATTCGGCCGGCGGCTTCCGCGACTTCACGCGCATCGCCGCCTCGGACCCCACGATGTGGCGCGACGTGTTCCTGTCGAACAAGGACGCGGTGCTGACCATGCTGCAGCGCTTCACCGAAGACCTGACCGCGCTGCAGCGCTCGATCCGGGTGGGTGACGGCGATGCCCTGTTCGAGCATTTCGCCCGCACCCGCGCGATCCGCCGCTCCATCATCGAGGAAGGGCAGGACGATTCCCGCCCCGACTTCGGACGCGGCGATCACGAGAACGGCCAAAAGAATCGCTGATCCCGCGGGAGCCGGCACGCTTCTCGGGCTTTGAGCGGGTAAGACCTCCCGAAGCTCTTCCCAAGGACACTTCCCATGGACAAGCCGCGCGTCCCATGAAACTCTCGATTCTGGCCCAACTCGATTACGCGCTGCCCGCGCCCACCGACGTGCTGCTCCAGCTCGAGGCGGCGATCCTTCCCGAGCAGGTGGTCCACAGCGCCCATATCTCGCTGCCTCCGGTCGAGCATTTCGCCCGCCTGCCCGGGCATGACCAAATCGGCGACCGGATCTGGCTCCATGTCGCCAATGCGCTGACCGTGCGCTACGAGGCCGTCGTGGAACCGCAGCGGATCGTGACCCCGATCGAGGGGCTGCCCGCCGTGCCGCCGCACATGCTCCCGGCCGAGACGGTCGATTACCTGCTGCCCTCGCGCTTCTGCCCTTCCGACACTTTCCAGGACTTTGCTCTCACGCAGTTCGGCATGTTCGAAGGCGGAAACAAGGTGGCCGCGATCCGCGACTGGGTGGCCGGCCACCTGGCTTACGTCCCCGGCTCCAGCAATGCGCAGACGAGCGCGGCCGACAGCTTCAATTCGGGCGAGGGCGTATGCCGTGACTATGCCCACCTCGTCATAAGCCTGTGCCGCGCCTCGGCCATTCCAGCGCGCTTCGCCAGCGTCTACGGCCTGGGCGTCAAGCCGCAGGACTTTCATGCCGTGGCCGAAGTCTTCCTCGACGATACCTGGCATCTGGTGGATGCGACCGGCATGAGCCGCCCCGAGGCGATGGCGAAGATCGGGGTCGGCGTCGATGCGGCGGCGGTTTCGTTTCTTACCAGCTACGGGCCGGTGGAACTGCGGAGCCAGTCCGTCGAAGTGCGCGAGATCGCCTGACCTCAGGGGTTCAGCGCATTGATCGCGGTCTGGACCCTGGCCTCGATCTCGTCACGCGCCAGGCCGGGCTCGATCCGCTCGCCCACGCGCAGGGTGATGGTGCCCGGCTTCTTCCAGCGGCGATGATAGAGCCTGCCGCTGTCCACCGCGACGGGGACCACGGGCAGGCCGAGCAGCTTGTAGAGCCCGGCGAATCCCGCTTGCAGCGGCGCGCGCTGGCCATGGGGAACCCGCGTTCCTTCGGGGAAGATCGCCAGCGGCCGCCCCTGCGACGCAAAGCCCCGCGCCGAGGCCACCATCGCCCGCAAGGCCCGGGCGCCCTGGTCCCGCTGCACCACGACCGCGCCGTACTGGCGCGCGGCCCAGCCCCAGCCCGGAATGTCGATCAGTTCGGCCTTGGGAAACGGTGCGGGAAACTGCATCTGCGCCGGCAGGTCGATCGCCTCGAAGAAGCTTTCGTGCTTCATCGCCACCAGCACGCCTTCCTCCGGCATCTCGCCCTCGATCACCAGCCGGATGCCCAGCAGCCAGCGGCAGCACAGACGGTGGAACCTGGCCCAGCCCCGGACCGAGCGGCGCATCGGCTCCTGCCCGAACAGCGAAGCCACCCAGACCATCGTGACGAACACCAGCGTGCCCGGATAGAACACCAGGTAGAACAGCAGGCTGCGGATGACGTCGATCGCATTCGTGCGCATTATTTCGAGGTTCCAGTATGACGTTTCCAGGGCGGCCTGTTCCAGAAGTCCAGCGCCATGCGGCCCACGAACTTGTGGTATTCGAGGAACAGCGTGCCGAGGCTGGGATGCGAAGGCACCGCATCCTCAAGAACGGTGACGCCCTGCGGTAATTCGCGTGCAAGCTCGTAGGCGGCGCGGCGCATATGCCAGTCCGCCGTCACCAGCCGCACCGTGCGGGCCTTGCGGCGCCCCACCCAGTCCGCCGCCTCAAGCGCGTTGGAGCGGGTGTCGTAAGCTTCGTAGCCGAGCGTGATGCAGCACTTCATCAGCCGGTCGGGAATCTTGAATTCGGCAGCGAGTTCGCCGGGCCTCACTTCGCGGTCGACGCCGGAGATCAGCACGCGCGGGGCACGTCCGGCCTCCAGCACGGCCATGGCCCGTTCGATCCTTCCCCGGCTGCCGGTCAGCACGATCACCGCGTCGGTCTTCACCGCATCGTCCAGCGGCCCCGGAAGCGCGATGGCAAACCAGAGGAAACCGAACAGCCAGATCAGCAGCAGGAAGGCGGCGGTGCGACGGAACATGAGATGCCTATAGCGTCTTGTGCGTACTATAGCATCTTGCGAAGTGCATGGAGCACGGTCAGCCGCGCGGTCAGCATCGCCAGCAGGGTGGAGAGCACCGGGACCAGCGCCAGCAGCAGCCAGTCGGTCCAGACCAGCGCGCCGCTGTCCACCAGTCCTGCCCCGAGCCCCGCGAAACGGCGGCCGAGCGACAGGATCACCACCAGCGCAAGCGCCAGCCCGACCGTTCCGCCGCCCGCCGCGTCATAGCCGATCGAACGCTGGAACACTTGCGCGACCTGGGTATCGGTTCCGCCCAGGAGATGGACGATCTCGATCGTGTCGCGATTGGCGCCCAGTGCGGAGCGCGCGGCCAGCAGGACCGCCGCGGCCAGCGCGCCGGCCAGCAGAACGACCAGCGAGATCGAGAGCACCTGCAGCGACAGCATCGCGTCGAATACCGGCTTCAGCCATGTCGACTGCGCATCCACCCGGGCGGAAGGCGCGGCGCGAACGAGAACCCGCTCGATCGCCGCGAGCCGATCCGGGCTCGCCGCACCGTCGAGGCGCACGTCGATCAGCGCGGGAACCGGGATCGCCGCGCCGGTGGCAGCGGCGATCCCGCTGCCCAGCCAGGGTTCGATCAGGGCATCGAGTTCGGCCTGCGGAACCTGGCGAAGCCCGGCGACATGCGGCACGCGCTTGATCGCCTCGACCGCCGCCGCCGCTTCCCGGGCGCGAACGTCGTCACGCGGTTCGAGCACCTGCACCGTCACGCCGCCCTCGATTTCCGCGCGCGCGGAGAGATGGCGTTGCCGAGTGCGAGCCCGGCGGCAAGCGCGATCGCCGTCATCGCCACCATGATCGCGATGACCCAGGGCATCGGCCCGGACATGCGGATCTGCGGGATCAGTTCGGCCCCGCGCGCACCAAGGCGGCGCCATGCCATGCGCGGCACTCCTTCTGCGCTCATGTCAGTTGCCGCGGCGGGTAGCGCAGGGCCCCGGTGGGATCGGCCAGACGCCCGCGATCGAGCCGCATGATAAGGCTCTCCGGCACCTTGCGCAGCAGGTCCAGATCGTGCGTGGCGACCACCACGGTCGTGCCCTGCCGGTTGAGCATCTCGAACAGGCGCATCAGCTTGAGCGCCATCTCGGGATCGACGTTGCCGGTCGGCTCGTCCGCCACCAGCATCGCCGGACGCGCGATCACGGCGCGGGCGATGGCGACGCGCTGCTGCTCACCGCCCGAAAGCGTGGCGGGACGCGCATCCATCCGCTCGGTCAGGCCGACCCATTCGAGAATGTCGCGGACCGGACCGGCGATATCCTTCTCCTGGTGCCCCGCAACCCGCAGCGGCAAGGCCACGTTGTCGAACGCGGACAAGTGCGGGATCAGCCGGAAGTCCTGGAACACCACGCCGATCCGGCGGCGCAACATCGGCAACCGGCTGCGCGGCAGGGTGATGGCGTCCGTTCCGAACATGCGGATAGCGCCGCGCGAGGGGCGCTGGGCAAGGTAGAGCAGCCGCAGCAGCGAAGTCTTGCCCGCGCCGCTGGCCCCGGTGAGAAAGTAAAACCGCCCCGGAAACAACGTGAAGGTCAGGTCGGACAGGATCTCCCGATCCGTGCCGTAACGCAGCCCGACATTGTCGAAATGGATGATTTCCCCGTCCGCGGTCATACTCGTCTAATCGGTTTACGGCCTGGCATGTTCGGGTCCGAACGGGCGACGAGACGCTATAGCGAGCATTGAATGTGGAAAAAAGGGCGTTCCGGCGTGTGCCCACAAGTCCATGTCTTGTCGCATGAGAGTCACTCGTGCTTATAGATTGCGATCATGATAATCGCCTGCCCCGCCTGCTCTACGCGATATGCGGTCCCGGACAGCGCGCTGGGCGTGGACGGGCGCACGGTACGCTGCGCCAAGTGCCGCCACAGCTGGTTCCAGGAAGGCCCCGAAGCCGCAGCGGAAGAAGCCCCGGTTGCGCAAGGGGGGGCAGGCACAGTTGCCGCTCCCGCCGCACCGCCTTCTCCCGCCGCGCAGCAAGCGCCGGTAGCGCCGCCACGGCCTGCCGCGCCGCCGCCGGTCCAGCCGGCTCCCGCGCAGGCCGCCCCCATTCAGGCACCCCCGGTGCAGGCCGCCCCGGTGCAGGCCCCGCCGCCGCGCGAAGCCATTCGCGTGCCCGGCCGCGCCCCCGGCCGCGAAGCGAGCGCTGCCGACATTCCCGGCACCCGCCCCGCAAGCACGCCGACCGATGAGGCCGGCCCGCTTTCCGCGCCCACGCAGGCGCCGCAGCCCGCGCGCAAGCCCGCGCCGATCTACGACGATACGACAAGCGTCCATTATGCGGACGAAAACGCGTCGAACTTCGATTTCTCGCCGCCGTTCCGCCCGCGCCGCAACTGGACGCGGATCGCGACGCTCGGCTCGGCGATCTTCGCGGTCGTGACCCTAGGCCTTACCGGCGCCGTCGCCTGGGGCGGCCTGCCGGACTGGCTGCCGATCCCGCGCCAGACCTTCTCTCCCGCCCAGCCCGACCTCCAGCTCGATTTCCCGCGCAAGCGGCAGGACCGCAAGCCTCTGCCCGACGGCACCGAATTCTTCTCGGTCAGCGGCACCATCAGCAATATCGGCAGCGAGGCCCGCTACGTGCCCTCGCTATTGGTCGTGCTGCGCGACAAGCGCGACCGCATCGTCTACGAAAAGGAAGTCGTCCCCTCGAAGCGCAAGCTCGCGCCGGGAGAGGCGATCACCGTCAACGAAGCGCTGACCGACATTCCCAAGGCAGCATCGGCCGCAGAGATCGGCTGGAAGCCCGACTGAGGCGGGCCGGCTCACCCCGCGTGAGCCCGGGCTCCTTTGCAGCGCCGCACCGGCCCTGCACTTTTTGCAGGATTTCGCTTACCTGTTCGCCGCCATGCGCGGCCCGCTTCACCATGCCGTGACGCGGCCCCATCCGGCCATGCACCCGCATCAAATTGGCCGAGCCACGCAAATCCGCCATAAATTCCGTGCGGTGCAAAAAAATTCGCTCTTTTTGAAAATAATTGGCCGAAGCCACTTGCCGGGTCAGGAACCCTTTGCTAGTGGCGCGCTCCTGCCACGGGACGGCTTCGAAGCTCCCCGGTGATTTAGCGGTCATGGCGGAATTGGTAGACGCGCAACGTTGAGGTCGTTGTGGGCGAAAGCCCGTGGAAGTTCGAGTCTTCTTGACCGCACCATCACTCTCGCAAGAGATCTGGTAAAGCCTTCGGGCCCCCGCAAGGGGGCCCGAAAGTCGTTTGGGGCCTTGAAAAAAACGGTCCGGCACGACCCGGCCTCCGCCGATCGGCCACTGCCATCCCGCACTTCGATCAGGCGCCTGAAATCCAGGCTACCCGAGCACCCTTTTCAGGCTACGGCGCGCGCTGTCGGCCTGGCGGTCTTGCCGGGCGTTTCCGGCGGCAGTTCGCCCAGCAGGTCCCGCACCACTGCATATGTCCGGTCATTGTCCACGTCGATCGCCTGGGTGCCGTCGGCCATGACCACGGCGCGCACGCGCAGCCGCAGGCGGCGCGAAGCCCGCACCACCGCACCCGAAAGCGTCTCCAGCCGCAGCTTGACCATGAGCAGCCCGGCAAGGCCCAGTGCCCGCCAGATCCGGGCGCCCTCGCGGTCGGAGGCGCCCCTGCCGCGAAACACGTCAACCGCGTGGACGAAACGCGTCCCCGCCATGCCATAAAGGTCGCACGCCGCGAATTCGCCGTCGCGCAAGGCTATATAGCTGCGCAGCGCATTGGGATGCGCGGCCTCCACCGCCTCGCGCCGGGCCAGCGCGAAAGTGACATCGCAGCTTTCCAGCGCATCGGCCATGGCGTCGATCGATTCCGCGCTGAGCAGGGCGTGATCGGCGGTGGTGACGAGCAGCGGGCCATCCCAGTCCTCCGCCGCCGCGCGCACGCTTGCCGCGATATCCTGCCGCGCTCCCACCAGCGCCACGCTGCCGCGCCCCGGCAGCCGCGTCAGCACGTCCCACACCGGGTCGAACGCCTCCCGCTCCACGCAGACCGCAAGGCTGGCGACGCGGGGATGCTGCGCCGCCGTCTGCAGCACATGGGCGATGAGCGGCCGCCCTGCCAGCGGCACGAGGCAGCGGTGCCTTTCGCCGAAACGCTCTGCCAGTGGATCGATTCCGCCGGGGCCGAGGCCATGCCCCGCCAGCACCACCAGCCGCAGGGGCAGGCGCTCGATACCGTCGCTATCAGGAGAAACCGGTGAAGCCATAATCTGCGTCGCTATGCCGCGCGCGTGTGACAGCCCCGTGACCGGCGCGGAAATCCGCGATTTTCGCATGACGCGCCGCAAGCCGATGCGCACAAGCTATGGATAAAGCCGCAGCATTGCCTTGCCTCTCGCGCCCGGCTTGCGCAAGGCATGCGGCGTGAGCGCGAATATCGTGATCGGCCAGACCCCGCAGGGCGAGTCGATCGAAATCGACATCAAGGAACTTCTGGCGACCCGCCTGCTGGTGCAGGGCAATTCCGGGTCCGGCAAGTCGCACCTGCTGCGCCGCCTGCTCGAAGAGAGCGCCTCCATCGTGCAACAGGTGGTGATCGACCCCGAGGGAGACTTCGTCAGCCTCGCCGAGGAATTTGGCCATGTCGTGATCGACGGCGCCGCCTATGCGGAAGGCGAGATCGTCCGGCTGGGTGCGCGCATCCGCGAACACCGCGCCTCGGTCGTCCTCGCGCTCGACGAGCTTGAGATCGACCAGCAGATGAAATGCGCCGCGCAGTTCCTCAACGCCATGTTCGATGCCCCGCGCGAACAGTGGTATCCCGCGCTGGTCGTGGTGGACGAGGCGCAGATGTTCGCCCCCGCCGCCGCCGGCGAAGTGTCCGAGGAGGCGCGCCGCGTCAGCCTCGCGGCGATGACGAACCTGATGTGCCGGGGCCGCAAGCGCGGCCTTGCCGGGGTCATCGCCACCCAGCGCCTCGCCAAGCTGGCCAAGAACGTGGCGGCCGAAGCCTCGAACTTCCTGATGGGCCGCACCTTCCTCGACATCGACATGATCCGCGCCGCCGACCTGCTGGGCATGGAGCGCCGCCAGGCGGAACAGATCCGCGACCTTGCGCGCGGCCAGTTCCTCGGACTCGGCCCGGCGATCAGCCGCCGCCCGGTGGCGGTGAACATCGGCACGGTCCTGACCGGTGCCAAGTCGGTCACCCCCGGCCTCACCCCGTTGCCCACGGCGACCACCGAGGAACTGCGCGAACTGCTGCACGACAATCTCCACGTCGAGCCGGAACGCCCCGATTTTCCGCGTCCCGCCCCGCGCCCCGCGATCGACGTCGAGGAACTGAGCGAATCGATCGCGCACGGCCCCTCCGCCGGCCCGTCTTCCGCACCGCCGCCGCGCCCCGAACGGCCCGAGCCGGAGCCGGAAGAAAACCGGGCGGCCATGCTCGAAATCCTGAACACCATGGCGCAGGACCCGGATTGCACGTTCCAGTCCGCGACCACGCTGTTCCAGGACTTCACCATTCGCTGCCGCATGAAGGGCATCTCGGTGCGCGGGCTCGATGCGACGATGTTCCGCCGCGGTTTCGCCGCCGCCATCGCCGGTATCGAGGACCCCGACGACGAACGCTGGTTCGATCTGGTCAACCTTGCCAAGCACGTTCCCGACGATGCGCTGGCGCCGTTCTACATGATCGCGCGCGCCGCCATGAACGACGAGCCCTGCCCCGACGACATGGTCCTGGCCCGCGTCTACGGCACCAGCAGCCCCCGCCGCGTGCAGCGCCTGCTGGACTATCTGGAAAAGGACGGGCTCATCGTCGTGCGCACGGACTTTTCGGGCAAGCGTTCGGTCGGACTGCCCGATCTCGGGGTTACAACAGCGCCCGTCGAGGGGTAAAAGGCCGTCATGGCCGAGATCATCAACCTTCGCATGGCCCGCAAGGCCAAGGCGCGCGACGCCGCCCGGACCCAGGCGGACACCGCCCGCGCGCAGCATGGCCGCAGCAAGCACGAACGCCGGGCGACCGAGACGGAAATCACGCGTCTGGGCCGCATCGTGGACGGTGCCAGGCGAACCCCGGAACAAGGCGAAGACTGATGCGCACGACTTATCTCGACGCCACGGTGCGCCTGTACCACCTCGATTCCGGCCCGGACGGCGGCGCGGCCAGCACGCTGTTCTACGGCACCCTGACCGAGGCCATGGACATGGCGCCCGGCAACCCGAAGAGGTGCAGGACGGCCTGTTCATCGCCACCGACAATGACGTGGTGGCCTATGTCGATCTGATCGAGGGCTGGTAGAAACTCAGAACCGCGCCTGAAGGCCGGCCGCCAGATAGTGGTCGCCGATATTGCCCTTCACGTCGATGCGCGGAAGGATCGGCATGGAGACCGTGCCGTAGGCCCGCAGGTCGTCACCGATCAGCCGCGCGCGACACCCAGGCCGAGCGACATCGGCAGGCGGTACATCGCCTCTACCTTTCCAAAGAACCTGGTGCCGGAATTGTCGCACTTGCCGTCGGAAACCTGCGCGCCGCTGCTGCGGTTGAAGCACTGCGAATCGTCCGTGAAGTAGCCGGGATGGTCGCGGTGGTGGAAGAACACGCCCGCGCCGGGCGTGATGCTGAAGCCGCCGTCCTGGATCACCGGCACGCCGATCGCCAGTTCGCCGCCCCAGTCCCCTTCCGCGCGGGCCACGTTGGCCTCGGCCGTCACTTTCGCGGCGGCAGGCGTGGCAGCGGCGAACAGCGCGGCCGGAGCGACAACGGCGGCAAGCGCGGCAAGACGGATTTTCATGATATGTCCTTGAATTGCGATATCTGGAATTCTCTGCCGAGGCGTAGGATTCCGGCAGGGTAAAGCGCAAGACGGGCCGATTCGTTCCAACCCGGACAGGGCTCGATCCATCCCGCGCCGCCGGGCCGGAACGGTGCGGTTACTCCAAAGAGACGTACCCGAAACGGATCGCGGCGCTTGCGGCGGCCGGTGGCGGCAGGCAGACTTTCCCGGTCACACCGCAAGGAAACGGCATGATCTTCGAGCAAATCGCCACGGGCGGCTGCCAGTCATACCTGCTCGGCTGCGAAGCCAGCCGCGCCGCGATCCTGATCGACCCGGAACAGTCCCAGATCGATCGCTATGTCGGCCTGGCGAGCCAGCTCGGCGTCCATATCCGCTACGTGCTCGACACGCACACGCATGCCGATCACTTCTCCGCCAGCCGCGAACTGGGCAGGCTGCTGCGCGCGCCGGTGGTGATGAACCGCCTGAGCCCTGCCCCTTATGCCGGGATGCGACTGGACGATGGGGACATGCTGATCGTCGGCGAGTTGCGCCTGCGCGCCCTGCACACGCCGGGGCATACGCGCGATTCGATGTGCATCCTTGCCGCGGACCGGGTTTTCACCGGAGATACGCTGCTGATCGGCGGCACCGGGCGCACCGATCTTCCCACCGGCGATCCCGCCGCCCTGCACGACAGCCTGTTCGGCAAGCTCCTGAAACTCCCGCCCGAAACGCTGGTCTATCCCGCGCATGACTACAAGGGCCGCAGCCATTCCACCATCGGCGCCGAAATCGCCGAAAATCCGCGCCTGCAAAAGACCGACCGGGATGAATTCGTGGCGATGATGCAGCATCTGGACCTGGCCGCGCCCACCCATCTCACCGAAGCGCTGCGCACCAACATGAACGGCGGCAGGACCGTTGCCCAGCTTCTCGCCGAAGCCGCCGCGCGCGTTCCCTTCATCGCGCTGGAGGAACTGAACGCGCGGATCGGCACCCTAGCCGGCGACATGATCGTGCTCGACGTGCGCGAGAAGGAAGCGTTCGAGGCCGGCCATATTCCCGGCGCCGTCCACCTGCCGCGCGGCCAGCTCGAACTGCGGGTCAACGCGATGCTCTGCGATCCCACCGCCCGGCTGGTGACATGCTGCGAATTCGGCAAGATCTCCACGCTGGCCGCCGCGACCTTGCGCGAACTGGGGTTCCTGCGCGCGGTCGCGCTGGACGGCGGCGTCAAGGCATGGGCAGAGGCGGGCTATCCGGTCGAACGTCAGGCCTGAAACACCACTTTCGTTCCCGCCGAAACCATCTGCGCCAGCCGCGCGGCGTCCCAATTGGTCAGGCGCACGCAGCCATGGCTTTCGGTGCGGCCGATGTTCTGGGGTTCGGGCGTGCCGTGAATGCCGTAGTGCGCCTTGGACAAGTCCAGCCAGACCACGCCGACAGGCCCGTTCGGCCCCGGCGGCAGGAGCTTGTCCTTCGCGCTTTTCTTGGCATCCCAGAACAGGTCCGGGTTGAAGTGATAGTCCGGATTGCGCGCCTCTCCCACGATCTTCCAGGTGCCGAGCGGCAGGGGATCGTGGCCGCTGCCGGTGGTCACCGGGAACTGCGCGATCAGCTTGTTCGCACCGTCATAGACCCGCAGCGCGCCATCGGACTTGTCGACCACGACGTGATCGGCCCTGGGTTGCTCCGCCGCGACGCCAAGGCGCTGGAGGGTATCGGCCCAGCCGCTCTCGTCCCCCTCGATGGTCGCAAGTCCGGCATCGCGAACGTCGCACCCGGATCGTGCGACCCGCGCCCAGCACCGTGCCCGCGCCGTTGAGCGCCAGCAGCGTTTCGGGCGTGGTGTGGAACCGTTCGGCCAGCGCCTCGGCCATGCTGCGGTAACCCAGGTGCTTGAACCGCGCCTGTCCGGCCATGTCCTTGGGCAGGTCCGGCACGAACGGGCCTTTCGCAAAGTCCGCCGGGATCACCACGTTGCGCGTTCCGGCGCTGTCGCTGCCCGAAAGCAGCGCCTGCTGGGTCGCCGGGTCCAGCCTGCCGCTTGCCGGCAGGCCCCGTGCTTGCTGGAACCCGCTGAGGGCGAGGCCGTAGGACTGGCCTTCCTTGCCGTCTATCACGCCGGAGGAGAAGCCGAGCCGGTCGAGCGCGACTTGCGCGCGCAGCACGAGGCTGTCGGCCGATTCGGTGGCGGCGCCGCCCGGCGCGTCGGCAAAGGCCAGTCCCTGCCCCGGCGATGTCGCGCCGGTGCGCTCACCGGAAGGGGCACGCTCGGAATGGCAGGCGGAGAGCAGCAGGGCCGCGGCGACGGAGACAAGCGGCAGGGTTCGCAACACGCGGGGCATCCTTCTTTTTTCCTCTTTCCCCATCAACGCGCGAAGCCGCGCCCGGCTTCACGGCGGCGCGCGTTTTTGTGCCGCACGCCGCCGTCTACTCACGCCGCGCCTGCCGCCGAACCTGCCGGAAGCGCGCGTCCCACCGTGCCGGAGGCGCGCCCACCCCCATTGTGCCCGAGGCCCGCTTGCCATACCGGCTGGCGCGATGAGCAGGTTCGATTCCTTCTTCGCGGCGGCACTCGGCCGGATCGAGAGCGCCGGACAGCGCCGCATCTTGCGTCCCGCCGCGCTGGAGCCCGGCGGCCGCATCCGGCGCGGCGGCCGCGAGCTGATCGACTTTTCCAGCAACGACTATCTCGGCCTTGCCCGGCATCCGCTGCTGGTCGAACGCGCCCGCGCATGGACCGAGGCCCTGGGCACCGGCTCCGGCGCCTCCCGGCTGGTAACCGGCACGAGCGAGGCGCATCTCGCGCTCGAAGCCCGGATCGCCGCGTTCAAACATGCCGAGGCGGCGCTGATCTTCGCCAGCGGCTGGCAGGCCAATGCCGCGGTGATCCCCGCCCTGCTCGCCGCCGCGCCCGGCGCCATGGTCTTCACCGACCGGCTGGTCCACGCCTCCATGCACGCCGGCATCGCCATTTCCGGCACGCGCCAGCACCGTTTCCGCCACAACGACCTCGATCACCTGGAGCAGCTGCTGGCCGGCAAGGGCCGTGACGCGCCCGCCCGGCTGATCCTTACCGAAAGCGTGTTCTCGATGGACGGGGACCGCGCCGATATCGCCCGCCTGGCCGATATCGCCGCCCGGCACGACGCCTTCCTGTTCGTCGACGAAGCCCATGCCACCGGCGTGCTCGGCCCCGGCGGCGCGGGGCTTTCGGCGCAAGTGCCCGGCGGGATCGACCTCGTGATGGGTACCTTCAGCAAGGCGCTCGGCGGATTCGGCGCCTATGTCGCGGGATCGCGGGTGATGATCGACTACCTCGTCAACGCGGCGAGCGGCTTCGTCTTCACCACCGCCCCGCCGCCCGCCGTGCTTGGCGCGATCGACGCCGCGCTCGACCTCGTGCCGGGCATGGACGAGGAGCGCGCCCACCTCGCCGCGCTGGGCGACCGCCTGCGCCGCGGGCTCGCCGCGCTCGGCATCGACCATGGCGCGTCGAGCACGCAGATCGTCCCCGCCGTGATCGGCGCGGAGGAAGCGGCTCTGGGCCTCTCGCGCCAGCTGGAGGAACGCGGCCTGCTCGCCTCGGCGATCCGCCCGCCAACGGTGCCGCCGGGCACCAGCCGCCTGCGCCTTGCGCTGCGGGCAACTCATTCCCAAGCCGATATCGATGTCCTGCTGGAAGCCATCGGCGATGCGGTGGGCCCGATTTCGCAGGCCGGGGAACGGCGATGAAGCTGCTCTTCGCCCATGGCTGGGGTTTCGGCAGCGCATTCTGGGAACCGCTCGCGAACCTGCTGGCGGACATGCCGCAGGCGATCGACGATTGCGGCTACTTCGGCGCGCCGCGCGCCTGCCGCGTGGAAGGCCCGTGCCTTGCGATAACCCACTCCTACGGCACGATGCGCGTGCTGGCTGATCCGCCGCCGGGGCTCGTCGGCATCGTTGCGATCAACGGGTTCGAGCGCTTCACCGCCCGTCCCGACCGCGCGGGCGTCCCGGTGCGCGTGGTGGACCGGATGCTGCGCCGTTTCGGCGAGGACCCGCGCGCCGTGCTCGCCGAGTTCCGCCGCCAGTGCGGTGCAGGCGATGGCTTCGGCGAAATCGACGCGGACCTGCTCCGCACCGACCTGCTGCGCCTGCGCGATGCTCAGCCGCCGCTGCCGGCGGTGCCGGTACTTTCGCTGCAGGGCGCGCGCGACCCGCTTTTGCCCGAGGCGATGCGGGCCTCCGTTTTCGCGGGCGCGGCCGTGAGCCGGATCGAAAGCGCCGCGGGCGGACACCTCCTGCCGCTGGAAGCGCCGGAGCTTTGCGCCGGGGCGGTGCGCGGCATGATCGGGCACGGAGCATGAACGTTCCACGTGAAAGCATCGCCCGCGCCTTCGCCGGGGCTGCCGACTATGACGGCAACGCACGCATCCAGCGCGACATCGCGCAGACCCTCGCCGCACGGATCGCCGCGCTTGCCCTGCCCCGGCGCCCCCGCGTGCTGGAAATCGGCTGCGGCACCGGATTCCTCACGCAGGCGCTGGCGGGCCTTGGCGGGGACTGGCTCGTCACCGACCTTTCGCCCGAGATGCTGGAGCGTTGCCGGGCGCGGCTGGGCGAAGACGCGCACCGCCGCTTCGCCGTGCTCGACGGTGAGTACGGCGATCCCGGCGGCGGCCCGTTCGACCTGATCTGCTCCAGCCTCGCCGTGCAGTGGTTCGACGATGCCCCGCGAGCGCTCGCCCGCATGGGCGGCTGGCTTGCACCCGGCGGCCACCTGATGGTGACGACGCTCGGCCCCGGCAGTTTCGCGCAGTGGCGCGAGGCCCACGCGGCGAGGGCCTCGCGGCCGGGACGCCCCGCTTCGCTCCGGTCGCGGCCTTCGGCGACTTCGCCGTCACGGCCGAGAACCGCATTGAGCGCCATGACGATCCGCTGGCCTTCCTGCGCGCGCTCAAGGCCATAGGCGCGCACGCCGCCGATGCCGGGCACCGCCCGCTTTCTCCCGGCCAGTTGCGCCGGACGCTGGCTCGTTTTGCCCAAAGCGGATGCGAAGTCACTTACGAGGTCGTGACCTGTCACTTACACCGCGCTAGGTGAGCGCCCCATGAGACCCCAGATCGCCAGACCCCTGATCGTCACCGGAACCGATACCGAAATCGGCAAGACCGTGTTCGCCGCCGCGCTCGCCGGGGCGCTGGGCGCGCATTACTGGAAGCCGGTACAGGCCGGGCTCGAGGAAGACGGCGGCGATGGAGACCGCGTGGGGCGGCTGTCCGGCCTGCCCGCCGGCCACATCCTGCCCGAAGCCTACCGCCTCGCCACCCCCTGCTCCCCGCACCTCGCCGCCGAGATCGACGGGGTGGAGATCGATCCCGAACGGCTCGCCCTGCCGCAGGTAGAAGGTCCGCTGGTGGTCGAGGGGGCGGGCGGCGTCATGGTCCCGCTCACCCGCACCATGACTTATGCCGACCAGTTCGCGCGGTGGCAGGCGCCGGTGGTGCTGGTGGCGCGCACCGTGCTGGGCACGATCAACCATTCGCTGCTCTCGATCGAGGCGCTGCGTTCGCGCGGCGTCGAGGTGCTGGGCGTGGCTTTCGTGGGCGATGCCGTGGAAGACAGCGAGGCCACCATCTGCGCCATGGGCAATGTCCGCCGCCTCGGCCGCCTGCCCCGCCTCGCATCCCTGACCCCCGAGGCCCTGGCCCGCGCCTTTGCAGCAAACTTCCGCATCGAGGACTTCAGGGCATGACATCATCGGTCTGGCATCCCTTCACGCAGCACGGGCTTGGCGAGCCGGTGCCGCTCGTCACCCATGCCGAGGGCGCGCTGCTGCACACGGCCGACGGCAAGGCGGTGGTGGACGCGGTTTCCTCGTGGTGGGTGACGACGCACGGCCATTCCCATCCGCGCATCCGCGCCGCCATCGCGGAGCAGGCGCAGAAACTCGACCAGATCATCTTCGCCGGATGGACGCACGAACCGGCCGAACAGGTCGCCGCCGGCCTGCGCGAGATCATGCCGGAAAGCCTGACGCGGGTGTTCTTCTCCGATTCGGGTTCGACCAGTGTCGAAGTCGCGCTGAAGATGGCGCTCGGCTACTGGCACTGGCGGGGCGAGAACCGCCACCGGATCGTGGTGATGGAGAATTCCTACCACGGCGACACCATCGGCGCGATGTCGGTGGGGGAGCGCGGCGTGTTCAACCAGCCCTACGAGCCGCTGCTGTTCGGCGTCGGCCGCATTCCCTTCCCCGCAGCGGGCGCGGAACAGCAGACGCTGGACGCGCTAGAGGCGCTCTGCCGCCAGCCGGACACCGCCGCCCTGATCGTGGAACCGCTGATCCTCGGCGCGGGCGGGATGCTGGTATACGGTCCGGAAACGCTTGCCGCGATGCGCGATATCTGCGCGCGGCACGGGGTCCTGTTCATCGCCGACGAAGTGATGACGGCATGGGGCCGCACCGGCACCCTGCTCGCCTGCGAACAGGCCGGCATCGTCCCCGACATCCTCTGCCTTTCCAAGGGGCTGACCGGGGGCGCCGTCCCGCTCGCCGTCACCATGGCCAGCGAGCCGATCTTCGAGGCGCATTACTCCGCCGACCGCGCGCGGATGTTCTTCCACTCGTCAAGCTACACGGCAAACCCGATCGCCTGCGCCGCCGCCGCCGCCAACCTGGCGATCTGGCGCGAGGAGCCGGTGCGGGAGAGGATCGCCGCGCTGGCGGAAAAGCAGGCGGGCTGGATCGCGAAGCTCGGCCAGTTCTGCCATTTCGACAATCCCCGCACGATCGGCACGATCGCCGCGCTGGACCTCAGGACCGCCGGCACCAGCGGCTACATGAGCGACCTCGCCCCGCGCCTCATGGCCTTCTTCCGGGAACGCGACGTGCTGCTGCGCCCGCTCGGGAACACGGTCTACGTCATGCCGCCCTACTGCATTACCGACGATCAGCTCGCACACGTGTGGGATGCCATCGGCGAAGCGGTGATATCGTTCTGAAAAACGGATAATCCCGCCTCCCCGGCGCGGCATTCGCGAAACGGGGAGGCGGGACCGTGGCCGCCGCATGGGGGGTAACGGCGGCCGGGGTAGCTCTGGTCAGTCTGCCGTCTCGGGCACGGGCGAGAGCGCGGGGTTCACGCTCATGCCCAGTGCGCTGGCCACGCCCTGGCCGTAAGCCGGATGGCAGCGGGTGCAGTTGTCGATGTGCCGCTGCTTGATGAAGTCCGGCGCATCGCCCATGGCGCGGGCCGTATTCTCGAACAGACGCTGCTTCTGGTCGGCGTCGATCAGTTCGAACAGGGCGCGCGGCTGGCTGTAGTAGTCGTCATCATCCTCGCGGAAGTTCCAGAAATCGGCGTTTCCATCGATCTTCATCGGCGGTTCGCGGTACTCGCCCTGGCCCTGCCACTGCCCGAACGAGTTCGGGTGGTAGTGCGGCAGGCCGCCGTAGTTCCCGTCCACCCGGCCCTGGCCGTCGCGGTGGTTGGTGAAGACCGGGCAGCGCGCGGCGTTCACCGGGATCTGGTGGTGGTTCACGCCAAGGCGGTAACGCTGCGCATCCGAATAGGCGAAGAGACGCGCCTGCAGCATCTTGTCGGGAGAGACGCCGATGCCGGGAACGAGGTTGGAAGGGCTGAAGGCGCTCTGCTCCACATCGGCGAAGAAGTTCTCCGGATTGCGGTTCAGCTCCATCATGCCGACCTCGATCAGCGGGTAGGTCTTCTGCGACCAGACCTTGGTGAGGTCGAAGGGGTGGAACCCGCAGGTCGCCGCTTCTTCCTCGGCCATGATCTGCACCATGACCTTCCACTTCGGGAAATCGCCGCGCTCGATGGCGTCGTAGAGATCGCGCTGGTGCGATTCGCGGTCACCCGCCACGATTGCCGCCGCTTCGGCGTCGGTCAGGTGGGCGTGGCCCTGCTGGGTCTTGAAGTGGAACTTCACCCAGAACCGCTCGCCCGCCTCGTTGTAGAACGAGTAGGTGTGGCTGGAGAAGCCGTCCATGTGGCGGTAGCTCCTGGGGATGCCGCGATCGCCCATGACATAAGTGACCTGGTGGAACGCCTCGGGCAGCAGGGTCCAGAAGTCCCAGTTGTTGGTGGCGCTGCGCATGTTGGTGCGGGGATCGCGCTTCACCGCCTTGTTGAGATCGGGGAACTTGCGGGGATCGCGCACGAAGAAGACCGGCGTGTTGTTGCCGACCATGTCCCAGTTGCCTTCCTCGGTGTAGAACTTCACCGCGAAGCCGCGAATGTCGCGCTCGGCATCGGCGGCGCCGCGCTCGCCCGCAACCGTGGTGAAGCGCGCGAAGATCTCGGTCTGCTTGCCCGCCTCGCCCAGGAACTTCGCGCGGGTATAGCGGCTGACGTCACCGGTGACGGTGAAAGTGCCGAACGCGCCCGAACCCTTGGCATGCATGCGCCGCTCGGGGATGACTTCGCGGTTGAGGTTGGCCAGCTTCTCCAGCAGCCACACGTCCTGCATCAGCAGCGGCCCGCGCGGCCCGGCAGTCAGCGAATTGGAATTGTCGACCACCGGCGCGCCGAACGCGGTGGTGAGAGGGGTAGGAGTGAGCGAAGTCTCGCCGTGGGCGTAGGGGCACTTTCCGCCGCCGGGTGTGGTTTCGGTCATGGTCTCACTCCTTGTCTTGTCCGTCCCGCTAAGGGCTTGCGAGACGGTTCTAACCGAAGGAGACTGATTGAATAAGCTATACGAAGGCGTAAGTGTAATCGCTTCAGGCGATTAGTTGCACAGGGCCAGCTGCAGACGGCCCTTACAGCGTCCTGCTGATCGCGAGCCGGGCCTGGAGCGAAATCAGCGTCGAACTGGCGTCCGCCACGTCGCCGCGCCGCACCGCATCGCGCGCGCGCCTGATTTCGGCGGCCAGGAACTTGCGCACGTCCCCGGGCGTGCCTGCGCCGAGCGCGCCGGCCTTGGCGGACAGCGTGGCCAGCCCGGCAAGCGCATTGGCATTGGCGGTGCCGGTATCGCCGTTACCCAGTTCGGTCGCCAGGTTGCCCGCGCCGATCTCGATCTGCATCAGGGTGGCCTGGTCCTGTTCGCCCAGCCGCGAGGTGCCCGTCATCGGGGCCTGCTGCGCGGGCGCGGCGGCCAGCGCCTCGGGGAGATCGGAGGTCATCTTCTCGAACGCCAGCGTGCCGAGCAGCGCCGCGGCGGCCAGCACGATGACGAGGATGACGATGCTGGAGGGCTGACGGAGGGTGGAAGTCAGCGTCTTGGTCATGGGAAAGGCAGTTCCATTCGGGAGTATCGTCAATCGCATTATAGAACGATGCGGCGCAGGAAGGTGGCCGCGCCAGCTTGTGCGCGGCGCTGCAGCATCCTATGGGCTCGCTCATTCATGAATGCGGGCTATGGGAGCATCAATGGCCGCCAACTCCAAGACCTCGGCGCTGATGGCGCGGGGATGCGAATTTCTCGGCAGCGAATATGCCATCCTGTGCGGCGCCATGTCCTGGGTATCCGAACGCAATCTCGTCTCGGCCATCAGCAATGCCGGCGGCTTTGGCGTCATTGCATGTGGTGCGATGAACCCCGAGCTCCTCGACAAGGAGATCGAAGGGACGCGCGCCCTGACCGACAAGCCTTTCGGTGTCAACCTCATCACCATGCATCCGCAGCTCTTCGAGCTGATCGCGGTCTGCGCGAAGCACAAGGTCGGCCATGTCGTGCTGGCCGGCGGCATTCCGCCCAAGGGCAGCGTCGAGGCGATCAAGGAATCGGGCGCCAAGGTGATCTGCTTCGCGCCCACGCTGGCGCTGGGCAAGAAGCTGCTGCGCTCCGGCGCCGACGCGCTGGTGATCGAGGGCATGGAAGCCGGCGGCCACATCGGCCCGGTTTCCACTTCGGTGCTGGCCCAGGAAATCCTGCCCGCGCTCGCCGCCGACAACCTCGTCTTCGTGGCGGGCGGCATCGGCCGGGGCGAGGCCATGGCCGGATACCTGGAAATGGGCGCGGCGGGCGTGCAGCTCGGCACCCGTTTTGCCTGCGCAAGCGAATCCATCGCTCACGCCGATTTCAAGAAGGCGTTCTTCCGGGCCTCGGCACGCGATGCGGTCGCCTCGGTGCAGGTCGATCCGCGCCTGCCGGTGATCCCGGTGCGCGCGCTCAAGAACAAGGGCACCGAGGAATTCACCGCCAAGCAGATCGAAGTCGCCAAGCGCCTCGATTCCGGTGAACTGGACATGGGCCAGGCCCAGCTTTCCATCGAGCACTTCTGGGCAGGCGCGCTGCGCCGCGCGGTGATCGACGGCGACGTCGAGAGCGGCTCGGTCATGGCCGGCCAGTCGGTGGGCATGGTCAGCAAGGAAGAGCCGGTCGCGGACATCATCGCCGCCCTCCTGGCCGAATCCGAAGCGGCGCTTTCCAACCGCTCCGCTGCCTGAGGCCCGAACCGATGGCTGAACCGCTGATCCTCGCGCTGTCCTGCACCGACCGTCCCGGCATCGTCGCCCGCGTTACCGGCTACCTCGCGCAGGCGGGCGGCAACATCATCGAGGCGCAGCAGTTCAACGACCTCGAGGAAGACAAGTTCTTCATGCGCGTGGCCTTCGATCCGGGCTCCGCGGATCGCGAGGCGTTCAGCGAAGGGTTCGGCGCGATCGCGCACGAATACGGCATGGCCTGGTCGATGACCCGGCGCGACCGCCCGCGCCGGGTGCTGCTGCTGGTCAGCAAGTTCGACCACTGCCTCGCCGACCTGCTCTACCGCCAGCGCATCGGCGAAATGGCGATGGAAGTGGTGGGGATCGTCTCCAACCACCCGCGCGAGGCGATCAACTCGCTGATGATCGGCGATATCCCGTTCCATCACCTGCCCGTCACGCGGGACACCAAGGCCCATCAGGAAGCGCAGATCCGTGCGCTGGTGAACGAGACCCGGGCCGAACTGGTGGTGCTGGCGCGCTACATGCAGATCCTCTCGGACGAGATGGCGGCCTTCCTTTCGGGGCGCTGCATCAATATCCACCACTCGTTCCTGCCGGGCTTCAAGGGCGCCAAGCCCTATCACCAGGCCCATGCGCGCGGCGTGAAGATGATCGGCGCCACCGCGCACTACGTCACCGCCGACCTCGACGAAGGCCCGATCATCCACCAGGACGTGGAAACCGTGACTCACGCCGATACGCCCGAGGACATGGTGCGCAAGGGCCGCGACATCGAGCGCCGCGTGCTGGCGGAGGCCGTGCGCCTGCACCTTGAGGACCGCGTGCTCCTGAACGGTTCGCGCACGGTGGTCTTCCGAAGCTGACACTTGCAGGGCGGCGATCATCGTTCGATGGTGCCGCCTCTGCCAGGGGAGAGAGCCCATGCCCGTCAACGGTGTCGATCACGTCAATATCCTTACCGACGACCTCGAGGCGACCGCCTCGTTCTACGAACGGGTGCTCGGCCTCACCCGCAGCGACAATCCCACGATCGCCAAAGGCATCGCCGGCTACTGGATGCGCGATGCGGCGGGCCATGCGATCGTCCACCTCGTGGACCGCACCACCGCGCCGGGGCGCTACGACGAATACCGGCCCGGACAGCCGACCAACGCGCTCCACCATTTCGCCCTGCGCTGCTCGGGCTTTGCCGAAACGGTGGCCATGATCGAGCAGCTCGGCCTTGCGCACCGGGTGATGGAACACCCCGGCCTCGGCCTGCGGCAGGTGTTCCTGGTGGACCCCAATGCAGTGAACCTCGAACTCAACTTCCCCGGAGACTGAAATCCGGCATTCCGGCAAGCAGGCCCTCGCCATGGCCTTCGCGGTTGGGTAGCCTTGGCGGCAACCACCTGATTTCAAGACCGGAGCGCTTTTCGATGTGTGACGATTTCACCGCCGAGGCCGAAGACGCCAACCTTGCCCGGCGCGGGCTCAATCGCCGGCAGTTCGCCGCGATCGGCGCCGGCGCGGCGGCCGGAGCCGCCCTTACCGGCTGCACCAACGTGATGAAGCTGCGCGGCGCCAATGCGCTGAACGAGCGGATGGTCTCGATCACCACGGCGGACGGCGTGGCCGACGCCTTCTTCGTCCACCCGGCCAAGGGCAGCCATCCCGCCGTCATCCTCTGGCCCGACATCGCCGGCCTGCGCGAGGCGAAGAAGATCATGGCCCGCACGCTCGCCGCCGAAGGCCACGCCGTGCTTGTCGTGAACCCCTATTATCGCGGCGAGCCCGCCCCCGTGTTCGAAAGCTTCGCCGCCTTCCGCACGCCGGAGGGGCAGGCCAGGGTCGCTCCGCTGCGCGCCGCGCTCACGCCCGACGCCATCACCCGCGATGCGCGTGCCTATGTCGCCTTCCTCGATGCCCAGAAGGCCGTGGACACGAAGCGCGGGATCGGCAGCAACGGCTATTGCATGGGCGGCCCCTTCACCGTCCGTACGGCGGCGGCAATACCGGGACGGGTCCGCGCGGCGGCTTCCTTCCACGGCGCCGGCCTCGTCACCGACCAGGACGACAGCCCCCACCGCCTGCTGGCGCGCACGCAGGCCTCCTATCTCTTCGCCATCGCCCGCAACGACGATGCGAAGCAGCCGGACCAGAAGACCGACCTGAAGCAGGCCGCCTCCGCCGCCGGACGCCCCGCCGAAGTCGAGGTCTACCCCGCCGATCACGGCTGGTGCGTACCCGATTCGCCGGCATGGGACCCGGATGCGGCGGACAAGGCATGGCAGCGGATGCTCGCGCTCTACGCCGCGCTCTAGCCGCCGAACGTCGCCCGATCGTCACTTGCCCGTTAACGCCGGGTTACAATAGGCGCGTCCACGGTGTAGGAAGCGCTCGGGCCGCCTGGTCCGCTTAAGGGATTTATACCTCGAAAATGGCCAATGATTCCGGCCGGCGCCGCTCCTCCAGCGGGCCTTCCTCCCCTGCCAAGAAGAAACCCCTCTGGCGCCGAATCGTTCGCGGCGTCCTGATCTGGGGCTCTGCACTTGCCATTCTGGGCGTGATCTTCCTGGGCACCGCCGTCGTCTTCACGATGAGCGAGCTGCCGGAATACGATTCGCTCAAGAGCAGCCAGAACGGCCAGATGATCGTGGTCCGCGCGCGGGACGGGACGGAACTCGTCTCGCTCGGGCCGAGCTACGGCAAGTGGCTGAGCTACGACCAGATTCCCGCCGTCATGAAGGGCGCGATGGTCTCGGTCGAGGATCGCCGTTTCCGCGAGCATATCGGCGTTGACGCGCTGGGCCTGCTGCGCGCCGTCTACGTCTCGACGACGACGGGCGGCCGCGCC
The DNA here is from genome assembly GCF_001298105.1 of Novosphingobium sp. ST904. Lineage (GTDB taxonomy): Bacteria > Pseudomonadota > Alphaproteobacteria > Sphingomonadales > Sphingomonadaceae > Novosphingobium. The sequence goes on along the minus strand of NZ_LGJH01000156.1, from coordinate 73,207 downwards.
AAGGCAACCTCGACGATCACGCAGCAGCTTGCCCGCAACGTGTTCCTCAACAACAGCCGCTCCTTCACGCGCAAGGCGCGCGAAGCGGTGCTGGCGCTGGCGCTGGAACGCAAGTTCACCAAGGACCAGATCCTCGAACTCTACCTCAACAAGGTCTATTTCGGCGGCGGCGCCTATGGCATCGACGCGGCCAGCCGCAAGTTCTTCGGCCATCCCGCCACCGAACTCTCCACCGCCGAGGCCGCGATCATCGCCGGCCTGGTGAAGGCCCCTTCGAACTATTCGCCCACCGCCGACGTCGCGGCCGCCAAGGACCGCGGCGAAGTGGTGCTGGGCCTGATGGTCAAGAACGGCGCGATCACGCAGCAGGAAGCCGATCAGGCCGACATCGCCGACGTGAACGTGGTCCATGAAAAGGGCCAGAACGCGGTCCGTTATTTCACCGACTGGGCCCTGCCCCAGCTCGACACGCTGCTGCCCGACACGAACGAGCCGATCGAGGTCTGGACCACGCTCGATCCGAAGATGCAGCAGGCGGCCACCAGTTCGATCGTCGCCAACGTGCCCAAGGGCGCGCAGGGCGCGCTCGTCAGCCTCGACCGCGACGGCGCCGTGCTGGCGATGGTCGGCGGCACGGACTATGTGAATTCGAACTATAACCGCGCCACCACCGCGATGCGCCAGCCCGGCTCGGCGTGGAAGCTGTTCGTCTACCTCTCCGCGCTCGAAGCCGGCTACACCCCGGACGACCGCGTGGTGGACGAACCGGTGACGATCGACGGCTGGAGCCCGCAGAACGACGGCCGCAACTTCGCCGGCCAGATCGATATCCGCACCGCTTTCGCCTATTCGAAGAACACCGTCGCCGCGCAGCTCGGCAACGAGGTGGGCTTCGGCACCGTGGCCTCGATGGCGCGGCGCTTCGGCATCACCACCCCGATCAACACCAAGCCCGCCATGGTGCTGGGCACCTCCGAAGTGCGCGTGATCGACATGACCCGCGCCTTCGCCGCGGTTTCCGCCGGCGGCACCTCGGTGGAGCCCTATGGCATCGTCAAGGTGACGACGTCCTCGGGCGAAGTGCTCTACGAACACAAGTCGGTGCGCGGACAGGTTCTGGTGCCGCCCAACGTGGCCGCCGGGATCACCGACCTGCTGCAGACGACCGTGGCCACCGGCACCGGCCGCGCGGCGCAGATCGGGCGCCCCGTGGCGGGCAAGACCGGCACCACCAGTTCGAACAAGGACGGCTGGTTCCTCGGCTTCTCCAGCGGCATCACCACCGGGGTCTGGATGGGCCGCGACGATGCCCGCCCGGTCGGCGGCCTTTCCGGCGGCCATGCCCCGGCACGCGCCTTCTCCGATTACATGAAGGTCGCGGTGGCCAAGCGCCCGGTCGAACAGTTCGACACCGAGGTGAAACTGCCCGAATGGCAACTCGAACCCGACGACGAGGCGATGCAGGGCAATCCGAACGACTATTACTACGTCGACGAGAACGGCAACATCGTCCAGCCCGGCCCGGATGGCCAGGGCGCGGGTCAGGGGCCGGACGGCCAGCCGCGCTACGAGGACGGTTCGGTCGGTCCCGGCCCCGGCCCCGGCCAGCCGCAGATGCCCGACTATGGCCCCGCACAGTCGCCGCCGCCGGCCGCCAACAGCGACTTCCTCGACCGCGCCACCGGGCGCGGCCAGCAGGACGATCCGGGCCTTCGCGCCGGACAGGGACTGGGGACGGGCGCGCCGCGCCCAACCGCCGGCACTCCCCGCCCCGCCGCCACGCGCAGCCCCGCCCCGGTCGCCACCCGCACGCCGGGCAACTGACCCCTGCAACTGACCGGGGCAACTGACCCGGGCGACAGGAAAACAAAAAAGGCCCGGAGACAGCTCCGGGCCTTTTTCGTTGGAAGACGCCGCACACTTCCATGTGCAGGACGTGGCCTTACTGAAGCGTCACGCCTTCATCGTCGCCGTCGTCGCTGCGGCGGCCGAAGAACTGCATGAGCTGGACCAGCAGTTCGCAGCGCAGCGGCAGGCTGTCCGCTTCGAGCAGGGCCTGCTTGGCGGCGGCATCGAACGGCGCGATCTGCGAGACGCCGTTGATGAGCGACTGGTCGTCCAGCCGGCCGACCTGGTCCCAGTCCACCGCATAACCCTGCGCATCGGCAAAGCGCTTGGCCTCGCGCTCGAAGCTGGCGCGTTCGATCGGGGCCAGCACCTCGTCCTCGCGGTCAGGCAGGAGCTCGGCTTCGACCTGCCGGAACGGGGTCGTCACATCGAGTTCGCGCAGCACGCGGAACCGCGATTCGCCGGTGAGCAGGATATTGAACCGCCCATCCTCCAGCGCCTCGACATCGCCGATCCGCCCGAGGCAGCCCACCGCGTAAAGCGGCGCGCCTTCCTGCGGGCGTTGCGGCTGGATCATGCCGATTCGCCGATCCCGCGCGAGCGCGTCGCTCACCATCGCCCGGTAGCGGGGCTCGAAGATGTGGAGCGGCAGTTGCAGCCCCGGATAGAGCACCGCGCCCGGCAGCGGGAAGATGGTGATCCGCGCCACCGTCAACCGAACAGTACGGTGGAGAGCTTGCGGCGCGTGGCGGAGACCCAGGGGTCCTCAAGGCCGGTCACCTCGAAGATCTGGAGCAGCTTGGCGCGGGCGGCGCCTTCGTTCCACTCGCGGTCGGCGGCGACCATGCGCAGCAGCACCTCCGCCGCGGCATCGCGTTCGCCGGCGGCGAATGCGGCATTGGCGAAAGCGAACTGCGCCTCCATGTCGGCGGGACGCTCGGCAGCGGCGGCGCGCAGGGCGGCAAGCTCGCTGTCCTCGGGCTTGTCCTTCGCCAGCGCCAGCGCGGTGCGGGCGCGTTCCAGCAGCGGATCGGCGGCAATTTCGCCTTCGAGACTGTCGAGCACCTGCCCGGCCTCGTCGATGCGGCCCGCCAGCACCAGCGCGCGCACGAACCCGGCCAGCACTTCGGCGTTCTCAGGCGCGAGTTCGAGGATCTGCATGAAGATCGCGGCGGCACGCTCGCCGTCACCCTCCGCCAGCGCTTCCTCGCCCATGGCGATCAGCGGCGCGATATCGTGCTGCGGCTCGGCCCCGCCCGGCTGGACCGGCAACTGCGACAGCAGCTGGTCGAGGGTGGCCTTCAGCTGCGATTCGGTGCGCGCACTAGTAAGGTCCGCCACCGGTTGGCCCTGGAAGATCGCATAGACCGTCGGGATCGAACGCACCTGGAACTGCGAGGCGATGAACTGCTCTTCATCGACATTCACCTTGGCAAGGATCACGCCCTTGTCGGCATAGTCGGCCGCCACTTTTTCCAGCACCGGGGTGAGCGCCTTGCACGGCCCGCACCATTCGGCCCAGAAATCGAGAATCACCAGCTGCGTCATCGACGGTTCGGCCACTGTCTTGCGGAACCGGTCGACCGCCTTCTGTTCGTCGAGGTTGAGACCCATGCTGGCCAAGGTATGTGCTCCCGTGAAAATCGAATGGCCCCCTAGATCGTCTCTCGGGACGGATTTGTGAAGGGTTCATGTCCGGTTAGGTGCCGTTTAGGTGTCGTTCTGTCATGCTTCGAAAAATTCTTTCGATTTTCCTCTTGCGGCCTCCAAAAGGCACTGCTAGTGGCGCGCCTCCACCCCGGACCTGCCGGACACTCCAGCAGGTCTTGAACGTCAGAGCGGGCGTAGCTCAGGGGTAGAGCACAACCTTGCCAAGGTTGGGGTCGAGGGTTCGAATCCCTTCGCCCGCTCCAGTTTCCTTCGGTGGAAAATCCAGACATTCCAGGTACCTGCATCCACACCTCGTGGATGTCCTGATTCCCCTGCTCATGCGCAGTGAACCCTGTTCGCCTAATCTCGCCGTGGCTTTCGCGGAGGGGAACGTGAGCGGACTGGAAGCGCTGCTGATCAAGGCAAGAGGCGCGGCGAAAAGAGGCGAGACGGAAGCGGCGCGGGCGCTCTACCGCGAGGCGCTGGACCGTTTTCCCCGCAACGGCCGGGCAAGGTCGGCGCTCCTTGCGCTCGAAGCCGCCAACACCGATCCGCCGCCTGCCGAAATCGACCAGATGGTATCCGCCTATCGCTCCGGCCGTCTCGAAGATGCGGTGCGTGAGGGTGCCCGGCTCGCCGCGGCCTTTCCGCAGAGCTTCACCGTCCACAACCTGCAAGGCGCGGCGCTGCTCGCGCTCGGCGTGCTTCCGGCCGCCGAAGCCGCATTCCGCCGCGCCATCGCGGCCGATCCCGAAGCGGCAGCCTGCTGGAACAACCTTGCCATCACCTTGCGCCGCCAGAACCGGTTCTCCGAAGCGGAGGACATCTACCGCAAGCTGATCGCCCGCCACCCCCGCTATGCCGACGCGCGCTTCAATCTCGCGAACCTGCTGGACACACAGGAACGCCGGGCGGAAGCCGAAGCGGAGTTCGCCGAAACCGTCGCCCTCGATCCGGGCTATACCGAGGCCCATTACAACCTCGGCAACCTGCTCGCAAAGCGCGGCGCCCGCGCCGAGGCCGTCTCGGCCTACCGGCGCGCCGTGGCGCTGCGGCCCGGCCATGCCCTAGCCTATAACAACATGGGCGGCGAACTCCTGCTACTGGGCCGCCTGGACGATGCCCTGGGCGCCTATGACAGCGCGCTGGAGGCCGACCCCGGCAATACGCAGGCCATCGTCAATCGCGGCAAGGCGCTCGTGCTGAAAGGCGACCTGCCTGCCGCCATCGCCGCCTTCCGCAAGGGCTGGGAACTCGATCCTGCCGACCGCTCCGCGCTGCTCCAGGCCCTGTTCGAGGAAGCCCACATCTGCGACTGGAGCAACCGCGCCGAATTCGCGCTGACCGACGCCCCCTCGGCCGCAGCGGTCCAGCCGTTCGCCGCACTGCCCTTCGTGGACGATCCCGCACACCAGTACCGCCGCTCGCTTGCCTGCGCGGCCGTGAAGTTCGCACCGCCCCCGGCGACACTGCCCGAACCGCCCCCTGCGGCGGACGGCCGAATCCGCGTCGGCTACTTCTCCGCGGACTTTCACGACCATGCGACGATGTACCTGATGAGCGGCCTGTTCCGCGAGCATGACCGGGCGCGCTTCGATATCCGCCTCTACAGCTACGGCCCCCGCTGCGATGGCGACGCCTCGCGGATAGCCCTGCGCGGCCATGCCGACTCTTTCACCGAGATCGGCGAGCTGACCGACGCCGAAGTCACGGCGCTGGCGAGAGCGGACGGGCTGGACATCGCCGTCGACCTCAAGGGCTACACGCGCGGCACCCGCACCGCGATGTTCGGCGGACGCCTCGCCCCTGTGCAGGTCAGCTACATGGGCTATCCCGGCACCATCGGCCACCCTTGCATGGACTACTTCATCGCCGATGCCGCAACCGTGCCTCCGGGCGGCGAAGCGTGGTTCACGGAGAAGATCGTGCGCCTGGCCCATTGCTATCAGGCCAACGACGAGCGCCGCCCGATCGTGGCGGACAGCAGGGGCCGCGCCGGCTGGGGCCTGCCGGAGCGCGGCTTCGTGTTCTGCTGCTTCAACCACACCTACAAGATCGGGCCGGGCGAGTTCGATATCTGGATGCGCCTTCTCGATCAGGTCGAAGGCAGCGTGCTCTGGCTGCTGCGCTCCAACCGCTGGGCCGAGGAAAACCTGCGCCGCGAAGCCGGGCTGCGCGGCATCGATGCGACGCGGCTGGTGTTCTCCGCCGGAGTGCCGCATGGCGAACATCTGGCCCGCCTCGCCCTGGCCGACCTGTTCCTCGATACCTTCGCCGTCAACGCCCATACGACCGCAAGCGATGCGCTCTGGGGCGGATTGCCGGTGCTGACGATGCCCGGTCGCCAATTCGCCGCGCGGGTTGCCGGAAGCCTCGTGCGGGCGGTGGGCCTGCCCGAACTGGCCGTGCCGGACCGCGACGCCTACGAAGCCACGGCCCTCGCGCTCGCGCACGATCCGCGCGGGATGCGGCACTTGCGTCAGCGCCTTGCCGCGAACCGGCTCACAAGTCCGCTGTTCCGCACCGTTCCCTATACCCGGCGGGTGGAAGCAGCCTTCGAGGAGATGCACAGGCGAAGGCTGGCAGGGCTTGCACCGGATCATTTCGAAGTGCCGTGAAGGGAAAGCCCGCGCTTCGGCCATTTCGGAAAATCTCCGCCTGGCGCGCGCGCAAGCTCCCCTCTTCCCCCTTCTCGGTCGAGCCCGAATGGCACACCCGATCCTGCAAGCATAATATCAAAAAGAGTGGGATCAAATGGACGCTGGGCAAATCTACGCGGCGAAGCTGACGACGGCCGACCGGGCAGTCATGGCCATCGAAAGCGACAGCGACCTGGCGATGGGCATGGCGGTGGGCGAACCACCCGCGATCCTCGCCGCCCTTGCACGCCGGGCCGAGGCGGGAACGCTAAGCGACTTGCGCGTCTGGTATCTGCTTTCGCAGGTCCATTCCGGATCGACGATCCTGCGCCGCGAACTGCTTGGCCGCATCCGCCCCCGGTGCCTGTTCATGAGCGGTATCGAGCGGGCGCTGATCAAGGCCGATCCCGCCGCCGAGGCGCTGATAGACTTCGTGCCATGCGCCTTCAGCGGCTCGCCCCGGCTGCTACGTGACGAGATCGAACTCGATGCCTGCGTGCTTGCCGTATCGCCGATGGACGAGAACGGCTTCTTCAGCTTCGGCGCCGCGAACGATTACACCTCGGTCGCCGCGCATTGCGCCAGGACGGTGATCGTGGAGGTGAACCCGGCGATGCCACGCGTTGCCTGCTCGACCCCGCTCCATGTCTCGCAAGTCTCGGCCATCGTCGAGAATCACGTGCCGCTGCTTTCGTTCGGCGAGGCGGCCGGCTCCCCCGAAGACGAGGCCATCGCCGCCCTGATCGCCGAGATGATCGACGATGGTGCCTGTCTGCAGATGGGCATCGGCAATCTCCCCGCCGCCGTCTGCCGCCGTATCGAGGACCGCCGCGATCTTGGCATCCACACCGAGCTGCTCACCCCCGCCATGGCCGGACTGGTCCACTCCGGCGCGGTCTCCAACCGCCTCAAGACGACGCATCCGGGCCGCAGCGTCTATTCCTTCGCGATGGGCGACGAGCCGTTCTACCGCTGGATGGACGGCAATCCGCAAGTCTATTCGCTGCCGGTGGACGTGGTGAACGACGCTTCGGAGATCGCCCGCAACGACAATGTCGTCTCCGTCAACGCAACGATCCAGGTCGACCTGCACGGCGCCTGCAATTCGGAATTCATGGGCGGCCGCCAATATTCCGCCGCAGGTGGCCAGTTGGACTTCGTGCGCGGTGCAAGCGCATCGAAAGGCGGCGTCTCGATCATCGCCTGCCGCTCCACCGCCCAGGGCGGCACGGTCAGCCGTATCGTGCCGAAGCTGGACGGCCCGGTCACGACGCCGCGCAACGATGTGCACTGGATCGTCACCGAACACGGTGCCGCCAACTTGCGGGGCAAGACCCTGCGCGAACGGGCGGAATTGCTGATCGGACTGGCGGACCCGAAGTTCCGCGACGAATTGGCGAGAGGACTCTAGGCGGCGATCTTCCCGGTTTCGAGAAAGCCTCGCGGCTGCTCTTTGCTGACAAGCCGGCGGAACTGGCCGCAGCGCTCGCCCCATGGCCAGCCGACTTGCGCGATCATCTGCTGGAGCTGGCCCAACCCCGCGCCGAGGACTGATACGAAAAAGGCGGCGCTCGCCCGCGCCGCCTTTTCCTGTTCGATCTGTGCGGCCGGTCAGGCGGCAGCGTCGAGCCCGTAAGCGGTGTGCAGCACGCGCACCGCCAGTTCGGTCTCGTCCGTGTCGATCAGGACCGAAACCTTGATCTCGCTGGTCGAGATGGCGATGATGTTGATCCCGCGATCGGCCAGCGTCTTGAACATGGTCGAGGCGACACCGGCGTGGCTGCGCATGCCGACACCGACGACGCTGATCTTCGCAACATTGCTGTCGGCGATCATGCGGTAGTAGCCGATCGTCTCCTTGCGCTCTTCCAGCAGCGCCTGCGCACGAACGAGGTCGGCCTGCGGCACCGTGAAGGTGACGTCGGTCTCGCCCTTGTCCTTGGCGACGTTCTGGATGATCATGTCGACGTTGATGTTCGATTCCGCGAGCGGCGCGAAGATCGCGGCCACGGCGCCGGGACGGTCGGGCACGCGGGTCAGCGTGACCTTGGCTTCGTTCTTGTCGGCGGCGATGCCGGTGATCAGCTGGCGTTCCATGTCGCTTCCTTCCAGTTCTTCATCGCTCACGATCATCGTGCCGGGCAGGGTATCGGCGGCGGGCGCGTTCTCGTCGATGAACGAGGACAGCACCTGGACGCGCACCTTTTCCTTCATGGCCAGCGAGACGGAGCGGGTCTGCAGGACCTTCGAACCGACAGAGGCCAGTTCGAGCATTTCTTCATAAGTAACCAGCGGCAGCTTGCGCGCCTTGGCCACGATACGCGGGTCGGTGGTGTAGACGCCGTCGACATCGGTGTAGATGTCGCAGCGGTCGGCCTTGACCGCCGCCGCCACGGCAACCGCTGAGGTATCCGAACCGCCGCGGCCGAGCGTGGTGATGCGGCCATCGGGCGAAACGCCCTGGAAACCGGGGATCACCGCAATCTCGCCGGCAGCCATCGAGGCCAGCAGGGCGTCGGAATCGAAGTCCTCGATGCGCGCCTTGGCGTGGGCATCGTCGGTCTTGATCGGCAGTTGCCAGCCGAGCCACGAACGCGCCTTGCAGCCCATCGCCTGAAGCGTGAGCGCCAGCAGGCCCGAAGTGACCTGTTCACCCGCGGCGACGACCACGTCATATTCCGCCGGATCGTAGAGGGCATTGGCTTCGCGGCAGAAGTTCACGAGGCGGTCGGTCTCGCCGGCCATGGCCGATACGACGACGGCGACTTCGTGGCCCGCTTCCTGCTGGCGTTTTACAATGCCCGCCACGCGCCGGATTCGCTCGGTTCCGGCCATCGAAGTGCCGCCGAATTTCATCACGATACGTGCCAAGGTGCCACTGCTCCCCGTCGGTTTGTGCGCAGAGAAAGGATGCGCGTGTGGATAAGAGTCGGGCGCGCTGTTAGGAGGGAGCGATGAACAATGCAACTGCTTCGAACACGCCTTCTCGCGCAACAATCGATCCGAAAGAGGCTGCTCACTTCGGTTCGCTGGCGGCGGAATGGTGGGATCCCAAGGGTTCCTCGGCCATGCTGCACAAGCTGAACCCGGTGCGCCTTGGCTTTATCCGCGCCGAGATCGACCGGCACTTCTCCACCGACTCGCGCATGCTGCGCCCGCTTTCGGGCAAACGCGCGCTCGACGCGGGCTGCGGCGCGGGCCTGCTGTGCGAACCCCTTGCCCGTCTGGGCGCGGCGGTGACGGGTGTGGATGCGGCCGCCGAAAACATCGCGGCGGCCAGCGCCCACGCCGCGGCGATGGGGCTTCCCATCGATTATCGCCACGGTGAACTGGGCGCGCTCGGCCTCTCCGGCTTCGACCTCGTCTGCTCGCTGGAAGTGATCGAGCACGTTACCGACAAGGCACTGTTCATCGGCCAGCTCGCCGATGCGCTGGCGGACGACGGGCTGATGTTCCTTTCCTGCCCCAACCGCACCCCGGCCTCGCGCCTGCTGCTGGTCGAGGCGGCCGAACGGCTGGGCAAAGTCCCGCGCGGTACGCACGACTGGAAGGAATTCGCCACGCCCGACGAATTGCGCGATCTTGCGGATGGCGCCGGGCTGGTGCTCGGCGAGCCGAGAGGCATCGCCTGGTCGCCGACGGCGGGGCTGCACCTGTCGGACGATCTGTCGCTGAATTTCATTGCCACGGCGCGGAAGAAATAAGGAATCAGGCAGGGGCCATCGCCCCTGCACCCTGTTGCTACCAAGGGCGCGCGTCAGGCTTTCCTATGCCCTCGATAACCGCCCGGGCCTGCGCCTCGCGCTCCTGCCACGAACCGCCGATCCGCGAGAACGGCACCCCGGCCCGCACCAGCATCTCCTCCGCCAGGGCGGCAAAATGCGCGCGCCTCTCGTCCGGGCCGAAGAACCGCGTGCCATCGTCCTGCCACGGAACGTCCGGCGCGAACAGCAGGTAATGGTCCGCCTTGGGATAGCGAAAAAGCACATCCGGCGCTTCCCCGAACAACATCTGCGCCCATGCGGCGGTCATGAGCTGATCGGTGTCGAACAGGAGCACAGGAGGGCGGGACGCCATGGCCTTTCGGTTTGCCTCGGCCTGTCCCTCGGCAATGGCGAGAAGGTCCGCCATCGTCAGGTCCGTGCCGTTTTCCTCGCAATACGTGCGGCCGTATTCCGGCACCCAGGGATAGCCCAGCCGCTCGGCCAGCACCGACTTGCCGGTGCTTTCCGCGCCGTGGAGGCAAACGGTGATCATGCGGCTTCGGCTTTCTCCGCCGCGATCCATTCGCGCAGGCCCAGCACCGACATCGCCAGCAACACCACGTAGAGCGCGGCTGTCGGCCACAATTCCTTGTAGAGGTAGACCCCGATCGAAGCCACGTCGATCGCGATCCACAGCACCCAGTTCTCGATACGGCGGAAACCGAGCAGGATCTGCGCGGCGATGCTGGCTCCGGCAATGGCGGAATCTGCATAAGGCAGCGAGGCGTCGGTGAACTTGTGCATCACCCAGCCGAGGTTGAGCGCGAGTGCAGCCGTTCCCATCACCCAGAGCAGCCGCGCGAAATTCCCCAGTCGGCGCACCGGCACCCGGCTTTCACCGCCGCCCGCGCGCACCCACAGCACCCAGCCCCAGATCTGCGCCGCGAAGAAGAAGACCTGAAGCCCTGCCTCGCCGTAAAGTTTCGCATCCCAGAACACCAGGAAGTAGAGCGCGACCATGGCCATGCCGAACGGGTAATTCCACACGCTGCGCCGCACGAGGAGCGCGATATTGGCAAGGCCCAGTGCCGCCGCCGCCCATTCGATCGGATTCATCGCGATGCTTCAGCCGTTCTGCCTGATGGTCATGAGCGCCGGCGCCGTCAGCCGAGCGCCGCTTCCCATTCGGTTTCCTTGAAGCCGACCAGCAACCCGCCGGAAAGCTCGACCACCGGCCGCTTGATGCAGCTGGGATTGGCGACCATGATCGCAACCGCCCTGGCCGCATCGATATCGGCCTTGTCGGCATCAGGCAGCTTCCGGAAAGTAGTCCCGGCCCGATTCAGCAGCTTTTCCCAACCGACCTGAGCAACCCACTTCTGAAGCAGGGCCGCATCCGCGCCTTCCTTCTTGTAGTCATGGAAGGTGTAGTCTGCGCCTCGTGCCTCAAGCCACTTCCGCGCTTTCTTGACGGTGTCGCAGTTGGGGATGCCGTAGAATTCGAGGCTCACGTCGTCACGTCCTTCGGAAGTGGGATACCCGCGGCGAATCGCAGGTGAACAGGGTGTAGCTCTCGTAGTAGCCTTCCCGCCCGCGCTTTTGCACGACGATATGTTCGGCATGGCGGGCCCAGCCGCGCGCGGAAGGTTCGTCATCCCATTCGGACATGGCGATAACTTCGCCGTCGTCGCTCACGTAGCTCTTGAAGGAGATGAAGCCCGGCTGCTGCCGTGCAAGCACTTCCATATGGTCGGCGTCGGCCACATAGGCCTCCGCGTCGATGTCGGTGCGTTTGCGGTTACGGAAAACGACAAGAAACATGGCAGACCCTGTTGTTCAATTTTGACCGCTCCTAGCGCCGACCGTTCGCGCCGGACAAGCGCAGGAACAACCGCTTCCGCTGAAATTCCGGTCATGCACCCATAACGGGACGATCCGCGCGCATGCTTCTGTCGCGCGCGCGAGGCTGGACAAACCGATGCTTGCGCGACAAAGCGCCCGGATGAGCGTGAACACCTTCGGACGCCTGCTGCGTTTCACCACCTGGGGCGAAAGCCATGGGCCGGCCATCGGCGCCGTCGTCGACGGGTGCCCGCCGGGCCTCGCCATCGACGAGAGCGTGATCCAGCCCTTCCTCGACGCGCGGCGCCCCGGCCAGTCGAAATTCACCACGCAGCGACAGGAGCCGGACCAGGTCCGCATCCTTTCCGGCGTGTTCGAAGGCAAGACCACCGGCACTCCGATCTCGCTGATGATCGAGAACGTGGACCAGCGCTCGAAGGACTATTCCGAGGTCGCCAAGGCCTATCGCCCCGGCCATGCCGACTACGCCTATGACGCCAAGTACGGTTTCCGCGATTATCGCGGCGGCGGCCGCAGCTCCGCGCGCGAAACCGCCAGCCGCGTGGCGGCGGGCGGCGTGGCACGGCTGGTTATCCCGGAAGCGACGATCCTTGCCTATGTCTCCGAGATCGGCGGCGATGCCATCGACATGGCGAACTTCGACGCGGCCGAGATCGGCAACAACCCGTTCTTCTGCCCCGACGCGGAGGCTGCGAAGCGCTGGGAGAAGATCGTCGACGATGCGCGCCTTGCCGGTTCCTCGGTGGGCGCGGTGGTGGAATGTGTCGCCACCGGCGTTCCCGCCGGCTGGGGCGCGCCGCTCTACGGCAAGCTCGATGCAGACCTTGCCGCCGCCATGATGGGCATCAACGCGGTAAAGGGCGTGGAGATCGGTGACGGTTTCGCCGCCGCGCGCCTCACCGGCGAGCAGAACGCCGACCCGATGCACCCCGGCGCGAATGGCCCCGAATTCAGCGCCAATCACGCGGGCGGCATTGCCGGCGGGATTTCCACCGGCCAGCCGGTGCTGGTGCGCGTGGCCTTCAAGCCGACCAGCTCGATCCTGACGCCGCAGCCTACTATCAACCGCGAAGGCGAAGCGACCGAGCTGTTCACCAAGGGGCGTCACGACCCCTGCGTCGGCATTCGCGGGGTTCCCGTGGTCGAGGCGATGATGGCGCTGGTGCTGGCGGACCACAAGCTGCTGCACCGCGGACAGTGTGGCTGAAGCCGCGCTGTCCGCCCGTCACTTCGCCGCCGTGTAGTCGGACTCCGGCGGCGCAATCACGCTGGCCACGTCCATGTCGCGAAAGCCGGGCGGCTTTCCCAGCAGCGGGGCGAAGTCGACATTGTAGGCGAATCGGTCTTGCCCGGCCTCGTCCAACGGCAGGCCATAGCGGGGGCGAAGCGCATCGCGATCGTAGCCCATCAGCACCAGCAGCGTGGGAAAGATGCGAAACGCGCTCGACCGGTTGCGGTTGGCGGCCAGATGGCGTGACCAGTCCAGCCGGGATGGCCCGGACTTTCCGATAAACACGAGCGGCACCAGCCCCTCTTCCTGCGCTGCATTTTCGGCGCCGCAATGGGTGTTGTTTCCGGGGTTGCCCCGTTCGTGCAGGTCCTGCCCATGGTCGGACGTATAGACGATCGCGGCATTCCCCACCCCCGGCGCGCCAGCAGGCGGTCGAAGAATGTGCCCACGTTCCAGTCCACGGTGTTGCGATAGGAATTGCGGTAGCGGACCCATTCGCCCGGCGTGCCGCCGAACCCTGCCCGGTTGCTCGTCCAGGACAGCAGCGTCCCACCCCCTTGCGGCAGGATCGGACGGTATCGGGCTTTCCCCGCCGGAAACTTGTCGGCAATCGGGAAATGCGCGCCGACCTTGTTCACATAGATGAATTCCCGGAGCCCGTTGTTGACGTGAGCGGCCAGAACCTGGGCTATCCGCATGTCCCGGTCCGCCGCCGGCACCCCGTCGAACTGCACGAATTCGGCAATTTCCCGCCGCTCCTTCGCCGTCATCATGTTCTGGAGGTGGCCGCCGTTCGACTGGCCGTCGATGTAGACGGTGCGAAGACCGGCCGCTTTCGCATAGCTCCAGATCGAGGGCCAGCTGGCCAGCGCTTCCCGGTAGGTGTCGGGCGTTCCCCCGAAGCGCAGCACGGCATTGGAATTGGCGCTGCACTTGTGGATTGCGGCGGCATAGCCGAAATTGGTGATGCGCAGGCCCGCCCGCTCCTCGGCAAGGCCGCTGCGCACGCCTGACGGGTTGTCGATATCGAGGTAATTGCCCGCGATGCTCTCGTCCACGATCAGCACGATGTCCTGCGCAAGCGGCGCATCGGGACGCGGCAAGGCCGGCGCGGCACGGGGCTTGGGCACGGAAGCGATCGCTTCCCCGGCCATCAGCCCCGCGAACGCGATCGAGGGATAGGCAGGCGGCAAGGCCCTGGAACCCTCGCCGCCGCGAACGAACAGCAAGGTCGCCAGCGCGCAGAGCGCCAGCAGCGGGACCGGAACGCCCCAGCGCAGCGGCACCCGCCACCGCCTGGGCGGCAGGGCCACGCCCAGGAACAGCAGCAAGGCCGCCCCCATCGCCCGCGCCATCGTCGCACTATGCTGGGCAACGGCGTGGTCGATCTGTCCGGCGGCGTTGTAGAGGTTGACGAAGGACTGGTAGGTCATCGGCCCCGCCGTCGTCCATTCGAACGAAAGCTGGAAGTGCGATGCCGCTGCAAACAGCGCCGCCAGCGCTATCCGCACCGAGTGCCGTCCGATGAAAGCCGAAGCCAGCAGGCCCACCGCAAGCATTGCATAGAGCGCCGCAAAAACGAACAGCAACGCGGCCCCGGGCGCGGAACTAAAACGCTCCGCCACCGACTCATAGTCGCAGAGCAGATAGGCGATTATAAGAAAGACCTTGAGCATTCCGCCCTACGTATTCCCCACTTAGGGGTTCGTAACATCCTGTTCAAAGTTGTGGAATTGGTAAACTCCGGACTTTTCGCGAAAAATCCCTGAATATCGCCTTTGCGAACGCCCGGCGACCCGCCGTTTACTGGAACTGGCTGTCCGTCAGCGGTTTTGTCCGCGCTTCCAGCCTGCCTCCGCCCCGATAGACGAGCGAACAGCTCGCAGATCCGGCACAGAACCGGTGTACCGGGGCCAGCGCGTTTTCGGCGTAGCGATAGGTCAGCCCGCCTTGCGTGATCTCCAGACCGGAAATGTCGCGCATGCGGTGCTCGCGGGCGAGCAGGACCGCGCGGTCATGTGAGACGGGCGCCCAGACCGACCACTGGTCGTAAAGGCGATGGTGATAGCGGAACGTCACATCCTCGGGCGCGCGATTATCCAGCGAAGTGGGCCATGAGTCGCAGGCGCCCAGCGACGCGCAGGCCGCCAGGAGCAGCGCAAGTCGTATCGTTTTCATGGCCTGCTGTTGCCCGATTTGCCGCAGCGCCGCACGGGTTTTCGCAGTGCCGCGCGCTTTATCGGCAGAAACGTTCAGTCCACCGCAACTGATCGGTCATTCCGATCAAGGCAATCGGATCAACGCCCTACACAACGTCACACGGGCAGCCTATCTCCCTCCTCGAACTTCAACACCCAATCGAGGGAGATCATATCCATGGGTATCGTCGGCAGCCAGATCAAGCCGTTCAAGAACACCGCTTTCCAGGCAGGCAAGGACTTCTTCGACGTCACCGAAGCAGACATCGCCGGCAAGTGGGCCGTGTTCTTCTTCTACCCCGCTGACTTCACCTTCGTCTGCCCCACCGAGCTGGAAGACCTCGGCGAGCAGTACGAAACCCTCCAGGGCCTCGGCGTCGAAGTCTACGGCGTTTCGACCGACACGCACTTCAGCCACAAGGCCTGGCACGACACCTCGGACAAGATCGGCAAGATCAAGTACGCGTTCCTCGGTGACCAGAACCACGCGCTGACCAACAACTTCGGCGTTCTGCGCGAAGGCGTTGGCCTGGCCGACCGCGCCACCTTCGTCGTCGATCCGGACGGCGTGATCCAGCTGGTCGAAATCACCCCCGAGGGCGTGGGCCGCAACGCGGTCGAACTCGTCCGCAAGATCAAGGCTGCCAAGTACTGGCGCGAGCACCCCGGCCAGGTCTGCCCGGCCAAGTGGGAAGAAGGCGCTGAAACGCTTGCTCCCTCGCTCGACCTCGTCGGCAAGCTCTAAGACACCCCGCGACACCCTTAGGGTCGCGTGAAGGTGCGCGGCCCGGGGCTTTCCCTCTCCCGGTGCCGCGCCCTCACGGCGCGGCCTCGCGGAACCGAAGCCCCGGCCGCCCCTTTTCCCAACGCATTTCCAAAGGACGCAAAGACCATGCTCGACGCCAACCTGAAGCAACAGCTCTCGCAATATCTCGCCATGCTGCGCGAGCCGATCGAGCTCGTCGCCTCTTTGGGCGACGATGCGAAATCCACCGAGACCCGCGAGCTGCTGACCGTGATCGCCTCGCTCTCGGACAAGGTCACCGCCACTTTCGACGGCGACGACAAGCGTCGCCCCAGCTTCATCATCCGCCGCGCGAGCGACGCCAGCGCCTGGGTGCGCTTCGCAGGGCTCCCGCTCGGCCATGAATTCACCTCGCTGGTCCTGGCCCTGCTCTGGGCCGGCGGCCATCCGCCCAAGGTTTCCGACGAGGCGCTCGAAATCGCCCGCGCCATCGAGGGCGAGCACGAGTTCGAGATGTACTTCTCGCTCTCCTGCCACAACTGCCCCGACGTCGTGCAGGCGCTGACCCTGCTCGCGCTCAACAACCCGCATGTGAACGCCACCCTGATCGAGGGCGGCACGTTCCAGGCGGAAGTCGAGGAACGCGGCGTCATGGCCGTTCCCGCCGTCTTCCTGAACGGGAAGATGTGGGGTTCGGGCAAGATGAGCATCGAGGAAATCCTCGCCAAGCTCGACACCGGCGCCGATGCCAAGGCCGCTGCCGTGCTCGCGGGCAAGAAGCCTTTCGAAGTGCTGGTCGTCGGCGGCGGTCCCGCCGGCGCCTCGGCCGCGATCTACACCGCGCGCAAGGGCTTCTCGACCGGCGTGGTCGCCGAACGTTTCGGCGGTCAGGTGCAGGACACCATGGGCATCGAGAACTTCATCTCGGTTCCCTATACCGAGGGCCCCAAGCTGGCGGCCGCACTGGAATCGCACGTCGCCGAATACGACATCGACGTGATGAACCTCCAGCGCGCCGAAAAGCTGATCCCCGCGAAGGAACTGGGCGGCTATCACGAGGTCGTCTTCGCCAACGGCGCCTCGCTCAAGGCCCGCAGCCTCGTGCTGACCACTGGCGCCCGCTGGCGGAACCTGGGCGTGCCGGGTGAGGCCGAGTACAAGAACAAGGGCGTGGCCTATTGCCCGCACTGCGACGGCCCGCTGTTCAAGGGCAAGCGCGTGGCGGTGATCGGCGGCGGCAACTCCGGCGTCGAGGCGGCGATCGACCTTGCCAACATCGTCGGCCACGTCACCCTGATTGAATTCGACAGCAAGCTGCGCGCCGACCAGGTCCTGGTCGACAAGCTCAGGTCGATGAAGAACGTGGTGATCCTCACCAGCGCCCAGACCATCGAGGTCGAAGGCGACGGGGAGAAGGTCAATGCGCTGGTCTACAAGGATCGCGAAACCGGCGAGGAGCACAAGGTCGAGCTGGAAGGCGTGTTCGTCCAGATCGGACTGGTGCCCAACACCGAATGGCTCAAGGACTCCGGTGTCGAACTCACGAGCCGCGGCGAGATCGTGATCGACGACAAGGCGGCCACCACCCTGCCCGGTATCTTCGCGGCGGGTGACGTGACCACGGTGCCTTACAAGCAGATCATCATCGCCATGGGCGAAGGTTCGAAGGCGGCGCTTTCCGCGTTCGACTACCTGATCCGCAACGAGGCTCCCGCAGAGATCGCCCAGGCTGCCTGAGCTTTCCCGAGCGCGAAAAATGAAACGGGCGGAAAGTCGCAGGACTTCCGCCCGTTTTCATGTGCCCGGCGTCCCGAGCAGTCGGCATCGGCGCGGAGATGAACCCGCGAATCGAGGGATCGCCGCTACTTGCGCTTCTTCAGCACCACGTAGATCGCACCCTGCCCGCCGTGCCGGCGATGCGCGCCCCGGATCGCCACGATGTCGTGCGCGTGTTCGCTTGCGGCCAGCCAGTCGGTGATCTTGGCACGGATGGCACCCCGCGCGGTGCCGCGATCCGCCGCATCCACCGGGCGCGGCTTGCCGGTGACGATCAGCACCACCCGCGCGCCCATCGCCTTGGCCTGGATGAGGCCGTGCATCAGCCGCAGATAGGCCTGATCGAGGTTCGAGCCGTGAAGGTCGAGGCTGAAATCAGGCGCGAGCGTGCCCTTGGAAATGCGCTTTTCCCACGAACCGTCCAGATTGACCGGGACATCGGGTTTCGCCTTCACCGGCGCGGGGCGCGGCGGCAAGGGCGCGGGAATACGGCCCTTCACCTTCTTCGCAGGCGCCGCCGTTACCGCGACGACCGGCTTGGGCACGGAAACGGGCGCCACGGGCACGGGCCTGCGCTTTTCGAGCGGCGTCACCGTCCGCGCGACTTGCGCCCAGATTTCCGCTTCTTCCGCCGTGAGGCGCCGTCCCGGCCGTCTCATGCCGGTGTCACCGCGCGCCGAGCCTCGCCAGCGTGCCATTGGGAACGAGGATCAGGGCCTCACCGCGTCCGCTCATGCCGCCGGCGGTCAGGCGCGCCTGCTCACCCGATCCCCAGAAGGTATCGAAGCGATTGGCGCCCTTGATTGCGCCGCCGGTATCCTGCGCGACCCACAATCCCGTCGCCTCGCGCCGGTCAAGCCGCAGCCACACAGCGCTCCCAGCGGCACGAATCGCGGATCGGTGGCCACCGAGGCATGGGCCCGAACCGGCACGCCCAGCGCGCCGAGCGGTCCATCGCCCTTGAGCTCCTTGAAGAACACCCAGGACTTGTTCTCGCGCATCAGCGCCTGACCGTCGCGCGGGTTGTCATGGATGTACTGGATGATGCCCTGCATCGAACCGGAATACTGCCCCGGCGCCGAGCCGACCAGCCCCCGGTCACGCATGACGCCGCCGATCCCGGTGTAGGGGAGGCCGTTCTGCCCCGCATAGCCGATGCGCATCACGCTGCCGTCAGGCGCGCGCAACCGGCCGGAACCCTGAACCTGGAGGAAGAAGAATTCGACCGGATCGGCAACCCAGGCAATCTCCAGCCCCTTGCCCGCCAGCACGCCCTGCTCGATCGCCGCGCGTTCGTAATAGGGCACGAACTGTCCGTTCCCGTCGTAGCGCCCCAGCGGCATTCGCCCGTTTGACGTCGGCGCCGCGTCACCCGCCTTGGCCCGCACGAGATCGCCCGGCATCGCATAGACAGGCACCGCATATCCCGGAACCGGCAGCCGCGATCCGGCGATTTCGGGTTCGTAATAACCGGTGGCGAAGCTTTTGCCGTCTCCGATGCGCGCGGTTTCGAAATAGCTCGCGAAGAACTGCGCGGCGGGCTTCGCGCCCCAGCTTGCGGCGGCGGCGCAGGCCTGCCGCCAATCGGCCGGGCGGGTCAGCCCGCTGGCATCCTGACGCACGGTGACGCGCGGGCAGCTTTCACGGAACGAGGCAAGCGCGGCGGCGGCATCGGCAGCGCCGAGCGGCAGCGAGGAGACCGAAGGGCCTGCCTTCACCCCGGCCAGGATCGCACTGCCAGGTTGCGGCGGCGCGGGAGGCTTCGGAGCCGGGCGATGGACCGGCGGCTTTACCGGCGGACGCGAAGCGCCCTTGGGGCCTTCACCGGGGATCACCTGCACGCAGGCCGCCAGCAGTGCCGGCAGGACAAGTGCAGAAAAACGGCGCACCCGAAAACGCGGCTCCCGCCGCGACATGCTCCCTTCCTGCAAGATCGACCTCCCGAAAATCTTTGCGGCCCCGCCAATAACGACCGCCAACAGCACCGCCAAAAACAAGGCCGGACCTTTCGGCCCGGCCTTCCGATCCTTGAGAGATCATGCGTTGGAAATCAACCGGGTGGGTCGATCAACCCGCGTCGGTTTCGTCGAGCAGCCAGTCCGGACCGGACGAGTTGAGTGCGCGGCTGAACGTCCAGACGTCCACCGCCTCGATCGCATCGTCAAGCGAACCGGCGATGACATGGCCTTCGGCGTCCCGCGTCACGGCGGCGATATCCGAACGGAACCGCAGGGCGATCCGGGCATAGCCGTTATCGACACCTGCCGAGATGATCGCCACGTCCTCGATGCGGATCAGGCGATTGTCCATGGTTTCGCCGGCGGCGAGGCGTGCGTCGATCGCGGCTGCGAAGCTGTCATAGACGTCACCGTCGCAAAGTGCACGAAGCTCGGCCTTGTCGCCCTTCCAGAACGATTCGAGAATCAGGCGATAGGCACCGCGCGCGCCTTCGAGGAAGGCATAGGCATCGAAGCGGCGGTCCACGTTCGAAATCTCGGCGAGGCCGCGTTCCACCGAAGGCGGAGCCAGCGGCATTTCGCGCAGGCGCTGGGGCTGACCGGCCCGACCGCGTTCGTCCGCCTTGGCATCGGGCTTGCCGTCTGCCTTGGGGGCGGAAACGCGCGGCGCACCGGGCTGGCCCTGGCGGCCTTCGAAGCGCCCCTGGATCGGCTCTTCCTCATGCTCGGCGCGGCGGCCGAGTACCGAATAGAGCCGCAGGCCAAGAAAGGCTGCGATCATGGCCAGGATCACGATTTCCGGTGTCACGTTCCTTTGTCCATCCTTGTGTTGGACGCTTCGGGGAGTGCGGCTGGAGGCTGGCTGCCTCTTCCGCCCAGGAGCGTCATCATAGACCCAGATAGGTACAGTTTACAAATGAACAACGCGTGAGCACGCGGATCTGGGCTTTTTTCGCCGATATGTTCGCCGTCACCGATCAACGCCCGCATGGCGAATCGGTTCCGTTCCTTCGCCGGGCCGTTTCGCTCGCCGTTATTTCGAACAATTTACGGCGGCTCGGGTGTTCCACCGGCCGCCAAAATGCTTTAGGCGCGCGGCAAGACTTTCATCCGTATTCTTTGCACGGGAACGAACCAAATGGCCGACGAAGGCAACGTCATCTCCGACATCAACCTCGGCAACGGCGAGGATTCCGCGCCCGCCGCCGGTATCATCTCGCAGTACGTCAAGGATCTCTCGGTCGAGAATCCGAACGCGCCGCAGAGCTTCACCTGGCAGGACCAGCCGCAGATCGACGTGCAGTTCAACATCGGCGCACGCCCGATCGACGCCGAAGTGCACGAAGTCGAACTGAAGATCACCTGCGCCTCGAAGGGCCCGCAGGGCACCGCATTCGCCGTCGAGCTGAGCTACTGCGCGCTGCTTGGCATGCGCAACCTCGACGAGGGCCAGGCGCACGCGTTCCTCTACGCCGAAGCCCCGCGCATCCTGTTCCCCTTCGCCCGCCGCGTCATCGCCGACGCCGTGCGCGATGCCGGCTTCCCGCCGCTGATGCTTGAGCCGATCGACTTCAACGGCCTCTACATCCAGCAGCTCCAGGCCCAGCAGCAGGCCGATGCCACCCAGGGCGAGCCTGTCGGCCACGCCTGACAGCCGGCCTGAACACCGGCAACCTGAAATGCGCATGGCGCGCATTCCTGCGACATCGGCCCGCGCCCCCCAAGGGGGACGTGGCGTTGGCGTATCTGACGGCCGCTTCATTCCCGATCGACGGGTCCGGCGGCACCTTCATGAAGGGTTCGAGGGCATGAACCTCACAAAGGCGCTGGCCAGTGTCGGCGGTCTCACTCTGGCCAGCCGCATACTCGGACTGGTGCGCGACAGCCTGTTCGCCCGCTTCGTCGGTGCGGGCTTCGCCTCCGATGCCTTCCTGATCGCCTTCCGCCTGCCCAACATGTTCCGCGCGCTGTTCGCCGAAGGCGCCTTCGCATCGGCCTTCATCCCGATGTTCAACCAGAAGGTCGCCGACAAGGAAGGGCCGGGCCTGCCCGCCGGGATCACTTTTGCCGAGCAGGCGCTGTCCGTGCTGCTGCCGGTGCTGCTGGCGATGACGCTGGTGCTGGAAGTCTTCGCCTGGCCGGTGACTTTCCTGCTTTCGGGCAAGTTCAACGGCGTCAGTCACGACCAGTTCGCCTTCGCCGTGCAACTGAGCCGGCTCACGATCCCCTATCTCGCGCTCATCAGCCTCGTCTCGCTGCTGGGCGGCATCCTCAATTCGCTGAACAAGTTCTGGGTCAACGCCGCCGCGCCGATCCTGCTGAACCTGACGCTGATCGTCGCGCTGCTCGGCTTCCACTCCGCAGATGCGCTGGTGACCGCGCGCAACCAGGCGATCGGCGTCTCGGTTTCGGGCGCCTTGCAGCTGCTGTGGCTGGTCTGGGCCTGCCGCGCCAACGGCGTGTCGATGCGCCTGCGGATGCCGGTGTGGAATGCCGACGTGAAGCAGCTGATGAAGCTGATCCTGCCGGCCGCCGCCGGAGCAGGCGCGGTGCAGATCAACCTCGTGATCTCGACCGCGCTGGCCGCCTCGCTGCTGGCGCACGGCTCGGTCACCTACATCTACATGGCGGACCGGCTGAACCAGCTTCCGCTCGGCCTGATCGGCATCGGCCTTGGCACCGTGCTGCTGCCCACGATCTCGCGCCAGCTCGGCGGCGGCGAGCATGCCGCGGCGATGGACACGCAGAACCGCGGCATGGAACTCGCCCTGCTGCTCACCCTGCCTGCCGCAGTCGCGCTGATCGTCTGCGGCCAACCGATCGCCGCCGCCCTGTTCGGCTACGGCAAGTTCGATGCGAACGACGTCGCCCGCACCGCCGAGGCGCTTGCCGCCTTCTCGGTCGGCCTGCCCAGCTACATCCTCGTCAAAGTGCTGACCCCCGGCTTCTACGCCCGGCAGGACACGCGGACCCCGGTGCGCTACGCGATGATGTCGATGGTGGTGAACCTCGTCCTCAACCTCGCGCTGATCGTGCCGCTCCAGCACATGGGCCCGCCGCTGGCGACCGCCATCGCCTCCACCGCCAATGTCGCCATGCTTTACTGGACCCTGGTGAAGCGCGGCCATTTCCAGTCCGACGCCCGCCTCAAGCGCCGCGCCCCGCGCCTTGCGCTGGCCGCCGTGGCGATGGGCGTGGTGCTGTGGTTCGGACAGGACCTGCTGACCCCATACCTCCACGGGACATGGCTGGTGCGGGGTCTCGCCCTTGCCGCGCTCGTTTCGGCCGGCGGCGTGGTCTATGCGCTCGCAACCGTGGTGACCGGCGCCTTCACCCGCGACGATCTCGCGCTCCTGCGCCGCCGCCGCCCCGCTTCCTGAGGCTTCCATCCGTGTGCGACTATGCTATGAGCCCGGCCCATGCAGGACCTTTCGCACCCGAAGTCTGCCGAAACCCGTCGCCGTTCGTGGCGATGGCGGGCGACCACGCGCACCGCGCGCTGACCCCACCTGCATCCGCGCCTTACCCGGCGCACCCACGACATCCCTGAAAACTCACAATCGCGAAGGACGCGTCCATGCGTATCGTCTCCGGCATCCAGCCAACCGGCAACCTGCATCTCGGCAACTATCTCGGTGCGATCCGCAATTGGGTGAAGATGCAGGACGATGTCGCCGCGCAGGGCGGTGACAGCCTCTATTTCCTGGCCGACCTCCACGCCATCTCGATGCCGCACGATCCGGCCACGCTTTCGGCCAACACGCGCGAGATGGTGGCCGCGCTGGTCGCCTGCGGCGTCGATCCCGATCGCTCTATCCTGTTCAACCAGACCCAGGTGCCCCAGCACGCCGAACTGCAATGGTTGCTCAACGGCACCGCCCGCATGGGCTGGCTGAACCGCATGACGCAGTGGAAGGACAAGGCCGGCAAGAACCGCGAAGGCGCCTCGGTCGCCCTGTTCACCTACCCGGTGCTCCAGGCCGCCGACGTGCTGCTCTACCAGGCCACTCACGTTCCCGTGGGCGAAGACCAGAAGCAGCACCTCGAACTCGCCCGCGACATCGCGCAGAAGTTCAACAACGACTTCGCGGCCGAGGACGCGCCGGTGTTCACCCTGCCCGAACCGATCATCCCGCCCGAAGCGGCGCGCATCATGAGCCTGCGCGACGGTTCGTCGAAGATGAGCAAGTCGGACCCTTCGGACATGGCGCGCATCAACCTTACCGACGATGCCGACACGATCATGCAGAAGGTCAAGAAGGCCAAGACCGACCCCGAGCCGCTGCCTTCGGAGAAGGAAGGCCTCGAAGGCCGCGCCGAGGCCCGCAACCTCGTGGGCATCTATGCGGTGATGGCCGGCACCACGGTCGAGGCGGTTCTCTCGGACTTCGGCGGCGAGGGCTTCGGCAAGTTCAAGCCGGCGCTGGGCGAACTGCTGGTCGAGAAGCTGGCGCCGATCAACGCCCGCTTCGTCGAACTGCGCGGCGACCGGGACTCGCTGGACGCGATCCTGCGCAAGGGTTCGGAAAAGGCCCGCGCCCTGGCGGTGCCGACGCTGGAGAAGGCTTACGAGGCGCTCGGCCTGGTGCGCTGAGCGGCGAACATCATGCCGTCGTCCCGCATCGCGGACGAGGCATGTTCACGCGTCCAGTCCCAGCAACTTCGCCCGCCGCCGGATCCACGGCGTGGCAAGCGTGGCAACCTCGCCCAGCGCTTCCAGGCTTTCGCGATCCTTCTTGTGATCGCCCGCGATCAGCAGCCCGAACACGCGGCGCACCGTCCATTCGGGCCATGGCCGCTCTTCCAGCACCATCCGGTCCCCGGCGGCAACCTCGCCCTCTTCCAGCACCCGATAGTACCACCCGGCCCGGCGCGACCTCACCACCCCGGCGTTGACCGGCGCGCCGTCAAACCGATGGTCCAGCTTCCAGCACGGCTGGCGGCCCTGGCTGACTTCGACGAGCGCCGTGCCCAGCCGCCAGCGGTCGCCCACGCAGATCATGTCCTCGGTCAGCCCCTCGGTCGCGATATTCTCGCCGAACGCGCCGAAATCCGACAGCAGCGGATGCGCCCCGATCGAGTCGCGCCAGAAGGCATAGTGATCGTGAGGATAGTGATGAATCGCCTTGTCCGGCCCGCCGTGAACGGAAAGATCGGCCTGCTCGTCACCCTCCAGCCCGAGCCGGTGGACTTTCACCGCGCCGTCCGCAGGCACCTTGCCGATCGCACTGGGCTCTTCAGGTCCGCGAAACGGCTGCACTTTTCCGCGCTGAACCGATAGAATCGCAAAGGATTCTGCTGCGAGGGAACTGGTCAACATCCTGGGGACTTCCTACATGACGAATCTGATCTCAGGCCATGACTCACGACTGAATGGCGCAGCCCCGCGGCAAACACTTCATCGCCGCCCTGCCTCCATTCAACCGCTATTCAGGGCATTGATATTAAGGCAGAGTCGCAAGGAATCACAGGCCACGCTTGGGAAGGGCGTTTCGGGCCTGTCAGGTTCGTGGAGTGAAACCGATGACAGATAATCCCGGAACCCATCTCGGAAGGCTGAGGCTCGCTGCCGTAGCCGTCCTGCTGATGGCCCTCGCCGCCTGCGCAACGCCCTTCAAGGCGGACGTTTCGCGCTTCCAGACCCAGCTTCCGGCGCCTGCCGGACAATCGTTCGTGGTCGTGGCCGACGATCCCAAGCTCGCGGGCGGGCTTGAATTCGCGACCTATTCCCGCCTCGTGGCGGACCGCATGCAGAAGCTGGGCTATGCTCCGGCTTCCGATCCTGCTTCGGCAACCCTTATCGTGCGCTTCGATTACGGCGTGGACAACGGCCGCGAACGCGTGCGCTCGACCATGGGTGCCGGCGGCGCATGGGGTCCGTGGTACGGCGGCGGCTTCTATGGCCGCGGCTTCTACGGCCGTGGAATGGGCTGGGGCGGGCCGTGGCGCTATGGCTGGTATGATCCGTTCTTCGACGGCGGCGTGGATTCCTACACCATCTACACCAGCGGCATCACCCTCAAGATCGACCGCGCGTTAGACAACCAGCGCCTCTTCGAAGGCAAGGCCGAAGCCGTGTCGACGTCCAACCGCCTGCAGTATCTCGTCCCGAACCTGGTCGAATCGATGTTTACCGATTTCCCCGGCAACTCCGGCGAGACCGTGCGCATCACCGTGGCGCCCGAAAAGAAGTGAACTGACAGGCTCCCCCTGCAAAGAGGGAGGCACCGAGGGACGGGTCCGCTAGAAATTATGGCGGCGTCCTTTCTTTATACCGGGGCGGCTCGTAATTGCCTCCAGGCGGTTGACCCGCGCAATCCCCACAAGGATGCCTGCCCCCGATGAACACCTTCATGGCCATCATGTCACAGCTCTTCTGGGGCGTGACCGTGGGCGCGCTCTCGGCGGCTTTCTCGGCCGTCGCGAAAGCTCTCGCGGCGCTCATCGGGATCGGGGGCGTGGGCTGGTATTCGCTCCGGCGCCGCCGCGAGAAACGCGCCCGCATCGACCGCAAGGACTGAAGCCGTCATGCTCCATGACGTACTCGCCGATCTGGCGGGCGGCGCCGTCGAAGGCGCGGCAGACCTCGCCTCCGACGAGATAAGGCGCCGATCCGGCTGGAAGGGCTGCCTCACCGTGGCTCTGGTCGCTCTAGGTGTCGTTCTGGTGCTGCTCTGGTGGCTTGGCGCCTTCCGGGCCGGCTGAGCCTCCTCAGCTCCCCAGGGCAACCACTCCGCCGGTGGAACCGAAGCCGCCCTCGCCGCGCTCGGTCGCTTCCAGTTCATCCACCGTCAGCCATGCCGCCCGCGTGACCGGCGCGAGAACGAGCTGCGCCACGCGGTCTCCCCGCCGAATCTCGAATGCCTGCGCACCGTGGTTGATGAGGATGACCTTGAGTTCACCGCGATAGTCGGAATCAATCGTGCCGGGCGAATTCGGCACCGAAATCCCGTGCTTGAGCGCAAGGCCGGAACGCGGCCGGACCTGAATCTCGAAGCCCGGCGGGATCGCCATCGCAAGGCCCGTGGCAACCGCATGGCGCCCGCCCGGAGCCAGAATCACGTCCTCGGCCGAAACCACATCCATGCCCGCCGCACCGTCGGTGGCATAGGCGGGCAAGGCCAGCCCTTCGCCGTGGGGCAGGATCTTGACGGGAACCGGGACGTCATTGGGGGAGTGCATCGGCGAACCTTTCGACGAGGATGCGCGCGACATCCTCCTTGGGCATTTCCGGAAGGCTTATCACATCGTCGGCGCGCACGATGTGGACCGCATTGGCATCGCCGCCCATGACATCGCCCGACACGTCGTTGGCGATGATCCAGTCGGCACCCTTGCGTTTGCGCTTTTCGGTGGCGTAGCGAATGACATCCTGCGTTTCGGCGGCGAAGCCGATCACCAGCGGCGGCCGGTTCGGCCCGGTCGCGACAGTGGCAAGGATGTCGGGATTTTCGGTGAGCAGCAGCGCCGGCGGCGCCGAGCCGCGCTTCTTGAGCTTCTGGTCCGCACTGTGGGCGACGCGCCAGTCCGCCACCGCTGCGACCATCACCGCGATATCGGCGGGCAATGCATGCTTCACCGCCTCGGCCATCTGCAAGGCGCTTTCCACGTCGATGCGATCGACTCCGGCAGGCGTCGGCAAATGCACCGGCCCGGCAACGAGCGTGACGCGCGCACCCGCCTCCGCCGCGGCGGCGGCAATGGCGAAACCCTGCTTCCCGGAAGAGCGATTGGCAATGTAGCGCACCGGATCGATCGGCTCCCAGGTGGGGCCGGCGGTGATGAGAACGTGCTTTCCGGTCAGCGGGCCGGGAGCCGGCGAAGACGGGGCAGCCTGCTCGTCCAGCGCATCGGGATCAGTCGCGGGTGCGGCGCGCGCCTCGCCCTTGCGGGCGGCCAGAGCGGCTTCTTCGGGCGTGAAGCCAAGATCCTCGTGGCCGAAGGTGATCGCCTGCCTTGCGCCGGAACGCCCCCGCGAGATCATCCCGCCGGTGAGGCCGCCGAGGCGGTTCCCTTCGGCGTCATCCTCCGGTTCCGGCGTACCGAATTGCGGCTGCCACATGGGAACATCCGCACCGGGCAGCGGTGCCACTTCGACGGGGCCAAGGCCGAGCGCCCAGGCGATCCGCTGCCAGATCGCAAGCGGATCGGGCAGACGGCCGGGGCCATATTCGCCGCAGGCCATGGTGCCTTCGTCGGGCTCCATCACGTCCACCCCGGCATCGCGCAGGACTTGCACGTTGCGGGTCGTGGCGGCGTGCTGCCACATCCGCACGTTCATGGCCGGGACCGCCATGACCGGCTTGTCGGTGGCAAGGAGCATCGTCGTCGCCAGATCGTCGGCAATGCCGGCCGCCATCCTTGCCATGAGGTCCGCCGTTGCCGGACAGACGACCACGAGGTCCGCTTCGCGGCTGAGCTGGATATGGCCCATCTCGGCCTCGTTCCTGAGATCCCAGAGCGTCGTGTAAACCGGTTTCTCGGACAGCGCGGCAAGCGCCATCGGGGTGACGAAGTGCGCCCCGCCCTCAGTGAGGACGCAGGTCACTTCGCCGCCTTCCTTGCGGATGTGCCGAACGAGTTCGCAGGATTTGTAGGCCGCGATACCGCCGCCGACGACCAGAAGGATACGGGGTCCACTCATGCCCCGGGCTTTTGCAACAGGGCGCGGAAGCGCGCAATCGGTTTGCGGTCTAAGCCGGGGATTGCATGCCTTTCGCCGCCCCGGCGAGATCGCGCAAAGCCGACGGCGCGAAGACGATTCCGGCGAAAAGGGTCGGCGCGATCATCGCCCCCCAGTAGAAGTTGTCCCAGCGCCCGGCCATCATGAACGCCGCGGCATAGCCTGCACTCAGGAGAAAGCCGAAAAGCCCGGCGCGGCTATTCCAGCCGAGCCAGCCGAAAGTCATGAGCACCACCGCCGGTCCCGCCAGCCAGTGCGGCAGCCAGCGCAAGTTGCTGGACTGCACGATATTGCCGAGCCAGCCGGAAAGGCCCCGAAACACCAGCCAGGGGGCGCTATGCGGGTCGCCAGGCAGAACGTCGCGCGCAACGAGCGAGAGATGCCAGGCAAGCCCCGCTGCGAACAGAACGATGAGCGCGCTCCATGCGCCGGCCTCGCGCCAGTTACGCTGCCACAGCGCCGTAGCCGCCATGAGCAGCACGAAAGGCAGGCTGTGTTCGCGGATGGCCAGGGCGAGCGCCGCAGCAAGGAATGCAGCGATCCAGCGCCCTCCCCGCCCATCCTCGCCGATACGGTGCAGGCCGAAGGACAGTGCGATCAACCCGCCCGCCCAAAGCTCGTGAAGTGCGAAGTAAGGCCGGTTGAGAGCCAGCGAGGCCCCGACGAATACCAGTGCCGCACCGATCCGCCGGAGGCGCGGCGCTTCGCCTGCCAGCTTGCGCCACCATACCGCGACGATGCCGAGCATGAGCGCGATGGCAGCCGCGATCTGGCCACCATCGCCCAGCATGGCGTCCAGATAGGCCAGCGTCGGCAGGCGCACCGCAAGGCCGGGATTGACCGGATATCGGTGACGGCGCTGCTCGGGAACGATGAAGTCGTAGTAATGCTCACCCTTGGCGATGCGCGCGATCACGGCTTCGTAAAGGGCGATATCGGCGTTGTAGGGCTCAGCTTCGGCAACACCGGCAGCATGGCCCTGCAAGGACGTAGCGGGCCCTTCGACCGGCCCTTCCCACGGCGATCGAGTGCCCGCCTTGCCCACGGTGACCAGCGCGGAAGCCACGATCAGCGCCGCCAGCACGGCCAGCACAAGACGCGCGCCCCAAGGCGAGATGTGGCCGAGACGACCTGCCGGAGCCGGCGCGGCAAGCGCCGTGCCCGCAGCGTTCAGCTCATCAATGTCCAGTACGTCAGCCCCCATGCCGCGGCGCCCCCAAGCAATGCGGCCAGACCATAGCGGGTCCACTGGTTACTTTCGGGTTTACGCCCCCGGCCCCGTTCCCAGATAAGGTCGACTTCGGGCAAGGGCGCCTGCTCGGGAGCACCACCCTTTGGCGGGAACTTCTCCTCGATCCGCCGCACCAGCGCGGGCAGGCGGAACAGCGTGCCGAGATCTTCGCGCAGACGGTCGGCAATGATCGCCTCGGGGCCAAGCTCGTCGCGCAGCCAGTTCTTCACGAAAGGCGCCGAGACATCCCACATGTTGATGTCGGGATCGAGCGCCGTCGCCAGACCCTCGACCATGACCATGGTCTTCTGCAGGAGCAGGAGGTGCGGCTGGACCGCCATGTCGAAATCGCGGGTGATCGCGAAGAGCCCGTCGAGCATCTGGCCGACAGAAAGCTCGGACACCGGCTTGCCGCGCATCGGCTCGCCCACGGCACGCAGTGCCGTCGCAAACTCCTCCACGGTGTGGTAGCTCGGGACGTACTGCGCCTCGAAATGAATCTCGGCGACGCGGCGATAGTTGCCGGTGGTAAGGCCGTAGAGGATTTCCGCCAGCCAGAGCCGCGCCTGCCGGTTGATCCGGCCCATGATGCCGAAATCGATGGCAACGATGGTGCCGTCCGCCTCCACGAACAGGTTGCCCTGGTGCATGTCGGCATGAAAGAACCCGGAGGAGATCGCCTGCGTCAGGAAGGTGTTCACCAGCTTGTGCGCCAGGCGGGGCAGGTTGTGCCCTGCCGCCTTGAGCCCGGCGATATCGCTCATCTTGGTGGCGCCGATCCACTCGACGGTGAGGACCTGCCCATTGGTACGGTCCCAGTCGATATGCGGAACGCGGTAACCGGCGATGCCCTTCATCGCATCGGACAGCTCCGAAGCGGAAGCCGCTTCGCGCCGCAGGTCCAGCTCGCGCAGGGTCCAGCGCTTGAGATTGGCAACGACTGCGCGCGGACGCAGGCGCGATGCTTCCCCGCCAAGCGCTTCGAGGTGCGCGGCCGCCCACTCATAAGTCTCTACATCGCGCGCGAACTGTTCGCGAATGCCCGGGCGCAGCACCTTGACGGCCACATTGCGGCCATCGGGCGTCACCGCCCGGTGGACCTGCGCGATCGACGCGGCGCCCACCGGCTCTTCCTCGATCGAGACGAAGATGCCGTCCAGCGTCCGGCCGAAACTGCCTTCGATCGCGTGACGGATTTCGGAGAAGGGAACCGGCGGCAGGCTGTCCTGCAAGGTCAGAAGGTTGCGCGCGGGGCCTTCGCCGACGAGGTCGGGCCGGGTCGCCAGCGCCTGGCCGAGCTTGATCGCCGCCGGGCCGATCTCCTGGAAGGCGCCGGCATAGTCCGGCTCCGCAGGCTGGCGCGTACCCAGCCGCGCGATCCGGCACAGGCGCTTGACCTGGGCCGGCGCGTTACGGTCGTTCTCGATCCCGCGCAGCGCTCCGTGGCGCGCGAGGACACGGCCCCACTTGAGGAGCCGCAGGATATGGGTCGCCGAACTTGTCACGTGAAGGACTAAACTTTCCAGCCCGAATGAATCGCGACAAGGCCGCCCATGATCGGCTCGACCTTGGTGTGCTTGAAACCGGCATTGCGAATCATCCGCTCGAATTCCGGCATCGGCGGGAAGCGGCGGATCGATTCGATCAGGTAGCGGTACGATTCGGCGTCACCGGCGATGGCCTGCCCGATCCTGGGCACCAGACGGTGCGAATAGGCGTCGTAGACTTCCTTGAAGCCCGGCCATTCGGTGGTCGAGAATTCGAGGCAGAAGAAGCGGCCGCCATACTTGAGCACGCGATTCGCCTCGGCCAGCGCCTTGTCGATATGCGTCACGTTGCGGATGCCGAAAGCGATCGTGTAGGCGTCGAAGAAGCGATCGCCGAACGACAGTTCCTCCGCGTTCTGGCGTGACCAGACCAGGCCATCGATGCCGCGTTCGATCGCACGCTCGATACCGACGTCCAGCATGTCCTGATTGATGTCGGAAACCGTGACCGAGGCGCCGTGCGCGGCCATGCGGAAGGCGATGTCGCCCGTGCCGCCGGCCATGTCGAGGATCTGTTCGCCCTCGCGCGGCTTCACCCGGCGCACGAACTTGTCCTTCCAGAGCCGGTGCATGCCCACGGACATGGCATCGTTCATCACGTCGTACTTGCGTGCAACGCTGGAGAAGACGGCGCCGACGCGCCCTTCCTTCTCCTCGGGGCTGACCTCTTCGTAGCCGAAGGAAACCGTTTCGCTCATGGCGCTGTCCTCTAGCCTCCCGGCCGCGCCTGCGCCACCCGATGATTTGGTTATTTTGCCCGCCGCATGGCAAGCGCGGAAACCACGATCCCGCCGAGAATCAGCGCCATCCCCGCCAGATGGTAGCCATGCAGCGGCTCACCGAGCAGAAGCGACGAAAGCAGTGCCCCGAACAAAGGCATCAGCGTGATCGCCTGCCCCGCCCGCGCCGCGCCGAGTTCGTGAGTCGCACGGTTGTAGATGAAGTAGGCCAGCACCGAGGGGAACACCCCGATATAGGCATAGGCGGCAAGGATTTTCGGGCTCCATGCCACCGTCTGCCCCTGCAGGGCCTCTATCGCCGCCAGCGGCGCCATCGCCAGGGCCCCGAGGCCGAACGTCAGCAGGAGAAGACTGGCGGCCGAAATCGGCGGCCGCTTCCTGAGGAACACCGTATAGAGCGACCATGCCGCGACGGCGCAGAAGATCAGGCCGTCCCCGGCGCCCAGCCGCAACTGCATCAAGGCCGCCGGATCGCCGCGAAACACGATCGAAACGACGCCCAGCGTGGAAACCAGCACGCCCATGACGTGCAGCCGCCCCGGCCGCCCCCCGAAGATCGCGAAGTCCAGCACCATGACGACTGCGGGAATCGCCGCCTGCAGCAGCAGCGCATTGGCCGCGGTGGTGTAGTGCAGCCCTTTATAGAGGAACCCGTTGAAGCACACGACGCCCAGGAACCCGAGCGCCAGCACCCAGCGCCATCCGGCCAGAGCCTGCGCCCGCTCTTTCCAGAGTTGCCGTGCCGAGAAAGGCAGCAGGACCATCACCGCGATCAGCCATCGGCCGAGCGCGAGCGTGAAGGGCGGAACATCCGCACGCACGGCCCGTCCAACGATCGAATTGCCGGCCCAGAACAGCATGACCAGCCCCAGCATGAGAAATGCACGCATCTGCGGCCGTTGTTTTCCATGCCGCTGCCTTAGCCACCGCCTCGCAGCCTGACGAGACGGGTAGCGTCCCAATTCTTGATTATCGGATGGAGGATCGCTTTTCGCTGCAGTTCCTTCCCTTGCCGGGACACAGCACCTATCTCTGCGCGGCGATGCCAGAACTTCCAGAAGTAGAAACCACCGTCCGCGGCCTTGCCCGATACCTGGAGGGTGAGCGGATAGCCCGCGTCACGCTGAACCGGCCGGACCTGCGCCGCCCGTTTCCGCCCGAGCTGGTGCAGGTGCTCACCGGCGCCCGGGTCACGACGATGGGCCGGCGGGCCAAATATGGCCTCATCCATACCGACCGCGACCAGACCATGGTGTTTCACCTGGGCATGTCGGGCCGCTGGCGAATCGAGCCGGAAAAGCCCGAAAAGCATGACCACCTCGTGATCGAGACCGGCTCGGGCCACGTGCTCGCACTGAACGACGCCCGGCGATTCGGCTCGGTCGACCTCGTTGAGACCGGCGCGCTCGATTCGTGGGGACCTTTCGCGGCGCTCGGACCGGAGCCTCTCGGCGAAGGCCTGACCGCCGCGCACCTGAAGTCCGCACTCGCCGGACGAATCGCCCCGATCAAGCAGATGCTGCTCGACCAGTCGGTGGTGGCAGGTCTCGGCAACATCTATGTCTGCGAGGCCCTGTTCCGGGCCGGCATCCGTCCCGACAGGGAAGCCGGGCTGGTAACGCTTCCCGCCCTGCGCAAACTGGTCCCCGCAATCCGGGACGTGCTGTCCGAATCGATCGCGGCGGGAGGCTCGACGATCCGCGACTATGCGCAGCCGAACGGCGAACTGGGATATTTTGCTACCGCCTGGCAGGTTTATGGGCGAGAGGGGCAAGACTGTGCCTGCGGCGAGCAGGTCCGGCGATTCGTACAGGGCGGACGCAGCACCTTCTGGTGCTCGAAATGCCAGAAATAGGCCGTTTCCTGCGGCCCTCACGGGTTGACGGAACAGCGCTCCACCGCTAAGGGGCGCGCTTTCCGGCGAGTCCGCTCGCCAAATCAGATTCGATCAGGCAATTGGGCCGCCCGGCGGCCAGACAGAGGAACGACATGGCCAATACGCCGCAAGCCCGCAAGCGCATCCGCCGTAATGAGCGCCGCGCGGAGATCAATACGAACCGCATCAGCCGCATCCGCACCTTCATCAAGAAGGTCGAATCGGCCATCGCCGGCGGCGACAAGGGTGCTGCTTCGGAAGCTCTCAAGGAAGCCCAGCCCGAACTGGCTCGCGGCGTTGCTCGCGGCGTGCTTCACAAGAACACCGCTTCGCGCAAGCTTTCGCGCCTCACCAAGCGCGTCGCCGCGCTCGGCTGATCTTTCCCGGTAGGCACGCCTACACGGCGCGCCTGACCGTGCGGCACCGGCCCGCGCTGCCATCTGAACTTCCGTCATCACGGCGGGAAATCAGATAGCAGCGCGGGCCGAGCCTTTTTCAGCCTGCCGAAAGGTCGCAGGGCGCGCGCCCGTCGCGATTCTCCCGAGACCGATTCTGAGTCGCTCCGCGCGATTCGCACCCCCAGCGGCAAGGCTCGCCATCACGCCTGAGTACGGAACGGGAACGGTGCCGGAGAGTCATTCTCCGGTTCCGCGAGCGCGTTCGCGCGCCCCTTGAACGCGGCTTCAGGCAAACTCGCGGAAATGTTGCGATTCGCACAGATGGCTTCCGGGCCCATGTCCCATCTATATGATTTTAAACGATAAATCATTTCATGACGGAAATTGGGCACTCAAGGCGAGTCAACAGCCATAATTTTTTTTATTTGGGGAGTGCCGTATTGCACCGCGGCCAAACCCGTTTCTAAAAGGGTCCTCGGCGGTAGCGGAACTGGCCGGGGAACATCGACAGCGACGAAACACCTGCTGCAGGCATGCACCTGCAGTTGAGGGACGTTTTGTCCGCGAACGCATGGAAGCCAGCTCCGCCAAGGTTATTAATTTTCGCGCCCACAGTGGGGCCACATTTCGGGGTAGCTGCCAACAAAGGGGAGTTGGTCCAGGTGTCAGGTTCAACAGTGGGTCGGTCTCCGGCAGGTCAAGGCGCAAACGGCGTGAACAAGAAATCGAAGGCGGTACGAGTGGCGATGGAAGAGGATCAGGAAGCCGTAAATCTGGCGGCAGACTGGGCTGACATCAGCCAGGGCCTGCGCAAGGATCTCGGCCAGCAGGCGCACAGCCAGTGGATCAAGCCGATCCAGCCGGGCAACTACTGCAAGGAAACGGGTACCCTCGATCTGTACCTGCCGACCGAGTTCTCGGCGAACTGGGTGGCGGATCGTTTCGCAGACCGTCTCTCGCTGGCCTGGAAGATCGCCCGTCCCGACGTGCGCCACGTCCGCATCCTCGTGCACCCCGGCCGTCGCCAGCTGCCCGAACTGCGTCTCGGCAGCGGCGGCCGCCCGAGCAGCGCCCCGGCGAACGATTCGGCACAGGGCACCGCCGATTCGATGGCAGCCGTGCTTCAGGGCGAAGCCTTCGCCGCGCTTGGCCAGGGTCCGGCCGGGATCGACGCCTCGCAGACCTTCACCTCGTTCGTGACCGGCCAGAGCAACGTGCTCGCCTGCAATGCCGCACAGCGCATGTCGGCCACCGAAACGCCGCAGTTCTCGCCGCTCTACCTCAAGGGCGCGACGGGTCAGGGCAAGACGCACCTTCTTCACGCGATCGGCCATGCCTATCTCGCGAATCATCCGCACGCCCGGATCTTCTACTGCTCGGCCGAGCGCTTCATGGTCGAGTTCGTCCAGGCCCTGCGCCAGAACCAGATGATCGAGTTCAAGTCGCGCCTGCGCGGCTTCGACCTTCTGCTGGTGGACGATATCCAGTTCATCATCGGCAAGGCATCGGCGCAGGAAGAACTGCTCTACACGATCGATGCGCTGCTTCAGGAAGGCAAGCGCCTGGTCTTCGCCGCCGACCGTGCGCCGCAGGCGCTCGACGGCGTGGAACCCCGCCTGCTCTCGCGTCTGTCGATGGGCCTCGTCGCCGATATCCAGCCGGCCGACATCGAACTGCGCCGTTCGATTCTCGAAAACCGACTCGGCCGCTTTGCTTCTGTGGACGTGCCTTCGGACGTGATCGAGTTCCTGGCGCGCACCATCAATCGCAACGTGCGTGAACTGGTCGGCGGCCTTAACAAGCTGATCGCCTATGCCCAGCTCACCGGACAGGCCGTCTCGCTCCAGCTGGCAGAAGAACAGCTTACCGACATCCTCTCGGCCAATCGCCGCCGCATCACGATCGACGAGATCCAGCGCACGGTCTGCCAGTTCTATCGGATCGACCGGACCGAGATGAGCTCCAAGCGCCGCGCCCGCGCCGTCGTGCGCCCGCGCCAGGTGGCCATGTACCTCGCCAAGGTGCTGACCCCGCGCTCCTATCCGGAAATCGGCCGCAAGTTCGGCGGCCGCGATCACTCCACGGTAATCCATGCCGTGCGCCTGATCGAGGAACTGCGCAGCCGCGACGCCGACATGGACGGCGACGTGCGTTCGCTTCTGCGCCAGCTCGAATCCTGAGGTTTTCGGAGCTTTTCCTCCGAAAACCCACAGCCTTCACACAGACTTGTCCACAAGCCTGCTCTGCAGGCTAACGACATGGAAAGAGCCCGAAAGACGCGCCGGTCGAGCGCGTTTTTCGGGCTCTTTCCTTATGCGGGCGAAGCACCCGAGAAGTCTCGGAACCCCTTCCGGCAACATCGCGGATACCGAAGAGTGTAAAATTTTAACCATTGAATAAGCGAGATGCGCTAGCCTGCTCGAAACCGGGCCCATGCCCGCTGGCGAAGAAGAGGCATTCTCCATGCGCTTCTATCAGGCGACGACATTCGTTTTTCCCCGGCGCTATGAATGGCGAATCCTCCTCGCCTGCCTTGGCGCGGCAGGCCTGCCCTTGGTGGCCGCCGCCGGCTTCCAGGCCGTGACCGGCATCTGGCGCACGGACCTTATGGGCTTCATGGCCGCGGCAACCGCGATCGGCGCGATCATCGCGCTATCCGTCATCCATGCCCTGCTCGCCCCGATCCGCGAAGCGACCGCGATGCTGCGCGCAGCGCAGGCCGGAGAGCATGTGGGCCCGGTGCCGACCGGAGGCGACGACCTTGCCGGCCGGCTTCTCCACGGCGTGGCCCTTGCCGT
The DNA here is from genome assembly GCF_001298105.1 of Novosphingobium sp. ST904. Lineage (GTDB taxonomy): Bacteria > Pseudomonadota > Alphaproteobacteria > Sphingomonadales > Sphingomonadaceae > Novosphingobium. The sequence continues at coordinate 36,322 of NZ_LGJH01000156.1, read as the reverse complement.
CCAGCAATCGGCGGCACGGACCGAGCCGAGACTGGAGACCGCCGAACGAGACGCGCTGACGGGGCTGCGCAACCGCTTCGGCTTCCTCGATTCGGCGGAACGCGTGCTCATCGACGGTGGCAACGCCGTGCTCGCGCTGATCGATATCGACCGTTTTGCGACCATCAACGACCGGTTCGGCCGCGCCACCGGCGATTCGCTGCTGCGCGAAGTCGCGCGACGGCTGGAGCACGGCGTCCGCCGATCCGATCTGCCCAGCCGCAGGACCGGCGGCGAATTCGCCATTCTCTTTCCCGATACCATGCTGGACGAGGCTCGATTGGTGATGGAACGCCTTCAGGCCAGCATCGCGCTCGACCCCACGCTTCGGGGGGACGAATGGCCGGTCACGCTCTCCTGCGGCCTCGCCCCGGTCCGCAGCTTTGCGCAGCTCGAAGACGCCACCCGGATCGCGGGCAATGCGCTCATGGCCGCCAGGAACGGCGGGCGCAACAATGTGCGGATTTCGCGAAACGAATGACGCCCGGCGGCAGCGAACGCTGTTCGCCCGGCCGGTATTCCGCTCCCTTGCCCCGCGCGCCTTCGATGCTGTAGGCCCCGGGCATGACTCCCACCCTCCCCGCCAGCTATTCGCAAGCCGCGCTACGCGGCATTCGCTGCCGCTGTCCGCGCTGCGGCGAGGGCCGGCTGTTCCGCAAGTGGTTGAAACCGCTAGATCGCTGCGCCCTGTGCACGCTGGACCTCACGCCCCAGCGCTCGGACGACTTTCCGGCATATATCGCGATGATCGTGACCGGGCACCTGATGGCCCCGCTTATCATCGCCTTGTCCAAGGACTTTCACCTGGGCCCGGCCGCGATGTTCGCGATCCTGATCCCGCTTGCGGTGACAATGATGATCGGCATGCTCCAGCCTGCCAAGGGCGCGGTCATCGCCACGCAGTGGTGGTTCGGAATGCACGGCTTCCGCAAGGAACGCATTCCCGAACGCGAGGCCCCCACTTCCGAAGATACAGGCGCCCCATGATCCTTTCTCCCGAACGACTGCAGCGCTTCGCGCGCCATATCGTGCTGCCCGAAGTCGGCGGTGCAGGCCAGGTTGCACTGGCCGAAGCTCATGTGGTGCTTGTCGCTGCGGCGGGATCGGCAGTCCTGCCCTTCAGTATCTCGCCGCAGCCGGCATAGGACGGCTGACGCTGATCGACGACGACACGGTGGACGTCAGCAATCTGCAACGCCAGACGGTTTATTCGCCATCGGATATCGGCAAGCCCAAGGCGGAAGCGGCGGCCGAATGGGTGCGGCGCTTTGATCTTGGCCTTGAGATCCTGCCGTGCGTTACGCGTCTCGGGGGTGACAACGCTGCAGGGATTCTCGCCGGCGCGAGCGTGGTACTGGACGGGTGTGACAACTTCGCGACTCGGCTGCTGGTGTCGGATACCTGTGTCGAACTGGGCATTCCGCTGACGAGCGCGGCGGTCGGCCGCTTCCAGGGACAAGTCGCCAATTTCGCCGGACACCGGACCGACCAGGCCTGCTATCGGTGCTTCGTGGGTGACGCCTTCGACGCCCAGGACTGCGACACTTGCGCAGCGGACGGGGTGCTGGGAGCAATGGTCGGCATGGTCGGCACTTTCGCGGCGATGCATGCCATGCGCGTGCTGCTCACCGGCAAGGCCGCGCTGGGCGATCCGCAGTTCGGCACGCTCCACCTGATCGACGGCATGGCCCCGTCGATGCGCGCGCTCAGGATCGCCAAGGATCCCGGCTGCGCGCCTGCGGTGTTCAGGCACTCGCGCCGTCGTGATGATAGACCGATAACCGCGCGAGCAGTTCGGGGGCAAACAGCCGCATGTTCACGCCCATGCGGTCCTTCGCAAGGTCGATCGGGCTCCAGTGCGTGGTGCAGCCGCATTGCGGGCAGTGCCAGAAGGTCAACACTTCCTCCCCCCTCCGATAGCCGGTGAGCGCCCCTTCGATCCGCACTTTCGAAAGGCTGTGATAGGACCACAGGGCTCCCAGCCGTCGGCAGACCGAGCAGTTGCAGTCGCAAACGTCATGCGGATCGCCCGTGAGCTCCACAGTGACCGCGCCGCAGTGACAGCTGCCGCGATGAAGGCTCATGCCGCAAGCATCTCATCGACCCATGCCGCTACCAGCTCGGTTGCGGGGCCATGGCGCGCCTCGTCGAACCAGAGCGTCCCTTGCGAGGGCTCCAGGTTCAGTTCGAGGGTCGCCGCGCCGAATTCGCGGGCGTTGCGCACGAAACCGGCGGCCGGATAGACCGCGCCGGAAGTGCCGATCGAGACGAACAGGTCCGCCCGCTCCAGCGCTTCGAATATCTCCTCCATGCGGTAGGGCATCTCGCCGAACCAGACGATGTCGGGCCGGAGCGCCGCCTCGCCGCATTCCGGGCACTGCGGGCGATCGATCAGCGGGCCCCTCCAGGGCGAACGCAGGTCGCAGGCCGTGCACCATGCGTTGAGATGCTCGCCATGCATGTGCAGCACCCGCCGGGCGCCCGCCCGCTCGTGAAGATCGTCGACATTCTGCGTGACGATCAGCAGTTCGCCCTCCCACTCCCGGTCCAGCTTCGCCAAAGCGAGGTGAGCGGCATTGGGCGCCTTGGTCTGGATCGCTTCGCGACGCATGTCGTAGAAGCGCAGGACAAGATCGGGATCACGCGCGAATGCCTCGGGCGTCGCCACATCCTCCACCCTGTGCTGCTCCCACAGCCCTCCTCCGTCACGAAAGGTATCGATGCCGCTTTCGGCCGAAACGCCTGCTCCGGTAAGGATGACGATGTTGCGGATGTCCTTCATCCCGGCCATGAGACCAGCCTTCAACGGAGACGGCAAGTGGCACGAATCGGAATTATCGGCAGCGAAGGACGCATGGGACGCGCAATCGCGGAGGCTATCGCCGCTGCAGGCGAGGAAGTTGCGGGCGGGATCGACCGCGATGGCGACGTGGCAGCGCTGGCCGCCAAATCCGACGTGCTGATCGATTTTTCCAGCCCCGGCGCGCTTGAGGGCAACCTCGATGCCGCCATGGCTGCCGGCAAGCCGATCGTCATCGGCACCACCGGTCTTGAGGAACGCCATCACTGGCTGGTCGACACCGCCGCCGAAACGATCCCCGTGCTCCAGACCGGCAATACCTCGCTCGGCGTCACCCTGCTCGCTCATCTCGTGCGCGAAGCCGCGAGCCGCCTTGGCGAGGACTGGGATATCGAGATCGTCGAGACTCACCACCGCATGAAGGTCGACGCCCCCTCCGGCACCGCACTGCTGCTTGGCGAGGCGGCAGCCAAGGGCCGCGAAGTCAGCCTGCCCGAGGCGGCCGTGCGTGGCCGCGACGGCATAACCGGCAAGCGCGAGAGCGGGACCATCGGCTTCGCGGCGCTGCGCGGCGGCACCGTTGCGGGCGACCACACCGTACATTTCCTGGCCGACAGCGAGCGCCTATCGTTCTCGCACCTCGCCGAAAACCGCACGATCTTCGCGCGTGGAGCGGTCAAGGCGGCACAGTGGCTGCTCGGCAGGAAAGCAGGCCGCTATACCATGCCCGAGGTGCTGGACCTTTGAACAAGGCCGAGATTTTCGAATTCTTCCGCCGTCTCGCCGAGCTCAATCCCTCGCCCGAGACGGAGCTGGAATTCGGCAACAACTACCAGCTTCTCGTCGCCGTGGTGCTTTCAGCGCAGTCGACTGACGTCGGCGTCAACAAGGCGACGCGCGCACTGTTCCGCGAGGTGAAGACCCCGGCGCAGATGGTCGAGTTGGGCGAGGAAGGTCTGAAACAGCATATCAAGACGATCGGGCTGTTCAATTCCAAGGCCAAAAACGTCATCGCGCTCTCCGAAATCCTCGTCGATCGCTATGACGGCGAAGTGCCGGAAGACCGCGATGCGCTGGTCGAACTGCCCGGCGTAGGCCGCAAGACCGCCAACGTGGTCATGAACTGCGCCTTCGGGGCCGAGACCTTTGCGGTCGACACGCATATCTTCCGCGTCGGCAACCGTACGGGGATTGCCAAGGGCAAGACCCCGCTGGCAGTCGAAAAGCAGCTCGAAAAGCGCGTGCCGCAGCCTTTCCGGGTGGGATCGCACCACTGGATGATCCTGCACGGCCGCTACATCTGCAAGGCGCGCACGCCCGAGTGCTGGCGTTGCCCGGTGATTGACTTGTGCGACTACAAGGACAAGGTTCTGGAGAAGGGAGCCGCTCGCAAGGCTGCCTGATCGGGAGGATGTCCATGCTCCGCCGTCACATCGCCTTCGTGCCCTTCGCCCCTGCCGTGCTTCTCGCCAGCGCCTGCTCCCAGCAGGAGGCAAAGCCGCCGCCACCTGCAAGCCCCGCCGCGCAGGCAATCGGCGCTGCGCAGGACTGCCTGCCGCTGGCGCAGTTCTCGAACACGCGCATCCGCGACGACTGGACGATCGATTTCATCGGCGGCGCTGGAAACCGGGTTTGGCGGGTAACGCTGCCGAACCGCTGCTCTGGGCTGAAATCCGCCGACAGCTTTACATACGCGACCTCGCTCTCGCAGCTCTGCCGGAACGATATCATCTATCCGCTCAACCGCGTGGGGAACGGTTTCCAGCGCGGCGGCGGCTGCGGACTGGCGCCGTTCACGCCCGTAAAGCTGGAGCAATAAGCGGGAGATTCCCGGCCGCTTCGAATGGAAGCGCGCGCAGTTACGGCGTGCGCTCCTTGCCGCGCGGCCTGGCATTATTGGGGCGCAAGGAAGCGTTGCTCCCCTGCGCTATCGCTTCAGGCCTCGTACTGATCCGGATCGACGTTCAGCCCTCGGCGGCCGTCCGAAGAAGTCCGGGTCGGTGCGTGAGGCATTTCCTCGTCCGGATCGACCAGAGGCTGGAGCATGCCCTCGCTGCGGGTGATGACAGCCGTCGCCACCGCATTGCCCACGACGTTCGTCGCCGAGCGGCCCATGTCGAGGAAGGTGTCGATGCCCAGCAGCAGCGCGATGCCTTCCACCGGCAGGCCGAACTGCGTCAGCGTTGCCGCGATCACCACGAGGCTGGCGCGCGGCACGCCGGCGATGCCCTTCGAACTGACCATCAGCGTCAGCAGCATCAGGATCTGCGTGCCGATGGGAACGTGGATGCCATAGGCCTGCGCGATGAAGATCGACGCGAAGCTCATGTAGATCATCGAGCCGTCGAGATTGAAGCTGTAGCCCAGCGGCAGGATGAAGCCCGAGATGCGGCGCGGCACGCCGAAACGGTCGAGCTGCTCGAACAGCTTCGGCAGGCTGGCTTCGGACGATGCGGTTGAGAACGAGAGCAGCAGCGGCTCGCGGATGTAGCGGAACAGGGTGACGATCCGCCCGCGCAGGAAGATCCCGCCCACGATGAACAGCAGCAGCCAGAGCAGAAGCATCGCGAAGTAGAATTCGCTGACCAGCACGCCGTAAGTAACGATGATGCCAAGCCCGCGCACCGCAATCACGCTGGCAAGCGCGCCGAACACCGCGAAAGGCGCAAAGCGCATCACATAGTCGGTAACCTGCAGCATCAGTTCGGACAGTGCCTCGCTCACCTTGACGATGATCGCGCCGCGTTCGCCGATCGCGGTGAGCCCGACCCCGACGAAGAGCGAGAAGACGAGGATTTGCAGAATGTTGTTTTCCGCCATCGCATCGACGGCGCTGCTGGGGAAGATTTCGAGGATGAAATGGCGGAGCGTCAATTCGCCCATTTCCAGCTTGCCGAGATCGGACGCCGTGGTGAGGCCCGCGCCGACACCCGGCTTGAACAGGTTCACCAGCACCAGACCGAGACCGAGCGAGATCAGGCTGGCGGTTATGAACCAGCCCAGCGCCTTGCCGCCGATGCGGCCGAGCGCCGCGCTGTCGCCCATGCCGGAAATGCCCGTGACGATCGTCGCGAAGACCAGCGGCGCGATGATCATCTTGATGAGCTTCAGGAAGACGTCGGGCAGCAGCTTGAAATAGTCGGCCCATTCCGCAAGCCGCGGATCGTCCGCCGGCAGGCTCGCGTGCAGTACCCAGCCCACGGCGATGCCCAGCACCATGCCGATAATGATATAAAGCGTCAGGCGCCTGCCCATTCCCACCTCGCAACAAAATTGCTGGCGACACTAACAGCGTGACCCGGCGGGTCAACGCCGGGCCGGACAGTTTCCGTCAGGTTCAGGGCCTCGCGAGCGCCGCCTCGGTCACGCGGCGATAGATGCGCACGAGCATGTCGAGATCGGGGATCGCCACCGCTTCATCGCGCTTGTGCATCGTCGCGTTCGACAGGCCGAACTCGATCACCGGCGAAAGGTCCTTGAGGAAGCGGGCGTCCGAAGTTCCGCCGCTGGTGGAAAGCTCCGGCTCCACCCCGGTCTCGGCGCGGATCGCTTCCGCCAGCATGGCGGAGAACGCGCCGGGCTCGGTAAGGAACGCCTCGCCCGAAATCACCGGGCGCGCGGTCCCGCCGTGGCGCTCGGCAATCTCGGTGACGCGGCGCGACAGGCTTTCGCCGGTGTGCAGGTCGTTGAAGCGGATCGAGATGCGCGCCGAGGCCCGGGCCGGAATCACATTGGTGGCCGGATTGCCGACAGTGAGGTCGGTCACTTCAAGATTGCTGGCCTGGAACCAGTCGGTCCCTTCGTCCAGCACGATGGCGTCGAGTTCGGACAGCATCGCCACCAGCCCGGTGATCGGATTGTTGGCCAGATGCGGATAGGCGACGTGGCCCTGCACGCCTTCCACCTCAAGCCAGATGTTGACCGAGCCGCGACGGCCGATCTTCATCATGTCGCCCAGGCGGTGCACCGAAGTAGGCTCTCCGACGAGGCAGAGGTCAGGGATTTCGCCCACTTCGCGCATGTGATCGATCAGGGCGAGCGTACCGAAGCGCGCCGGGCCTTCCTCGTCGCCGGTGATGACGAAGCTGATCGTACCCGCTTCCGCCGGGATCTGCGCGGCGGCGGCAACCATGCAGGCGATGGAGCCCTTCATGTCCACCGCACCGCGGCCGTAAAGCAGCTCGCCGCGCACTTCCGGCGCGAAGGGAGCGCTGCTCCAGCCCTCGCCCGGAGGCACAACGTCGAGGTGGCCGGCGAAGGCGAAGTGGCGCGAACCCACGGGGCCCTTGCGGATCGCGAAAAGGTTCTCGACCGGGCCGTCTGGTGCCTTACCCGCGAGGAAGCGATGGACCGCGAAGCCGAGCGGGGCGAGTTGGCTTTCCAGGCAATCGAACACCGCGCCGGTTGCGGGCGTGACGCTGGGGCAGGCAAGCAGGGCTTCGGCGAGCGCGAGTACGGGTTCGGTCATGGCCCGGGCCATTGCACAGGAGCGCGCCCAAGACCATAGCCGAAGCACAGCGTTTCGCGGGAGAGCGACCATGCCCAGACTGGATATCGAAGCCATCCCACCCTCGAACGGCACCGGCTACCCGGCGCCTTTCGATACGGCGGTCGAGGGTCGCTGGTGGCGCCGCCTCGCACCCGTGGGCGGGTTGACCGAAATGGGCGCCACCCATGTCGTGCTGAAGCCCGGAGCATGGTCCAGCCAGCGCCACTGGCACGAGGGCGAGGACGAATTGCTGGTGATGCTCTCGGGTGAGGCAGTGCTGGTCGAGGATGACAGCCGCACCGTGCTGCGCCCCGGCGACATATGCGCCTGGGCCAGGGGCGTGCGGCTAGGCCATCACCTGCGCAACGAAAGCGATGCCGACTGCGTGTTCATCGCGGTCAGCGCAGGCCGGGACGCGGGCGGTTCCTATCCCGACATCGACATGATGTGGAACGAGCAGGGCTACCTCCACAAGGACGGCACTCCCTACCCCGCCAGACGCCTGCGATAGCGTGCTACTGGACCGGGGTCTCGTATTGCTCGATGACCCAGTCCTCGGCCTCGGCGGCGTTGATCCACTGCTGCATCCACTCGTGCTCCCACATGGCCTGCATATAGGCCTGCGCGAAGCCGGGAACGCCGACGCCGTAAGTGAGGAAGCGGCTGACCACCGGCGCGTAGATCACGTCTGCCGCGCTGAAGGTGCCGAACAGGAACGGCCCGCCCTTGCCGAAACGGGCACGCGCTTCCGCCCAGAGCGTGAGGATGCGCACGACATCCGCGCGGACATCCTCACCCAGCGACACGCCCTGAACACGGGTGCGGATGTTCATCGGACAGGCGCGGCGCAGCGCCATGTAGCTGGAGTGCATCTCGGCCACCATCGAACGGGCCATCGCGCGCGCGGCATCGTGCTTCGGCCAGAAACGGTCACGGCCCACCTTGTCCGCCAGATAATCAATGATGGCGAGACTGTCCCACACCACCGCTTCGCCGTCCCAGAGAATCGGCACCTTGCCGTGGCTCGGTGCGAGATCGTCGGAACTGCGCTTGGCTTCCCAGTCGTCGCCGAACAGCGGGACCGTGATCTCTTCGAAGGCAAGGCCCGACTGCTTGCAGGCCAGCCAGCCGCGGAGCGACCAGCTCGAATAGTTCTTGTTGCCGATAATAAGCTTCACTGCGCAGTTCCCCGTAGGCTGACCAAGGGAACTATCGGTTCAGCCTGGCAAAGTCGAGGATGAACGCCGTCGCAACGTGTCGCAGGAGGGGAAGGAGGAAAGCAGGAGAGAAACGCCCCCCCTGCTCCGCCATGACTGCCAAGGTCAGGCATTCACCGATCCGCTGCGTGCCTTTAGAAAAGGCGCGTGAGATAGAAGAACAGCGCGCCCACGACCGCGCTCGCCGGGATGGTCACGAACCAGGCGACGATGACGCGGCTCGCCACCGACCAGCGCACCGCGCTGGCGCGGCGGGCGGCGCCGGTGCCCACGACAGCGCCGGTAATGGCGTGCGTGGTCGAGACAGGAATGCCCATGGCGCTGGCCCCGAACACCACGATCGAGCCGGCCGTGGAAGCGCAGAAGCCCGAGTGGTGGTTGAGCTTGGTGAGCTTCGAGCCCATCGTCTTGATGATCTTCCACCCGCCCGAGAGCGTGCCGATCGAGATCGCCGTGTAGCAGGCGAGCACGACCCATTCGGGCACATGGAAGCCACCTTCGAGGTGCCCGGTGGAATAGAGCAGCACCGCGATGATGCCCATGGTCTTCTGCGCGTCGTTGCCGCCGTGGCTGATCGAGTAGGCCGCCGAGGAGAACAGATGCAGCGTCTTGAAGACGCCGTTGGACGCACGCGGGGTGGAGCCCTTGAACAGCCACGAGGTCAGCAGCATCATGCCCATCGCCAGGATGAAGCCCAGCACCGGCGAGGCGACGATGGCGATGACCGTCTTCACGGTGCCTTCCGATTCGACGACACCCGGCCCGGCCGCCGCGATGCCGGCGCCCAGCAGGCCGCCGATCAGCGCATGGCTGGAGGACGAGGGGATGCCCTTGATCCAGGTCAGCACGTTCCAGAACATCGCGCCCACGAGCGCGCCGAACACCACGGCAGGCGTCACCGCGTCCTTGTCGATGATGCCCTTGCCCACCGTCTCGGCGACGTGGAGGCCCATGATCCAGTAGGCGGCGAAATTGCCGAATGCAGCGAACAGCACGGCCACGACCGGTGAAAGCAGGCGCGTGGCCACCACGGTCGCAATGGCGTTGGCAGCGTCATGCAGCCCGTTCAGGAAGTCGAAGGCGAGCGCCAGTGCGACGAGGCCGAACAGCAGCGGCAGGGCGAGGGTATGCTCCATGTCGAGTATCCGCCGGTCAGGCGTGATCGATCACGAGACCGTCGATCTCGTTCGCGACGTCCTCGAAACGGTCGACCACGCGTTCGAGGCGCTTGAACATTTCCTGACGCACGATGAAGTGCAGAGCGTCTTTTCCGCTATCCGCCTTGAACACGCGCTTGAGGCCGGCGGCATGGATCTCGTCGGCATGGCCTTCCATGCGCACGAGGCGCTCGGTCAGTTCATGCAGGCGATGGCCATTGTCGGCGATCTTGCGCAGCAGCGGCATGATCTCGGCCGTGAGGCGCGCGGCGTCGACGATGATCGCCGCCATGTCGATCATTTCCGGCTCGAACTCGGCCACTTCGTAAAGGTTCACGGCAGTCGCCACCTGCTGCATCTCGTCGATGGCATCGTCCATCGTCGTGATGAGGCTGGTGATCGACGAACGATCGAACGGCGTCAGGAAGGTGCGGCGCACCGTCTGGAGCACTTCGCGGGTGATATTGTCCGCGTCATGCTCGCGTTCCTCGATCTCGCGAATGTGCTGTCCGCGACCCGGACCGCCCTGCGCGAGTCGCGCCAGCGCATCCGCGCCGGCAACCAGCGTGGCAGCCTGCTGCTCGAACAGCTCGAAGAAATTGCCCTGCTGCGGAAGCAGCTTCTGGAACCAGGCAAACATCGTATTGACCCCTGTCTTTTCGGCCATCCTGTCGGCCACCGCGCCGAGCAGGCGCGCGGGACTGGCGGCGGCGCGGAACTCGCGCGCGCCGAACGAACGGATCAGCGCGCGAAGATCCTCTTCGTCGACCGCCTTAGCGGCGTCGGACAGAGAGAACCAGCGCCGTTCGCGCTGATGTTGTTCGTCCCAGGTATCGAGTTCTTCGGTTACCGAGAACGGGAAGACGTCAACGTCCGCCCAGACCGACGCGCCCGAGGCGCGTTGCTTGCGATAGCGATACGACCCCAGCGGAACCGGACAGGCCGCGCCGAGCACGCCCGCCTCTTCCTCTGCCTCCGCTGCAGCAGCGGCGTGAGGGAGCAGGCCCTTCATCAACCCGCCCTTGGGAATTACCCAGCGGCGGGTGCTGCGCGACGTGATCAGCAGGATCTGGATAGGCGCATCCACGGCAGGGCCGACGGTACGATAGGGAAGAACGGCGATCTGGCGCATGGCGAGACTCCTTTCTTCTCATTGGTGCGACCGAGCGCCTCTAGGGGAACTGCGTCCGTCACGCAATCGTCACATTCGCAGTTTTGCCGGCAAGACGTTCTTCGCGGCGAGGATAATCGCGAATTACGAACGCAGCGTTACAGGTTTCGCATCCCGGAAAAGCAATCGGCGCGCCAACCGCGGGTGCGGGGCGCGCCGGAAAGCTGTCGAAGGACGGGAGTATCAGGTCAGCGAATCGCCGAAGACCGCACCGCGCAGTTCGGCAATGCCAAGCCCCTTTTCCGACGACGTGATGTGCACTTCCGGATAGGCCGCCGGATGCTTGCGCGCTTCGGCCACGGTTTCCGCGTGGACCTTTTCCAGTTCGCTTGCCTTGATCTTGTCCGACTTGGTCAGGACGATGCGGTAGCCGACAGCGGCTTCGTCCAGCATCTTCATCATCTCGGCATCCACGGTCTTCACGCCGTGACGGGCATCGACCAGCAGCAGCGTGCGCTTCAGCACGACGCGGCCACGCAGATAATCCCGCACCAGGCGCCGCCACGTCTCGACGACGGCGGGCGGAGCCTTGGCGAAGCCGTAACCCGGCATGTCGACGAGGCGGAACTGCATCGGCTCCCCCACCTCGAAGAAGTTGAGTTCCTGCGTGCGGCCCGGCGTCACCGAAGTGCGCGCGATCGACTTGCGGCCGGTCAGCGCATTGAGCAGCGACGACTTGCCGACGTTCGAGCGACCGCAGAAGGCGATCTCCGGAGCGTCGGGGTCTGGCAGGAACTTGAGCGCAGGCGCGCTCTTCAGGAACGTCACCGGTCCTGAAAAGAGCTTGCGCGCCTGTTCGATCAGTTCTGCCTGTTCTTCGTTCATGATGTGTCTCAGGCCTTGCTCTTGCCGCGCTCTGAGGCGCGCGCCTTGTCCTGCGCTTCCTTCTCGGCCATCGCCTTGAGCTGCGGATGGCGGCTGTAAAGGAACTTCTGCTGGGCGATGGTCAGCAGGTTCGAGGTAATCCAGTAGACCAGCAGGCCCGAGGCGAACGGCGCCATCACGAACATCATGAACCAGGGCATGAGCGCGAAGACCTGCTGCTGCGCCGGGTCCATCTGGGCCGGGTTCAGCTTGAACTGCAGGTACATCGTCACGCCGAGCAGCAGGGCGAGCACGCCGATCGCCAGGTAGCTCGGCGGATCGAACGGCAGCAGGCCGAACAGGTTGAGGATGTGGAGCGGATCGGGCGCCGAAAGGTCCTTGATCCAGAACACGAAGGGCTGGTGGCGCATCTCGATCGCGAGGATCAGCGTCTTGTAGAGCGCGAAGAACACCGGGATCTGGAGGAACATCGGCAGGCAGCCGGCGAGCGGGTTCACCTTCTCCTGCTTGTAGAGCGCCATGATCTCAAGCTGCTGCTTCTGCTTGTCGTCCTTGTAGCGCTCCTGGATCGCCTTCATCTTCGGCTGGATCGCGCGCATCGCGGCCATCGAGGCGAAGCCGCGCTGGGCGACCGGGAACATGATGCCGCGCACGATGGCGGTCAGCAGGATGATGGCGACGCCAAAGTTGCCGACAAGCTTGAACAGCGAGGTGAGCAGCCAGAAGATCGGCTTCTCGAACCAGCGGAACCAGCCCCAGTCGATCGACAGGCCGAAGTTGGGGATCCCCGCCTTTTCATAGGCGTCGAGCACATTGTGCTCCTTGGCGCCCGCGAAGAGCTTGGTCGTCACCGCCAGGCGCTGGCCGGGCTGGACGATCTTCTGGTCGTAGACGAGGTCGGCGCGGAAAATCTGGTTGCCGAGCGAGCGGAAAGTGCCCTTTGCGGCGGTGTTGACCGGGGCGAGTGCCGACATCCAGTAGACGTCGGTGAAGCCGAGCCAGTCGGCCTTGCCCGCCTGGTCGATATTGCCGGCGCTGACGACATCCTTGTAATTGGTGCCGAACGTCACGGAGCCGTCGAACGCGCCGATCGGGCCGGAATGGACGTTCCAGGTATCGAGGCTGGCCGTACGGTCAGTGCGGTTGACGACGCCAAAGGCCTGAAGCGTAACAGGCGCCGGGCCTTTGTTCGCCACCGCCTGATCGACGGTGATGAGATAGTTGTCGTCGATCCTGTACGTCAGCGTGAAGAGCTGGCCCGCACCGTTATCCCAGGTCAGGGTTACGGGCGTGGCCGGCGTCAGCCGTGCGCCGGCAGGCGCCGTCCACACGATCGGAGTGTCGAGACCCGGCGCCTTCACGCCCTGCCCAACCCAGCCGAAACGCGCAAACTGCTGCGCGGGAGTGCCGGCGGGGGAATAGATGCGGACGGGGCCCGAATCCTTCTTCACCGTTTCCCGGTGACGGTTGATGACCAGGTCATCGACAACGCCGCCGTTGAGATTGATCGAACCCGACAGGCCGGGCGCCGCGATCGGCACGCGGTTGCCGCCGGTCAGCGCGGTCTTGAGGTCCTGCTGCTCCAGCGCGACTTCGCCCGAATCGGTGAGGCCGCCTTCGCGGGTCGGCTTGCCGGTGCTGCCCGCGGTCGGAGTGGCCTGCTCGACCGGCTGGGGCTTGTTCGCCTGCGGGTAGAAATACCCGACCCCGGCCTGCCAGCCGAAGAGCACGAGCGCGGTCAGGACGACCGCCAGGATGATGTTGCGCTGCTTATCCACGAAGGCTTTTCCTGTCGTATTCGCGTCGGCGGCAGCGCCTGTGGCTGCCTCGATTTCATTCAGTCGGGGACGGGATCGTAGCCGTGCCCACCCCACGGTTGGCAGCGCAATAGACGCTTGAACGCCAGCCAGCCACCCTTAATCGCACCATGCTTGCCCACGGCCTCGATCGCATACTGCGAGCATGACGGCGCATAGCGGCAGGTCGGCGGCATGACGCGGGAAGGGCCGAGCTGCCAGGCGCGTGCGATAAAAATCAGCACGAGTCCCGGCAGGGAAAAGAGGAAGGCCAGAGTGCGCTTCACCGCTTGCCCCTGCGAGGTCCGCCCTTGCGGCGAGGCGGATCGCCCTTGCCGGCTTCGGCCCGCGTCAATGCAGCAAGCAGTTCCTCGCGAAGCAACGAAAAATCGCGCTCCACGCCGTTGTCGCGGCCGATCAGTACATGGTCAGTGTCGGCAAGGCCATGTTCGGGCAACATCTCGCGAAGCAGCGCCCGGAAACGCCGCTTCATGCGGTTGCGCACGACGGCATTGCCGATCTTCTTGGTGACGGTGATACCCGCCCGCATACCCTGCCCGCCATTCGGCTTGGCAAGAAGCACGAAGCCCGGCCGAGCGACTCGCAGGCCTGCATTGGCCGCAACAAAGTCGGCCCGCCTGGTCATCGTGGAGTAGGCGCTGGTCATCGCGGTCACAGATAGGGTCGGCGATCGACGATCACAAACTACGCGCTGAAAAAAGCGCTGATTTGCAAACGGCGGCGCCCGTGCCGCCATCCGAATCCCCGAAAGGTACGGGAACTCGGATGGCGACACGGGCGTGCCGCATCCAGCCGTGAGGCTGAAAGACTTAGGCCGAAAGCTTCGAACGGCCGCGAGCGCGGCGCGCACGAAGCACCTTGCGGCGCCGGCGGTCGCCGTGCGGGCGCGGAAGCCGTGACGGCGGGCGCGAACAAGGCGGCTGGGCTGGAAAGTGCGCTTCATGACGGTCCTCGAAATTCCAGTTACGGTCCCGAAGGACCTGAACAAAAGGCCACCCAGTGATGGATGACCACAAAACAGAAGGGCGCCGTTACTGGAGCGTGCCAGGAGAGTCAAGGCAAAGGCGCTTTCGGGCCCTGCCAGGAAGATGTCTGCGGCGATCTACTTGGACGATACTACCGATGGCCATGCCCGCCAATCCCGCGTCGAGCACGACAAGCCGGGGGGACATGCTAGGATCAAGGCCCGGGAGAGGCCGAAAGAGGCAGGAGCAGAACGATGGCACAGGAAGACCGAATCGGCGCACTCGTAGGATGGTCGTCACGCAACCTCGGCCCGAACATCCTGCTGGAATTGCAGACCTTCGAAAAATCCGGCTGGGAATCGCACGAAGACCCCGAACATTCGCGAATCCTCATGACGCGAAGCCAGGCCGCGGTACTCGCCAATCACCTGCTTCAGGTCAGCGGCACTCAGCCGCCCCGGCGCAAAGGCTGGCTTGGCTCTCTGTTCGACTAGGTAGCCACTTCCGATTCGGAACATCGGGCTGCTTTCCCCAGCGTGCCGAACCTGGGCAGCCGCCGGGCCGTTTCCAACAACGGACGCTCCAAGGCGAAATGACTCGCCACGCCGAACAGGCATGCCAGCAGGACCACCGGCGGGACGAGGAGATATTGCGGGATAGCCGCCAGCGCCTCACGGCGGAGAGCCAGGCCATATCCCATCAGCACGAAAGTATGCGTAAGGTAGAGCGCATAAGATGCGTTCCCCATCGTCAGGAGAGCCTGACCAAGCCCCCCTTTCACATTCCGCAAGGCAAGAAAGCCGGTGACGATCGCCAGCCCCGCCCCGCCCCAGGCCAGGACTCGCGGCAGTCCCTGCAATCCGTGCGTCGTCGCGTGCGATACGAACAGCGGCGCGGAATGCATGAGCGCGAATCCCGCACAGACGAGGATTGCCGGTGCGGCCCATCCCTGCCACCGGATCGCCGCATGGAATCGGGCGAGCCCGAGGCCGAACAGGAACTCGAGGGGAATCGGGTCCGTTAGGAACGCTCGCAGCGGACCGATCGGCAGGGCATGCCCCACGCCCCAGAACACCACGATGAGGCCGCCCGTTCCGAACAACGCCAACCTGCGGGAACGCAGGGACAGGCAGGCGGCGAAGACCAGGTAGAAATAGACTTCATAGACAAGCGTCCAGGCCACGCCGATGATCGGCGCCCGCCGGGCAGCAGGGCCAGAGCCATGGCGATATCGCCGCCGGTCAGGAATTGCTTCTGGAAGAAACCCATGGCCATGAGCGAAAGCATCGCCAGGCAAACCAGCCAGTAAAGCGGATAGATGCGGGTTGCGCGCCTTTGCAGGAAGTCCAGCGGGGAAGGTATCGCCTTGCCTGTCTGGAAGCTCGTATGAGCCATGATGAAGCCGCTGATGACGAAGAACACGTCGACTCCGCCCGCGCCGCCGGTCGTCAGCCAGTCCGGACTGAACGAGCCGGCCACGCCGTTGGACATTTCCAGTGCATGGTGCACCGTCACGGCAAGCGCTGCCAGCGCCCTGGCGACCTGAAGACCGGCCAGCGTGTCCTGCGGCCGGTTCGTGGACACCGGGTTTCGTGTGCCCGGCACAACCCTGCCGACAATACTCATAAGATCGATCCGGCCACCGCGCTCGCCTCCCCGCCCGCGAAATCGGCCCGATCATGCTGTGAACTTCGCCTCTTCCTCAAAGGGAAGCAGGTCCATTATCGTTGCATCGCCCGAAAGCCTGCGCGCGGCGTCAGCTCTCGACGTGGTCCAGCCTGATCCAGCGGCCCATCTCCTCGGCGCCGAACCAGTGGGCGGATTCGAAAGGCACTGCATTGGTCATCGCGTAGAACGCCTGAGCCTCGCCCATGCTCATGCCCATCTGCCGGTAATAGTCGAGGTAGCGCCGGTTTTCCGGCGCATCGGCGGCATAGTCCCCCGCCTCCCGGCCAGAATCGTCGATCCACGAGTGAACCGCGAACTCGGAGCCCGGATCGGCATAGCGCTGTACACCGGCCAGGAAGAGCTCGACTCCGCCCGAACGGACCGACCCGCCCGTCGGGACATGCGTGGCGATCCCCCGCTCCCGAATCATCCTTCCGAGCCTCAGGTTGGCGAGATCGTCCTCGGTTCCGGGGCATTCGATCATCTCGATTTCGGAGATGGCCGGATAATCGCGCAGAAGTGCGGCGAACTGTTGGGGGCTGCGAGAATCGGTGGCATCTATAAGCGCGACGTGCCTGCCGTCGATGACACGGAACGGGCCATATGCCGCAATGCCGGCAGGAATCGGGGCCGGCCCACCTGCCAGAACTGGGACTCGCCGATTTCCACATCGTTGCCGCCCGGCTGGACCAGACGCTCACCACCCGTGACGAATGCGTCCGCTCCGGTTTCAACCTGTTCGTAGGAAATCGTTGCCGCTTCCTGAGCCAGCAGGGGAGTGGCGGGAATCACGGAAGCCAGGGCAAGGATTACGGCCAGCAAGCGCATCCGGAATGAATGACGGCGAGGTACTTACGCAAGTCGTGAGGAATTAGGTTAAAACGCTGTAAGTCATGAATTACGGGCCGATCCATGGTCGACAGGACAGTCATGCAAGGTCATGAATGGGGGGAACAGGAATAACGCTAAGGGCCCCTTCCATTGGTCGCACTCGTTTCGACCGTCGCGTACCTCGGACTTGAGGCTCGCGCGGTCGAAGTTCAATGTCAGGTAGCACCGGGAATGCCCGGGTTCGCCTTGGTTGGACTACCGGACAAGGCAGTGGGCGAAAGTCGCCAGCGCGTAAGCGCCGCGTTGACCGCGATGGGCCTCGCATTGCCGCCCAAGCGCATAACGATCAATCTTTCGCCCGCCGATTTGCCGAAGGAAGGCTCGCATTACGACCTGCCTATCGCGCTGGCCCTGCTGGCCGCCATGGGCATCGTCGACAGCGAGCAACTGACGGACTTCGTCGCGGTCGGCGAACTCGCACTCGATGGCCGCGTGATCCCCTCACCCGGCGTATTGCTCGCCGCGCTCCACGCCAGCGAGCGGGACCTCGGCCTGATCTGCCCCGCCGCGCAGGGCAGCGAGGCGAGCTGGGCAAGCGGAGTGCACGTCGTGGCCACGCCGAACCTCATCAGCCTGCTCAATCACCTGAAGGGAACGCAGGTGCTGCCGCCGCCCGAACCCGGGCGTGCCGAGCCCCCCGTGCGCGGCCCCGATCTCAGGCAGGTAAAAGGGCAGGAGGTCGCCCGCCGCGCACTGGAAATCGCCGCTGCCGGCTCTCACAACCTGCTCATGAGCGGCCCTCCCGGCGCGGGCAAGTCACTGCTCGCCTCGTGTCTGCCCGGCATCCTCCCCGAACTGACAGCACCCGAGGCACTGGAAGTCTCGATGATCGCCTCGGTCGCCGGTATGCTGGAAGAAGGGCGGATCAGCCGTGCCCGCCCGTTCCGCTCGCCGCACCACTCCGCATCGATGGCGGCCTTGACCGGCGGCGGCCTCAAGGTCCGGCCCGGCGAGGTATCGATGGCACACCTGGGGGTGCTGTTCCTCGACGAACTACCAGAATTTCAGCGCGCGGTGCTGGATTCGCTTCGCCAGCCGCTCGAAACCGGCGAGGTTACCGTCGCGCGTGCCAACGCCCACGTAACCTACCCGGCCCGGGTCCAGCTCATCGCCGCCATGAACCCCTGCCGCTGCGGCTACCTCAGCGATCCATCGCTGGCCTGTTCACGCGTGCCCAAATGCGCCGCCGACTACCAGAGCAAGGTCTCCGGTCCGCTGCTGGACCGTATCGACCTCCATGTCGAAGTCGACCCGGTGCGCGCGGTGGATCTCGCCCTGCCTCCGCCGAAGGAAGGCAGCGCCGAAGTGGCCGCGCGCGTGGCCCGCGCCCGCGCCGTCCAGACCGCGCGGCTCGAAGGCACCGGGCTCCGCACCAATGCCGAACTCGACGGCGCGTTTCTCGAAACCCATGCCACGCCGGACGAACCGGGCCGCAAGCTGCTGATGCAGGCCGCCGAGGCCATGCGTCTTTCCGCGCGAGGCTACACGCGCATTCTGCGAGTGGCGCGAACCATCGCCGACCTCGACAGTGCAACTGAGGTTCAACGTGTTCATGTGGCGGAGGCGCTGAGCTACCGGAGGCGCCCTCCCGCCGGCTAGCATGATCGATGGGTTCCGGCGATCTGGCTGCGCAACACCGCGATGATCGTCGCACCCTCGGCGATAACCTAAGCTCGCGCCGCCCCGGTGCGGGAATTCTCCGCAAGGATGTGCGCCATCACGGCCCCAGCACCCTGATTCAGCGCCCCTGCCAGACCGGCTTGCGCTTTTCCGCGAAGGCGCGCGGGCCTTCCTGCGCATCGCGGGAATTATAGGTCTGCTCGTGCGCTGCGCGGGCGGCTTGCAAGGCAGCGGAGCGGCCCATCTCGGTCGCCAGCATGACCGTCTCGCGCGCAGCCTTTACCGACAGCGGCGCGCCTTCGAGCACCTCCCGCGCCAGTTCGATGGCGGCATCCAGTACCGTGCCCGGTTCGGCAAGGCGGTTGACGAGGCCGATCTCGTAAGCGCGCTGGGCAGTGATGGGCTTTCCGGTCAGCATGATCTCCATCATGATCCGCTGGGGGATCATGTGGATCAGCGGCGAGGCCCAGGGGCTGCCGCGTCCGACCTTCACCTCGGTAATCGCGAACTTCGCGTTCGTGCCGGCGACGCACAGATCACAGGCCTGCGCGATCATCCAGCCGCCCGCGAAGGCATGGCCATTGACAGCGGCAATGGTCGGCTTGGTCAGTTCGATGGTGTCGTAAGGCAGCGCGTAAAGATCGCGCGGCGGCACCGCCATGCCGGTTTCAACCATCTCCTTCAGGTCGCCGCCAGCGCAGAAAGCCTTGTCGCCGCTGCCGGTGAGCACGGCGATGCGGGCGGAGGGATCGGCCTCGAACCTCGCCCACGCCTCTCGCAGCCCCTCGCGCACTTCGCGGCTTAGGCAATTGCGCTGTTCGGGGCGGTTGATGGTGATGACCGCGATACCGTCATCATGGACATCGTAGAGGACTGCTTGAGTCATGTTAGAAGCCCCTTTTCTCGATCTCGTGGGCGGTGCGCGACAGGTCTTCGCGGAAGTCGGGATGGGCGATGGCGACCAGCCGCTTCGCGCGTTCGGCCAGGGTCTGGCCCTTGAGCTGCGCCGCGCCGTATTCGGTGACGATGACGTCAACCTCGGTCCGTGCGGTGGTGACGGGGCCAGAGAGGGCGGGGACGATCTTGCTCAGCGTGCCGCCCTTCGCGGTGGAGGCCAGCACGATCAGCGAGGCGCCGCCCGGCACGCGCGATCCGGCGCGCACGAAATCGACCTGCCCGCCGGTTCCACCGAGATAGGTCGCGCCCGATTGCTCGGCATTGACCTGCCCGGTGATGTCCACTTCCAGCGCGGAGTTAATCGTCACCAGCCGGGTAAGCTGGATGATCGGCTTCACCCCGTGGGTATAGCTGCTGGGGGCCATGCGGATCGCCGGATTGTGCGCAGCCCAGTCATAGAGCCGCCGCGTTCCGATCAGTGCGCCGTTGATCGAGACGCCCCGGTCGATCTCCTTGCGGGCATTGGTCAGCACGCCGGCTTCGGCAAGGTCGACAAGGCCATCTCCCAGCATGCCCGAATGAACGCCAAGGTCGCGGCGGTCGTGCAGCAGGCGCAGGATCGCGTCCGGCACCGCGCCCACGCCCGTCTGCAGCACCGCGCCGTCACCGATGAATTCGGCGCAGTGGCGGGCGATGGCTTCGTCGGTGGGGCCGATCTTCGCGGGGGCGACTTCCACGGGCGCACGACTGACGTGGACGGCCACGTCGATCAACGCGCCGGGGATCGTCTCGCCCGGAACGTAAGGCACCTGCTCGTTGACTTCGGCGATCACGAGGCGCGCCTTGTCCACCGCCGCGCGCACGTAGTCGGAGATCAGGCCGCAGCTGTGATTGCCTTGCCCATCGGCGAGGCTGACCTGGATCATCGCCACGTCGCAGGGCATGATTCCCGCCTCGATCAGGCAGGCGACCTGGCTGACGTGGACGGGGATGACGTCGAGGGCGCCCCTGCCATCGGGGCCTGCCTTGGTCATGCTCCGCAGCGCGCCGATCGCGCCCATGCTGGAGAGGCGGAAGGCGCGCGCGCTTTCGGGGGTGAACAGGCCGGAGAAGCTGGTGGCGATGAAGGCGTGGAGGCCGCCGATGGCCTCCCCCTGTTCGATCAGCGCCTGCACCAGCGTGGTAGGCTCACCGCAGGCCTGGCCGAACACGATACGGTCGCCCGGTTTCAGGAACCGCGAAAGGTCGAGCTGGGATGCGGCAAGCCGAAGCGTCATCCTACAGCTTCCCTGCCTGCCGCAGAAGCCGCTGCGCACGGGCGAGGTAGGGGCGGTCGAGCATTCCGCCCTTCCAGCCGATGGCGCCGACACCCGGATTGGCGGCGAACACATCGACGATTTCCTGCGCCTCGGCGATCTCGGCCTCGGTGGGGGTGAATGCCTCGTTGATCACGGGTACCTGTGCCGGGTGGATCGCCATCATCCCGCGATAGCCGTCGCGGCGGACCTTCTCGGCGCGAGCCTTGAGCGCTTCCAGATCCTTGAAGTCGGCGCTGATCGTCTCGATCGCGGTGCGCCCGCGGTCGCCGCGCCCAGCACGGTCAGGCTACGGGCCAGTTCGTAGGTAAAGGAATACGATCCGTCCGCATTGCGGTTGGACGATGCCCCGATGGAATCGGCGAGGTCTTCAGCGCCCCAGGTCAGCGCCACCACGCGCGGTGCGCCCTTGTAGTCGCCGGTGTGGAACATCGCCTCGGCCGTTTCGGTGATCAGCACGATTACCGGGGTCGATCCCTGTTCGATGCCGTTGGCCACTTCCAGCGCTTCGAGATAGCGGTCCAGCGTCTCCACATCCTGCCGCCCGTAGACCTTGGGCAGCATGATCCCGCCGGGACGCGCAGGCATGACCGCCACGAGGTCCGCCAGCGTGTGCGTGCCGTCCAGCGGGTTCACACGCACCCAGAGGCGGCCGCGCTGCCCGGGGTTGGCGGCGATGAAGTCATGCACCATCACCCGCGCGCGGCCTTGGCATCGGGCGCGACAGCGTCTTCCAGGTCGATCAGGACGATATCTGCCTCGCCCTCCATCGCCTTGGTCATCTTCTTCTCGCTGTCGCCCGGCGCGAAGAGCCAGGAGCGAGCGGCGATAGGTTCGTGGGTTACGGGCATGTTCTCTCCAGTCGTCATCCCGGCGAAAGCCGGGATCGCGGGCGGCCATGCCCCGCGCTGCCGATTACGCTCCCAGCTTTCGCTGGGATGACGGGCGTTCTCAAGTGGGCTTGCCTCAATAACTCTTGGGCAGTTCCAAAACCCTCTCGGCGATGAAGTTCATGATCTGGTGCGGGCTGACCGGGGCGATGCGCGGGATCATGACTTCGCGGAAGTAGCGCTCGACGTGATATTCCTGCGCATAGCCCATGCCGCCCATGCTCATCATCGCGGTCTGGCATGCCTCGTAACCGGCCTCGGCGGCGAGGTACTTGGCGCTGTTCGCCTCGACGCCGCAATCCAGCCCCTTGTCGAACAGGGTCGCGGCCTTGAACACCATCAGGCTGGCCGCCTCCACCTGCATCCACGCCTTGGCCAGTGGATGCTGAATCCCCTGATTCTGGCCGATGGGACGCCCGAATACCACGCGCTCGCGGGCATAACGCGAAGCGCGTCGATAGCGACACGGCCAAGGCCGGTGGCCTCGGCGCCCAGCAGCACGCGTTCAGGGTTGAGGCCCTTGAGGAGGATGCGGAAGCCCTGCCCCTCCTCGCCGATGCGATCTTCCTCGGGAATGAAGAAATCGGTGATGAACATCATGTTCGAGCCCACCGCGTGGCGGCCCATCTTGGGGATGAGGCGCGTCTCGATCTTCTCTCGGTCAAGCTTGCAATAGAACAGGGTCAGGCCGTCGGTCTTCTTCTTGACCTCTTCCAGCGGCGTGGTGCGCGCGATCAGCAGCATGCGGTCGGCGACGTGGGCGTTGGTGATCCAGATCTTCTCACCGGTGACGCGGTAGCCGCCCGGCACACGCTCGGCGCGGGTCTTGAGGCTGGTGGTGTCGAGCCCGGTGTTCGGCTCGGTAACCGCGAAGCACATCTTCTCCTCGCCCGAAAGGATCGGCGGAATCATGCGCTGCTGCTGTTCCTCGGTGCCGAAAAGTATAACCGGTTCGAGGCCGAAGACGGGGCCGTGGATCGCCGAGGCGGCGGTCATGCCGCCGCCGCTTTCCGCCACCGCCTGCATCATCACCGCCGCTTCGGTAATGCCCAGCCCCGCGCCGCCCACGCTTTCGGGCATGGCGACACCCAGCCAGCCGGCATCGGCCATCGACTTGTGGAACTCGTAAGGGAATTCGCCGCTGCGATCCTTTTCCAGCCAGTACTCGTCAGAGAACTGCGAACAGTGCCTGAGCACTGCTTCGCGGATATTCTGCTGGTCTTCGGTGAGTGCGAAATCCATCGGCTTTCCTCTTCCTTCTTGACTTCCGGACTATCAGCGCCGCTCGAACCAGACAACCATCATCGTGCCGATATGCGTCCATCAAACGCAAATACGAATGGTTTTCGCTCCGGCGGTGCGCTACGGGAGGGAGGAGAGAAGGAGAGCACGATGGCGGGAGAGACGGGAATACAGGGCGAAGAACCGCCTCTCGGCCCCTTGGCGGGCATCCGCGTGGTCGATCTCACCAGCGTCGTCTTCGGGCCCTATGCCACGCAGATCATGGCGGACATGGGCGCGGAGGTCATCAAGATCGAGCCGCCCGCCGGCGACAACACCCGCTGGATTACCGAAGGCCCGGTGCCCGGCATGGGCGGCATCTACGTCAACGTGAATCGCGGCAAGCGCGGCCTGATGCTCGACTTGCGGACCGAAACGGATCGCGAGACTCTGCGCCGCCTGATCGCCACGGCGGACGTATTCATCCACTCGATGCGCGGCAGCGCGATCGCCAAGCTCGGCTTCGATTACGAAGCGGTACGCGCGATCCGCCCGGACATCATCTACACCAATTGTTACGGCTATTCGCGGCGCGGGCCTGAAGGCGACCGGCCCGCTTACGACGACACCATCCAGGCCGAGTGCGGCATTCCCCATGTGCAGGGTCTGATGAACGGCGAACCTGGCTATGTCGCCACGATCATGGCCGACAAGGTGGCGGGCCTTCACGCGCTTTATGCGACGATGATGGCACTGTTCCACCGCGAGCGCACCGGGGGCAGAGGCGCCGGAGAGGGTCAGGAAGTCGAAGTCACCATGTTCGAGGCGATGACCTCGTTCATGCTTGTGGAGCATGCCAACGGCGCGATGTTCTCGCCGCCCACCACGCCCGCGCACTATCACCGCGCGGTCGAGCCCAACCGCCGCCCCTATCGCACCAGGGACGGCCACGTCGCCGCGCTCGTCTATAACGACAAGCACTGGGACGCTTTCATGGCGGCCGTGAACCCGCCCTGGGCGAGCGAGGAATTCTCGACTCTGGCCAAACGCGCGAAACAGATCGGACGCGTCTACGGTCTGCTGGGCGAGACTTTCCTTACCCGCACCACGCAGGAATGGCTGGAGACGCTGGAGGCGCTCCACATCCCCTGCGCGCCGCTGCGCTCCACCGACGCGCTTTTCGACAACGCGCACCTGAACGCCATCGGCTTCTTCGAAGAGGTCGAGACGCCGCAAGGCCCGGTGCGCTTTCCCGGCGTGCCCACGTGGTTTTCCGCGACGCCCGGCAAGGTGCGCGGCCCAGCGCCCGCGCTGGGGCAGGATAACGAAGCGGTGCTCAAGGAACTGGCCCCGGAGGCGCCCAGCGTCGCCGGGGCGATAGCAGTCGATTCGAAGTAAACAGTACTGTTGATTTCAACTGACAGCGTCCCGAGGCTTGGGCTAACCACCTGTTCAGGCCGTGCCTTGGGAGAGTGACCGGCAACCTGATTTCCCTCGCGAGATAGCGCGAAGAAAACGGATCGAGAGGAAGGCAAGACGATGTACGACGACCAACCCCAGGCTGAAGCGCCCGTTTCGGCGCGCAAGGGCACCCCGGTTTACAAGCGCATTCTCGACCTGTTCGAGGCTGAGGGCATCAAGACCCTGTTCGGCATTCCCGATCCCAACTTCGTCCACTTGTTCCTGGAAGCGGAATCGCGCGGCTGGACCGTCGTTTCGCCGCACCACGAAGCATCTGCCGGCCACATGGCCGCCGCCGCTGCCCGCATCACCGGCAAGCCGGCACTCTGCATCGGCACGCTCGGGCCGGGCATGGCGAACATGATGCCGGCCGTGCAGTGCGCCAAGGTAGAGAACGATCCGGTGATCTTCATGGGCGGCCAGCGCGCCCGCATCACCGAGCGCCGCGTGCGTCGCGGCCGTATCCAGTTCGTCCGTCAGGAGCCGATGATCGAGGATTCGGTGAAGTTCTCCAGCTCCATCGAATATGCCGACCAGACCGACGAAATCATCCGCGAGGCGATCCGCGTCGCCATGTCGGGCACGCCGGGGCCGGCCTATATCGAATATCCCGCGCACGTCATTCTCGAAGAACTCGACCTGCCGCCAGTGCTGCCACCGCATCGCTACCGCCTGACCATGCAGGGCGCCGATGGTGACCGCATCGCCGAAGCGGCCGAGATCATCCGCAATGCCAAGAACCCGGTGCTTCTGGTCGGCCACGGCGTCTACACCGCCAAGGCAGGCGCTTCGGTCAAGGAACTGGCCGAACTGATGCAGTGCCCGGTGATCCAGACCTCGGGCGGCACCTCGTTCATCGACGGGATCGAGGATCGCACTTTCCCCTACGGCTTCTCGGAAGCCTCGATCGACGCCGTTGTCGAAAGCGACTGCTGCGTGGCGCTCGCCACCGAACTGGGCGAACCGAGCCACTACGGCCGCTGGCGCCACTGGGTGGACAACGAAGCCAATCGCAAGTGGATCTATGTCCAGCAGGACCCGACCGCGATCGGCGTCAACCGCCCGATCGACGTGCCGCTGGTGGGCGACGTCCGCGCCGTGGTGCCGCAGCTCGTCCGCGCGCTGAAGGACACTCCGCGCAAGGCTGCACCGTCGCTGGCCGAATATATCCAGCGCGATGTCGATCAGCTTGTCGAACTGGCAGAAGAAGCCGCGACGAAGCCCGACGGCTCGACCGCGAAGATGCACACCAGCCAGTTCGTCACCGAAGCGACCAAAGCGTTCCCGAAGGACGGCATCCTGATCCGCGACGGCGGCGCCACGGTGATCTTCCAGTGGACCTACTCGCAGGCCAAGCCGCATGACGTGATCTGGAACCAGAACTACGGCCACATCGGCACCGGCCTGCCCTATGCCACCGGCGCCATGCTCGCCGACCAGGCCGAAACCGGCAAGGTCCGCCCGGGCATGCTGCTCACCTCGGACTCTTCGTTCCTGTTCCACGTCGGCGAACTCGAAGTCGCCGTGCGCAAGAACCTGCCGCTGGTGATCGTGGTCGGCGTCGACTTCCAGTGGGGCCTCGAAGTGGGCGTCTACAAGCGCACCTTCGGCAAGGGCACCAAGGAAACCGGCGTGCACTGGTCCGACAAGGTCCGCTTCGACAAGATCGCCGAAGGCTTCGGCGCGGCGGGCGAATATGTCGAGAAGGCGGCGGACATCGGCCCAGCCATCCAGCGCGCTTACGAGCGTGGCGGTTGCACCGTGATCCACGTACCGATCGACCCGGCCGCGAACTCGGAGGAAATGCCGAACTATTCGGAATTCCGCACCTGGTACGCTGAGGGCACGCAGTAATTCCGAAACGCCGGAAAACACATGCAGACCTGAGCGAAACCGCCCCCTCTCAACCCGAGAGCGGGGCGGTTTTGGCTTGGGAACGGGAGAGAACGATGCGCAATTACACCCAGTTCTATATCGACGGTCGGTGGGTCGATCCCATCGCGCCGCGCACCGCACAAGTCGTCAACCCGGCGACCGAGGAAGTTTCCGGCACGATCTCGCTCGGCACCGCCGCCGATGTCGACAAGGCCGTCGCCGCCGCGCGCCGCGCCTTCGCCACGTTCGGTGAGACCAGCGCGAAGGAACGCCTCGACCTGCTCGAAGCAATCCTGGCCGAATACCTGAAGCGCGAAGCCGAGCTGGGCGAGGCCGTCAGCGAAGAAATGGGCGCCCCGATGTCGCTCGCCTGCGGTTTCCACACGCTGCTGGGCAAGGGCCACCTCTCCACAGCGATCGAGGTGCTGAACGAGTTCAAGTTCGAGGAACAGCGCGGCGTCACGCTGATCCGCAAGGAGCCGATCGGCGTCTGCGGCATGATCACGCCGTGGAACTGGCCGATGAACCAGACCTGCGTGAAGATCTTCCCGGCACTTGCCGCCGGTTGCACGATGATCCTCAAGCCGCCGCAACTCGCGCCGTACTCCGCCCAGATCCTTGCCGAAATCCTGCACGACGCGGGCGTCCCGGCCGGCGTTTTCAACATGGTGCAGGGCAAGGGCAGCGAGATCGGCACCGCACTTTCCACCCATGAGGACGTGGACATGATCTCCTTCACCGGCTCCGAGCCGGTGGGCGTACAGATCCAGAAGGACGCGGCCGATACCGTCAAGCGCGTCGGCCTTGAACTGGGCGGCAAGAGCGCCTGGATCGTGCTCGACGATGCCTCGCTCGCCGCCAATGTCGCCGCCGCCACCGGCGGCATGATGGGCAATTCCGGCCAGACCTGCTCGGCCGGCTCGCGTCTTTTGGTGCCCAACGCGCGCATGGATGACGCCATCGCCGCCGCTACCGAGGCTGCGAACGGCGTGACCGTGGGCGATCCCAAGGGCAATTTCGCGATGGGCCCGGTCGTCTCGAAGAGCCAGTACGAGATCATCCAGGGCTATATCGAGAAGGGCATCGAGGAAGGCGCCAAGCTCATCGCCGGCGGCCCCGGCAAGCCGGATGGGCTCGACAAGGGCTACTACGTCAAGCCCACCGTGTTCGTCGGCACCAATGACATGGTGATCGCGCGGGAGGAAATCTTCGGCCCCGTCCTCGTCATCATCGGCTACGACGATGTGGATCATGCGGTGGCGATCGCCAACGATTCCAGCTTCGGCCTGGGCGGCTATGTCTCGGGCGAAGACCTCGACACCGCCCGCGCCGTCTCGCGCCGGATGCGCACGGGTGCGATCTGGGTCAACGGCGGTTTCGACTTCCACGCACCCTTCGGCGGCTACAAGCGCTCCGGCAACGGCCGCGAATGGGGCGAGCACGGCTTCGCCGAATATCTCGAAGTAAAGTCGGTTGTGGGCTGGAACCCGGCCTGAACGTGACGGCCGGTGTGGTATTTTCCGTCGATCAGGATCTACCACATCGGCCATTAAATTGTTGCAATGTTACAACGCGTAACATGTATATTTCTGCTTCAGCAACATTTCGATTGCAGTTCCTCGGCGTATAGCCACGATTACCTACCTTCGCCCGGGCAATGTCCGGCGGGCCCTCGTAGAGCGGCAGGCAGAGCCGCCCAGGGAAATCGAAGGAACGCAAAAATGAAAAATCGCAAGGACAAGCTCCTCGGCATGGCTGCCATTCCGGCCTTGGCCCTCCTCCTGCCGCAGCACGCCATGGCGCAGGACTCCTCGCAAGCCGCCGATGAAGGCCCCGGTGAAGCCATCATCGTCACCGGCTCGCGCATCGCTCGCCCCGAGCTCGATGCCCCCAATCCCGTGACCGTGGTGACATCGAAGGACATCACCGACTCCGGCACGACCAACCTCACCGATTATCTGAAAACGATTCCCGCGCTCCAGGGCTCGCAGGGCTCTTACCAGAATGCCGGCGATCGTGCGGGTATCGGCGCCACCGGCCTCAACCTGCTGGACCTTCGCAATCTCGGCACCCAGCGTACGCTCGTTCTTATCGATGGTCGCCGCCAAGTCGCCTCGGTCGACGGCACGCAGTCGGTCGACATCAACACGATCCCCACCGACCTGATCGAACGTGTCGAAGTCCTAACCGGCGGCGCCTCGGCCATCTACGGTGCCGACGGCGTCTCGGGCGTCGTGAACTTCATCCAGAAGAAGGACTTCGAAGGCTTCAACGCCCGCGTCCAGACCGGCCTTTCGGAAAAGGGCGACGCCGGCCAGCGCCTCATCGCCCTCACCGCCGGTCACAACTTCGCAGGGGGCCGCGGCAATTTCGCCGTTGCCTGGGAGCACGGCGAGGAAGACCGCCTCAGCGTCCATTCGCGCAAATATCTCGACGGTGAAAACCGTGTCGGCTTCTATCTGAACCCCGACGACACCGAAACCGGCGGCAACAACAACGACGGTATTCCCGACTATATTCCGCTGCGCAACGTCCGTTACAACGACACCTCGCGCGAAGGTGGTATCGACGTCGACTTCGATGGCATTCCGGACTTCTACGGCTCGCAGGGTCTGCCCTACGATCCTGGCTCCTATGTCCCGCTCTACTTCCAGCAGGGTGGTTCGGGCACGCTCGTTTCCGACTACGGCAACGATCTCCTGCCCGAGATCAAGCGCGACATCGTCAGCGCAGTCGCCCACTTCGACTTCAGCGACGCGTTCAAGCTCTATGCCGAAGGCAAGTACGCCCGCACGCGTTCCTACTCGGTCGGTCAGCCGACGTTCGACTATTACCTCCTCATCCCCGAGGACAACCCCTATATCCCGGCTGCGGTGCGTCCGTTCATGGACCCCGAGAACGGCGGCGTTCTCGTCAACCGCGACAACTTCGACTTCGGCCGTCGCGGCGAGGACATCACCCGCGAAACCCTGCGCGGCGTGATTGGTGCGCGCGGCGATATCAGTTCGAACCTGTCGTACGACCTGTCCTACGTCTATGGTCAGTCGAAGATCAAATCGCACTATACCAACAACATGATCACCGATCGCTACTATGCGGCGATCGATGCGGTGAGCGATGGCAATGGCGGCGTGACCTGCCGGGTGAACGTCGATCCCACCTGGACGCCCAACCAGCCCTCCAACTACACCCGCAGCGAAATTCCGCCGACGACGTTCGCTCCCGGCGATTGCCTCCCGCTGAACCTGTTCGGTGAAAATGCGGCCGGAAACCGGGCGGCGCTGGATTGGATCATGGCCGACACCGTCGACCGTACCAAGCTGACGCAGCACGTCGTCAGCGGCGCGATCACCGGCAATACCAAGGGTCTCTTCGAACTTCCCGGCGGCGCCATCGGCTTCGCCATCGGCGGCGAATATCGCAAGGAAAAGAGCAGCTTCGTTGCCGACGAACTGGCAGCGCAGGGCCTGACGTTCACCAACTCGCTGGGCAACACCAAGGGTTCGTTCGACGTCTGGGAAGCCTTTGCCGAAGTCGACGTGCCGATCCTGGCCGACATGCCGTTTGCCAAGCGCCTCGGCGTCAACGGCGCATTCCGCTATTCGGATTACTCCAGCATCGGCTCGACCAATGCCTGGAAGGTCGGTGGTGAATGGGCTCCTGTCCGTGACGTGACTATTCGCGGCACCTACTCGACCGCAGTTCGCGCGCCGAACATCAGCGAACTCTTCAGCCAGCAGTCCCAGACCTTCGAATTCATCGACGATCCCTGCGGCTCCGACTTCCTGCAGAATGGGACGCAGTATCGTGTCGACAACTGTCAGACGCTGCTGTCGTCGCTTGGCGTCGCGAATCCCTCGAATTACGACGACACCCGCAGCTCGAACATCTCCGGCTTCCAGGGCGGCAACCCCAACCTTCGGGAAGAAACCGCCAAGACCTGGACCGCCGGCATCGTGCTGCAGCCCTCATTCGTGCCGCGCCTGACGATCACGGCGGACTGGTATGACATCCGCATCAAGAACGCGATCCGCACTGTCGATCCGCAGACCGTTGCCGAACTGTGCGTCGATCAGGCCACGCTCGACAACCAATACTGCGATGCGATCACGCGCCAGAATGGTACCAACGGGATCGCCGATCCCGGCAACATCATCAGCTTCCTGGTCGGACCGCTGAACGTCGCGAATATCCGCACTGCCGGGCTGGACTTCCAGGTGAACTACACCATTCCCACCGACCAGCTTGGCACTTTCGGCACGCGCGTCGTCGGGAACTACCTGCACCGCCTCACCTCGGTGCCGATCCCGGGCGCTGACAAGGTGAACGACGCCTATGTCGCCGCCAACATCGCTCCCAAGTTCCAGATCACCACCGATCTGACCTGGGCAAAGGGTCCGTTCAGCCTCGACTGGCAGATCAACTACATGTCCAAGATGTACCGCTACGATCGCCAGACCGTGGCCAGCAACCCGGACATCGTTGCCCCGGAATATCTGAAGCTCAAGGAGCGCTTCTCGCATGACGTGAGCTTCTCCTACGATGTGGGCAAGCAGTTCACGATCTATGGCGGCGTGAACAACCTGTTCAACCAGAAGCCGGCGATCGGATCCCTGAACACGCCGATCAGCGCGGTCGGTCGCTACTTCTTCATGGGTGCGAAGGTTCAGTTGGCCGATCTCTTCGGCGGAGCGAACTGATAGCCCGCACATCCGTGCGGAAAAATGAAGGGCGGGGTCGCAAGATCCCGCCCTTTTCATTGCCCTCTCGGCCAGTCGCCGTGCCTTGCGCGTCAGCCCGCATTCATCGCCGCCGGCCTATTGGCCCGAAAGGCAAGCGAGGCGGCACGACACTGGATTTCGAATGAAACCTCGCGCGCACATTCGCAGATTGAACCTTAAACTGATCCTCGTCCTGGATGCAGCGCTGTGGATCATGATCGGCTGCGGCGTTCTCGCTCTACACAGCAGGCATCATCCAGTCGATTCCGACCAGACCCAAATTCTCGTCGCCCAGCACACGCTCACGGAAAGACGCGCCTGATCGGAGCGGGAGGGGATGGTCCGGCGATGGGAGATGGAGCGGGTGAAGGTATTACAATAAACCACTACAATTGTTCACTATTTTTTGTTATAATAGCCTACACAGAACCTGCACAGGCACGGGGAATCAATCACTTACCCTGCTATTCTGCACAGTTTCTGCACAGTAGGAAGCAGGGAAATGAGTTTCATCCTCGATAAAGAGCAGGTCAAGCCGGGCCTCATTATCTTCCGGCGCGGCGATGTCGGGCACGACAACTACTATTGCCGCGTCAGAATCCAGAACGAGGACAGATATAAGACAATTTCGCTCCGCACAGCAGACAGGCAGGCAGCGCGCGACCGGGCGCTGGACGAATATGCCGATATCCGTTTTCGGGTGAAACACGACGTTCCGGTATTCAACCGTCCCTTTTCACAGGTGGCGGAGGAATATGCCGACGCCCAGCAGCGCCGCGCCAACGCAGGCGAAGTCAGCAAAGCCCGCTCACGAAATATCAGAAGCAAGATCGACGGCCCGCTCAAGGCTTATGTCGGCAGCACACAGATTCATCTGGTGACGCAGGAGCGCTGGGCCGACTATCCGCTGTGGCGACGGGAAAACGGCGAAGGCCGTCGCAAAGGCGTCATCAGCGATTCAACCATCCGTATTGAGATGACCATTTTCGCTGCGATTATGAATTTCGCTATCAGCAAGCGGTATGTGCCCGCGCACCACCGCTTTGAAGGTATGCCAAAGCTGAAATCCAACCGCCGCGACGAGTTCACGCTTGAGGAATACCGCAAGCTGCACACGAAGGGGCGCAAATGGATGAAGGAGGCGACCACGCCGCAGGGCGTCTGGTATCGCCAGATTTGCTACAATTTCATTCTCATCATGTGCAACACAGGGATGCGCCCGCCCGAGGCGAAGAACCTGCGCTGGCGGGACATCACAACTGCCAAGGACAAGGACGGGCAGGAAATTCTTGTCCTCTATGTTCAGGGTAAAGGCAAAACCCGCAAACTGATCGCTCCAATCAGCGTCGGAAAATATCTTGATCGCGTGCGGGAGTTGTCCAAGGCGACCAAACAGGACGATCACGTATTCACGATCATCAACGGCAAACCCGCCAAATGGCTCTACCGTGATACTGTCGAAGAACTGCTAAAATATACCGACCTTCGAGAGGGGCCGAGCGGCATTCCCCGCACGACCTATTGTTTCCGTCATACCTACGCCACCCTGCGACTGTCCGCAGGTGTCGATGTTTATATCCTCGCCCAGCAGATGGGCACATCAGTCAAAATGATCGAACAGCACTATGGGCATGTGAACACCATCAAGCACGCCGACCGCGTGTTGATGGGCATTGGCGGATGGGACGCCATGCACAATGAAATGAACGAGGAGATCGACAAGCTGGAAGCTAAGGCGAAAGCTGTTGAGTCCATCAAGGCCAAGCAGACGGATAAGCCGTCGCGACCCAAACGCTAGGCGGGCATCGAGCCAGCAACCGGGTCCGGTTGCCGATGCTTCAAGCCTTGCGTTCTGCCGGATTCACAATGCGCCGCTGGCGCTTCTCGATTGTGAACCGGCTGGCGGTTTGGGGAATCAAGCTGTGTCGAGTTCGACACGGCCCCCGTGCCGCCTTCTTCCTGCCCGTTGCCGCTGGCAATCTTGAGGGCAGCACTTGCAAGCTGCACCATCCGAAGGATGTCCATGCGTCAGCTCTTATCATCTTCTTTGCTGATATACCGCGAGCCGCGTGAGCTTCCATTGGCCACCGCAGTCCGTGCGGTTTCATCGTTCCACAACAGGCGCTGCGGCTTTCCCCGCAGGATTGTTTTCTCTCCGCGCTTGATGCTTTCACCTGCCTTGAGCAGGATGATAGGCCGTCCGGCATATTCGTCTTTGGTAATGGTGCAGGCGCGCACTAAGAGTTTGACCCAGCCATCCTTGCCGCGCTCGATGACCTCGGCGGCAATAAGCCTCTCCCCGATACGCAGCGCCTTGCCGCGCCTGCGTCGATCATAGATGCCCTCTGTCCAACGGACGACATCCGCAGCTATGAAGTCCGTAGCGGGAACCCATTGATCCATCCGCTGACACCCCGACCGAGCTGTTCCTTTCTCTATTGGAACATGAAAGCCGGATAATTTGGTTGCGAGTTGCTGCGCCGCCCCCTGAGGGGCGAGCGAGCCATGCGGCGAATAGCGGTCTTATTCGCCGCATCATGTGCGGCGAATGCCCCTTAAGTCTGATATTTTCGTCAATTCACCATATTATCTCATATAAATTCGGAATTTTCGCGATTGGAGGGTAGCTTATCCCACCGCTTCTGCCCGGCCACCTGATACTTAATGGCAACTTTTTCGGAATTTATCTTTCTTAAACTGGAAAAATTCGGTAAACTGGTATCGAAAGGCGCGCTTAATGTCCGAATTTTCCCCCGCCACTTGTCCCGAGGTATTCGTCTCGCATACCGCCATCTCCGATGCCGTCTATGCCGCCGTGGGGCGCGGAGAGCTGCGCAAAATCGGCTCGCGCCTCTATACCCGCAATCTCACCGAAGATCCCGAACGGCTTGTCCGCCGGAACTGGTATCACCTCATCACCAGCTACTACCCCGATGCGCTGATTACAGATCGCACCGCGCTTGAGAACAAGCCCGCCGCAGACGGATCGGTTTTTCTCATCTCGGAAAAAGGCTCCGAAACCGCGCTCCCCGGATTGACCCTTAGACCGCGCAAGGGGGCAGCCGCCATCGACAGCGACAAGCCATTTGCAGGCGGCGCGTTGCTGGCCTCAACCCCGCGCGCCTACCTTGAAAATATGCGCACTTCGCGCGCGCGGGGTGGGCGTGTTCCCCGCACCCTAACCCGCGAAGAATTAGAGCAACGCCTTGACGCGCTGTTGCGCACCCAGGGCGAAGGTGCGCTCAATAAGCTGCGCGACGATGCGCGCGCCATCGCGCCATCGCTCGGACTTGAGACCGAGTTTGACGAATTGAACGACCTGATCGGCGCATATCTGGGGACCCGCGAGGCTAAGACCGAAAGCGCCGTGGGCAGAGCACGCGCCGCAGGTCAGCCCTTTGACCCCGACCGCATTGTGTTGTTCGAGAACCTGTTTGGCGCGCTGCGCGAGGCCATTCCCGCGCCGCGCATAGCGTCGGCGCAAACCGGCACGGCCATTGCCAATCTAGCCTTTTTTGAAGCCTATTTCTCCAACTTCATCGAGGGCACCGAGTTCAGCGTCGGCGAAGCCCGCGAGATCGTCTTTGAAGGGGCAATCCCCGCCGAGCGCCCCGAAGATGCCCATGACGTGCTTGGCACGTTCCGCATCGTCTCCGACATGCAGGACATGAGCATCCTTCCCGCTAACGCCGAAGAACTGGACGCGCTCTTGCGCCGCCGCCACGCTACGCTGATGCAGGCAAGGCCGGACAAACACCCCGGCAGCTACAAAACCAAGGTCAATCAGGCGGGCAGCACCGTTTTCGTCGCGCCGGAACTGGTCAACGGAACACTTGAGCGCGGGTTTGAATTTTACCGTGCGCTTGAAGAACCCTTCCAGCGTGCCGTGTTCATGATGATGCTGGTCAGCGAGGTGCATCCCTTCGCCGATGGCAATGGGCGCACCGCCCGCATCATGATGAACGCCGAACTGGTCGCGGGCGGACAGGAACGCATCATTATCCCGACAGCCTATCGCACCGACTATCTGGGCGCACTCAAAGCCTTCTCCAAGAACGGCCAGACCGCGCCGCTTATCCGTATGTTGGACGTTGCTCAAAGCTACACCGGCATGATTGACTGGAGTGATTTTGAGCGCGCACGCACCATGCTCGATGAAACCAACGCTTTTGCCGAGGGGGCGGACGCCAAGCTGCGGATTCCTGCGGGAGCGTTATCGTGACCGGCGAAGGATTGGGGCCGGACAACGCGATATGGGATGACGGCGAATGGATAAGCTGGGACGAGATTAACCAGCAAATCCAATACAAAGAATGGCGTGCGCGCTATCCCAATGCCGACCTGTCATTGGTGCCGATCTTTGAATCCTTGATCGGCGTTGCGGAGGAATACCACCAACTTACCGGTAGCCATTTGCAGGTCTATGGCGACATCGGCGAACTCTACGGGGCGATCACCCACGGGATCAAACTGCACCGCAACTACGCCAAGGGATCGGACGGGCGGCTTGGCAATCACTTTGTCGAGGTCAAGACCATCACCCCGTTCAAGAATTGCGATACGGTCGAAATCAACCTTGACCGAAATTTCAGCCAAGTGCTGATCGTCAAGATCAACGCCGATTTTGAAGTGCGCGGCAAGCTTATTGACCGCAAGGCTCTTCCGAAGGGTAAACTGCGGGGCAACAGGTTGCGCATCGACTGGGCGCAGTTTGGCAGCTCGTGAGTTAGCTTTTCGCCGTCGATCTTATACGAGCAGGCAAAGCCTGCGATGACGAACGCAGCCCTTAGCACCCCGGCGGCTTTGGCCCACGCGGCTTGGGCTGCTGTTGCAGACGCTGGATAGCAGCGTCGATATTTTGCAGTGAAGCGTAGATATGCGGGTTGAGAAAGACCGACTGACCCATGCTGCGCAGATCGGCCATGATGCGGCCACGCAGCGCGCGCAGTTCCTGTTCGTTCATGCCGTGCAGCTCGTTGGGGGCGATGAATTGTGACATGATTTTTCTCCCTGTCTGAACCGCGACCATCGCGGCCTT
This sequence comes from Novosphingobium sp. ST904, assembly GCF_001298105.1. Classification (GTDB taxonomy): domain Bacteria; phylum Pseudomonadota; class Alphaproteobacteria; order Sphingomonadales; family Sphingomonadaceae; genus Novosphingobium. Next base: position 244 of record NZ_LGJH01000156.1, on the reverse strand, counting down.
CATAAGCAGACAGAAGCAGGGCGTTCGCCTGTGACGCACCGTGAGGTCGAAACGAAGTGGAGAAGCCGTGAAACGGCTTGCGGCGTAATGGGGCGAATCCCCTGCAAGGATGCGAATAAAGAAGGTCGAGAGTGTCGGGTTTACAGGGTGGGTTCAACGGGTGGCGGCAACACAGGCTTGAAAGCGCTCTGCGGGTGTTTGGTATTCGAGCGTTTTCCTTGGCCGTTCGTTGAGTTGCCGGGCA